>JAZKHS010000031.1:45349-64040 GCA_040385265.1 Pseudomonadota bacterium | reverse complement strand
CAGGGCCAGGGCCAGGGCCAGGGCCAGGGCCAG
This sequence comes from Pseudomonadota bacterium, assembly GCA_040385265.1. Taxonomy (GTDB): domain Bacteria; phylum Pseudomonadota; class Gammaproteobacteria; order Pseudomonadales; family Moraxellaceae; genus UBA2031. Next base: position 64,007 of record JAZKHS010000031.1, on the reverse strand, counting down.
GGCCAGGGCCAGGGCCAGGGCCAGGGGAGCTAGCGCTGGCAGCGGCGGAGCAGGAGGTCAGGCCGGCAGGGCGCAGGCGGTGTAGACTGGAGGGTCTTTCATGAGGTGTGCCATGAGTGACAACGTCGTATACCTGGAGCCGAAGACCGCCTTCCGGCTCGAATCGAAATTCGAGCCCGCCGGTGACCAGCCCGGGGCCATCCAGAAGCTCTGCGAGGGCCTGGAGGATGGCCTCTCGCACCAGATCCTGCTCGGCGTCACCGGCTCCGGCAAGACCTTCACCATGGCCAACGTCATCGCGAAGCTGCAGCGTCCGACCATCATCCTGGCGCACAACAAGACCCTGGCCGCCCAGCTCTACGGCGAGTTCCGCGAGTTCTTCCCGAACAACGCGGTCGAGTATTTCGTCTCCTACTACGACTATTACCAGCCCGAAGCCTACGTGCCGTCCTCCGATACCTATATCGAGAAGGACGCCAGCATCAACGAGCACATCGAGCAGATGCGCCTGTCCGCCACCAAGGCCCTGCTCGAGCGCCGCGACGCCATCATCGTCGCCACTGTCTCCGCCATCTACGGCCTCGGCGACCCCGACGCCTACATGAAGATGCTGCTGCACGTGACGCGCGGCGACCGCATGGACCAGCGCGTCATCCTGCGCCGCCTGGCGGAAATGCAGTACACGCGCAACGACATGGAGTTCTTCCGCGGCACCTACCGCGTGCGCGGCGACGTCATCGACGTCTTCCCGGCCGAATCCGAGGCCGACGCCGTGCGCATCGAGCTCTTCGACGAGGAAGTCGAGAACATCGCCTGGTTCGACCCGCTCACCGGCGAGATCCTGCGCCGCGTGCCGCGCGTCAGCATCTATCCCAAGAGCCATTACGTGACGCCGATGGAGCAGATCCACAAGGCGATCGAGGCCATCCGCGCCGAGCTGCCGCCGCGTCTCGCATATTTCCACGAGCACGGCAAGCTGATCGAGGAGCAGCGCCTGCGTGAGCGCGTGCAGTTCGACCTGGAGATGATGCAGCAGCTCGGCTACTGCAACGGCATCGAGAACTATTCGCGCCACCTTTCCGGCCGCCAGCCGGGCGAGCCGCCACCCACGCTGTTCGACTACGTGCCGCCCGATGCCTTGCTCATTGTCGACGAGTCGCACGTGACCATTCCGCAGATCGGCGCCATGTACAAGGGCGACCGCTCGCGCAAGGAGAACCTGGTCAACTACGGCTTCCGCCTGCCGTCCGCGCTCGACAACCGTCCCATGATGTTCGAGGAGTGGGAGCACATCGCGCCGCAGATGGTGCTGGTCTCCGCCACCCCTGGCAAATACGAGCTCGAGCATGCCGATCAGGTGGTGGAGCAGGTGGTGCGTCCCACCGGCCTGGTCGACCCCGTCATCGAGGTGCGGCCCGCCCGTGCCCAGGTCGATGACCTGCTGTCCGAGATCGGCAAGCGCGTCGCCGTCAACGAGCGCGTGCTCGTCACCACGCTGACCAAACGCATGGCCGAGGATCTTACCGACTACCTGTCCGAGCATGGCGTGAAGGTCCGCTACCTGCACTCCGACATCGAGACCGTGGAGCGCGTCGAGATCATCCGCGACCTGCGCCTGGGCACCTTCGACGTGCTGGTCGGCATCAACCTGCTGCGCGAGGGCCTGGACATGCCCGAGGTGTCGCTGGTCGCCATCCTCGACGCTGACAAGGAAGGCTTCCTGCGCTCCGATCGCTCACTGATCCAGACCATCGGCCGCGCCGCGCGTAACCTGAACGGCAAGGCCATCCTCTACGCCGACCGGGTCACCGGCTCCATGCAGCGCGCCATGGAGGAGACTGACCGCCGCCGGACGAAGCAGGTGGCCTACAACCTGGAGCACGGCATCACTCCCAGGGGCGTCACCAAGGCCATTACCGACATCATGGAAGGCGCCTACGGCGCCGTGGCGGCAAAGCAGAAAGGGGGCAAGGGCAAGGTCGCGGAGAAGCGCAAGGGCTATGGCCAGGAGCCGCACGATCCCAAGACCCTGGGGGCGCGGATCAAGGCCCTGGAGGCCGAGATGCTGGCCAAGGCACGCAACCTGGAGTTCGAGGAGGCCGCCCGCCTGCGCGACGAAGTGCATCGGCTGCGCGAGCAGCTGTTCGTGCTGCAGGCCTGAGCCGGGCCGGGCACTTGCCCGGCGCAAGCCGGACCCGGTCTGGCGGCCCCTGCGCCATTCAGGGGAGGAAAAGCTGCCACTGATCCTGTGGTCCTGTCGTAAAGCCATTCAATTTCAAAAAGTTACCATGGCTTTTGAAGCTGGGGCTCAAGAACGATCAGAAGCTTTTCCTGCACCATACTTGTACACAGAGAGTGGCTGCTTACCCTGAAACGCCCCAAACGATTTTTGTACCACCCCTGTATCGGGTGGCTAAATGCTAAGTCATTGAAAAATATATAAAAAGCATTTTGTTCAAAAAAGCGTCAAATCGTCGGAACGCTGGCCTGGCGCGTCTCGCACAAGTAATCCGCAAACTTATCCTCTACTTTATCCACAGCTTTTGTGGATAACCCATCCGTCAAGTGCCTGAGGACATCAATCGTCTGGCGGGGGCATAAATCCGGCCGCCGGCGCGGCGGCTCAGGCCTGGAACAGGTCCCTGGCCTCCGCCAGCGCGAGTGCCGGCAGGTCGGTGATGACGCCATCCACCCCCATTTCGGCGAGCTCGCGCATGCGGGCGATGCTGTTCACGGTCCAGGTCGAGACGGTCAGGCCGGCCTCATTGGCCGAGGCGACCAGATCGGGGGTGCAGCGCTCCTGGTGCGGTCCCAGCGAGCGGCAGCCCAGGGCCTTGGCGATCGCCACCGGGTCCAGGCTGAAGTCCAGCTCAAAGAGGAAGCCGCGCGGAATTTCCGGCGCGGCCTGGCGCACATAGTCCAGGTAGTGCGGATTGAAGGAGGTGGTGAAGGCCCGGTCGCCAAAGCCGAATTCGCGCCAGAGTGGAGGGAAGGCCTCTGCCACGAAGAGGGCTTCCTCCTCACTGCGGGCCTTGACCTCGAACTGGACATGCTCGAAATCGCGAAGCACCTCCATTACGTCGCGCAGGGAGGGGACGCCGCCAATTTCGGGCCAGTCTGGAAACCGGCGCCGGGTGGCGTTGACGGCCGCGAGCTCGGCGGCGGTCAGGGCATCGACGCGGCCATGGGACAAGGTGGTGCGGTCGATAAAGCTGTCATGGATGACCACGAGCTGCTGGTCGGCGCTGACCAGGATATCGAGCTCCACGGCGCGCACGCCGAGTCCCCGCAGGTAGCGGAAGCCGCTCAGGGTGTTTTCCGGTGCCTCGCCGCGCGCACCGCGATGGCCGATCAGCCGCATGCATTTCTCCTGGCCCCGTGAACGTTGGCTGCCATGACCGCATTCCCCCATAAAACCTTGCCGCTGTCATCCCCGGCGCCGGTTCGCTCCGGAAACAAAAAGGCCGACAGTGATGTCGGCCTTTTCAGGAATGCCATCAGGCTAGTTACAGGATGATACGCCCGGTCTCCGGATCGATACGGGGTTCGGATGCGGCGCCTTCGCTGGCAGGGAGCGGCGACGCGTCCGGGAGGGGACCGGCGCTGCCGGCCGGAGCCATTTCATCTGCCTCTGATACCGGGGCGGGCTTGGCCACCGGCTTGGCCGGCGCGACCGGGGCTGGCGCCGGCGAGGCCACCGGGGCAACAGCAGCGGGCTTGGCGATGGGCACGGCGGCCGGTTTGGGGGCCTCAGGGGCAGCAACGGGCGCAGGGGTAGTCATCGGCACCGGGGTGGCAGCTGCCGCGGGGGCCGGCTGGGGCGAGGGGGCCACTGCCGCTGCCGGCTTGGGTGCCGGGGCAGGTTTGGGGGTGGCGGCGGGGGCGGGCTTGGCGGTGGACGGTGCCGGGCTGCCGGCCGGGCGCGTCACGCTGAGGCTATGCACCACGGTGGAGCGCTCGAATACCACCACGAAATCACTGTATTCCCAACGAGTGATGGGCGGCTGGCCGACCGCCGGATCCTTGCGGAGGGGCTGGCCAAAGCGGGCCTCGACGGCGTTCATTCGGGTGCCGGCGGCGGGCAGTTCGGCCTCTGCGGTGAGGGGCAAAACGGCCATGAGGAGGGCGCAGCGGAGGATTTTGGCGCGCATCATTGCTTCCCGTTCCTGGGGTTTATTATTGGAAACTCCAATGACTCTAGAGACTTGCCGCTCACTATTCAACCGTTTTCAGGGTTGAGGAAGTCCGCCACGATCTCGGTTTCACGAACTTTGCGGTTTACGTCACGCCCCAGGGTTTCCCGGTCCTCGTCGCGCAGGGACACGAAGGCGACGCCGGTCCGGTAGCCCTCCAGGTCTTCCTCCTCACAGAACACGATGCGCCCGGTGGCGGCGATGTGATAGCCCTGGGCCGGGTTGCTGATGGCGAGGTGCAGGAAGCCCCCCGGCAGCAGCGGCTCCACGGCATGGAAGGAAAGACCGCTTTCGGAGATGTTCACGCGCTGCGGGGCGGGGGTGATGACCTGGCTGAGGCCGCCCTCGATGGCGGTGGCGAGCGCCGCCAGCTTGCGGTTGAACATGCTCACCAGCTCATCCATCCCCGGCATCATGCGGGACAGCGACGCCACTGCGGCCTCGTGCTCTTCCTCTATACGGGTGAGCTCGACGGACAGGGTGAAATGGTGAGGCAGCTGGAAGGCGGGAGAGTAGGGATCCAGGCTGGCCTCCACCGAGCTGATGCGCTGATAGATCAGCGCCAGGGTGGAGTTGATGCGCGGGGCGACGCGACGGTCGTCGGGGTTCAGGGGCGGGTGGCTCATAACGGCCCTCTCTTGGTGTGCGGTATCAGCCGACTGTCTTGTTCAGCTTTTTGCCAAGTGTGGTTTAATGCGGCGCATGTTCAAGCCCCTGTCCCTGTTCATCGGCCTGCGTTATATCCGCGCCAAGCGCCGAAACCACTTCATATCCTTTATCTCCCTGACCTCCATCATCGGACTGATGCTGGGGGTCGCGGTGCTCATCACCGTGCTGTCGGTCATGAACGGCTTCGACAGGGAGCTCAAAAACCGCATTCTCGGCATGGTGCCACAGGCCACGCTGAATGCCTACGACCCCTTCTATGACTGGCGCAAGGTGGCGGATTACGCCATGCGCGAGCCTGGCGTCGAGGCGGCAGCGCCCTTCAACCAGTTGCAGGGCATGATTGCCGCCAGCGGCCTGGTCAGCGGCGCCATGGTCACCGGCATCGAGCCGGAGGCGGAAAAGAAGGTGTCCATCGTCCATCACCACCTGGTGGCGGGACGGCTGGAAGACCTGCGTGCCGGCGAGTTCGGCATCATCCTGGGAGCTGGCCTGGCCGGCAACCTGGGGGTCGGCCCCGGCGACAAGGTGACGCTGGTGCTACCCGAGGCCTCGTTGTCACCGGCCGGCGTGATTCCCCGCTTCAAGCGCTTCACCGTGGTCGGCGTCTTCAAGGTGGGGGCCGATATCGACGGCATGATCGCCTACGTCAACCTGCACGATGCCGGCCGCCTGCTGCGCATCGACGACAAGGTGCAGGGGGTGCGCCTGAAGATGCACGATCTCTTCGACGCCCCCGCGGTCAGCGCGCGCCTGGCCGCCAAGCATCCCGAGCTGCTCTACGCCAGCAACTGGACGCTCACCCACGGCAACCTGTTCAGCGCCATCAAGATGGAAAAGGCCATGATGGCCCTGCTGCTCGGTTTCATCGTCATGGTGTCGGCCTTCAATATCCTGTCCAGCCTGGTCATGGTGGTCACCGACAAGAAAGGGGACATCGCCATCCTGCGCACCATGGGCGCGAGCCCCGACCTGATCCGGCGCATCTTCGTGGTGCAGGGCGCCACCATCGGCATTGTCGGAACCACCCTTGGCGTCGGCCTCGGCGTGCTGCTGTCGCTAACCATCGGTGACATTGCCAGCGGCTTCGAGACCCTGTTCAACGTCAGGCTCTTCGACGCTTATTTCGTGAATTACCTGCCCTCGCAGCTGGAGTGGTCGGATGTGCTCAAGGTGAGCATTGCGGCCCTCCTGCTCAGCCTGGGCGCCACGCGCTATCCCTCGACCCGGGCCGCGCGCGTGCAGCCGGCGGAGGCCCTGCGCTATGAGTGAACTGGTGCTGGAAGCCCGCGGCCTGGGCAAGCGTTTCGAGGAAGGTCCCCAGGTGCTGGAGATCCTGCATGACGTCGACATGCAGGTGAGGCGCGGCGAGTTCGTGTCCATCGTCGGCGCCTCCGGCTCCGGCAAGACCACCCTGCTGCACCTGCTGTCGGGGCTGGATACCCCGAGCGCCGGCGAGGTGCGCATCTGCGGCCAGGACTTCAGCCGTCTTGACGAGACCCGGCGCGGCGAGCTGCGCAACCGGCATATCGGCTTCGTCTACCAGTTTCACCACCTGCTGCCGGAATTCACCGCGCTGGAGAACGTGTGCATGCCGCTGCTGCTGCGCAAGGGCAGCATTCCAGAGGCGCAGGCGAGGGCGGCAAGGATGCTGGAGCGGGTGGGTCTGGGCGCGCGCATGGCGCACAAGCCGACAGAACTCTCGGGCGGCGAGCGCCAGCGCGTGGCGCTGGCCCGCGCCCTGGTGACGGAGCCGGCCGTGGTGCTGGCAGACGAGCCCACCGGCAACCTCGACAACGATACCTCGGAAGACGTGCAGGCCCTGCTGGCCGAACTGAACCGCGAGCTGGGCATCAGCTTTGTCATTGTTACCCATGACCAGGTGCTGGCGCGCAAGGCGCATCGCATCCTGCGCATGGACCACGGCCGCCTCAGCGAAACCCCGGCCTGAGCCCACTGCAAGGGCCAGCGCCCGGCCGGAGACTCCCGCGCCGGTAGCAGCCCTTTCGCAGCTGCGGCCGCCACCACTCCGCCCGGCCTGGCTCCGCGCCTTTCCGCGTTCACGCCTGTCGGCCCTCTGCGGTTGCCATGCCCCCCGGACGTCGCCCTCAGCTTTCCGTCTTCGCCTGCTGGCGACGACGCTGCCGGCGCTGCCAGGCCGACAGTACATGCCAGCGCCAGTAGAGGCGCATCGCCACATAGCCCAGGCTGCCCATCATGAAGCCCAGCACCATCGTGCCGAGCAGGAAGGGCTCCAGGTAGCGTGACAGGTGTTCGGTCGAGCCTGGCTGGCCCACGCCGAACCAGTTGCCGAGGAGCACGGTCAGTTCGTTGAGGAAGGCGCGCAGCTCGGCCCCGCTGGCCATGGGCGTGCCCATGAGATGGCTGCCCAGCCAGTAGGCCACCCACATGAGCGGGATCAGGGTAAGGGGATTGCTGATCCAGACCAGGAGGATGGTGAGGGGCAGGTTGACGCGGAAGAGGATGGCGAGTGCCGCTGCCGGCAGCATCTGGAACGGCATCGGCAGCATGGCGCACCACAGGCCCCAGAACATGGCGCCGGCGGCGGAGCGGCGATGCAGGTGCCAGAGCCCGGGATCTGCCAGCCGCTTGCTCATGAAGCGCAGCATCGGGTGATGAATGATGCGATCCGGCGAGGGCAGGTAGCGGGTGATCAGGCGTTTGGGCATGGAGCTCAACCGGGAAAAAGTGCGCCATCTTTGACAATCAGTCCCGCCGGGTCAATGGCTTTCATGTCGAGAGGGCAAATGCCGGCAGCCAGCCAGTGCTTCCAGGCTCCAGACTTGGCCGCCCTGCTTTTGCCTCGGACCTGTCATGGGAACCCTGCTGGTCGCCGCGAGCGCCGGATTGCTCCTGCTGCCGCTGCTGCCGGCGCTGCCGCCGTGGTGGGGGTTGCTCCTGCCCGCGCTGGCCCTGGCGCCCCTGGCCTGGCGTGGCCGCTATCGCAGGCTGGCCCGCTCCGGCCTGGTCTTCTGCCTGGCCCTCGCCTGGTCGACCGGGGTGGCCAGCCGTAGCCTGGCCGCTTGGCTTCCTGCTGCGCTGGAAGGGCGTACGCTGGTCGTGCAGGGAGAAGTTGCCGGGCTGCCCGAGCCGGCCTCGCCCCGCGGTGCGCGTTTCCGCTTGCGGCCGCTGGCGGTGGCGCCGCTGCCGGAGGGAGGCGGGGCACCGGTGGTCTCCGGGCTGTGGCAGCTGTTCTCGCCACTGCCAGGCTTGCCGGCGCCAGGCAGCCTCTGTCGCCTCGAGGTGCGCCTGAAGCGCCCGCACGGCGCCGCCAATCCCGCCGGCTTCGACTTCGAGGCATGGCTGCTGAGTGAAGGTGTCACCGCCACGGGTTCCGTGCGGTCCATGAAGTGCCGGCCACCTGCCGGCTTCTCCATGGACGGCATGCGCTTGCGTCTGCGCGAGGCATTCAGCCAGCATTTCCTTGACCGTCCCGCCGCCGGCGTCCTGTTGGCCCTCGTCAGCGGTGACCGCAGCCTGGTCGACCCGCTCGCCTGGGAGCAATACAGCAGGACCGGGGTTGTTCACCTCATGGCCATCTCCGGCCTGCACGTGGTGCTGCTGGCCTCGGTGGCCGGCTGGCTCCTGCTACGGATCCTGCGTCGGCTGCCGCGGCTGGCCCTGTGGTGTCCGCTGCAGCGGCCGGTGCTGCTGGCCGGCTTCGCCGTGGCGCTGGCCTACAGCCAGCTGGCCGGCTACTCCGTGCCCACCGAGCGCACCCTGGTCATGGTGGCGGTCGTGATGCTGGCGACGCTGGCAGGGCGCCGCCTGCCGCCTTTCCTGGTGTGGCTGGCGGCCCTTGTCGCTGTCCTGGGCGCATCGCCGCTGGCAGTACATGCCGCCGGCCTGTGGCTATCGTTCGGCGCGGTTGCCGTACTCATGCTGATGGGGCAGGAGGATGCGGCGGTGCCCGTCTGGCGGCAGGTGATTGTCCTGCAGTTCGTGGTCACCCTCCTGTTGCTGCCCCTTACCCTCTGGTTCTTCGACAAGGTGAGCTGGGTGTCGCCCTTTGCCAACCTGCTGGCGGTGCCGCTGGTGACCTTTGCCGTCGTTCCCCTCGGCCTGGCGGGCTTCCTGTGCTGGGTGGTCGGCGCCGATGTTCCGGCTGAGCTGTGCTGGCGCCTGGGCACCAGTCTCATCGAGGTGCTTGATGCACTGCTCGAGCAGTTTGCCGCCTGGCCCCATGCCAGCGTGCCCTTCAGCCTGGCCGGACTGGGCGCCCTCTGCTGGCTGATGCTGGCCTTGGCCTGCCTGTTGCAGCCGGCCAGTACTCGCCTGCGCTGGCTGTCACCCTTGTTCCTGTTGCCGCTGTGGCTGCCGCCGTCGGTGCTGTCCGGGACGCAGCTGCGGGTGACCGTGATTGACGTGGGGCAGGGCCTCTCGGTGCTGGTGGAGACGGCCGGCCACCGCCTGCTCTATGACACCGGACCGGCGCTGGGGCCGCGGGCCGACGCCGGCACCCGCTTTGTGCTGCCGGTGCTCTGGCGCCGAGGATTGTATCGGCTGGATCGACTCCTGCTCAGCCATGACGATCTTGACCATACCGGTGGCGCCAGTTCGGTGCTGGCCGGCGTGGCGGTGGCGGAAGTGCTGGGCTCGCGTCCACCCGCCGTGCGCGCGCCTCCGGGTCAGCGCTGGCGCGACTGCAATGCCGGCGAGCGCTGGCTCTGGGAGGGCTGGGAGTTCGCCATTCTCTATCCCGACGCGCGGGAACGGGACGGAGCCGGCAGCGACAACAACCGCTCCTGCGTGCTGCGCATCCGCCGCGGCGGCAGCACGCTGTTGCTGCCGGGCGACCTCGAGCGGCCCGGGGAAGAGGCCCTGCTGGCACGGCTCCCGCCCGGGGAGCTGGCCGCCACTGTGCTCGTGCTCGGGCACCACGGCAGCCGGACCTCCAGCTCGCCCGCCTTCCTCTCCGCCGTGCAGCCGCGCTTGGCGCTGGCCTCGGCCGGCTATCGCAATCCCTTTCGGCATCCGGCCCGGCAGGTGCTGCGGCGCCTGGAGGCGGCCGGCATCCCCTGGCGCAATACCGCCAGCAGTGGCGCGCTCGAGCTGCGTTTTGATGGGGCCGGCGGCATGGAGCTCGCGGAATGGCGGCAGGTCTCCGGCCGCTATTGGCAAACCAATGATGCCCCAGCAGTTTTTGCCAAATGGCGCGGGCCGGCCGCGCTTGGCGGGTCGGGTGTAAATCGGTAAAGTAGCGGCGCTTTACCATCGCTTTGTGGCGATTTACCTGACGGGAGAATGCAACTGTGTGGGAGCTGATCAAAGCGGGTGGCTGGCTGATGGCGCCGATCATTCTGGCATCGACCCTGGCCCTGGCCATTTGCCTCGAACGCGCCTGGACGCTGCGCCGCAGCCGGGTCGCGCCTCCCGACTTGCTGGCCCGTGTCTGGCAGTGGATCAAGTCCAACCAGCTCGATGCCGCCAAGCTCAAGCAGTTGCGCACAGACTCGCCGCTGGGCGAGATCCTGGCCGCCGGCCTGCTGAATTCCAAGCATGGTCGCGAGATCATGAAGGAAAGCATCGAGGAGTCGGGTTCGCATGTCCTGCACGGCCTGGAGCGCAACCTCTCGCTGCTCGGTACCATCGCGGTCATCTCGCCGCTGCTGGGCCTGCTCGGCACCGTGGTCGGCATCATCGAGGCCTTCATGGCGGTGACCAGCAGCGGGATCAATGACCCGGCGCTGCTGGCCGGCGGCATTTCCAAGGCCCTCATCACCACCGCCGGCGGCCTGGTGGTGGCCATTCCTGCCATGGTCATGCACCGCTATTTCACGCGCCACCTCGCCGGCCTGACGGTCGAGATGGAGCAGCAGGCCATCAAGCTGGTCGACATCGTCCACGGCGACCGCGAGGTCGACATGGAGCAGAAGCCGGCCAAGGCGGCACCCGCCAAGGCGCCGCGGGAGACCCAGGCGTGAAGTTCCGTCGTCCCGCCGAGGATCCGCTGGAGATCAATCTCACGCCACTGATTGACTGCCTGCTCTTCCTCATCATTTTCTTCATGCTGTCGACCACCTTCCTCAAGCCCAGCAAGCTGGACATCAGCCTGCCGGAGGCGACCGGGGACGCGGCCGCGGCGAACGCCCGCACCATCGAGGTATCCATCAGCGCCAACGGCAGCTACGCGGTCAACGGCCAGGTCCTGGCCAGCCGCCAGTCCACCAGCCTGCGCTCGGCCATCGAAAAGGTGAGCGAGGGCAATCACGGGCTGCCCTTCATCATTGCCGCCGATGGCAACGCACCGCACCAGGCCGTGGTAACCGTGATGGACGTTGCCGGCCAGATGGGTTTCCAGGGTCTCAGCATCAGTACCCGCCGGTCCGACGCGGACAAATGATCCTGCCGGTCCGGGGCACGCCTCCGCAGGCCGGCATTACCCAACGGTCCTTGCTATGAGTACTTCATCCGCCGGCAGTCCCCTGACAGGTGCACAGGCCTATCGCCGCCTGCTGCGCTACACCGGCAAGTTCTGGTTGTTCTTCCTCATCGGCACCCTGGGCTTCCTCCTGAACGGCCTGACCGAGGCCGCCAGCGCCAAGCTGATCCAGTACATCATCGATGCCATCCAGCACCAGAACCAGAAGCACATGAACTGGTTTCCCGTGCTGGTCATTGCCGTCGTCGCCATGCGCGGTGTCGGCTCCTTCATCGGTAACTATTTCCTGTCGCTGGTGTCGCGCAGCATCGTCTATGAGATGCGCCGCGAGCTGTTTGACAAGCTGCTGGTGCTGCCGGCCTCCTATTTCCACCTGAACTCGCCGGGCCATATCGCCAGCCGCATCATCTTCAACGTCGAGCAGGTCGCCGGCGCCGCCACGGATGCCCTCAAGACCATCGTGCGCGAAGGCTTCATCGTCATCACGCTGGTCAGCTACCTGTTCTACATGAACTGGCGGCTGTCGCTGTCGCTGTTCATCATCGGCCCCATGGCCGCGGTGCTGGTGCGCGCCGCCGGCAAGCGCTTCCGCAAGCTGTCGGGCCGCATCCAGAATGCCATGGGCGACGTCAACCATGTCGTCAACGAAACCATCCTGGCCTACCAGGTGGTGAAGAACTACGGTGGCGAGCCCTATGAGCGGGCGCGCTTCGACCGTGCCTCGCACGAGAACCTGCGCCAGGGCATGAAAATGGTGGTGACGTCCGCCATCAGCACCCCGCTGGTCCAGCTGTTGCTGGCCATCGCCATGGGCGGCGTAATCTGGATCGCGCTGCAGCCAGCCCTGATGCAGGGCATCACGGCTGGCCAGTTCGTGTCCTATATCGTGGCGGCGGGCATGCTGCAGAAGCCGGTGAAGGCGCTGACCGACATCAACGAGAAGATCCAGCGCGGCATCGCGGCATCCGCCGACATATTCCAGATGCTGGACCTGCCACCGGAGCGCGACGAAGGCACGCTGGCGCCGGCGCGCCTGCAGGGGGCGATCGAGTTTCGCCGGGTGGGCTTTGCCTACCAGCCGGGCCAGCCCGTGCTGTCGGACATCAGCCTGCAGGTGCGTCCGGGCCAGACGGTGGCCCTGGTGGGCCGTTCGGGCTCCGGCAAGAGCACCCTGGTCAACCTGCTGCAGCGCTATTACGAACAGGGCGAGGGCGAGATCCTGATCGATGGCCAGCCCATCGCCGACTACCGCCTGGACACGCTGCGGCAGCAGATGGCCACCGTCAGCCAGAAGGTGGTGCTGTTCGACGACAGCATCCGCCACAACATCGCCTACGGTGCTTTCCGCGATCGTACCCAGGACGAGGTCGAGCGGGTCGCCCGCGCCGCCTACGCCCATGACTTCATCAGCCAGCTCCCCGCGGGCTATGACACCCGCGTCGGCCAGGATGGCGTGCAGCTCTCCGGCGGCCAGCGCCAGCGTATCGCCATCGCGCGCGCCCTCATCAAGGATGCGCCCATCCTGGTGCTGGACGAGGCCACCAGCGCCCTCGACAACGAATCCGAGTACTACATCCAGGCCGCGCTCGATGCCGTCATGCAGGACCGCACCACGCTGGTGATTGCGCACCGTCTTTCCACCATCGAGAAGGCCGACCTCATCGTGGTCATGGACCAGGGCCGCATTCTCGAGACCGGCACCCACGCCGAACTGCTGGCCCGGGGCGGCATGTACGCTCAGCTGCACAGCCGCAACTTCGCGGATGACGAAGCCACCACCCCGGGGGCGGTGTGAGCCAGGGCCTGGCCCGCGCCTGGTACGAGGGCCGCGCCTGGCTGTATTTGCTGGTGCCCCTGGCGGGGGTTTACATCCTGTTGTCCGCGCTGCGGCGCGGGCTGTACCGCAGTGGCTTGTGGCGGGTGCAGCGCTTTCCCGTGCCCGTGATTGTGATCGGCAATATCGCCGTTGGCGGCACTGGCAAGACGCCGCTGACCGAAATCCTGATCCGCGAATTGCGTGCCCGCGGCTTGCGCCCAGGCGTGGTCAGCCGCGGCTACGGCGGCTGCGCCGCCGCCTACCCGCTGCGCGTCTCGGCCGGCACGCTGCCGGCCGAGGCAGGCGATGAGCCGGTGATGTTGCAGCGTCGTACCGGCGTGCCGCTGGTAGTGGACCCCCGGCGTGCCCGTGCCGTGGCGGCGTTGCTGGCGGGGGGCGATTGCGACGTCGTGCTCTGCGATGACGGTCTGCAGCACTACGCGCTGGCGCGCGATATCGAGATTGCGGTGGTGGATGGCGCACGCGGCTTCGGCAATGGCTGGCGCCTGCCGGCAGGCCCCCTGCGCGAGGCGGTGTCGCGCCTGCGCCGCGTCGACCATGTGGTGGTCAACGGCGAGGGCCAGCCTTGGCCTGGCGCGGTCACCATGCGCCTGGTGCTGCAGGAGTGGCGGCCACTGCACGGGGAGGAGGGCGAGGTGCCCGCGCCCGGCAGCCGGATCCATGCCGTCGCCGGCATCGGCAACCCGGAACGTTTTTTCCAGGCCCTGCGCATGCAGGGCTATGACGTGGTCGGGCATGCCTTTCCCGACCATCACGACTATGTCGCGGCGGATCTGGACTTCGGCGACCTCCTGCCCGTGGTCATGACCGAAAAGGACGCCGTGAAATGCCAGGCCCTGGCACTGCGCCAGGCCTGGTGTGTCCCCGTTCGCGCGGAACTGCCCGCCGCCTTCTTCGACCGCCTTTACGCGCAGCTTGCTGCGCTCGCCAGGACCCATGCCCATGCTGGATAAGAAACTGCTCGCCATCCTCGTCTGCCCGATCTGCAAGGGCCCGCTGCACTACGACGCCGGCCAGGCGGAACTTGTCTGCCGTGCCGACGGCCTGGCCTTCCCCATTCGCGACGACATTCCCGTGATGCTCGAAGAGGAAGCGCGCCGCCTCACCGTCGACGAGCGCCTGGGCTGAGGAGGCCGATATGGGATTCAAGGTAGTCATTCCGGCCCGCTACGCCTCCAGCCGCCTGCCTGGCAAGCCCCTGCTGGACATCGCCGGCAAACCCATGTTCGCCCACGTCTATGAGCGCGCCTGCGACAGTGGCGCCGATGACGTCATCATCGCCACCGATGACCCCCGCATCGAGGAGGCCGCGCGCGCGATCGGCGCTCATGTGGTGATGACGTCGTCCGCGCATCCCTCCGGCACCGACCGCCTGCAGGAAGTGGCGCACAAGATGGCCTGGGCCGACGACGTGATTGTCGTCAACGTGCAGGGTGACGAGCCGCTGATCCCGCCGGCGGTCATTGACCAGGTCGCTGCCAACCTCGCGGCCGCGCCCGGGGCCGGCATTGCGACCCTGGCGGAGCCTCTGGCGGATGTCGCGCAGCTGTTCAATCCGAATATCGTGAAGCTGGTGCGCGATGTGCGCGGCTTTGCCTTGTACTTCAGCCGCGCCCCCATGCCCTGGCCGCGCGACCTGTTCGCCCAGGACCGGTCGGTGTTGCCCGCCAGCAGCCTCTACCTTCGCCATCTTGGCATCTATGCCTACCGCGCCCGCTTCCTGCACGACTACGTGCAGTGGCCGCCGGCGGAAATCGAGCAACTGGAGGCGCTGGAGCAACTGCGCGCGCTTTACCATGGCGTGAGGATCCACGTGGATGTTGCCGCCGTGCACCTGCCGCCCGGTGTCGATACCGCGGAAGACCTCGAGCGCGTCCGCGCGATCCTGGAGCGCTGAGCGCATGGCCGCCCCCAGCCGCGTCCTTTTTGTCTGCCTTGGCAATATCTGCCGCTCGCCCACCGCCGAAGCGGTGTTTCGCGAGCAGGCGGCCAAGGCCGGCTGGGGCGAGATGTTCAGCGCCCGCTCTGCGGGCATCGCCGGCCACCACGTCGGCGAGGCGCCGGATGCCCGCAGTCGCCGCGCCGCCGCCCAGCGCGGCTATCGCATGGATCAGCTGCGCGCGCACCAGCTGGAACTGGCCGATTTCTCCCGCTTCGACCTGCTGCTGGCCATGGACCAGTCCGTGCTGGAGTCCATGCGCCTCCTGCAGCAGCAGAGCGGCCATTTACAGGCCGAGTCCGCGCTGTTCCTGGATTACCTGCCCGGTCACGAAGGCCGTGACGTGCCGGATCCCTACTATGGTGGCAGCGATGGCTTCGAGGCGATCCTGGACCTGATCGAGGCGGGCAGCACCGCCCTGCTGCGCACGCTCCTGAAGCGCCAGGGCGTCTTTGGCTGCGGATGCTGACATGACCTTCCTCGAACATTTCCCGCTGACCCGCTTCAATACCTTTGGAATCGCCGCACGCGCGCGCTTCTTCGCCGCGCCGTCCTCCGAGGCGGAGCTGGCAGGCCTGCTGCGTTCGGTGTGCGCGCGCAATCTCCCGCTCATGGTGCTGGGCGGTGGCAGCAACGTCATCTTTGCCGGCGACTTCAACGGCCTGGTCATTCACCCCGACATGCGCGGGATCCGTTGCCTGGGTAGCGACCAGGACCATTATTTCATCGAAGCCGCCGCCGGCGAGCCCTGGCATGATTTCGTGCAGTCCACGCTGGCACAGGGCTGGCATGGCCTGGAGAACCTCTCGCTGATTCCCGGCACCGTTGGCGCGTCGCCCATACAGAACATCGGCGCCTACGGCGTCGAGGTCACCGATCGCCTGCACTCGCTGACCGCCCTGGAAATTGCCAGCGGCCAACTGCGCGAGTTCAGCCACGACGAATGCCGCTTTGGCTACCGTGACAGCGTGTTCAAGCAGGAACTGCGCGACCGCTACATCATTACGCGCGTGCGCTTCCGGCTGCTGCGGCGGCCCGCCCTGAAGATCGACTACGGCGACATCCGTTCCGAGCTGGCGGCCCGCGGCCTTGAGCAGCCCACGCCGCGCCAGGTGGCCGCCGCGGTGATCGCGATCCGCAGTCGAAAGCTGCCCCTGCCCGCGGTGCTTGGCAATGCCGGCAGCTTTTTCAAGAATCCGGTTGTGCCGTCCACGCAGCTGGCGGTGCTCAAGGAGGGCTGGCCGGAGCTCGTGGCCTACCCGCAGGGGGAGGGCGCCAAGCTGGCCGCCGGCTGGCTGATCGAGCGCAGCGGCTGGAAGGGCCGTCGCATCGGCCCGGTCGGCAGCTATGAAAAGCAGGCCCTGGTGCTGGTCAATCACGGCGGCGCCACCGGCGCCGATGTCGTGCGGGTGGCACGCGCCATCCAGCAGGCCGTGCGCGAACAGTTCAACGTTGAACTGGAGATGGAACCCCAAGTCTACGGCGGTACCTGAGTCCAGGTGGCCCCATTCTCAATGGCGGGAACGGTCTTTCAAAAACAATAATAAAATGGAGAAACCTATGCGCATCATGACCTCCCTGCTGATGAGCCTGGTGCTGGTCATGCCCGGGTTGGCGACTGCCTACGACAAGGCTCTGGTCGAGGAGATGCTGCAGTCCCAGGAAGGGATTGCCGGCCTCAAGCGCTTTGAAGCCGGCATCGACGGTCAGCGTATTTCTTACCTCGATAATGGGCGGAGCACGGCGGCGCGCACGGTGATGTTCGTGCACGGTTTTGGCGACAGCAGCGCCAGTTGGCTGTTCATGGCCCGTCTGTTCCGCGACGGTGATTACCGCGTGATCATTCCCGACCTGGCCGGTTTTGGTCGCAGTTCACGTCATGCCGATGCCGACTACGGCTATGTGGCGCAGGCCAATCGCCTCTTTCTGCTGCTGCAGCAACTGAAGGCCGGCCCGGTGCACCTGGTGGGCAACTCCATGGGCGGGGGAGTGGCGGGGCAGATGGCGCTGCTGCGGCCGCAGGCCGTGGCCAGCCTCACGCTGATTGACGCCGCCGGCGTACACACCCGCGCCACTGACCTCGATCGCGAGGTCCTCAAGGGCAGCAACTTCCTGATTCCCAAGGTTCCCGAAGACATGCCGCGCCTGCTGGATTTCGCGATGGCGAAGCGTCCCGTCATGTCGCAGCCCATCATCGACTACATGGCGGAACGTGCCGTGGCGGACCATGTCCTGCATTCACGCATCTTCTATCAGGTACTGATGCCCGACGTCGGTTTCCTGACGCTGTCCCTGGCGGACATCAAGGCGCCCACGCTGGTCATCTGGGGCGAGCAGGACCGCCTGCTGCATGTGGAGAACGGAAAGGTGTTCCAGCGCTACATTCCTGACGCACGCCTGCTGGTGCTGCCCGGCATCGGCCACATGCCGATGGCGGAAGCGCCTGAAGACACCGGCAGAGCCATCATCGGCTTCATCGAAGGCCTGTCGGCGAAGTCGTCCGCGCCGGCAGCGGGCGTCCGCTAAGCCCCGGGTCGGTCAGTCTGGGCGGCAGGGCCAGGCCTGCTGTTGGTCAGCAGGGAGTCTGAGCCCGGAGCGTGGATTGCTGACGCATGTCCCGTGAAGGGGCACGGAGGGCTCCCGGTGTTTCCGCTGCTCTGCAGCAGGTCGGGCGGAACAGCGGCAATAAAAAAAGGGCGGTCACAAATGACCGCCCTTTTTTATTGCCGCGCTTTCGCTCAGCTATCCTGCGGGACCCGGGTGGGTTCCGCTTCCGCATCGGTCGCCGGCGCTTCCGTCACGGACTCGGCCGTTACTTCCGGCGTAGCTGCGGCCGGAGCCGGCGCTTCCGCCACGACCGGCGCGGCCGGGGCCTCGGCAGCAACCGGCTCAGCCGCAGGGGCGGGTGCAGCGACAGCCACTGGCGCCTCGGCAACGGCAGGAGCGGTAATGCCAGCGGCACGGGCGTTGGCATCGGCACGCTCGCGACGACGACGTTCGCGCGGGTCATTGGTGGCACGACCATGCACGCGCGGCGTATACACCGCCGCCTCGATGGTGGTGGTCACGGCGTTTTCTTCCACTTCAGCGGTGACGCTGGAAAGACTGATCGTGGCGCCACCGGGGGCCGGGGCGGCTTCCATCACCGGCGCAACCGCCTCGATCACGGCCACTTCGGCCGGACGCGGCAGATCGGCACCGGCGGCTTCCGCCGCGGCGTTTTCCTGGGGCAGGGTCGCGGCGGCCACTTCGGCCGCCACTTCAGCGGCGACCACGGCGGCGGCCGGGGCCACGACGGTTTCGCCTTCCGGCGTCAGCAGGCCTTCGTCGATCAGGATCTGCTGGTCACGCTCGCGCGGACCGCGCTGGCGACGGTTGGGGTGGCGGCCACGGCGACGCGGACGATCCCCCTCGGGGCGCTGTTCCGTCTCGGCGGCTACGCCTTCCACGGCCTCAATCGCCACCGTTTCAGCGGCGACAATATCGGCAGCCACTGCTTCTGCGGCCACGCCTTCACGTTCCTCGCGGCGCTGGCGCGGCTCACGGCCCTGGCGCGGGGCGCGCTCAGCACGCGGCTCCCTCGGCTCGCGGCCTTCACGGGCCTCTGCGCCTTCACGCGG
>JAZKHS010000031.1:38145-45249 GCA_040385265.1 Pseudomonadota bacterium | reverse complement strand
CAGCACGCGGCTCCCTCGGCTCGCGGCCTTCACGGGCCTCTGCGCCTTCACGCGGTTCACGGGGCTCGCGAGGCTCACGAACTTCGCGGGGTTCACGGGGCTCGCGGGCTTCGCGACCCTCGCGCGGCTCACGGCCTTCACGCGGCTCACGCGCTTCGCGACCCTCGCGCGGCGCCCGCGGTTCGCGACCTTCACGCGGTTCACGCGGCTGACGCAGTTCGCCTTCCGGCTTGCCTTCAGTTTCGACACGACGGCCTTCGCTGGCGCCGCGGCGGCCCTCGGCCCGGCCTTCGCCGCGCACTTCGCGGGATTCACGCTGGCCAACGGTCTCGATACGGTCAGGACGCTCGGGGCGCTCGTTGCGGCCACGACGGTTGCCGTTGCGGTCGCCGCCACGGCCACCTTCGCTGCGCTGGCGTTGACGGCCTTCGCCACCGCTGCTGCTGTTGCCGCGACGCGGTGCCGGGGTCGCCGGAACGGCATCCGCCGGCTTCTCGGTGGCAGGCACGAACAGGTTGCTCAGCCAGGCGAAGAAGCCCTGCTTGCTGGGCTCGGCCATCACGGGGGCGGGGGCGGCCACCGGCGACGGGGCAGGCATGGCGGCCGGAGCAGACGGGCGCTGCACCGGAGCCTGGGCCTGCTGGACCATCTTCACGGCGGCTTCCTGGCGACGCGGCTCGGGCTCGACGGCGTCGAGCACGTCCTCGCGCGCCGGCGGCTGGATGCGCTCCACCAGCTTGAAGGTGGGAGTGTCCTCGTCGCCTTCCTCGATCTGGTCGTCGCGCAGGCGGGTGACCTCGTAGTGCGGGGTCTCCAGGTGCTCGTTCGGCAGGATGACGATGCGTACGCCGCTGCGGGCCTCGATCTGGGTGAGGGCGCCGCGCTTCTCGTTGAGCAGGAAGGTGGCCACCGAGATCGGCACCTGGGCATTGATCTGGGCCGAGCGCTCCTTGAGCACCTCTTCCTCGATCACGCGCATGATGGACAGGGCCAGCGAACGCACGTCACGGATGACGCCGGTGCCATTGCAGCGCGGGCAGACCAGGCCGGTGGACTCTTCCAGCGACGGACGCAGGCGCTGGCGCGACAACTCAAGCAGGCCGAACTTGGAGATGCGGCCCATCTGGATGCGGGCGCGGTCCATGGCCAGTGCATCGCGCAGGCGGTCTTCCACGGCACGCTGGTGCTTGACCGGCGTCATGTCAATGAAGTCGATGACGATGAGGCCGCCGATGTCGCGCAGGCGCAGCTGGCGGGCGATTTCATCCGCCGCTTCCAGGTTGGTGTTGAGCGCGGTTTCCTCGATGTCCGAACCCTTCGTGGCGCGCGAGGAATTGATGTCGATGGACACCAGCGCTTCGGTCGGGTCGATCACAATGGACCCGCCGGAGGGCAGCTTCACTTCGCGCTGGAAGGCGGTCTCGATCTGGCTTTCGATCTGGTAGCGGTTGAAGAGCGGGACGGAGTCCTTGTACAGCTTCAACTTGTGCTCGTAGTGCGGCATCACCTGCTTGACGAAGTTCATGGCCTCGTCGAAGGCAGGCTCGGCGTCGATCAGGACTTCGTTGATGTCCTGGCGCAGGTAGTCGCGCACGGCGCGAATGATGACGTTGGATTCCTTGAAGATCAGGAAGGGAGCGTGGCGCTTCTCGCCCTCGGTCTTGATCGAGGTCCACAGCGTCAGCAGGTAGTCCAGGTCCCACTGCAGTTCTTCGGCGCTGCGGCCAAGGCCGGCAGTGCGCACGATGGCGCCCATGTCATTGGGAATGTTGATGCTGTTGAGGGCGTCCTTGAGTTCCTGGCGCTCCTCACCCTCGATGCGGCGCGAGATGCCGCCGGCACGAGGATTGTTGGGCATCAGCACCAGGTAGCGGCCGGCCAGCGAGATGAAAGTAGAGAGGGCAGCGCCCTTGTTGCCACGCTCTTCCTTCTCGACCTGGACGATGACTTCCTGGCCTTCCTTGATGGCGTCGCGGATGGTGATGCGACCGCCGGCTTCCTTGGCAGACTTGTTGAAGTATTCGCGGGCGATTTCCTTCAGCGGCAGGAAGCCGTGGCGCTCGGCGCCGTACTCGATGAAGGCAGCTTCGAGACTGGGCTCGACGCGGGTCACCTTGCCCTTGTAGATGTTGGCTTTTTTCTGCTCGCGAGCGGTGTGCTCGAGGTCGAAATCGTAAAGACGTTGTCCGTCTACCATCGCAACGCGCTTTTCTTCGGCGTGCGTGGCGTTAATCAGCATGCGTTTCATGTTCTACCCAAAGGGTTCCGGCACATCGGCACAGAACACCCCCGGCAGCGGGCAACGTCGTGACGTCCCCGACCGCTCCCAATAAGGGCGGTCGCGGTACCGCGGGCAGGCATGGAGGCACTGGACCCGCGGTAACATACATACGCTCATCACAGTGCCGGAGACTGGTGGCTTTTGGCCAGCCGCGCGAGGCGCGACGCTCCGGCACGGGAGTGCACTGGGCACGTCCCTGAATTCGTTCCGCTTTCCGGCGGCGCTCCATTTGCCTTCGTGCAAATGGTGGCAACAAGGCGACTCTGCGTCAGTGACGCAGGCCGCCCCGGATTTGCTGGCTGTTGGCCGTGTTACGCGTCGTCCGCCGCTGCAGTGCAGGGCGGGGAGACGGTGGCCGCGGGCCAGCTCGGCAACTGCCGCAGGAGGTGCATGGGGTGCGGGTCGGTCGGTCGATAGCGACTGGCGGCCCGGCAAGGTGCTGTTCCTGCGGCGGTCGGTTGCTTGCAGGCGACAGAAGGGATCGGTGCGGGAGAGCTGCCCCCGGTTCCGGCTGCTACAGCGGCGGTAACCGGCTTTGCTGGTTCTTGTTGCAGGGCAAGCACTCGCGACACCTGTACTGACCTTCTGTACAATCGGCGGCCCTTCTGGCGCTCCCCTCGGGGCGGGCCGGGCGGCCGGTTCTGCAAGCGACAGGGTACTATAGCAGCCGCTTTTCGATTCGGCCACCTGTTTCACGGCCAGACTATTGATTGCCAAAAGGTTTTTCATGACGACCGATCAAGGGGCGCAAGCCGCGGCGCGGCTGCTCCCGGTTCCTGACGATGTCGCTGGCCAGCGCATCGACAATTTCCTGCTGACCCAGCTCAAGGGCGCCCCGCGCAGCCTGGTCTATCGCATCCTGCGCTCCGGCGAAGTGCGCGTGAACAAGGGCCGCATCAAGCCCGACTACCGCCTGCAGGCGGGGGATGTGGTGCGCGTGCCGCCCCTGCGCCTGGCGGAAGCGGCGCCCGCCGCGAAGCCGGCCCCCGGTGCCACGCGGGACCTCGCCAACCGGGTCGTTTACGAGGACGACGCCCTGCTGGTCCTCAACAAGCCGGCCGGGCTCGCCGTGCATGGCGGCAGCGGCGTGGCCTGGGGCGTGATCGAGGCCTTGCGCACCCTGCGTCCCGAAGCCCCCTTCCTGGAACTGGTGCACCGCCTGGATCGTGATACCTCGGGCCTGCTCATGATCGCCAAGAAGCGCAGCTTGCTGCGCGAGCTGCATGGCCACCTGCGCGAAGGCCAGATGCACAAGGTCTACGTGGCATTGCTGATGGGCCGCCTCAAGGGCGCCTCCCACCGTGTCAGTGCCCCGCTCAAGAAGGACAATCTACCCAATGGCGAGCGCATCGTGCGTGTCTCCAGCGAGGGCAAGGAGGCCATTACCAATTTCACGGTGCTCGAGCGCATTGGTAATACCACTCTGGTCGAGGCACATATCGAGACCGGCCGCACCCACCAGATCCGCGTCCATGCCCAGTACCTGGGTCATCCGCTGGTGGGGGACGAGAAATACGGCAACGACGACTTCAACCGCCAGATGCGGGCCGTCGGCATCAACCGCCTGTTCCTGCATGCGCGTGACCTCAAGATACGGATAAGTGGTCATACCAAGCCTCTGGCCCTGCATTGTCCGCTGGAAGCGGACCTCGAGGCCGGCCTGGAGCAGTTGCGCCGTGCCCAGTGAAGCGCGTCTCTTCATCTTTGACTGGGATGGCACGCTCATGGACTCCGAGCGCCAGATTGTCCACTGCATGCAGGCGGCAGCGGATGATCTGAAAGTGGTCATGCCAGCCTACGAGGCTGTGCGCGGGATCATCGGGCTGGGTCTGCCCGAGGCCATCCAGCAGCTCTTCCCCGACCAGGATGCGGGGTCCCGCGAGGCCATCCGCCAGGCCTATGCCCTGCACTTCCTTGGCGGCACCGGTGGCGGCAGCCAGCTCTTCCCGCATGCCCGCGAGCTGCTGGCCGACCTCCGCGGCGCCGGCCATCACCTGGCGATCGCCACCGGCAAAAGCCGGCTGGGCCTGGACCGGGTGCTAGCCGTTACCGCCCTGGACGACTGCTTCCACATTACCCGTTGCGCCGACGAGACGGCTTCCAAGCCTGATCCGCGCATGCTGCGGGAGATCCTGGTGGCGCTGGATCGCCCGCCCCGGGAGGCGCTGATGATTGGTGATACCACTTTTGACCTGGAGATGGCGGCCCGGGCCGGCGTGCCCAGCGTGGGACTGGCCCATGGCGTCCACGCACCAGCCGATCTTGAGCGCCATGGTCCGCTGGCCATCGTCCCTGACCTGCACGCGCTGGCCGAATTCCTGGCGCGCCGCTGACGGGGCATTCCCTGTCCCGGTTTTGGTCTGACCATTTACCGACATCTGCCTGCGCGCTTGCGGCGAGGCCGGCCTTGCCCTGTTTCGGGGGTGGCGCGGCGCGGTGGCAGGCTGTGGCACCCGTTTCCTCGCCTGTAAAAACCCCGCCCGTACAGGGCTTGAGCTGCACTCGCGCGGCAGTCAATCCGGTACACTTCCGGGCCTTAGACCATCGGTAGGCAATCCCGGCGGCGCCCTGGCGTCCCGGCAAGGAGTGACGTAATGGCGGATGATCCCTGGGGCACTGGTGCCCGTCCTTCTTCTCCGGCGCCCGAGCCGGCAGCTCCGCGCGGACGGGAATGGGATCTGCTCGAGCGGGTGGTGATGTCCTCGGTCGAGGAGCAGCGCCGTGCCCGGCGCTGGAGCATCTTCTTCAAGCTGCTCACCTTTGCCTACCTCATCGGTTTTGTCTGGCTGATCTTCGGCAGCCAGGGCGTGGAGCAGGCCGGCATGGCCGGCGAGCACACTGCCGTGGTGCAGGTGAACGGCGAGATTGCCGATGATGCCGAGGCCAATGCCGACGCCATCATCGCCGGCCTGCAGGCCGCCTTCGAGGCGCCCAAGAGCAAGGCCGTGGTGCTGCGCATCAACAGCCCGGGCGGCAGCCCGGTGCAATCGGCCTATGTCTTTGACGAGATCCGCCGCCTGCGCGCCCAGCACAAGGACAAGAAGCTCTACGCCGTCATTACCGACATGGGCGCCAGCGGCGCCTATTACATCGCGGCCGGCGCCGACCAGATTTATGTGAACCAGGGCAGCCTGGTGGGCTCCATCGGCGTCATCATGCAGGGCTTCGGCGTGCAGGGCCTGATGCAGAAGCTGGGCGTGGAGGATCGCACCCTCACGGCCGGTGAGCACAAGGCCATCCTGAGCCCCTTCGAGCCCATGAAGCCGGAAGATGTCCTGCATGTGAACAATCTCCTGCAGTCCGTGCACCAGCAGTTCATTGCCGCCGTGAGGTTGGGGCGCGGCCAGCGGCTGAAGGATGACCCCAAGATTTTCAGTGGCCTGTTCTGGACTGGTCAGCAGGCAGTAGAGCTGGGCCTCGCCGATGGCTTCGGCTCGGTGGATTCCGTCGCCCGAACCGTGGTCCAGGCCGAACATGTGGTGGATTACAGCGAGATGCCCGATGCCTTGGGCGGCCTGATCCGCAAGCTCGGCACCAGCATGGGTGATGCTGCCGCTGCCCGGCTGTCCGCCGAAACGACGCCGCAGCTGCGCTGAGCCAAGGGACTGGTCTGCGCGATCGTGCTCCGGTGGCGCCGGGGCGCGGCGCCAGAGCGGCCGGCTGTAAATGAAAGCGCCCCCGGGGCGGTCCCGGCCTGCTGGATATCCGGCAAGCCGGGTTCCGATTCCCGGGGGCGTTGCTGTTTCCGTAAGAAGGAGGCGGGTGGACCGCCGCGGGGTCAGTGCTTGAGCGGACGCCGGGAGATGGGTGTGGCCATTGGGCTCGTCAGGTCCCGGAACAGCCTTATCGCGCTGCGCAGCACCAGGGCGCTGCCGATCAGGGCGACCAGGTAGAGGGCTGCTTCGCCGGCGTGCAGTTCGGGGCCGAAACGCACCACGAAGAACATGGCGGCCAGCGCCGCGGTCAGGGTGACGCCCAGGTGCAGGAGGGCGGCGGCGGCCCTGTTGGCATTGGGGAGAGTGGAATTGCTCATAGCGTTGCTCCTTGGCAGGGAAATACGAACGCTAGCCCCGCCCTTTTGCGGAAATATGAAATCAGAAGAGCGGGTTAGCAAAATGGATACTGCAAGAGGTGTGCCTGTTCAGTACAAGCCGGGGCAAGGATGGGCGAGGAGCGGGTGGCAATGGAGCCGGGCGGGGATGGGAGGGGGGGCAGGCGGGCGATGGGCTGGTAGTGGCCGGGAGGGTGAGGGCTGGCCCGGGTCAGGGCAGGGTGATGCCCTCTGCCAGCAGGAAATCCACCAGTGCCATCAGCGGCAGGCCGATGAGGCTGTTGGGGTCGCGGCCTTCAAAGCGGTTGAAGAGGGTGATGCCGAGGCCCTCGGCCTTGAAGCTGCCGGCACAACCCCAGGGCTGGTCACGTTCCACATAGCGGGCGATGGTGCCCGGATCGAGAGGGCGAAAGTGCACGCGATACTCCTCCCGGGTGAGCTGGCAGCGACCGCTGGCGGTATTGAGCAGGCAAAGGCCGGTATGGAAGGTGACCTGACGCCCCGACAGGCGCGCCAGTTGCGCACGCGCCCGCTCCGGGCTGCCGGGCTTGCCCAGGATATCCCCGTCCAGGCAAAGCGCCTGGTCGGAGCCGATCACCAGGTGGTCCGGATAGGCGGGCGCCAGGGCCCGCGCCTTGGCTTCGGACAGGCGCAGGACCAGACCCTCCACGGCTTCCCCTGGCAGTGCTGCTTCTTCTATATCGGGAGCCTGGCAACCGAAGGGCAGGCACAGGCGCTCAAGGAGCTGGCGGCGGGCGGGGGAGGAGGAGGC
>JAZKHS010000031.1:18286-38135 GCA_040385265.1 Pseudomonadota bacterium | reverse complement strand
CAGCGGGAGGGTGGGGCGGGACATGAGAATCGCCTGATATTTCGTTACATCAGAGTATCTGAAAAACAAGGGATTTTCTTTTGACACACCCCCGTCCGGTCATTATCATCCCGCGCCTATGTCAGTCGGTACCCTTCCTCAGCATATAGACGTCCAGAAATGGGCGGACCGTGAAGCGGTGATCGAGCAGATCTACCCGCTGAGCGCGTTCGCGCGCCTGGTGGAGGGAACCGTCGACGACGAGGGCGAAGTGACGGTCAATGTCCGTCTGTATCGCGACCAGCAGAATCTCTTCGTGGTGGAAGGCCGCATGGCCACTACCGTGAAGCTGACCTGCCAGCGCTGCCTGGAGCCTGTGGTGACGCGCATCGAAGCCGATGTGCATCTCCGGCTCTTGCGTAGCGAGGAACAGGCAGATCGCCTGTCTGACGATGCGGACTTCCTGGTGCTCGACGAGAACGGTGGTATCGATCTCGCGGACGCGCTGGAGGACGAACTGATCCTGGCGCTGCCGCTGGTACCGGCGCACGAGTCGTGCGAACCGTACCCGGTGGAGCAGGGTGAGGTGGAAGTGACCGAAGACGCGCCCGAGCGTCCCAACCCGTTTCAGGTGCTGGCCTCCCTAAAGGGCCGTGCCGGAAAAGAATAACCCAACGTTTTCAGTGCCGGAGTAGACCATGGCCGTTCAACAAAACCGCAAGAGCCGTTCCCGCCGCGACATGCGCCGCGCGCACGACGCCCTGACCGGCCCCACCCTGTCGGTGGACCAGGAATCCGGTGAAGTGCATCGCCGTCACCACGTGACCAAGGACGGCCTCTATCGCGGCCGCCAGCTGTTCGCGAGCAAAGACGAAGAATAAGCCGTCTTAACTATGAGCATCGCGATTGCCGTCGATGCCATGGGCGGGGACTTCGGTCCCCGCGTCACGGTTCCCGCCGCACTGGCGGTCCTTCGTGAATACCCCTCCCTCCGGCTGACCCTGGTCGGCGACGAAGCCCAGATCTTCCCCTTTCTCTCCCGGCTCCCGGCCGCGGAGCGCGCACGCCTGTCTGTCCTGCACACCACCGAGGTGGTCACCATGGACGACAAGGTCGCGGTGGCCCTGCGCCAGAAAAAGCAGTCCTCGATGCGCCTCGCCATCAACCTCGTGCACGACAAGTCGGTGCAGGCCTGCGTTTCCGCCGGCA
Source organism: Pseudomonadota bacterium (assembly GCA_040385265.1). Classification (GTDB taxonomy): domain Bacteria; phylum Pseudomonadota; class Gammaproteobacteria; order Pseudomonadales; family Moraxellaceae; genus UBA2031. The sequence continues at coordinate 36,947 of JAZKHS010000031.1, read as the reverse complement.
ATACCGGGGCGCTGATGGCCGTCAGCCGCTTTGTGCTCAAGACCCACGCCAACATCGACCGACCCGCCATCCTCACCGCGCTGCCTACGACCAATGGCCACGTGCACATGCTCGACCTTGGCGCTAATGTCGACTCCCAGCCGGAACACCTGCTGCAGTTTGCGCAGATGGGCTCGGTGGTGGCGGAGGCCCTCGACGGCATCGAGCGGCCGCGCGTCGGCCTGCTCAACATTGGCGAGGAAGAGATCAAGGGCAACGACCTCATCAAGCGCACCGATGAATTGCTGAAGGCCTCCGGCCTCAACTACATCGGTTTTGTCGAGGGCGATGGCGTGTTCAAGGGCCATGCCGACGTCGTGGTCTGCGACGGCTTTGTCGGCAATATCGCGCTCAAGGCCACCGAGGGCGTGGCCAAGATGCTGGCCGGCTTCATCAAGGATGAAATCGGCCGCAACTGGCTGACCCGGATCGCCGGTGCGCTGGCGCTGCCAGTCTGGAAAGGTCTGCGCAAGCGCATGGATCCGGGCCGTTACAACGGCGCCAGCCTGGTGGGGCTCACCGGTATCGTGATCAAGAGCCATGGCAGTGCCGATGCCGCTTCCTTCGCCCATGCCGTGCGCGTGGCGATCAAGGAAGTGGAGAAGAATGTCCCGGCGCTCATCCAGTCCCGCCTGGGCGCCGTCATGCAGGGCGCGACGGACGCGACCGCAACCGAATAATGCGAAGGGGTGGTTTGCCACCCCTTCGATAACAAAGGAGTCTTCATGTCCCGGCTCGCGTTTGTTTTCCCCGGTCAGGGCTCCCAGGCCATCGGCATGCTTGCCGATCTTGGTGCCAGCCACGGCGCCATTCGCGCCACCTTCGATGCGGCATCCGCCGCCCTCGACCTGGACCTGTGGGCGCTGGCCCAGCAGGGTCCCGAGGCCGACCTCAATCGCACCGAGAACACCCAGCCCGTACTGCTGACGGCCGGCGTCGCCGTATTCCGCGCCTGGCAGGCGGCGGCCGGCAAGACGCCGGACTTCCTGGCGGGCCACTCGCTCGGCGAATACACCGCCCTGGTCTGTGCGGGCGCGCTCTCCCTCGAGGACGGCGTGCGCCTGGTGGCCCTGCGTGGCCGTCTCATGCAGCAGGCCGTGCCGGCGGGTGAGGGCGCCATGGCCGCCATCCTCGGCCTTGATGACGATGCCGTGCGCCAGTGCTGTGCCGAGGCGTCCGCCGCCGGCGTGGTGGAGGCGGTCAACTTCAATGCTCCGGGCCAGGTCGTGATCGCCGGTGCCAGCGCCGCCGTCGCCGTCGCCATCGAGAAGCTCAAGGCCGCCGGCGCCAAGCGCGCGCTGCCGCTGCCGGTCAGCGTACCCTCCCACTGCGCGCTGATGAAACCCGCCGCCGAGCAGCTCCGGGCGGCGCTGGCCAACGTTTCCTTCAATACCCCTGTCATCCCGGTGGTACAGAATGTCGCGGCGCGCGTCGAGCCCGATGCCGACGCCATCCGCGATGCCCTGGTCCGCCAGCTTTACAGCCCGGTGCTGTGGGTGCAGACGGTGGAGGCACTGGCGCAGCAGGGCGTGAGCCGCGCGCTGGAGTGCGGGCCGGGCAAGGTGCTGTGCGGCCTGAACAAGCGCATCGTCAAGGAAATGGAGTGCGCGTCACTGGAGAATGCCGAGGCGTTTGCCGCGGCGCTGGCCGTCTGACGACAACGACATCCCGGTCGCCTGCGCGGCCGGATTGCAATGGAATCCCCGTGTCCCGGCCCTTATCACCAGGTCCGGCCGGCACCGGGCAAGGAGAAACAAGCATGTCCCTGGCAGGAAAGATTGCATTGGTGACCGGCGCCAGCCGCGGCATCGGCAAGGCCATCGCCCTCGAACTCGCCCGTCGCGGCGCCACCGTGGTCGGCACCGCCACTACTCCCGCCGGTGCCGAGGGCATCAGCGCCTACCTGGCGGCAGCCGGCAACGGCGGCCGTGGCTACGCCCTGGATGTGTCCGATCTGGCGTCCATCGAGTCCACCCTGGCCGCTATCAACGCGGACCTGGGCGCGCCGCTGATCCTGGTGAACAACGCCGGCATCACCCGTGACAACCTCATGCTGCGCATGAAGGAGGACGAGTGGGATGCGGTCATCAACACCAACCTGAATTCGATTTTCCGCATGAGCAAGGCCTGCCTGAAAGGCATGACCAAGGAGCGCTGGGGCCGCATCATCAGCATCAGTTCCGTGGTCGGCTCCAGCGGCAATGCGGGCCAGGCCAACTATGCCGCCGCCAAGGCCGGCCTCGAGGGTTTCTCGCGAGCGCTGGCGCGCGAGATCGGCTCGCGCAACATCACGGTCAATGCCGTGGCGCCTGGCTTCATCGCCACCGACATGACCCATGTCTTACCGGAGGAGCAGAAAGAGAAGCTGCTGACCTCCATTCCGGCGGGCCGACTGGGCCAGCCGGAGGAAATCGCGGCTGCTGTTGGCTTCCTGGCCTCGGCGGAGGCGTCCTACATTACCGGCGTCACGCTTCATGTGAATGGCGGTATGTATATGGAATAACAGGAATTTTTCCTGTTTTTAGTGGTTGCAACAAACCCTTACCTTTGCCGATTTTGCCAGCTTGCCACCCCATGGGGGTGCCACTAAACTAGCGCGGGTTCCGGCAAGGACCATCATCTGAGGAGAAGAAGCGTGAGCACTATCGAAGAACGGGTCAAGAAAATCGTCGCCGAGCAGTTGGGCGTGAAGCTGGAAGACGTGACCAACGAAGCCTCTTTCGTGGACGATCTTGGCGCCGACTCCCTCGACACCGTCGAGTTGGTGATGGCTCTTGAAGAGGAATTCGAACTCGAAATTCCTGATGAAGAAGCTGAAAAGATCAGCACGGTGCAGAACGCCATCGACTACATCGTCGCCAACAGCAAGTAAGCCGTTGTTGTCGTGACAAAAGCCGCAGCTCTGCGTTCAAGGGGGCTGCGGCTTTTGTGCTTCAGGGGTGCGATCATCCCCTGCGTTCCGTAGTGCCCCTGCTTTCTACCGCAAGCGGGCGGCGTTTGCGGCCGGCGAGGCCGGCTTTGACTTGAGGATCTGACATGGCACGTCGTCGCGTTGTCGTCACCGGCATGGGCATGCTCTCGCCCCTGGGTAATTCCGTCGCGGCCACCTGGGCAGGCATCGTGGCGGGCAGGAGCGGCATCTCCGATATCGATCATTTCGATGCCACCAACTATTCCACGCGCTTTGCCGGTCTCATCCGCGATTTCGACGTCGAGCCCTATATGCCCGCCAAGGACGCGCGTCGCCTCGACGAATGCATCCAGTACGGCCTTGTCGCCGGCATGCAGGCGCTGACGGACTCCGGCCTGGCGGTAACCGACGCCAACGCGCACCGGATCGGCGTCGCCGCCGGCTCCGGCATCGGGGGGCTCACGTCCATCGAACGCAACCATGAGGCGTTGCAGCAGGGCGGGCCGCGCAAGGTCTCCCCCTTCTTCGTGCCCGGCTCCATCATCAACATGGCGGCCGGCATGCTTGCCATCAAGCTGGGCCTCAAGGGCCCCAACATTGCCCTGGTCACCGCCTGCACCACCGGCACCCATTCCATTGGCCTGGCGGCGCGCCTGATCAGCTACGGCGACGCCGATGCCATGATCGCCGGTGGCAGCGAAAAGGCGTCCTCGGAGCTCGGTATGGCCGGCTTCAGCGCCGCGCGCGCCCTGTCCACCCGCAATGACAACCCGCAGGCGGCCAGCCGTCCCTGGGACCGCGACCGCGACGGCTTCGTGCTGGGCGACGGCGCCGGCATGCTGGTGCTGGAGGAATACGAGCACGCCAAGGCCCGCGGCGCGCGCATCTACGCCGAACTCATCGGCTTTGGCATGAGCGATGACGCCTTCCACATGACGGCGCCGCCGGAAGGTGGCGCCGGTGCCGCCGCAGCCATGAGCAACGCGCTGCGCGATGCCGGCATCGCGCCCGGCGAAGTGGATTACATCAATGCCCACGGCACCTCCACGTCCGCCGGTGATATTGCCGAGTCCCAGGCCATCGAAACCGTCTTCGGCGAACACGCCCGCCGTGTCGCGGTCAGCTCCACCAAGTCCATGATCGGTCACCTGCTGGGGGCTGCCGGCGCGGTCGAGGCCATCTTTTCCATCCTCGCCATCCGCGACAACGTGGCGCCGCCGACCATCAACCTGGATAACCCTGATGAAGGCTGCACCCTGGACTACGTACCGCACCAGGCCCGGCAAATGAAAGTTGACGTGGCGCTGTCCAACTCCTTCGGCTTTGGCGGCACCAACGGCTCCCTGGTCTTCCGGCGCATCTGATGCAGTATCCGGTCTGGGTGAATGGAATTGCCGATGGCCGCGTGCATCCCGCGGACCGTGGCCTCGCCTTCGGCGACGGCCTGTTCGAGACGATTCGTGTCGGGCAGGGCAGGGCGGTGCTGGCGGATGAGCATTTCGCCCGCCTTGCCATTGGCGCCGGGGTGCTCGGCCTCGACCTCGACCTGACGGTACTGCGCGAGCGCTTCCTGGCCTTTCTTGCCGTATGCCCGGCCGAGTGCGTGGCCAAGATCATCGTTACTCGCGGGGTTAGCGGCCGCGGCTACCTGCCCGATCCTGCCGCCACGCCGACCGTGATCTATAGTGCGCATGCGTTGCCGGACGTGCCCGCCGCGCATGCCGAATCGGGCATTACCGCCGGCGTTTGCAGCCTGCGCCTGGCCGAGCAGCCGGCACTGGCCGGCCTCAAGCACCTGAACCGCCTGGAGCAGGTACTGCTGCGTCGCGAGATTGACCTGCTCGGCGTCGACGAGGCGCTGGTGATGGATACGGAAGGTTGGGTCACCGAGGGCGTGTCCAGCAACGTCTTCCTGGTACGTGATGGCGAACTCTGCACTCCCCGCATCGAGGTCGCCGGCATCCGCGGCGTGTTGCGTGGGGCCATCCTGCAGGCGGCGGCGGCGGCCGGCCATCGGGTGGCGGAAGGCCACTACGGGCCGGAAGACTTTCTGGGCGCTGATGAAGTATTTTTCTGCAACAGCGTGAACGGGATCTGGCCGTTGCGCCAGCTCGGCAGCCGCGAGTGGATGCCGGGGCCGGTCACGCGTCATTGGCAGGATTTCTGGCTGGAGCAGACAGGCCCCTTATGAAGCGAAACTCACCGGATGGACGCCGACGCTGGCTGTTGCCGCTCGCGTTGTTCCTGCTCGCCTTCCTGCCCCTGCTCTGGATCTGGCATGGCCTTTACGCACGGGTAGCGCTGCCGGCCGACGGCTATCGCCTCGAGATCAACCGCGGCAGTAACTTCACCCAGGTCGCGGAGAAGCTGGAGCGCGAGAGAGTGATTCCCAGCGCGCTGCTGGCGCGCGCCTGGTTGCGCCTTAATGCAGGCGACAAGCGCCTGTATCCGGGCGTGTGGATGGTGCGCCCGCCGCAGACCACGGCTTCGCTGTTGCGGCTGTTGCTGGCGGGTGAGGCGCGGCTGGCGTCGCGCCTGACCGTGATCGAGGGCACCACCTGGCGCCAGTTGCGCGAGCAGCTCGCGCAGCGCAAGGACTTCGAGTCCGCGGGCCTGGCTTCGGACGCCGAGTTGCTGGCCGCGATCGGCGCCGATGAGTCGCATCCGGAAGGGCTGTTTGCTCCCGATACCTATGAATTTGGCGTGGATGCCACTGACCTTGACGTGATGCGCCACCTTTACCAGCGCCAGCAGCGCATCCTGGCCGAGGAGTGGGAGCAGCGCGCCCCGGACCTGCCCTATGCGTCGCCTTACGAGGCGCTGGTCATGGCGTCCATCGTCGAAAAGGAAACCGGCGTCGCGCGGGAGCGTCCGCAGATTGCGGGCGTGTTCGTGCGCCGGCTGCAGAAAGACATGCGCCTGCAGACCGATCCCACGGTCATCTATGGCATGGGCGAGGCCTATGCGGGCAATCTGCGCCGCGCTGACCTGATGCGGCCCACACCGTACAACACCTATCGCATGAAAGGGTTGCCGCCTACGCCCATTGCGCTGCCGGGACGAGCCGCCATCCATGCCGCGCTGCACCCGGCGCCCGGCGACGCGCTGTTCTTCGTGGCGCGTGGTGACGGCTCGCACGAGTTCACCGCCACCCTGGACGCGCATAATCGCGCGGTGGCGCTCTACCAGAAAAAGCGCAAGGCGGACTACCGGTCCGCGCCCCTCATCGAGATTGCCAAATGAATCCGCGCTTCATCACCCTGGAAGGGGGCGAGGGTGCCGGCAAGAGCACCAGTCTTGCCTTCATCCGCGAGTATTTTGCGTCGCGCGGCCTGCCGCTGGTGGTGACCCGCGAGCCCGGCGGCACGCCGCTGGCCGAGCAACTGCGCGAGCTGCTGCTGCAGAAGCGAGAGGAAGCCGTGGCGCCTGATACCGAGCTGCTGCTCATGTTCGCGGCACGCGCCCAGCATATTGCTCAGGTGATCGCGCCCGCGCTGGCGCGCGGTGAGTGGGTGCTCTGCGATCGCTTTACGGATGCCACCTATGCCTACCAGGGCGGCGGCCGTGGCTTGTCCATGACGCGCATCGCCGAGCTGGAGGCGCTGGTGCAGGGCACGCTGCGCCCGGATTTCACCTTGCTGCTGGACCTGCCGGTGGCGCAGGGCCTGGCCCGCGCCGGCGAGCGCGCCCAGAAGGATCGCTTCGAGTCCGAGCAGGACGCCTTCTTCGAGCGTGTGCGCGCCACCTACCGTGAGCGTGCCGCCGCCGAGCCTGGCCGCTTCCGTGTCATCGATGCCAGCCAGGGCATCCCGGCGGTTCAGGCAGCGCTCAAGGCCGCGCTGGATGGCTGGCTGGAGGCAGGGTCATGAGCGATGACGTCCTCCGTGCCCCCTGGCCCATCCTGCCGCATGCCTGGCATATGGCCACCTGGCAGCGCCTGTCCAGCTTGCATCAGGAGTCGCGGCTGCCGCACGCCATCCTCCTCGGCGGCCCCGCCGGTATCGGCAAGCGCCGCCTGGCGCAGGCCTTCGCCGCCTACCTGCTCTGCCAGGCGCCGGTGAGTACGGGTGCCTGCGGGCAGTGCAAGAGCTGCTCGCTGCTTTCCGCCGGCAGTCATCCGGACCTGCTGGAGCTCGCCCCCGAGGTCGACGCCAAGACCGGCAAGGTCGCCAAGGCCATCAAGGTGGACCAGGTCCGCGAGGTGATCGAGTTCGCCGCCAAGTCCGCCCAGCTCGGCGGCTACCGCGTCGTCACCGTGGAGCCTGCCCATCTCATGAACATGCAGGCCGCCAACGCCCTGCTCAAGACACTGGAGGAGCCGGGACGACAGACCCTGCTGTTGTTGCTGTCCTCGCAGCCGCTCAGCCTGTCCGCGACCATCCGCAGCCGTTGCCAGAAGCTCCTGCTCGGAATTCCGCCAGCGGAGGAGGCGCTGGCCTGGCTGTCGCCGCAGTTGCGTGACGCTGCCACCGCCCGCCTGTTGCTGGAGCTGGCCGACGGCGCTCCGCTGGCCGCACTCACCTTGCGCGACTCGCTCTGGTTTCCCGAGCGCGAGCGGCTGCTCAAGGACCTGGCGGCCCTGCGCGAAGGGCGCCAGGCGGCGCTGGCGGTGGCGCAGCGCTGGAATTCCCTGGGTGCGGAGGCGGTGCTGCCTGCCCTGGCCAGCCTGGGCGAGGACCTGGCACGTCGCGCCGCTGGCGCCATGGTTGTCAAACACCGTGATCTCGCGCCTATAATCGAGTCCATTGCCAGCCGGGTGACGGCAGCGGGCGTGCTCGCCTTCTGCCAGGGCCTGGCCGAGAAGCAGCGCCTGCTGGCGGGCAACGTGTCCGGCAGTGTGCTGCTGGATGCGGCATTTACCGAGTGGAAGCGACTGCCTGCGGCAGCCTGACGCCTACGCGCCGAACCGAGAGAGCTCATCATGAACATGCCCCGTGCCGGCGGTATCATCAATCAGGCCATCAAGGACAAGGTGGCGCTTTACAATGCCTTCATGCCCTTCGTGAAAGGCGGTGGCCTGTTCCTGCCTACCACCCGCCAGTGCAAGCTGGGCGAGGAAGTCTTCGTGCTGCTGACGCTCGTGGACGATCCTGAACGCATTCCCCTTACCGGAAAGGTCATCTGGATCAATCCGCGGCAGCAGGGTATGCGCGCCGCCGGTATCGGCATCCAGCTGACCGGCGAGGAAGGTGACAAGGCCCGCCGCAAGATCGAGACGATCCTGGCGGGTGCGCTCAAGGCGGACCGTCCCACGCACACCATGTAAGGCGTGGCCCCGGGTCCGAAGGCCGGCTTGTCGCCGGCCTTTTGCATGGCGCAGCAATGGCACGGCGGATTTGGCCCGCTGCAGTTGCCGCCCCCATGTTCCCGTTACCGGCCACTGTGTGCGCACCGGCTACGGCGACAGTGCCGCCTTGGTGACGGCGCCCCCGCTCGCGGTTTCCTGCTGATCCACCCCGGACTTGACCATGTTCATCGACTCGCACTGCCATCTCGACCGCCTCGACCTCGACAAGCTCGGCACCGACCTGGATGGCGCCCTGGCGGCGGCCCGCGCCCGGGGCGTCAGCCATTTCCTCTGCATCGGCGTCGACCTGGAGAGCCTGCCGGCGGTGCTGGCCGTGGCCGAGGCCCAGGGCGATGTCTCCGCCTCGGTGGGCGTGCATCCCCTGCACCTGGATGCCCTGGAGCCGGAGATCGAACGCCTGGTGGAACTGGCGGCGCACCCGCGCGTGGTCGCCATTGGCGAGACCGGGCTGGATTACCACTACGACCAGGACCAGCCAGCCGACCAGCAGCGCCGCTTCCGCAAGCATATCGAGGCGGCCCGGCGCACCGGCAAGCCGCTGGTGGTGCATACCCGAGCCGCCCGCGCCGATACCATCGCCATCCTGAGGGAGGAGGGCGCCACCGCTGGTGTGCTGCACTGCTTCACCGAGGACTGGGACACGGCCAAGGCTGCCCTGGACCTGGGCTTTCATATCTCGTTCTCCGGGATTGTGACCTTTGCCAATGCGGTGGAGCTCAAGGAGGTCGCGCGCAAGGTGCCGGCGGACCGCCTGCTCATCGAGACGGACTCTCCCTGGCTGGCGCCAGTGCCCTATCGCGGCAAGACCAACCAGCCGGCCTACGTTGTGGACGTGGCCCACGCGGTTGCCGCCCTGCGGGGAGTCAGCCCGGAGGCGCTGGGCGAGCTGACGTCGGCCAACTTCCGGCGTCTTTTCGGGGTGGGCTGAGGAGGGAGGCGGCGGGTAAAAAATACCCGGCGCCTGGGGGAGGCGCCGGGTCAAGAAGGAGTACAACATGCTGCGCCGGCCGCAGAGGGTGAGGCCGGCACCCTTTCAGTATTGACGCTGCTGGCGCCTTTGCCAGTTTTGCATGGCGCTCCTGCGCCTTCCATCCGCCCGGGGCCATGACGCCGGCCTGGGGCAGGCACCGTCGGTGCATGTCACCGGGGGAATGGCCCGGGGCCGTCCTGCGCCCCGGCAGCCCGGGAGGGTGCGGCTGGGGCGCTGGCGCCAGCCGCACCCTCCCGCAAAATGCGTCCTTAAGGGAATAAGCGCATGACTTTCTAGTCATCCGGTGCCCCGGCTGTTTATACTTTGCCAATTCTCGCGGTGCCTGCCCGGCCGCGATCATGCCTGGCCCGGCCTGTCCTGGCACCGGGGCCTCCGAAGGGGAAAAAGATGAGTGATCTGGCGAAGGCTACGCAGAAAGCCCGCGAGTTCCGGCAGCGTGAACAGTCCATACTGGACTGTGCCCTGATGCTCTTCATGGAGCAGGGTGAAGACCGCGTCACGGTCGAGATGATCGCGGACCGGGTCGGTATCGGCAAAGGCACCATCTACAAACACTTCGAGACCAAGAACGAGATCTACCTGCTCCTCATGATCCGCTATGAGGAGGAGCTGGCCGACCTTTTCCGCCGGGTGGACATCACCAACGACAAGGAAGCGCTGATGCGGGAGTACTTCCGCTTCCGTGTACAGGATCCGGACAAGTACCTGCTGTTTGACCGCCTGGAGTCCAAGCTCATGGCCGACAAGGCCGTGCCCCAGCTGCTGGACAAATTGCACGCCATCCGGGCCTCCAACTTCGACAAGCTGACCAGCATCATCAAGGCCCGCATCGAGGAGCAGAAACTGGCCGACGTGCCCCCCGAATTCCATATCTGCGCCGCCTGGGCCCTGGCACACGGGGCGGCTGCCCTGTCCAAGTCGGCCTTCTACAAGAATGTCATCCAGGACCAGGCCGCCTTCTTTGACTTCCTGATGAGTTCGGGGGTCCGCATGGGCAACCGCAGCCTGCACGACAAGGACGGAAAGTAAGACCAGCCGGTCGCGCCAAGGCCGCCTTCAGGCGGCCTTTTAATTGGCGCTTTTGCCAGTGTTTTTGAGGATTTGCGTCACTTGACCTGTCGGGGGGCAGCCTTCAAGATACGGCACCTTTTCGGCAGGCGACTTCCTGCCTAGGCGGTACCTCGGGAGCAGTTTGGCCCCCGGGCTTGCCACTCCCTCAAATCGAACAACTCAGCCGAGGATTCCATGAAGGCTCTTGTTGCTGTCAAGCGCGTTGTTGATTACAACGTGAAGGTTCGCGTCAAGGCGGACAAGACTGGCGTTGAACTTGCCAACGTCAAGATGGCCCTGAACCCCTTTGACGAGATTGCCGTGGAAGAAGCGGTGCGTCTGAAGGAAAAGGGCATCGTCACCGAAATCATCGTGACCACCGTCGGCCCCGCCGTCGCCCAGGAACAGCTGCGCACCGCGCTGGCCCTCGGCGCCGACCGCGCCATCCTGGTCCAGACCGATGACGAAGTGCAGCCCCTGGCCGTGGCCAAGATCCTCAAGGGCATCGTCGACGCCGAACAGCCGCAGCTGATCATCCTCGGCAAGCAGGCCATCGACGGCGACAACAACCAGACCGGCCAGATGCTGGCGGCGCTGGCCGGCCTCCCGCAGGGCACTTTCGCCTCCGTGGTCAAGGTCGAGGGCGGCAAGGCCCAGGTCACCCGTGAAATCGACGGCGGCCTGCAGACCGTGGAGCTCAGCCTGCCTGCAGTCGTCACCACTGACCTGCGTCTCAACGAGCCGCGCTACGCCTCCCTGCCGAACATCATGAAGGCCAAGAAGAAGCCGCTGGACGTCAAGTCCCCGGCCGACTACGGCGTGTCCGCCCTGGCTTCGATCAAGACCCTGAAGGTCGATCCGCCTGCCGAGCGCAAGGCCGGCATCAAGGTCAAGACGGTTGATGAACTCGTTGAAAAGCTGAAGAACGAAGCGAAGGTGATCTGAACATGAGCATTCTCGTTTACGCCGAACACGACAATGGCGCCATCAAGGGTGCCACGCTGAACACCGTCACCGCCGCCAAGGCCATCGGTGGCGACATCCACGTGCTGGTCGCTGGCCAGGGCTGCCAGGCCGCGGCGGAAGCCGCTGCCAAGATCGATGGCGTGGCCAAGGTCCTGGTTGCCGATAACGCCGCCTATGGCCACCAGCTCGCCGAGAACGTCAGCCAGCTGGTTGCCGAGCTCGGCAAGGGCTACAGCCACATCCTGGCGCCCGCCACCACCAACGGCAAAAACTTCCTGCCGCGCGTCGCCGCGCTGCTGGACGTGAACCAGATCTCCGAAATCTCCAAGGTCGTCTCCGCCGATACCTTCGAGCGCCCGATCTATGCCGGCAACGCGATCGCCACCGTGCAGTCGACGGATGCCATCAAGGTCATGACCGTGCGCCCGACCGGCTTTGACGCCGCTGCCGCCACCGGTGGCTCCGCTGCCATCGAAGCCGTGGCTGTGGCCAAGGACGCCGGCGTTTCCTCCTTCGTGGGTGAAGAGCTGGCCAAGTCCGACCGTCCGGAACTCGCCGGTGCCAAGATCGTCGTCTCCGGCGGCCGTGGCATGGGCAACGGTGAAAACTTCAACATCCTGTACTCGCTGGCCGACAAGCTCGGTGCCGCCGTCGGTGCCTCGCGCGCCGCGGTCGACGCCGGCTTCGTGCCCAACGACATGCAGGTTGGCCAGACCGGCAAGGTCGTGGCGCCGCAGCTGTACGTGGCCGTCGGTATCTCCGGCGCCATCCAGCATCTGGCCGGCATGAAGGACTCCAAGGTGATCGTCGCGATCAACAAGGACGAAGAAGCCCCGATCTTCCAGGTCGCCGACTACGGCATCGTGGGTGATCTGTTCACGATCGTGCCGGAACTCGCCAGCAAGATCTGATCAGCTTCCCGTCTCGCAAAAAGCCCGCCTTCATGGCGGGCTTTTTGTTGGTTGGCATTCGGTCTGTGTTTGATTACGAAACCACCGACTTATTTACGAAGCACTTCGAAGCCACACCAAACCACAGCCCGCCGTTCGCGCCATGGGCCTACAGTGGAGGCTCGTCCATTTTTCCCTGTGAGGGAGAGCCGACATGAATCCCCAGATGAACGATCGCGATCCGCATCGCCCGGCCCGACGGCCGCGGCACGATCGCGAGGATTCCCGCCAGGAGCGGGAACGCGATTATGTGAAGGAAGTGCGTGCGCCGCGCAAGGAGAAGGAGCCCGCCCGGGAGCAGCCCTTGCACTGAAGGCGGTGACCGCTACTCGCGACCTGACTCCGCTGCTCCGTGAGCACGGATGTATTGCAGGTAGCGCTCCCGGTCTCCTGCTTCTGGGGCCTTGGCGTTCCGATGGCCGGCCTTTGGCTGGCTGCCGCGGTCACGCCGCTGGCAGATGCCAGCCCTCCGCTGATTCCAGAACCAGGCCTTCGTCGCGCAGCTTGATCAGGTGCGCATGCAGTGAGTATTGCGCCACGGCGTGCAGCGCAGGACTGACGTCATCGTAGACATGGGGTACCAGGTCCGACAAGGTCTGGGCGAGTCCGCTCAGCTTGCCCCGTACCTTGGCTTCGCGTGCCAGGCGATGGTGGATGGTGTACTGCACCAGCGCCTGGGCATTGGCGATCAGGTCGCCATGGCCGGGTGCAATCCGGGAGATGGCCTCGTGGCTCAGCATCTGCAGCGAACGCAGGTAGTCCGCCATGTTGCCGGAAGGCGGCACGATCACCACGGTGGAGCCATTGATGAGGTGGTCACCGCTGAACAGCAACTCTTCTTCTTCCAGCAGGAAGCAGAGGTGGTTGCCGACGTGGCCGGGGGTATGCAGGACGCGGAGGGAGAACTCGTCCGTCGTAAGGCGATCGCCATGGCGTAGAGGCGAGTCGACCGGAATGCTGGCTTGCGCCGGGTCACCTGCCAGCGGCGGCTGGGCCAGAATCACGGCGCCCGTGCGGTGCTGCAGTTCCACCGCCGCGGGGGCGTGGTCCTCGTGGGTGTGGGTCAGCACGATCCAGCGGATTTGGCCGCCCAGGAAGGCGGCCGCCGCCAGCAGTGCCTCAATGTGACCAGGCAGGGCAGGGCCCGGATCCAGGACGGCTATTTCGTGCCTGCCAATCAGGTAGCTGTTGGTGCCCGCCCCCGTCATGAAGCCCGGATTGGGCGCGAGCACGCGGGTGACGCGCTCGCTGAGCCTGGTGGCGACGCCGGCAATCAGCTCAGGCACTGATCAGTCCGCGCGCAACCGCTACCCGGGACAGGTCAGGACGCAGGCTGCGCTTGATGGCGGTGTAGGTGGCGCGGTGCTTTTCCGCCATCTGCTCGGCCAGCGCCAGGGCTTCCGGATATAGCTGGGTGTCGGAATGGATGCTGTCGGCAACCTTCATCTTCAGTGCCTCCTCGCCCCCCACGGCCTTGCCGGTCAGTGCCAGGTCACGCAGGGCCTGGGCATCAGGCAGCAGCTTGATGATGTCCGTCATCACGGGCGTGAAAGGGATCTTGATGTTCACTTCACTGAAGCAGAATCGGCCCCTGTCTGCGCGCATAAGGCGGAAGTCGCACGCCGAGGCCATGATGGCTCCGCCCGCATAGCAATTGCCGTTGATGGCGGCGATTACCGGCAGGTTGAGTACGGCAAGGCGCAGCAGGAAGTTCTCCAGCTTGTCCACAAATGCCTTGAAGCCTTCCGGCCCCTGGGTCAGCAGCCACGTCAGGTCGATGCCGTTGCAGAAGGTCTTGGGGTGGTCGCTGGTAATCAGCAGGGCGGCGTTGTCGGGGTGGTTTTCGATACGGTCGAGACACTCGTTGTATGCGTCCAGCACGTCCGGGTTGAAGGTGTTGTCCTTGTCCCCGTTGGTCAGGGTCAGCACATAGACGGCGCCCTTCTTTTCCAGCTTCATGAATGACATGGTGATACTCCTGCAGAGGGGTGCAAGTCTAACGGCGGGGCGGTGCAGAGGCTAGAATGGCGTTCCGCTGGAGACCCTGCCCATGCTCGTCATTCTTTCCCCTGCCAAGACCCTGGACTATGAGTCCGCTGTCCCCGACCTGCCCCTGACCAACCCGGCCTTCGTGGCGGAGGCCCAATCCCTGGTCGGCCTGCTGCGCGACCTGTCGGTGCAGGACGTGGCGACGCTGATGCACCTGTCCGACAAGCTGGCCGCGCTCAATGTGGCCCGCTATGCCGAGTGGAGCCCGGACTTCACCGAGACCAACTCGCGGGCCGCCATCCTGGCCTTCAGGGGCGACGTCTATGAAGGCATGGAAGCCTGGACCTTCAGTCGCGGCGACCACGATTTTGCCCAGCGCAAGCTGCGCATCCTCTCGGGCCTGTATGGCCTGCTGCGCCCGCTCGACCGCCTGCAACCCTATCGCCTGGAAATGGGCACGACCCTGGCCAACCCGCGCGGGCGCAACCTCTATGCCTTCTGGGGCGACTCGATTGCCGCCGCCCTGAACGAGGTGCTGGCGGGGCAGGGGGACGAGGTGCTGGTGAACCTGGCCTCCGGGGAATACAACCGTGCGGCGCTGACCGGGGCGCTCCGGGCACGGGTGATCACGCCGCAATTCCGCGAGGAAAAGGACGGGAAGTTCAAGATGGTGAGCTTCTATGCCAAGCGGGCGCGCGGCCTGATGGCGGGCTGGATCGTGCGCAACCGGATTGTCGACCCGGCGGTGCTGGCCAGCTTCGACCTGGATGGCTATGCCTTGCATCCGGGGTTGTCAGGGGAGGATACCCTGGTATTCACGCGGCCCCTGCCGACGAAGAAATAGGCAAGGGCGGCCCGGCGCACATTCGCGAGGTGGAATCCCGGGAATTATTTGCAAATGATATTGCGAATGATTCGCATTTGAATATACTGCGCTCCAGTACGGATCACCCCCCCCTGGAGTCCCAGATGTTGCCCCCTCATTCCGCAGTGCTGCGCCCGCTTTCCCTTCGTTCCTCCGGCCCGGCCCCGGCCGCCCGCCGCTGCGCCCTGGCGTTGGGTGTATCCGCCGCCATGCTGGCTCCGCTGGTTCAGGCGGAGGAGGGCAGTGCCCCCGTCCCCACTCCCGCGGTGGCCCCGGCCTCCTCCCTGGAGCCGGCACCTGCCGCTACACCTGCCTCGGCTCCGACCGGGTCTGATGCGTCGGCTCCGCTCGCGCCCGCTCCCGCTCCCGCGCCCGCGCCCCCGGCGCCGGGCGCCGACGAGCCCGCCCTGGCCACCGTCCGGGTGGAAGAGCGCGCCATCGACACCAACCCCTATGCCGAGGTTGGTGCTCCCTACAAGGCGCGCGTCTCCGGTGATGCCCGTCACGTGAAGCCGCTGGCGGAAACGCCGCAGACCATCAGCGTCCTGACCCAGGCCCAGATGGAAGACTCCGGCCGCACCGACCTGCGCGAGGTGCTGCAGGCCCAGCCCGGCATCACCCTCGGCACCGGCGAGAACGGCAACGCCTTTGGCGACCGCTACATCATCCGCGGCTATGAAGCACGCTCGGACGTCTTCGTCGATGGCCTGCGCGACCCCGGCATGAGCATCCGCGAAAGCTTCGTCACCGAGCAGGTCGAGATTTCCAAGGGCCCGAGTTCCACCTTTGCCGGTCGTGGCACCGTCGGCGGCGCCGTCAACAGCATCAGCAAGCAGGCCAGCAGCGAGCACGACTTCACCCGGCTCAAGGCGGGCTTCGGAACCGACGAGTTCCGCCGCATCGAGCTCGATGCCAACCACGTCATCGATGATGTGGCGGCGGTGCGCTTCAACCTGCTGCAGGCCTACGAAACCGTGCCCGACCGCGAGCCCGCCGATCGCGCCCGCGAAGGCTATGCCGCCTCGTTGCTGCTCAAGCCCCTGGACAGGCTCGAGGTCATTGCCGATGTCTACCACCTGGAGGCGGATGACAAGCCGGACCTCGGCACCTATATCCGGCCCAACGGCGGTGCGCCAGTGGCGGACCTGCCGGCGTACCTGCAGGACCAGGACTTCCTGAGCTCGGACGTGGACGTGGCGACGCTGCGCCTGAAGTATGAGTTCAACGACAAGGTGCGCCTGACCAATGCCTTGCGCCAGGGCAGCGCCGACAACGGCTATGTCACCACCGGCGCCCGCGGCACGACCCGTGGCAGCAATGATCCGGCGGCCGGCACCGCGACCGTGACGCTAAGCACGCACCAGGGCTGGCAGCAGGTGGACTACCTCGCCAACCAGTTGAACCTGTTCGTGGATGCCGAGCTGGCGGGCATGAAGCACCAGTTCATCGTGGGCGCGGAGTTCACCGACCATGCCGTCCTGAACGGGGTCTATACCAACCTCAATAATACCGCCAACTTCAACTGCATCACCGGGACCACGGCCACCGCCAACAATGCCTACTGCATCGTGGATGCCAACGGGGCCTACATCGGCAATATCAACTCGGTGATGGGGCGGTCCATCACCAAGGGCAACTGGGATTCCGACTGGAACGTGAAGACCTGGTCGCTGTCGCTGATGGACACGGTCGAGTTGACGGAACGCCTGAATATCTTCGCCGGCCTGCGTCTGGATGACTTCGACTATTCCAACACCATCCAGAACCCCACGACCATGGCCCAGACCCGCTACACCTATGGCGACGAGCTGTGGAACTGGAATGCCGGCGTTGTCTACGAGCTCAATGACTTCGGCAATGTCTACGCCAGCTACAGCACCGCCTCCGAGATCAACGGCGGCGAGTCCGACCTGGGCGCCAGCTGTGGCTACGGCGGCATCTGCACCGTCAACAGCGACCCGACGCTGGTGGCCAACAGCAAGCCCGAGACGACCGAGAACATCGAGCTGGGCACCAAGTGGAACTTGCTGGACGACAAGCTGCTGCTGACCGCCGCCGTGTTCCAGGTCACCAAGGACGACGTGATGGAAGGCACCGCCAACAGCTACGCCGCCACCGGCACGCTGAACTCCGGCCGTAATCGCGTCGAGGGCGTGGAGATTGGCCTCACCGGCAACCTGACCGAAAGGCTGTCTACCCAGTTCGGCGCCGCCACCATGAAGGCGAAGGTGCTGGCCTCCGCGGCTGAACCGGCCAGCGTCGGCCGCACCCTGAGCAACTTTGCCGACGACAGCGTATTCCTGCAGATGCGCTACCAGGTGGTTCCGGCTTTTGCCATCGGCGGCACCGCGACCTACTCCAGCGAGCGCTACGCCGGCCAGCCGGACAGCGCCGCCGCCTGGAACAGCAGCACGGCGTCGTACTCGTACACGGTGCCTGACTACACGGTGTACGACCTCTTCGCCAACTGGGACGTCAACAAGCAGACCAGCCTGCGCTTGAACGTCGGCAACGTGACCAACGAGGACTACTACCTCGCGGCCTACCGCAGCGGCGGCTTTACCTATATTGGCGACCGTCGCAATGCGAAGCTGACGCTGGCCTATTCCTTCTGATGTCACCTCAACGCCCCGCGGGATGCAGGGCGCTTTCTGCAGGAAAGCCCGGGTGGCCGCAGGCTACCCGGGCATTTGACCATGAGACCCAGGCATGACCACGACCCGACCGCCGCTGTCCGCGCTCCCGCGCGAGCTACGCTCGGCCGCTGATTACGAGCGGCTGGCGCCGGAGTTCCTTGCGCCGTCCACTTGGGCCTGGCTGTCCGGGGGTAGTGGCGAGGAGCGCTGTCTGCGCGAGAGCCGCGCAGCTTTTGCGCGCAGGTACATCCTGAATCGTGTGCTCGGCGACCTCGCCGGCGGCCACACGAGGGTGACGTTGCTGGGGCAGTCGCTGGCGCATCCCTTCCTGCTGGCGCCGGTGGCGGCGCAGGGCCTGCTGCATCCGGAAGGCGAGGTGGCGAGCGCGCGCGCCGCCGCCGCGCTGGGCGGCGGGCTCGTGCTGAGCACGTTGTCCTCGCTGCCGCTGGAGGAGGTGGCGGCGGCGGCGGGGGAGAGCCTGCGTTGGTTCCAGCTGTATTTCCAGCCGCGGCGCGAGGTCACCCTGGACCTGCTGCACCGGGCCGAAGCCGCAGGCTTTTCCGCGATCGTGGTGACGCTGGACGCGCCGGTGCAGCCGGTGAGCCGGCGTGCGCTCGAGGCCGGCTTCGCGATGCCCGTCGAGGGCAGTCCCGGCAGCTTGGCGCGCTATGCGGCGTCCCCGCGCCGTGAGCTGGCGGCGAGTGACAGTGTGGTGTTCCAGGGCCTGATGGCCGATGCCCCGACCTGGGCCGACCTGGAGTGGCTGCTCGCGCAGACGCGTCTGCCGGTGCTGGCCAAAGGCGTGGCGCATCCGGCGGATGTGCGCCGACTGCGGGAACTCACGGAAGAAGAACAAGAGATACTGCAAGGCTTGTCAGCGGAAGAGGAAGGCTGTTAAATAGAATCTACCTCTCAGTAAGAGAGGTTTAAGAAAGTCTCTAAGAAGTAAAAAAAAA
>JAZKHS010000031.1:0-18276 GCA_040385265.1 Pseudomonadota bacterium | reverse complement strand
GGGAACTGGGTGTGGCCGGCTTCGTGGTCTCGGCACATGGTGGGCGCGCCCTCGACGAGCTGCCGGCACCGCTGGACCTGCTGCCTGCGGTACGCGCGGCCGCAGGCGCAGATGTCCCGGTTCTGCTCGATGGCGGCGTGCGCAGTGGTGCCGACGCCTTCAAGGCGCTGGCGCTGGGGGCCGACGCGGTGCTGGTCGGGCGGCCGGCGCTGCATGCACTGGCCGTGGCGGGCGCCCCCGGGGTCGCGCACCTGCTACGCCTGCTGCGCGAAGAGCTGGAAGTCACGATGGCGCTCGCGGGTTGCGCAACGCCGGCGGAAATCACCCGCGAGGCGCTCTGGTGCCCCGCGAAGGAGTCGACGACATGCTGATGGTGATCGAGAGCGTTCTGGACAAGGCCACGGTACGCGCCTTCCGTGAACAGCTGGGGGATGCCGGATGGAGCGATGGCCTGGCCACGGCCGGGGCGCTCGCCGCGCGCGTGAAGCAGAACCAGCAGTTGCCCGATGCCTCGCCGGTGGCGCAGGCGCTGGGTCGGCACATCCTGGGCGTGCTCGGGCATCACCCGCAGTTCCTGTCGGCGGCGCTGCCCGACCGCATCCATCCGCCGCGCTTCAACCGCTATGCCGGCGGCGGCCACTACGGCACCCATGTTGACGGCGCCATCATGCCGTTGCCGGGCTCGACCCAGCTCCTGCGCAGCGATCTTTCGGTGACGCTTTTCCTCTGCGAGCCCGAGGAATACGACGGCGGCGAACTCACCATCGAGACGAAGTTCGGCGTGCAGCAGGTCAAGCTCGCCGCGGGTGACCTGGTCCTCTATCCCTCGAGCAGCCTGCACCGCGTGCTGCCCGTCACCCGCGGCGCCCGCGTCTGCAGCTTCTTCTGGCTGCAGAGCATGGTGCGCGACGAGGGCGAGCGCGAGCTGCTCTACGACCTGGACCAGTCGGTCCAGGCCTTGATGGCGTCGGCGGACGCCACCGCGTCCGCGCAGGCGCTGCGACTGTCCGGCCTCTATCACAACCTGCTCAGGCGCTGGGCCAGCGTCTGAGCAATCAGCGACAGCAACCAGAAGGAGTCTCCCCTTGAAAAAGCTCATCCTCGCCGTCCTGCTGTCCGCGATGTCCGGCACCGCGCTGGCCTCCGCCGACTGCGGCAATGTCCCCAAGGAGAAGTGGCTGCATGTCCTCGACATGCAGAAGAAAATCGTCAACGAGTACGGATTCGCCATCAAGCGCTTCCTCACCGACGGCAACTGCTACGAGATCTATGGCTGGGGCCTGAACGACAAGCGCGACCGCTACGTGGAGATCGAGGTGTACTTCAACCCGGCCACCGGCGCCATCGTGAAAAAGAAGTCGCGCGACTGAGGATGCCATCGCCATGCCGGTCTGGGATCTGTCCATCCGCCTCTTCCACTGGAGCAATGCTGCGCTGTTCCTGGCCCTCTACGGGTGGCTGGAGGGCGGCGGTGCGCTGCACGAGTGGGGAGGCTATGTGGCGCTGGCGCTGGTGCTGGCGCGCATCGGCCTCGGCCTTTTCGGGCGTGGCCATGCGCGGTTCGCGGCCTTCTGGCCGACGCCCACGCGCCTTGCAGCCTACCTGCGCCACTTTCCACAAGGCCATGGTGAGTGGCCCGGCCACAATCCGTTGGGGGGACTCATGATCCTTTTCATGCTCCTCATGCTGCTGGTCACCGGCGTGAGCGGCTGGCTGCAGGACACCGACGCCTTCTGGGGCGAGGAGTGGGTGCAGACCCTGCACGAAGGGTCTGCCGACGCGATGATGGTCGCGGTGGTGGTGCATGTGCTGGCGGTCCTGCTCATGCAGCGTCTGACCGGCGTTGCGCTGGTACGCGCCATGGTGACCGGGAGGCGCGGATGAGCGCACTCCGAGTGTTGGGGCCATGGCGCATCAGCGGGCCTGGCCCGGTGCCTGGGCGTGTGCTGGCGCTGGCAGGTGTGGTGCTGGCGCATGCCGGGTTGCTCGCCTTCATTGTTGGCAACCGGCCGACGCCAGCGGCCGTGATGGCGCCGCCGGCCGTGATCGGCGTGCTGGTGTCGGAACACAATGAGCCGGTCGCGGCCCCACCGGTGCCGCCGCAGGCGGCGCACCGGCCGGTGTCTGCCTCCGCGCCCGTGCGCGAGCTGCCGCCCTCGGAGCGGGCGCCGGTGTCGCCACCGCCGGCGCCTTCGGTGGCGCCGGTGGCCGCGGCGGAAGCGCCGGCCGCTCCCGCGGCGCCTGCCTCGCCGGCGGCCATCGACAGCAGCGGCAGCGGGCCGGTCACGCCGCCGCGCAGCGATGCTGCCCACCTGAACAATCCCAAGCCGGTGTATCCGGCGGTGTCGCGCCGCCTCAAGGAGGAGGGCACTGTCGTGCTCGAGGTCTTCATCCAGGTCGATGGCTCGGTGGGCGAGCTGCGCGTGAAGCGCTCGAGCGGCTTCCCGCGCCTGGACGAGGCTGCGCTGGCGGCGGTGCGGCGCTGGACCTACGTGCCGGCGCGCCGGGGCAGTGAGGCCCTGGCGCTCTGGCATTCCCAATCCCTGGTTTTTTCCCTGCTCCGCTGACAAAAAGGTAGATACGCGAATGGACACTAATCCCTATGGCCTGGCCGCACTCTGGGCGCAAGGCGATCTCGTCATCAAGTCGGTGGCGCTGGTGTTGCTGCTGATGTCGGTGGCCTCCTGGTACATCATCGTCACCCGGGGCTGGCAGGCCTTCCGCCTGCGCGGCGCGTCGCGCCGCATGGGCGGCTTCTGGCATGCGCACAGCTTCGAGCAGGGCCTGTCGGTGCTGCGCACCGGGGACGATGCCCACAATCCCTTCGTCAGCCTCGCGCTGGAAGGCAAGGCCGCGGCCGAGCATCACGCCAGCAGCCGCGACGACCTGCATGGCCAGCTCAGCCTCGCGGAATGGCTGACCGAGAGCCTGCGCGGCGAGATCGACGAGAGCGCCGAGCGCATCCAGGCCGGCCTGCCCATCCTGGCCTCCGTGGGCTCGACGGCACCCTTTGTCGGCCTGTTCGGCACGGTCTGGGGCATCTACCACGCGCTGGTCGGCATCGGCGTCTCGGGATCGGCCAGCATCGACAAGGTGGCGGGGCCGGTGGGGGAGGCGCTGATCATGACGGCCTTCGGCCTGGCCGTCGCCATTCCGGCCGTGCTGGGCTACAACGCGCTGATGCGCACCAACAAGGGTGTCGTGAGTCGCATGCACCGCTTTGCGCGCCAGTTGCACGCCTACTTCCTTACCGGATCGCCGGTGGCCCGGACCGCCGGATCCGGTAAGCAGGGAGGGCAGTGAGATGTCTTTTGGCGGTGGACTGGACGATGCCGATGACATTGTCAGCGAGATCAACATGACCCCTCTGGTGGACGTCATGCTGGTGCTGCTCATCATTTTCATGCTCACCGTGCCGGTGCTGACGCATTCGGTAAACCTGGAGCTGCCGCGGGCGGAGAACGTGCCCACGCAGACGAGGCCCGATACCGTGGTGCTGGCGGTGACAGCGGGCGGGCAGGTGTACTGGAACCAGGATCGCATCGCGCCGGAGGCGCTGGACCAGCGCCTGCTCGCGGTGGCGTCCGCGCCGCTGCAGCCGGAGGTGCATATCCGCGGCGACCGTCAGGTGGACTATGAGAGCGTACTCAGGGTGATGGCGGCCGCGCAGCGCGCCGGCATCCGGAAGCTGGGCTTTGTCACCGAGCCCGGAGGCTGACGCCGCCGGCCTCAGTCGCCGCTGCCGGCGTAACGGGCGAGGGCTGCGCCCAGGCGCTCGCGGATGTGTGCGCGCAAGGCGGCAGGCGCGAGGACTTCGACCTGCTCCGCCTGTGACAGCAGCCACCAGCGCAGTTGCCAGGTGTCGGGCAACACCGCTTCCACCAGGGCGCTGCCGCCCTCTGCGGTCATGACCATGCCCGTGGACAGCGGCGCCTCCGCGAGATGGGCGGCCAGCGCGGCGTCCACGCGCAGGCGCAGGCAGATTTCCTCGCCGGCGCCGAAGTTGGCGCCGCCCTCGCGGATAAAGGCATCCAGCTCGAAGTCCGGCGCGCGCTCGGCTGGCAACTCCAGTTTCTCGATGCCGCGGATACGGTGCAGCGCGAACAGGCGCGGCTCGGGGTAGGCGGGGGCCCCCGCGACCAGGTAGGTGACCGGGCCCCGCTGCAGCAGCGCCAGCGGACTCAAGGTGTAGTCATTGTCGGCGCTGGCGCCGGCCTTGCGGTAGCGCAGGCGGAGCTGGCGGTCATGCAGCAGCCCCTCCTGCACCGTTGTCAGTACGGCCTCGTTCACCTCAGGCGCCAGCAAGGGCTGCGAAGGCGACACCGAGCGGATCTTTGCCGCCCAGCGCGCGGCTGGGTTGTTCGCCGCCATCTCGTCGAGCTTGCGTCCGGCCTGGGCGAAGTGGCCGGCGAGGTGGGTCAGCATCGTGGCCGGCAGCAGTCTGGCCAGATGTTGCTCGACCAGCTTCAGGGTGAGTGCTTCCGCGACCGAGAGTCCCGGCAGCTCCAGGCTGCTGCCCGGGGTGAAGTACCACCCGAAAGGCGCGGACTGGTCGTTGCAGCAGAGCGGAAAGATGCCGCTCAGGGCCTGCAGGTCGCGCTCCACGGTGCGCTTGGTGACACTGAAGCCGTCGCCGGCCAGGCGTTCTGACAGTTCGCGCGCGGTGATGCCGGGACGGCGGGAGGGCAACATCTTCAGCATTTCCCACTGGCGCGCGAGCGTGTTGCGGTTTTCTTCGGCGGGCATTCCCTGCAGTTTCCTTGCGCAAGAGTGAGGTCGGTGAGTAGCGCCGGCCCGCGAGGGTCGGGGGCATCCTGACCGGAAGTGTGCCAGAAGAGAGGCGGGGACGGGGCTGCTCCTGCTTTTCTCCGATGGCGCTCCCCGTCGGCCTTGCTAGGCTCTCGGGTGCCGCCCACACCGGGCGGCCTGAAACGGATGCAATCCGATACACGGACTCAAGGATGAGAGCCATGTTCCTGCGCGTGCTCGCCTGCCTCGCCATCTGCCTGCTGGCCCTGACCGGCCTTCACGCCGCCGAGGCGCGGCGGGCAGCCCTCGCCGACACTGCCATGCGGCCGGTACCGCCAGCGGCCATCCCGGCGGTTCCGTCCGGAGCGCCCATGCGGGTCAACGTCAATGCCGCACCGATCGAGCTGCTGGTGACCCTGAAAGGCATCGGCGAGAAGAAGGCGCGCGCCATCATCGCCTTCCGGCGCGAGCACGGGCCTTTCAATTCGCTGGAGCAATTCGAGGAGGTGCCGGGGATAGGGCCCGCCCTCATCGAGCAGAATCGCGGTCGTATCGTGTTTCGCTGATCCCTGCAATGACCCCGGTCCTGGCTCTGGCTCTGGCTCTGGTCCCGGTCCGGGTTTTCCCTGCCGTTACATGCTGGTCTAATGCAGCCTTGCCCGCGCTGTCCGCCGGTCCATCGATGCGTTTGTCCAGGAGCCGCTCATGTCTCTCTCCCCCGCTGCGCCGCAGGTGTCCACCCGCTCCGGCATGGTTGCCGGCCTGGCCCGCGGCGGGGTAGAGATCTTCCGTGGCATTCCCTACGCCAAGCCGCTGACGCCCGAGCGTCGTATCGCTGCGCCGGAGCCGGCCGGCCCCTGGCATGGCGTGCGGGATGCCACCCGTCGCACGCTCGCTGCGCCGCAGGAAGACCTGCCCTTCATGGGCGTCGGCGCCATGGGCGAGGACTGCCTGGTCGTGAACGTGTGGCGGCCGGTCCAGCGCAGCGGTGTACTGCCCGTCATGGTCTGGATCCATGGCGGCGGCTTTTCCGGCGGCGCCGCCCACCAGGCACTCTATGAAGCCTCCGCCCTGGTGCGCGACAACGGCGTCATCGTGGTCAGCCTGAACTACCGTCTCGGAATCCTCGGCTTTGGCGAATGGTCGGACTGGCCCGCGCTCGGCGGCGTCAGCAATGCCGGCCTGCGCGACCAGCTCCTGGCCCTGGAGTGGGTCCGGGACCATATTGCCGACTTTGGCGGCGACCCGGGCAGCGTCACCCTCTTCGGGGAATCCGCGGGGGGCATGAGTATCGCCTGCCTGCTGTCGGCCCCGGGGGCGAAAGGCCTGTTCCACCGCGCCATCGTGCAAAGCGGCAGCCCCGATCATGTGGTGAGCCGCGAGGAAGCCGCCCGCATCACCCGTCGCTTTGCGGAGGCCGCCGGCGGCGACCCCGGCGCCTGCCTGCGGGGGGAGTTGTCCGGTATCGTCAGCGCCCAGCGCGCCTGTCTCGCGGCCACCGTCAATCGTGGGGCCCATGCCCGGCCGGTACCCCAGTTCGGCATGACGCTGATGCCGGTGTTCGGCGACGACCTCCTGCCCGAGCCCCCTCTGGCGGCGATGGCCCGCGGCGCAAGCGCCGACATCCCCCTCCTGCTGGGCACCACCGTCGATGAATGGACCCTGTTCTATCTGGCCCCGCAGGCCATGGGGCGGGGTGATCCGAGACCCGAGCCGGATGCCGAGCGCCTGTTGCATGAATTCGAACGCACCTTGCCTGGCCGTGGCGAGGCCATGCTGGGCGCCTACCGTGGCCTCATGCCGGATGCCCCGGGCAGCGAGCTGTTCTGCGCCTATGAAACCGACCGCATGTTCCGCATTCCCAGCGCGCGCCTGGCCGAGGCCCGCTTTGGCGCCGCCGCGCCTACCTGGCACTACCTGTTTGACTGGCCTTGTGCCTGGAATCGTCGCCTGAAGAGCTGCCATGTCATGGAGGTGCCCTTTGTCTTTGGCATCACCGACCAGCCCAGCGGACAGTTTTTCACGGGGGGAGGGGAGGCGGCTGCCCGCCTCTCTGCCGAGGTGCGGGCGGCCTGGACCGCCTTCGCCCGCGGCGAGCCCCCGGCCGCAGCGGGTTGGCCGACCTGGGAGCCTTACCGGGAAGCGGGCCGCGCCACCCTGCGGATTGCCGAGCGCACGGTCAGGGAGGACGATCCCGAGGCGGCCCGCCGCCGGCTTTGGGACGGGGTGATCTGACTCCCCCGCGGGAAGGCATAACTCATACAGAAGGAAGGTTGGGTTTTGGCCGGCCATTGGATAGACTCACGGGCTGATCGGGCTTTGCCCCCCACAAAAACTACAAATTTGCCCCGGACGGTGTCCGCCGAGGAGCAAGATGAGCAAGCAAGATTCCCTTCCCCCCGGCTTCCTGGCCGGCCTTGAGCCGCTGTCCCGCCGTGGCTTCCTGACCGCGGGCGTGCGCGCCACCGCTGCCGTGGGTGCCATCATGGCGCTACCGGGTCAGGTGCTGGCCGCCGAAGGTGTGCGCAGGGATGGCCTGCCGGAAGGCATCCGTCATCTCACCGAGCTGGAATACCGCGTCTTTGACAAGCTGCGCGTGATCATGCTGCCCACCGAGAAGTACGAGCTGCCCTCCAGCCTTGAGATTCCGGTCATGCAGAATGTGGACGTCTGGGTGGGCAAGCTCAACCAGCGTACCCGCCTGCTGCTCAAGCTCGGCGCGCAAACCATTGAATACGGTTCCCTCTATCGTTTCTCCCGCTTCAGCACCATGTCTGCCGCCAAGGCCGAGCGCCACGTCAATAACTGGCAGACCGGCAATGTGCTGCAGCGCGGCGTCATGTCCAGCCTCAAGATGCTGATTACCCTGGGTTACTGGCAGGACACCCGTACCTGGTCGTCGCTGCAGTACGACGGCCCCGTGACCGAGAAGTGGGGCATCCGCCGGCTGGGCAATGCACCGCTGCCGCGCTGACGCCGGACAGGAACATCCCGGTTAACGAGAACAACAAGAAGCCATTGCTTTCTGATCCGAGGCTCAAATGATTTACAGAGAAATGCCGCCAGAGGGTCTGCCGGTCACGCAGGCCGCGGATATTTCCTCGAAGGAACTCCGCCTCGAGGCGGACGTGATCGTGGTCGGCTCCGGCACCGGAGGCGCGATTGCGGCCTACGAACTGGCCCGCGCCGGCAAGAAGGTGATCATCCTCGAGGCCGGTCGCTATATTCCCAGCGCCGATTTCAAGGAAGACCTCGCTGACAGCATGCAGCGCATGTTCCAGGACCACGCCCTGCAGACCAACGCTACCGGCGACCTGATCCTGCTGCAGGGCAGCATGGTGGGCGGCTCCTCGGTGGTCGACGCCACCATCTGCGAGCGCATTCCCGACTTCGTGCTGAAACAGTGGCAGCAGCAGCACGGCCTGGAAAACCTGACGCCCGAAGACATGAATGCGCACTACGAGCGGGTGGAGAAGCGCCTGGGCGTGCATGTCAACGAAGCCCACGAGATCAACGACAATGCCAATCTCGTGATTGGCGGCTGCGAGGCCATGGGCTGGCGCTGGAAACCGGTGGCCCGTAACGTGCGCCAGTGCGCCCTGACCGGCCATTGCATCGCCGGCTGCGCCAGCGACCGCAAGCAGTCCGAACTGGTCACGCACCTGCCCTGGGCGATTGCCCACGGCGCCGAGATCTATGCCAACGCCCGCGTCGAATTCGTCAATATGCGTAACGGCCGCGCCAGTGGCGTGGAAGGGCGCATCATCGACCCCGACACCCGCCAGGTGACGGCGCGCTTCTTCGCCGAAGCCCAGTTGGTGATCCTGGCCGCCGGCGCCGTGCAGACTCCGCTGATCCTGCAGAAGAGCGGCATCGGCGCGCAGAGCGGCATGGTCGGCCGCAACCTTTCCGTGCATCCCTCCGTGACCGTGCTCGGCAAGTTCCCCGAGCCGGTGTACGGCTGGCGCGGCGCCCTGACGGGCGTCAAGGTCGATGAGTTCCAGCGCGACGAGAACGGCCACGTACTCATGGTGACCGGCCTCGCGGCGCCGATGCAGCTGATCTCGCAGGGTGAACTGGGGGAGGGCGACGACCACGTGCGCTTCATGGAGAACTACAAGCATTACGTAGCGCTCAATACCTTCATTCATGACCATGGCCAGGGCTATGTGCACTGGAGCGGGGACGTCGACACCGGCGAGCACCGCATCGACTGGAACCTGAACCGCGAGGAGTTCGGCCACTTCAAGCAGGCGCTGCGCCATGCCGGTCGCATCCTTTTCGCCGCCGGGGCGGAGAAGGTGCATCTGCCTGCCTATGACCTCGTGTCGGCCAACAACGTCTTCGAGCTCGATCAGGCCGTGGACCGTATCGAATATGGGGCGCTGGGCTTCTTCGCACTGCGCATGCTGGCCTACGAACCGCAGGGTACCTGCCGCATGGGCCGCGATCCTTTCACGTCGGTGGTCAATCCCTATGGCGAATGCCATGAGGTCAAGGGCCTTTTCATCACGGACTCCAGCATCCTGCCCAGCGAGACCACGGTGTTTTCGCACATGACAGTGGCGGCCCTCTCCAGCTATATCGTGGAGAACATCCTGTTGAAGCCGGCCAGCTACTTCTGGTCCTGACGGGCGCTGTACGAGCACCCGAGGCGATCGGTCCCGGCCATTGAAAAAGCCCGCGCAAGCGGGCTTTTTCAATGGCACGAAGCATCGCCCGGGCTCACCAGTCGACCAGGTTCTGCCCTTCGCTCACCAGATCGCCCATGGCCACGGTCACCCCGGCGATCACGCCCTCGGCATGGGCGCGGATGCGGTGTTCCATCTTCATCGCCTCCATGACCAGCAGCGTGTCGCCTTTCTGCACATTGTCGCCGGCCTTCACGTTGACGCTGACGATGCGTCCGTTCATGGGCGCCCGGTAGTGGTGGTCATCGCTGCCCTGGGTGTTGCCGCTGGCGCGTTGCGCCAGTTGCAGCTCGAAGTGTTCGCCTTCGGCAAAAACGTGCAGGCGCAGGCCCCGGCGTTCGGTCACCAGTGCCTGGCTGTGGCCATCACGCTCCAGTAGATGGCGTCCGCCCGGCAGGGCGCGTAGTGCGCAGTGCCCCTCGGCCCCTTCCAGCCCGTAACGAAAGCCCGTCGCTGCTGGCGTCAGGCGGACCTCATGTAGCGCGTCGCCCAATTGCAGGCGGAGAAGCACCGTATCCGGCGCACCGATGCGAAAGCCCTGCAGGGCGCGCCAGGGGGAGGCGGCGTCAGTGCCATCGGCGCCCTCGGCCAGGAAGACCTGTGCCGCCAACAGCAGCAGGGACTCGCGCGCCACGGTCAGCTCGGGCAGCAGGTCATGCTGATGCTCGGCAATGAAGTGGGTGCCTAGTTCGCCGCGGCGGAAGGCCGGGTGCGCCAGTACCTGCACCAGGAAGTGGGTATTGTGGCGGATGCCGGCCACCCGCGCCTGGCGCAGCGCCAGGCCAAGACGTTCTGCCGCGATCTCGCGGGTTTCTCCCCAGGCGATGACCTTTGCCATCATGGGATCGTAATAGACGCTGACGGCATCCCCGGCCCGATAGCCGGTATCGACACGCACGCCTTCCGGCGCCGGCAGGTCAAAGATCGACAACGTGCCGGTGGAGGGAAGGAACTCGTTGCGCGGGTCTTCCGCATAGAGCCGCACTTCCATGGCATGGCCGCGGGGCACGAGGTCGGCCTGAGTGAAGGGCAGCGGCTCGCCGCAGGCGATGCGCAGCTGCAGCTCCACCAGGTCGAGGCCGGAAATCAGCTCGGTGACGGGATGCTCGACCTGCAGGCGGGTATTCATCTCCATGAAGTAGAAATGCCCGTCGCGATCCACCAGGAATTCCAGGGTGCCGGCGCCCTCGTAGTCAATGGCGCGCGCGGCGCGCACGGCCGCCTCGCCCATCGCGCGGTGCAGATCGTCGCTGAGCCCGGGCGCGGGAGCTTCCTCCACCACCTTCTGGTGGCGGCGCTGGATGGAGCAGTCACGATCGAAGACGTACACGGCGTTGCCGTGGCGGTCGGCCAGCACCTGCACCTCGACATGGCGCGGCTCCACCAGCAGCTTCTCGATCAGCATGCGGTCGTCGCCAAAGGCGTTCTGCGCCTCGCGCTGGGCAGCATGCAGGGCCTCGGTGAATTCCTTCTCCTCGTGCACGGCGCGCATGCCCTTGCCACCGCCGCCGGCGGAGGCCTTGAGCAGGACCGGGAAGCCCATCTGCCTCGCCTGTGCAAGCAGGAAGGCCTCGTCCTGGTTGTCGCCGTGGTAGCCGGGGATCAGCGGCACCCCTGCCTTCTCCATCAGCGCCTTGGCGCCCGACTTGGACCCCATGGCGGTGATGGCGGCGGCGGAGGGGCCGATGAAGACAAGGCCGGCTTCCTGGCAGGCGCGGGAAAAGTCGGCGTTTTCGGACAGGAAGCCGTAGCCGGGGTGCACCGCCTGCGCTCCGGTGGCCTTGGCGGCGGCGATGATCTTGTCCGCGCGCAGGTAAGACTCGCGGCTGGGGGCCGGGCCCAGGCGCACGGCCTCGTCCGCGGCCTGCACATGCATGGCGCCGGCATCGGCATCGGAATAGACCGCGACCGTCTTCACGCCCAGACGGTGGGCGGTGCGGGTGATGCGGCAGGAGATCTCGCCACGGTTGGCGATCAGGATTTTCTTGAACATGGATTAATTCTTCTTCTGCCAGGCCGGCTGGCGTTTCTCGAAAAAGGCGCCAAGGCCTTCCTGTCCCTCCTGCGAGGTACGCAGGCTGGCGATGAGCTCCGTGGTGTAGGCGGCGAGCTCGGGGGAGGAGGCCGCCGCCGCCTTGCGCAGCAAGGCCTTCGCAGCCATCAGCGCGACCGGCCCGTTGGCGAGCAGGGTGTCGATCATCTTGGCCTGCGCCGCCTCGAGGGCCTCCGGCGTCACCACCTCGTGCACCAGGCCGAGCTCGCGCGCGGTGGCCGCGCTGAAGCGCTCTGCCGTCAGGAAATAGCGGCTGGCCTGGCGGGCGCCGATGGCGGCGATGACAAAGGGACTGATCACGGCCGGCGCCAGGCCGAGTTTGACCTCTGACAGGGCAAAGCTTGCCTGTTCGCTGGCAATGGCCAGGTCGCAGCAACTGACCAGGCCGACAGCGCCGCCGTAGGCCGCGCCCTGCACCACGGCAATGGAAGGCCGGGGAAATTCGTACAGCCCGCGCATCAGCCGCTCGAGCTCCAGCGCATCCGCCAGGTTGTCCTCGCGCGAGGACGACGCCATGCGCTTCATCCAGCCGAGGTCGGCCCCGGCGGAAAAGCTCTTGCCCTCGGCGCGCAGCACCAGCAGGCGCACGTCGGGATGCCTGGCGTACATCGCGAGGGCGTCGTTCAGGTCGCCGATGACGGCGTCGTCGAAGGCATTGTGCACCTCCGGGCGGTTCAGGATCAGCGTGGCGACGCCACGCGTATCCAGCGAAGTCAGCAGGCTGGCCATGGTTCCCTCCTTACATGCGGAAGACGCCGAAGCGGCTTTCCGGGATGGGTGCGTTGAGCGAGGCGGACAGCGCCAGGCCCAGGACGTCGCGGGTCTTCACGGGATCGATGACGCCGTCATCCCAGAGCCGGGCGCTGGAATAGTAAGGGTGGGCTTCACGTGTGAATTTCTCCAGCAGCGGTTCGCGGAAAGCGGCTTCCTGCTCCGGCGTCCAGACCACGCCCTGCTTGGCCAGCGAGGCCTTCTTCACATCGGCGAGTACGGACGCGGCCTGTTCCCCACCCATCACGGAAATGCGGGCATTGGGCCACATGAACATGAAGCGTGGTTCGTAGGCGCGGCCGCACATGCCGTAGTTGCCGGCGCCGAAGCTGCCGCCGATGACCACGGTGAACTTGGGCACCCTGGCGCAGGCGACCGCGTGAACCATCTTGGCGCCGTTCTTGGCGATGCCGCCTTCCTCGTATTTCTTGCCCACCATGAAGCCGGTGATGTTCTGCAGGAAGAGCAGGGGAATCTTGCGTTGCGCGCAGAGCTCGATGAAGTGCGCGCCCTTGAGCGCCGACTCCGAAAACAGGATGCCGTTGTTGGCGACGATGCCGACCGGATAGCCCCAGAGGCGGGCAAAGCCGGTGACCAGGGTGCTGCCGTAGAGCGGCTTGAACTCGTCGAAGTCGGAGCCGTCCACGAGGCGGGCAATGATCTCGCGCACGTCGAAGGGTTGGCGCGCGTCCTTGGGCACGATGCCGTAGAGCTCCTCGGCGGGATAGAGCGGGGCCACCGGCGCGCGCACGTCCAGCTCGACGCGCTTGACGCGGTTGAGGCGACCCACCGCGGCACGCGCCAGCTCCAGCGCATGCTCGTCGTTCTCGGCAAGCTGGTCGGTGACGCCGGAGACGCGGCTGTGCAGTTCGGCGCCGCCCAGGTCTTCGGCGGACACCACTTCCCCGGTCGCCGCCTTTACCAGCGGCGGGCCGGCCAGGAAGATGGTGCCCTGGTTCTTCACGATGATGGCCTCGTCGGCCATCGCCGGCACATAGGCGCCACCGGCGGTGCAGGAGCCCATGACCACGGCGATCTGCGGGATGTTGTCCGCGGACATGTTGGCCTGGTTGAAGAAGATATGGCCGAAGTGCAGGTGGTCGGGGAAGACCTCGTCCTGGCGTGGCAGGTTGGCGCCGCCGGAATCCACCAGGTAGATGCAGGGCAGGCGGTTTTCCTGCGCGATGGTCTGCGCGCGCAGGTGCTTTTTCACCGTGAGCGGGTAGTAGGAGCCGCCCTTCACCGTGGCGTCGTTGGCGGCGATCACGCACTCGACGCCGTTGACGCGACCGATGCCGGCGACGATGCCGGCGGCCGGCACGTCCTCGCCGTAGACCTCGTACGCGGCCAGCGGTGCCAGCTCGAGGAAGGGCGAGCCCGGGTCGATGAGGGTGTTGATGCGCTCGCGCGCCGTCAGCTTGCCGCGGCCCTTGTGGCGCTCGATGGCCATGGCGCCGCCGCCCTCACGGATGCGATCCAGCAGCGCTTGCAGGTCTGCGGTGAGGGCGCGATGGTGCGCCACGTTATCCTGATAGCCTGCATCATGCGTGTTGAGGGTCGTTTTCAGAACCGCCATGCCATTACCTTCTGCTGTTCTTGTTGCCGGTGTGCCGGGAGGAATCCCGGCCTGCCTGGTGTCCCGCCCCGCCGCGGCCGCCCCTTGCAGGGCAGCCGTCATTCGTCTTGCGGGTATGCCTGCATCGCCCCGGCGACCGGAGCCGCCGGGTGATACGGCTTACTTCGTTTCGTTGAACAGCTCGCGGCCGATCAGCATGCGCCGGATCTCGCTGGTGCCGGCGCCGATCTCGTAGAGCTTGGCGTCGCGGAGGTAGCGCCCCGTGGGGTAGTCGTTGATGTAGCCATTGCCGCCCAGCACCTGGATGGCCTCGAGCGCGAGCCTGGTGGCGTTCTCGGCCGTGTAGAGGATGACGGCGGCGGCATCCTTGCGCGCCGTCTCGCCGCGATCGCAGGCCTGCGCCACGGTGTACAGGTAAGCGCGCGAGGCGTTGAGCAGGGTGTACATGTCGGCCACCTTGCCCTGCATCAGCTGGAACTCGCCAATGGCCTGGCCGAACTGCTTGCGCTCATGGATGTAGGGAAGGACTACATCCAGGCAGGACTGCATGAGGCCGACCGGGCCGCCGGAGAGCACCACGCGCTCGTAGTCCAGGCCGCTCATCAGCACGCGCACGCCTTCACCGACCTTGCCCAGCACGTTCTCTTCCGGCACCTCGCAGTCCTGGAACACCAGCTCGCAGGTGTTGGAGCCGCGCATGCCGAGTTTGTCCAGCTTCTGCGCCTGGCTGAAACCCTTGAAGCCACGCTCGACGATGAAGGCGGTCATCCCGCGCGGACCGGCGTTGAGGTCGGTCTTGGCATAGATCACGTAGGTATGGGCGTCGGGGCCGTTGGTAATCCACATCTTGTTGCCGTTCAGCACGTAGCGGTCGCCCTGCTTGTCGGCGCGCAACTTCATGCTCACCACGTCGGAGCCGGCATTGGGCTCGCTCATGGCCAGCGCGCCGATGTGCTCGCCGCTGACCAGCTTCGGCAGGTAGCGCGCGCGCTGTTCGGCGTTGCCGTTGCGGAAGATCTGGTTCACGCAGAGGTTGGAATGGGCGCCATACGACAGGCCCACCGAAGCCGAGGCGCGCGAGATTTCCTCGATGGCGATCACATGCGCCAGATAGCCCATGCCACTGCCGCCATATTCCTCGGACACGGTCATGCCAAGCAGTCCCATGTCGCCGAACTTGCGCCACAGGTCCATGGGGAACTGGTTGTCGCGGTCGATGTCCGCGGCGCGGGGGGCGATTTCCTTCTTGCTGAACTGCTCGACGGTGTCGCGCAGGGCGTTGATGGTCTCGCCCAGGCCGAAATTCATGCCGGTGTAACTCATGCTTTTGCTTCCTCGGGACGGGTCTTGGGGGAGGGCGTGCCGGTCAGGGCATCGCGGATGCGTTTCTCGGCGGTATCCAGCTCTTCCTGCATCTGGTGGATATCCTTCAGTTGCTGTTCCAGGGCGTCGCGGCGGCGCGCGAGCTTGTCCAGCATGAGGGCGAGCTGGGCGCGGTTGCCTTGCGCAGGATCGTAGAGATCAAAGATTTCCTTGCACTCGGCCAGGGAAAAATTGAGCCGCTTGCCACGCAGGATCAGCATCAGGCGAACGCGGTCGCCGGCGGAGTAGATACGGGCCTGGCCGCGACGCTCGGGCGACAGCAGGCCCTCATCCTCGTAAAAGCGGATGGTGCGCGTGGTCAGGTCGAATTCCTTCGCCAGGTCGGAAATGGTGTAGCTGCGGCTCATGCGCTCAGCCCGGGGCCTGAAGTGGCCCTCAGTATCGCTTACCTTTACGTTAACGTAAACTTGCCCGGCGCGCGCCCGGTCGGGTTTGTCGCCCTGGCCGGGCCGCCGCGGGCGCTGGAGGCTCCTTGGCCCCGAAGTCCGGGCATCCTGTGAATGCCGCTAATGCGCTTTGGCGCCGGAGGGGGGCATAATCGGAATCTTCATGCCCAGCCAGTAACGGGAACCATGCCTGCCAAATCCGGAAAGACCGCCATCCTGATCGGAGCCACCGGCCTGGTCGGGGCCGCCTGCCTTGCGCAGTTGCTGGAGTCCCCGGCCTATCGCCGCGTGATCGCCGTCAGCCGCCGCCCGGTTTCCCTGAAGCATCGCAAGCTGGTGCGAGTGGAGACCTCCTTCGATCAGCTGGCCACCGCACTCGAAGGGCAGGCCGCCGACGATGCCTTCTGCTGCCTCGGCACCACCATTCGCCAGGCGGGCACCAAGGCCGAGTTCCACAAGGTGGACTATGGCTACGCCCTGGAGTTTGCGGCGGCTACCCGGCGCCAGGGGGCCACGCACTTCCTGCTGGTCTCGGCCCTGGGCGCGAATGCCCATTCCCCCGTCTTCTACAATCGCGTGAAGGGCTTGCTGGAAAAGGAAGTGGCGGCCCTGGGCTTCCCGCGCCTCTCCGTGTTCCGTCCCTCGCTGCTGCTGGGCGAGCGGGGGCAGGTGCGGCCGGGGGAAGCGCTGGGCATTCGCCTTTCCGGCTTGTTCTCGCCGGTCCTGCGCGGCCCCCTGAGCCCCATGCGGCCGGTGGCGGGGAGTGACCTGGCCCGCGCGCTGGTGGCCTGTGCCGAGGCCGAGTCCCCCCCGGGTCAGCATCGCTACTGCTATGACGACATCCGGGCCTGGTCGGCCCGCGCCTGATTCCTGACTGCTGAATGGAGCCCCTGATGAGCTTTGTGACCTGCGATCTTTGCGACGACCATCCCGACCATATCCAGGTCTGCGAGCCCATGTTCGCCAGCTTCGGCGGGCGCGAGGCCTTCGGCGGCGAGATCGTCACCGTGAAGTGCCACGAGGACAATTCCCGCGTCAAGGAACTGCTGGCCACGCCGGGCGCCGGCAAGGTGCTGGTGGTCGACGGCGGCGGCTCGCTGCGCTGCGCGCTGATGGGCGACATGATCGGCGACAGCGCCGTAGCGAATGGCTGGGAGGGCGTGATCATCTTTGGCTGCGTGCGTGACGTCGATGCCCTCGGCAACCTCGACCTGGGCGTGCAGGCCGTGGCCGCCATCCCGCTCAAGAGCGTGCGCAAGGGCGTCGGCGAAACCCATCTGGCCGTGACCTTCGGCGGCGTCACCTTCCGTCCCGGCCACTATGTCTATGCCGACAACAACGGCGTCATCGTGGCGGACAAGAAGCTGGCCTGATAGTGCCGCGCCAAAAAAAGCCCGCGATACGCGGGCTTTTTTTTGACGCTCATCCGGAGCAATGGTCAGTGACGGCTCCTGACGAACGTCAGGGTATCCCCCGGGACTGTTCTCAGCTGCAGCGTATCGGCATCCTGCCATTGATAGTTCGCCACTTTCTCCAGCTGCTGCAGGAAGGCTCCCTCGAACTGCATGAGTGACGCCGGGCCTGCCATGCGCGTGGCGGCTAGCGGGCCCATGAATAGCTGGCGTTCCGCCGTGTTCAGGCGGGCCGTTCCGCGGTAATGATTGACCCCGGCATATCCGCTGACCTCCAGCCCGGTCTTGCCCTCGCGCGGTGGGCTATCGCGCAGCACGAGACGGATGGTGTCGGGAATCGGGGCCAGTCCACTGGCCTCCTGCAGCGTCCAGCTGCCCGCCAGGGCGGGGGCTCCGGCCTCCGGTAAGGGAGTGGAGGTGGCGCAGGCGGCGAGCGCGAGGGTCAGCGCCAATGACAGGGTTGTACGGGGAGACATGCGGGCCTCGTTAATTACTTGTCCATGAGTAGGTGACTCGGATTGTCGTGATTTACGCGCCCTGGGCCATGGGACAGCCTGCAAAAGCTACAAAACCGATACCCAAGGCTCGGAAAGCAAAAAGCCCGCACAAGGCGGGCTTTCTGAGCAACGGCCGTCGGGTTACGGCAGCAGGTGCTGCACGCCGTCGCGCTCTTCGAGCAGCTCGTTCAGCGTGAAGTCCATGCGCTCGCGGGAGAAGGCGTCCACTTCCAGGCCTTCCACGCGGGTGTATTCACCGTTGGCGCAGGTGACGGGCACGCCGTACATGATGCCTTCGGGGATGCCGTAGGAGCCGTCGGAGGGGATGCCCATGGTGACCCACTCGCCGTTGGTGCCCAGGGCCCAGTCGCGCATATGGTCAATGGCGGCGTTGGCGGCGGAAGCAGCCGAGGACAGGCCGCGGGCCTCGATGATGGCGGCGCCGCGCTTGCCCACGGTGGGCAGGAACACGGTCTTGTTCCACTCCTCGTCGTTGATCATGGCCTTGACGCCCTGGCCGTCGATGGTGGCGAAGCGGTAGTCGGCGTACATGGTCGGGGAGTGGTTGCCCCACACCACCATGCCCTTGATGGCGGCGACCGGCTTGCCGGTCTTGGCGGCAATCTGGGACAGGGCGCGGTTGTGGTCCAGGCGCAGCATGGCGGTGAAGTTCTTGGCCGGAAGATCCGGGGCCGACTTCATGGCGATGTAGGCGTTGGTGTTGGCCGGGTTGCCCACCACCAGCACCTTGACGTTGC
>JAZKHS010000030.1:0-34504 GCA_040385265.1 Pseudomonadota bacterium | reverse complement strand
GCTTTGGCTTTGGCTTTGGCTTTGGCTTTGGCTTTGGCTTTGGCTTTGGCTTTGGATTCAGGCACTGAAACCCGGAAGGCGACCTTCGGTCCTGCTTCCACACACGCAAAAAAAAGCCCCGCGGCGGCGGGGCATTTTCAGGGTTGAACACCAGGTCAGTGCGTAAAGCCCGTCATCAGCTGGATCCAGCCGCAGAGAGCCCCCAGCACCGCGCCCAGGGCGATCACGATCCACTCGTCTTCCTGGAAGGCCGGGCGCAACAGATCCTGGAATTCCTTGGCGCTCATCGCTTTCATGCGCGACGCGAAAATGGAGGCAATGACCTTGGCTCGGTCGGCGTTGAACTGCGGATTGTCCAGCGGCTGCAGCGACAGCGCAGCAGCCTTCTCCACGATGGTGCGCTTCAGCGCAGCGTAGCCGGTCGGGCCGACGGTGAGCTGGATGGCGGTGCGCACCACGCCTCCCTCGAGCAGCGGGCTCAGGTGGCGACGGATCAGGGCGCGGGTGCGCTCGGCGTACTTGCCGGTGAGCATTTCACCGACCAGGTGCTTGAGCGACACCATTTCCAGCGTCGACAGTTCGGCGAACTTCTCGGAAATCTCCGGCTGGCGCTTCAGGAACAGTCCCTGCAGGCGCCAGGGGCCGATCTTGATGGGGTTCAGCGGACGGAACACCATGGCCAGCGCCAGCCAGTTGGTGGCATAGCC
Source organism: Pseudomonadota bacterium (assembly GCA_040385265.1). Taxonomy (GTDB): domain Bacteria; phylum Pseudomonadota; class Gammaproteobacteria; order Pseudomonadales; family Moraxellaceae; genus UBA2031. The sequence continues at coordinate 33,797 of JAZKHS010000030.1, read as the reverse complement.
CAGCATCGCGCCATACAGCGGCAAGCCCCAGTTCCAGGGGAAGAAATACCAGGCAATCATCTGCACGAAGCCGAAGGTCAGACCGATCCAGAAGCTGGAGGTCACGATGAAGTTGATTTCCGGCGAACCCACTTCCAGGAAGACGCGCACCACCAGCGCCTTGTCGCCCTCCATCTGGCGCACCACCATGGCTTTCAGGTCAATGAGGTCCTCGATGTTCTCGCCGAGGTCACGCACCAGGTTTTCCATTACCTCGGGCATCTGCCGGCGCACGCGGGCATAGACACGCTTCTTGAAGCTGACCGGCAGGTTTTCCCAGAACACGCGGTTCTTCTCGTTCATGATCTCGTCGACCATGTCCTCGACACGCTCGGAGAGGCCGTCGGTGACATGGCGCGCGATCTTGTCCGGATCCATCTCGCGGAAGATCTCGGACAGCGAGCCCAGCTTGGCGAGGGTGTTGTCCACCACGATCGCGGCCATCTTGCCCGCCTTGCGCGGCACGATGCCCTGCCAGCCGATCCAGGGCTTCCAGAGCCCGACGAACTCGAGCGGATAGAAGACCATCTTCATGGCGAACCAGACATGCGCCCAGGTGACGACCGCGGCGACGATGGGAATGGTGACGAAGCCCCAGAAGTTGGGAAGCGCGCGAAGATGAAGCCAGAACTCAACCAGGGAATCGATCATAGGCTACTGCGTTGTTGTCATTGTTGAACGGCAGGACCGTCGCCGGGTACCCGACTCTGCCAAAGGTATACGAAGGCAGGAGCATATCAGCTTGAAGGGGCGTTCTCCCACTCCCCCCGACGCTCCGCCGACAGCCATGTCGACAGCACGCCGGCCAGGGCCTCGCGCCGGAAGGGCTTGGTCAGGACATCGTCCATCCCGGCCGCGCGGCAGGCCTCGGCCATCTCGCCGGTGGCATGGGCGGTCAGGGCAATGATGGGCAGGCGCGGCCCGGTTTCACGGGCGCGCCAGCGGCGCGTGGCCTCGAAGCCATCCAGGATGGGTAGCTGGCAATCCATCAGCACGAGGTCATAGCAGGCGCCCCGGCGTCCCAGCAGGTCGAGGGCCACCGTTCCGTCCTCGGCCATATCCACGTCGCAGCCGAGATGGCGCAGCATGCCCTCGGCCACGCGCTGGTTGGTGGGATTGTCCTCGACCACCAGGATGCGTGCCCGCGGCATGCCGTCCGGCGCCGCCGCGGGGGCATCGGCGCTCGGCAGCATGATCTCGAATACGAAGCAGGAGCCCACCCCGGGCTCGCTGTCCACGCGCAGCCGCCCCTGCATGAGGGAAGCCAGGCTGGCGGCAATGGCCAGGCCGAGGCCGGTGCCGCCAAAGCGGCGGCTGGGCCGGGCATCACCCTGGACGAAGGGCTCGAAGATGCGTTGGTGCTGCTCGCGCGGGATGCCGATGCCGGTATCGCAAATCTCGCAGGTGAACAGCACGCGCAGGCCGGGCTGGGGCAGGAAGCGGGCGGCGACCGTCACGCTGCCGGACTGGGTGAACTTGACCGCATTGTCCAGCAACTGCAGCAGCACCTGGCGCAGGCGCTGGGCATCGCCCACCAGGCGGCTGCCCTCCGCCAGGCCCTCGAGCTCGAGTCCGAGGGCGAGGCCGCGGCGCGCGGCCTCGTCGGCAAAGCGGTCCACCAACTGGCGCAACAGCACTGCCGGGTCGAACACGCGCTCGTCCAGTGAGATCCGTCCCTGATCGAGGCGGGAGAAGTCGAGGATATCGTCCACCAGGCAGAGCAGGTTATTGCCGGCCTGCTGGGCGTGGCGCACATAGTCCGCCTGCTCGCCATCGAGGCGCGTCGACTCCAGCAGTTGCAGCATGCCGGAAACCCCGTTGAGGGGCGTCCTCAGCTCGTGCGACATGAGGGCGAGGAACTGGCTCTTGGCCTCGCTGGCCTGGTCCGCCTTCTCGCGGGCCTCCAGCAGGTCGCGGGTATAGCGCGCCTGCGCATCGCGTGCCTCGGCCAGTGCGGCCGCCAGCTCATTGAGCCGGTCACCAAGGCGACCGATCTCGCCGCCGGTCCCCACCTCGATGCGGGTATCGAACTCGCGCTGGCCAAGGCGCTCCACGAAGCCCGCGATGGCCTCCAGCGGCCGGCGCAGGCGGCCGGCCATGCCCATCGCGAGCAGGCCCGACAACAAGAGCGCGAAGGCCCCCAGCAGCAGGCCGTTGCGCAGGATTTCGTGTTCGCGGGCCAGGGCCAGCTCGTCGGACATCGTGATCTCGACACGACCGAGCCGTACCGGCTGCGACGTAGCCGGCGCCAGCCAGTCCTCGGCCGGCGCCAGCGCCACGGAGCGGATGTCGCTGCCGAAGCGACGCATTGCCTGGCCCGGCTGATACAGCGGCGAGCGGCGCTGCAACAGCGCGACGTGGTCGCTACCCTCGATGCGGACCTCCACCACCCCGGGCTGCCGCAGCAAGGCATCGACCTGCCCGCCCAGGCTGTCGACATTGCCGGAAATCACCGCATAGTCGGCGCCGGCGGCCAGCTGCTGCGCCATCAGGCTGCCGCTCGCGGACAGCTCGCGCTCGGCATCATCGAGGCGGGCCGCCAGCAGGTAGCCGAGCAGCAGCACCAGCATCAGGAAAGCCGGCGCCACCCCCAGGAAGAGGACACGCCAGCGCAGCGGCCAGGTTTGCATCAGGGCCATACAACCACCTTCCCGGACTGCAGGGATCGGGTAAGCAACTCCGCCTCCGGCAGGCGCAACCCCATGGAGCGCGCCACCTGCGGATTGGTAATGACTTCAAAGCGGCTGGCCTGGGCCGCCACCGGCCAGCGACCACCCTGCTGCCAGGCACGCACGGCCGCCGCCACGTCAGCGGCCAGGGTCTGCGGCGTCGCATGCAGGCTGGCCAGCGAACCGGCGCGGACCCAGGCCGGCGTCGGCCCGATGAAGACGCGATTCTGGCGATAGGCCGCGAGCAGCACCGGCTTCAGGTTGTCGCGACTGAACAGGCGGGGATCAACCGGCGCGAGCAGGAGGTCGGCGGTGGGAGCGACCTCGCCCACTTGCCGGGCCAGCAGGGCGGGTTCGGCCTCGCGCACCTGGACGTCGATGCGACGGGCCGCCGCCGCGTGGCGCAGCGCCTGTGCGCGCGCCACATCCTCGCGCGCCACCAGCAGGCCGATGCGACGCAGCCCTGGCATGATTTCCTGGGCCAGGCGCAACTGGTCGGTGAGGGAGGGTGCCCAATACACGGCGGACTCGCCGGGCTGCAGCTCGAGCCCGGCGGCGGGCAGCAGGAACAGACGCGGCTTCTGGCTGGCACGGGCCTCGGCCAGCACGCCCTCGTGCAGGACCACCACGACATCGCCCGCCGTGGCGCCGGTGACCAGCTGGTGCCCGTCACCGAGCTCGGCGCGCAGCGCCGCGACAAAAGCCTCGCTGCCCTGCCCCGCGCCCAGCAACTGCACGGTCAGGGCCTGGGCCATTGCCCCCCAGCAGAGCAACAGCAGGCCCACGCCTCCGTTCAGGAGGCGCCGGGTCTGGCGTTGGAGGGGTGCGCGGCGATCCATGCTATGTGAGGGCTTTCCTAGTAGCGCCAGTCCAGGGAGACCCAGGCGCGACGCCGGTCGGCGCGGTTTTCCTCGCGCAGTTCCGGGTCTTCGCTCAGGCGTGTCTGCACCACGACCGCCACCGTGACCTGCTGGCTGCCGGCCAGCTGGATTGTCTTGGCGAGCCGGTTATCCAGGCGATCAAAGAACACCCCCTTGTCGGCACGCAGGTCATTGTAGAAGTAGTAGGTAGTGCCGAACTGCAGGCCACTGCCATAGTCCTGCCACCAGCCGAAACTCCCCGAATGCTGCGGCACCCACTGCGTGTTGTCGTCCTCGAGGGGGGCGCCGTCCATGTCGATATAGGCATAACTGGCCTGCAGGCGCTGGCTGGACAGCGGGCGCCAGTCCGCACTCCACTCCGCCCCCGTCATCCACATGCGCCTGGTCGGACGGATCTCGAAGCCGTCGCTGTCGGTGATGTCCAGGTTGTGCTCGGACAGGTCCATGCGGTCGCGATAGAGGCGCAGGTCCAGGGACAGGCGAACCCCGTCGAAGCGGCCAAAATAACCGAGCTCGCTGGAGGCGATATGCTCGGTCGGCGCCGTGCCGTTGGCAATGCCACGCTGGAAGAAGAGGCCGGAGTAAGCGGCGTCGGCCGGGTCTGCCGCCGTCGCGACATAGGTGAAGTCGGCCTGCTCCTCGAGGATGTCCGGCGTGCGTACCGCTTCGGAATACACCGCGCGCAGCACCTGGTTGGCGCGGAACTGCCAGTTGAGCGCGTAGCGCGGCGACACGTAATTGCCGGCGCCCTCGTCGAACTCCTTGTTGGCGCCGACGTTGAGCAGCCATTCGGGGGCAAAGCGCCACTCGCCATGGGCAAAGGCGCGCCAGACCGTGTTCTCGCCATGCCCCTTGAGATAGACCTGCGAGTCCACCTGCGCCTCGTCATAGGTAGCGCCCAGTACGGTGCGAAAATCCTCCGTGACGACCCAGGTGTCCTGCAGGTCGACGGTGGTACGGCGCTCGTGCGCATCCAGCCCGGAAAGGAAGTCCCTGTCCTCCGCCAACTGGGGATCGGCGCCGATGGCGCCCATGACAGCGTTATATTGGCCGGGCGTGCAGGTCGCCAGCAAAGCTGCCTGGCGGGCGGAGTTGCGTTCGATAAAGCCGTTGGCACAGCTGCGGTTCTGCTGGTAGACCTGGCCCAGCACCGGGGTGAAGACCAGCCCCGGGATCCGCGCCCACCAGGTTTCGTCGCGCCGGAACACGGAGTGGCTGGCCTGCAGGCGCAGGTGGTTGTTGTCGCTGAGCGCCTGCTCCAGCGTGAGGCTCACATAATCATTGTCGCGCTCGGCGATGGGCGGCGAATAAAAATAGGTGACCCGGTATTGCTGCTCGGCATGCATGCGCGCGTAGCCGAAGGACAGCTCCAGCGAGGTGTCGTCGCCCGGCGCCCACAGGGCTCGGCCGTAGACCGAACTGACGTCCTTGCTGTCCGTGAAGCGCGACCCGAAGCTGCTCTTCTGCGGCAGGCTGGTGGACTCGAAGCCGTCATCACTGCGCCCGGCCACGGTCAGGCGCCAGTCCACGCTGCCGGTGCGCTGCGCGAGGCGGGCCAGGTAGTCGCTGATGCCGTCCTCGCCATTGCGGTAAGTGATCCGGGCGCGCTCCACGTCAGCGGGGTGTCGCGTCACGATATTCACCACCGCCAGGAAGCTGTTGGCGCCCCAACTCGACGAGTTGGGCCCGCGGATCACTTCGATGCGCTCGATGTCGGCCAGTTCCAGCGGCAGGCCGATCCAGTCCACCGAAGCCAGCAGCGGCTGGTAGATGGAGCGGCCGTCGACCAGCACCTGCATGCGGCGCGCAAGGTCGGCGGAGGTGCCATGGAAACTGACAAAGGCCTCGGAGCCGGACTCGTAGCCGACCACCATGCCCGGCACCAGGCGCAGCAGCTCGGGAATCTCGCGCACGCCGGTCTGCTCGATCATCTGCCGGTCAATCACGGTGACCGCGGCCGGGGTCTCGAAGAGGGACTGCGACAGGCGGGTGGCCGACAGCACCGTCGGCGTGTCGCCGCCCTCGGCAAAGGGCAGGCCGGCATCATCGGCGGCAAAGGCTGGCGCGGAAAGGATGGCAAGTGGCAGCAGGCGCAGGCCGCTGGTCAGTCGTTGCCGGAAAAGCATGAAAATCCCCTGTAAAGGGCCCAGTGGGCCCAAGTTGCCTGACCGTCCCCGGCCAGGCCGGGGAAGTCAGCGCTTGTCTCTTTTCTTGTGCGACTGAATCTCGCGACGTCGCTTCTCGAGCGCCGCCGGGCTCAGCACGTTGTGTTTGTCCTTGAAAGGGTTGTCCCCCGTCTTGAACTCGATAGCAATCGGCGTTCCCTCGATCTTCAGCACCTTGCGGAAGACATTCTCCAGGTAGCGCTTGTAGGCGCCGGGCACCGACTCCGTCTGGTTACCGTGGATTACCACCAAGGGAGGATTTTGCCCGCCCATGTGCGCATAGCGAAGCTTGATCCGGCGTCCGCCGACCAGAGGCGGCTGGTGCTGCTCGACTGCATCGGCCAGGATCTGGGTCAGGCGGTTGGTCGCCACCTTGACGGTGGCCGAGGCATAGGCCTTGTCGATGGAGGGATAGAGATCCCCCACGCCGGTGCCGTGCCGAGCCGAGATCAGGTGCACCCGGGCCCAGGAGATGAAGTCCAGGCGGCGCTCGATATCCTTCTTGACGTTCTCGCGGTCGTAGTCATCCATGCCATCCCACTTGTTGATGGCCACCACCAGCGAACGACCGCTCTGCACGACAAAGCCCAGCATGTGCAGGTCCTGGTCAACGATGCCCTGGCGGGCATCGAGCACCACCACCACCACATGCGCATCCTTGATCGCCTGCAGGGTCTTGATCACCGAAAATTTCTCGACGCCCTCGTCGACACGACCACGGCGACGCACGCCTGCGGTGTCGATCAGGGTATAGCGCTTTTCGCGGCGCTCAAAGGGGATGTAAATCGAGTCGCGCGTCGTACCCGGCATGTCGTAAACGACGACACGCTCCTCGCCCAACATGCGGTTCACCAGGGTTGACTTGCCCACATTGGGACGCCCGACGATGGCGATCTTGATGCCGGTCTCGGTCAGCGGCGCCTCTTCCTCGTCCGGCGGGAAATCGGCCAGCACCACCCCCATCATGTGCAGGACGCCACGGCCGTGGCTGGCGGCAATGCCGAACAGCTCTCCCATGCCCAGCTGATGGAACTCGGCGGTGGCCGCCTCCTCCTGCACGCCGTCGATCTTGTTCACGACCAGATGCACGCGCTTGGACAGGGTGCGCAGCTCGGCGGCAATCTCCTGGTCGGCGGCGGTGAGACCGGCGCGCGCGTCCACCAGGAAAAAGACGATGTCCGCTTCGTGGATGGCCAGGCGCGACTGCTCCGCCATATGGGCGTCGATGCCCTGCTCGCCCTCGCCGATGCCACCGGTGTCGATGACGATGAAGGACTTGTCCTCGATGCGGGCATCACCGTATTTGCGGTCGCGCGTAAGGCCGGGCAGGTCGGCGACAAGGGCGTCGCGACTGCGCGTCAGCTGGTTGAAGAGGGTGGACTTGCCGACATTGGGCCGGCCCACTAGCGCGATCACAGGTTTCATGGTGTTGGTTTACCGTTGTTTCCAGGCCGAAAGGCGGCCATCCGCATCCCAGGCAAAAAGGACGTCATCGCGTACGGCAAGGCGGGCCACGGCACTGCCGGTGAACCAGCCGCCGCCGATACCGGCCCGTCCCTGCACGCTGCCATCCACCTGCGACAGCAGGTGCACCCGGCCGTCTTCGTCACCAACTGCCAGCAATGGGCCGAGGACCACCGGATTACTCAGCTTGTGCCAGGCAAAGTCGGTCTGCTTCCAGGCGGGCTTGCCACTGGCACGATCGACCGCGAGCACATTGCCCTCAAGGTCGGTGACGTAGACATTGCCCTGCCCCTCGGCCAGGTCATTGACGCTGGAGACATCCCAGCTCCAGCGCCGGCGCCCGCTCTCCACATCCACCTGGGTGAGCTGGGACTGATAGCCCACGCTGTAGAGCTCACGCTCATCCACGCGCAGCAGGTTGCCGACGATGTCATTCATGCGCTCGAGCTCGGAGCGACCGTTGTTGGTGGCGACGCGGACATCCCAGTCGGGCATGCCGGAGGCCGGATCGAGCCGGGTCACCTTGCCCGCCGACGAGGCAACATAGAGACGCCGGTCCGCAAACAGCGGCGTGGCATTGCCATGCAGGCTGAGCGGCGGCACCGAGGTGTTGTAGGTCCAGCGCGCCTTCCCGTCGTCACGTCCGAGGGCGTGCACGACCCCGTCGCCAGCCAGCACCGCCACCAGGTCCCCCGCCACGGCAGGAGCACTGGAGGCCGCCGAACCGAGGCCGGCGCGCCACTTGTCGGCGCCATCAGCCACCGCCAGCGCCACCAGCTCGCCCTTGGCGGTGGCCACCACGACCAGGCCTTCGCCGAGCGCAGGGCCGGACACCAGCGCCAGGCCGGTCTTGCGCCTCCACAACAGCTTGCCGCTGCCACGCTCGACCAGCAGCACGACGCCGTCACGACTGGCCAGCGCCACGTGCTGGTCGCTGAGGGCGGGCGCCAGGCGCGCGCTCTCGCCGGCCAGGCCGTCACCGGCACGCACCGACCACAGCTTCTGCAGGCGCACGCGCGACTCGGGCAGGGCCGGGTAAGCCTTGGGCTCGGGCGCCGGCGGCGTGCTGCTGCAGGCCGCGAGCAGTGCCAGCAGGCCCGGCAGGACGCAGCGCATCAGGCGGGAGGAATTCACGAGGACGACGACTCCTTGTCAGCCTTGGCCTTCTCGTCTTTTTTCGGCTCGAGTGGCGCCAGGCCGACGTCAGCCATCTTCAGCTCCAGCAGTGGACGGCGTTCGTCACGCTCCTGCAGGGCCTTGGCGGCCGCCTCGTAGGCGCTGCGCGCCTCGGCGGTCTTGCCCTGGGCCTGGTAGATATCACCCTTGAGTTCCTCCAGGGTGGGCGTAAAGCCGCCGGCGCCGGTTTCCTTGACCAGCAGGGCCAGGGCCTCGTCATGCTTCTGCTGCGATGCCAGCACGCGCGCCAGGCGGGCCGTCGCCAGCAGGCGATCGGCCTCGCCCGGCTTCTGCTCCAGCACCCAGCGCAACTGCTTCTCCGCTTCCTTGAAGTCATTGCGGTCGGCTGCCTGCCGCGCCAGCAACAAGCCGGCGCTGACGGCATAGGGCGTATTGCCGTGGGCTTCCTTCAAGGTCTTGCCGAAGCGCAGCACGTCGGTATTGGCGGCCTTGTCGTCCGGATTGACCTGGCTGCGCTGCACGGCGGACAGCATTTCCTGGAAGGTCTGGGCGGCCTTGGTGGCGTCGGCCATGCGCGACTTCTGCCAGTAGCTCCAGCCAAGGAACACGGCGACGGCCAGCACCAGGCCGACGAGGATGGGGGTGCCGTAGTCCTGCCAGAAACGCTTCAGGCTCTCGATCTGCTCTTCTTCATGCGTCACTTGCTGCTCCTATGCTGGCTCCGCCAGCGTCCTCAATGCGTTTGCGTATCCGCGCCGCTTACAGCGCATGGTATTCCCGCAGGAAGGCGGCAACACCCTCCTGCGCCAGGGTGAGCTGCTCGCGCTCTTCGCGCAGCCACTTGACGCTGACGGTGCCGGCCGCCACCTCGTCCTGGCCCAGCACCAGCGCAAAGCGGGCGCCCGACTTGTCCGCCTTCTTGAACTGTGACTTGAAGCTGCCGCCGCCGCAATTGACCAGCACGCGCAGGTCCGGCAGGGCATCGCGCAGGCGCTCCGCCAGCAGCAGCGCGGGGGTGGCCGTGCCCTCCCCCACCGCCGCGACAAAGACGTCGGCCTCCGACGCCTCGGCCTGGCCGTGCACGGCAATGTGCAGCAGCAGCAGGCGCTCGAGGCCGATGGCAAAGCCCACCGCGGGGGTGCGCTGGCCGCCGAGCTGCTCGACCAGGCCATCGTAGCGGCCGCCGGCGCAGACCGTGCCCTGGGCGCCCAACTCGCTGGTCACCCACTCGAACACCGTCTTGTTGTAGTAGTCGAGCCCGCGCACCAGGCGCGGGTTCACGGTATAGGCGACGCCGGCGCCATCGAGCGCGGCACAGAGCGCGGCGAAATGCGCCTGCGTTTCCTCGCCGAGGAAATCGCCCAGGCGCGGCGCCTCGGCCAGCACTGCTTGCGTTTCCGGCGACTTGCTGTCGAGGATGCGCAGCGGATTGGACCCGAGGCGGCGCTGCGAATCGGCGTCCAGCTTGTCCTTGTGCTGCTCCAGGTAGGCGACCAGGGCGGCGCGGAAGTCGGCGCGCTCGGCGCTTTCACCCAAGGTATTGAGCTCGAGGCGCACCACCTGCGTCAGACCCAGTTGCTGCCACAGGCGCGCGGTCATGAGGATGAGCTCGGCGTCGATGTCCGGACCGGTCATGCCGAAGGTTTCCACGCCGAACTGGTGGAACTGGCGGTAACGGCCCTTCTGCGGACGCTCGTAGCGGAACATGGGGCCGGTGTACCAGAGGCGCTGCGTCTGGTTATAGGTGAGGCCATGCTCGAGGCAGGCGCGCACGCAGCCGGCGGTGCCTTCCGGGCGCAGGGTCAGGGACTCCTCGCTGCGGTCCAGGAAGGAATACATTTCCTTCTCGACAATGTCGGTGACCTCGCCGATGGCGCGCTTGAACAGCGGCGTGCTCTCGACGATGGGCAGGCGGATTTCCTGGTAGCCATAGGCGCGCATCAGGTCCTGCAGCGTCGCCTCCACTTCCTGGCAGAGCCCGGTGACGATGGGGTTGTCCTTGGTGGGGACCGGCAGGATGTCGTTGAAACCGCGGATGGCGGTGATCTTCTGGCTCATCGTTATTCTCGTTGTCGCCTCAGTCGCCACGGGCGAACACGCCGCGGGCGGCGTCGTCGGATTTCTTCTGCGCGGCCTCGGCCTCGGCCTGGCGCACGCGTTCGCGCACCATCTTCTCGATCTCGTCGACGAGGTTCGCGGTGGGGATCAGGTGGCTCTTCTCGCCATGGCGGTAGACCAGGCTGTTGGGCAGCGCGCCCACCACGCCGATGTCGGCCTCCTTGGCTTCGCCCGGACCGTTGACCTTGCAGCCGATCACGGACAGGTCCATGGGCACGCGCACGTCCTCGAGGCGGGCCTCGAGCGCGTTCATCACGCGGATGACGTCGAACTCCTGGCGTGAGCAGCTCGGGCAGGCGATGAAGTTGATACCGTTGGAGCGGATGGCCAGCGAGCGCAGGATATCGAAGCCCACCTTCACTTCCTCTTCCGGCTCGGCGGCCAGGGAAATGCGCACGGTGTCGCCGATGCCGTCGAGCAGCAGGCCGCCGAGGGCAATGGCCGACTTCACTGTGCCGGAGCGGAATACGCCAGCCTCGGTCACGCCCAGGTGCAAGGGCTTGTCGATCTGCGCCGAGAGCAGGCGGTAGGCATCCAGCGTCAGGAAGACATTGGAGGCCTTCACGCTGATCTTGTACTCGTGGAAATCCAGGCGCTCGAGGATGTCGACATGGCGCAGCGCGGACTCGAGCAGGGCCTGTCCCGTGGGCTCGCCGTACTTTGCCTGCAGGTCCTTTTCCAGCGAGCCGGCATTGACGCCGATGCGCATGGAAATGCCGTGGTGGCGCGCGGCGGCCACGACCTCGCGCACCTTGTCGTCGGAACCGATATTGCCCGGGTTGATGCGCAGGCAGTCGGCGCCAAGCTCGGCCACGCGCAGGGCGATGCGGTAGTCGAAATGGATGTCGGTGACCAGCGGCACGTCCGGCAGGCGCCGGCGGATCTCGCCAAAGGCCTCGGCCGCCTCCATCGAGGGCACCGACACGCGCACGATATCGGCGCCGGCCGCCACGCAACGCTCGATCTGGCCGACCGTGGCCGCGACGTCGCAGGTCTCGGTGTTGGTCATGGTCTGCACGGAGATGGGGGCATCTCCGCCGACGAACACCTTGCCGACGCGAATCTTGCGGGTAGGGCGACGCTTGATGGGGGACTCGTGCATGACGTGGGCTCTCTCCTGGCCTCAGCGGCGCGGCTGCGGGGCAGGCTGCGGCGCCGGCGACTGCTGCTGCAGGGTGGGCGCCGGCAGCGGCACCGCGCGGGCGGCGCCACCCGGCGCCGGCAGTACCGGCGGACTGGACGGGGCCGGCAGCACATTCATGCCGGGCACGGAGGGCGCCGGCGTGGCGGGCAAAGGTGCCTGCGTCGCGGGGAGCGGGGCCTGCGTCACCGGCACCGGGGCACGGGTAACGGGCTGCGGCGCCTGGGTCGCCGGCGCGGGGACCTGGGTGGCGGGCTGCGACGCGGGCACGCCCGGGGCGATCACCTCCGGCACGGCCGGAACCTCGGGCGCCACCTCACCCAGCGCCGGGGCGTCGGTCATGGGCAGGCTGTCCATCCTGGACGAGATGCCGCTCCACAGAACGCCGGCCACCAGCACGATGATGAACAGGATGCCCGCCCAGGACAGCAGGCGTCCGGTCTTGAAGCGCGGACGCCGGGCCAGCTCGCCCAGCAACTGCACCGGGTTCTTGGGGCGCAGTTCCAGCGGTGGTGTTTCCTTGTCTTCGGCGTAGCACTGGTCGAACTTGGCCGCGATGTCATCCGGCGACAGCTTCACCAGCTGCGCGTAGCGGCGCATGTAGCCGCGCACGAAAGCCGGCTCGGGCAGGCTCTTGTAAACGTCGGACTCCATGGCCTCGACATAGCGCGGCGACAGGGCAAGTTCCCGCGCCACCTGTTCGATGCTCATGCCACGCAACTCGCGCGCCTTGCGCAGGCGCTGCCCGGGGCGGAAGGAAAGGTAGTCCGCAGCGTCGCGGCCGTTTTCTTCCTGCCCTTCCACTACGGGCAGGGCGTCATTGATCTGATTGCTCACAATAGGCTCCACACTACGGCCTGCTGCGCGCAGCAGGCTTACTTGTTCGTGCTAAGGGTCTGCAGGTACTGCTGGTATTCCGGACTGGCCGGATACAGCCGCTTAAGCGCCAGCTCATAGCTGGCCAGTGCATCCTTGTCCCCAAACCGACGTTCCAGCCGAATCCCCAGCCACAGGCTCTGCGGTGTCTGCGGCATGGCCGCCGACAACTGCAGGTAGCGCCGGTAGAGGTTGCGGGCCACGTCGTAGTTCTGCTTTTCGAAATTGGATTCCGCCGCCAGCAGCATGGCTCCCGGCAGGTTGGGGTCGAGCCCGAGGGCGCGCTGCAGCGCATCTTCCGTGCCCTCGCGGTCGCCGAGCTGCCAGGCACAACGCGCCATGCCCTCGAAGGCCTGGGCACGGAAAGAGTAGGTAATATCCTCGGCCGCCGCCTCGTACTGCTTCATGGCGGCTTTATAGCGGCCCTGCCGGAACAGGAAGCTGCCGTAGTTGTTGTGCGCCTGGGAATAGTTGTCACGCAGGCGCAGGGCCTTGCGGAACTCGCGGTCCGCCGCCTTGTAGTTGCGGTCGCGCTCCATCACCACCGCCAGCAGGTTGTGCGCCTCGGCCGATTCCGGGTCGGACCGGAGGGCCTGCTGCAGGTACTTCAGGGCGTTGTCATCCTCGTTCTGCTGGATGTACTTGGCCGCGATTGCCACGCGGTCGCGGGCGGCGGCGCGGGGGTCGAGCTTGCGCGAGCTATCCTCCACCACCACCTGGGTGCAGCCGGCGAGCAGCAACCCGCCGAGAAGGACCATGCGCTTGATCATGAGGCGCTCCTGAAGATTTCGCGGCTGTCTTTATTGTTGTTCTCGTGGCGCGACTGCCAGCGCTCGGCACGACGCGTCCGGTCCTGCACCTTGCCGACCAGCTGGCCACAGGCGGCATCAATGTCGTCACCCCGGGTGGACCGGATGGTGCAGATATAGTCCGCTTCGGTGAGGATCTTCTGGAACGCCAGGATGTCCTCGCGACTGGAGCGGCCGTAGGATGAGTTGGGAAACGGGTTGAACGGAATCAGGTTGATCTTGCTCGGCGTCTCGCGCAGCACGCGCGCCAGCTCGCGGGCATGTGCCGGGGTGTCGTTGACGCCGGCCAGCATGACGTACTCCATGGTGATCTTGCGGCGGCCGCCCTCCTCGCCCTGGAAACGCGCCAGGAAGCGGCGGCAGGCGGCGAGCAGTTCCTTCAGCGGGTACTTGCGGTTGATCGGCACAAGCTCGTCGCGCAGGGCGTCATTGGGGGCGTGCAGCGACACCGCCAGGGCGACGTCGATGGTCTCGCCCAGCTTGTCCAGCATCGGCACCACGCCGGAGGTGGAGACCGTGACGCGACGCTTGGAGAGGCCGTAGGCAAAGTCGTCCAGCATCAGTTCGAGCGCCGGCACCACGTTGCCGAAGTTCAGCAGCGGCTCGCCCATGCCCATCATCACCACATTGGTCAGCGCGCGCTCGCGCCTTTCCATGAGCGGCTCGTCCTCGAAGTAGGAGCGGTTGGCGATCCAGACCTGGCCGATGATCTCGGCGGTGGTGAGGTCGCGCTGGAAGCCCTGCTTGCCGGTGGAACAGAAGCTGCAGTCCAGCGAGCAGCCCACCTGCGAGGACACGCACAGCGTCTTGCGCTCGCCATCGGGAATGAGCACGGTCTCGACCATGGAGCCTTCGCCCACCTTGAGCACCCACTTGCGTGTGCCATCGGCAGAGTATTCGCGATGAATGACCTCGGGGGCGCGGATCTCGGCAATGCCGGCCAGCTTCTGGCGCAGCGTCCGCGACACGTTGGTCATCTGCTCGAAGTCGTCGACGCCAAGCTGGTGGATCCACTTGATCACCTGCTGGGCACGGAACTTCTTCTCGCCGATGGAGACGAACCAGTCCTCCATCTGCTGTCGGGTCATCCCGAGCAGATTGATCCTGGCAATAGGGGAAGCGGGGGAAGCGGGCGTTTCGCTATTCATAAGTGTCGACCGGTTGCTACACCAATTATGTCGAGCCCAGACAGGGCAAATCTGTTGGCCTTTGATTGCCGGAAGGCAGCCGCAGCCGGGCGGCGGAGCCCGCCAGGGCCAGCCCGGAGGCTGACCTTAGCGTGCCTTGGCCCCGGCGGCAAAGCCGGCCGGGGCCGTGCGAGGCCTGCTTAGCGGGTGCGCGGGCAGACTTCGGTAGCAGCGAAGAAGTAGGCGATTTCGCGGGCAGCGGAGTCAGTGCTGTCCGACCCGTGCACGGCGTTTTCGTCGATGCTGGCAGCGAAATCGGCGCGGATGGTGCCGGCATCGGCCTTCTTGGGGTCGGTGGCGCCCATCAGGTTGCGGTGCTGCAGGACGGCGTTTTCGCCTTCCAGCACGGACACGACCACGGGGCCGGAGATCATGAAGCCGACCAGGTCACCGAAAAAGCCGCGCTCGCGGTGCTCGGCGTAGAAGCCTTCGGCTTCCGTGCGGGACAGGTGCTTCATCTTGGCGGCGACGACCTTGAGGCCAGCCTTTTCGAAGCGGGTATAGATCTCGCCGATCACATTCTTGCCCACTGCGTCCGGCTTGATGATGGACAGGGTACGTTCGATAGCCATGGTGCTCTCCACAAGTACTTTAAAAATCAACACCTTAGGCGACTATCGCCCGGGCGTCCCAAAACAGAGCGGGGATTATACGCAGCTTTGCCGGCAATACCATGGCGACCGCTTGGTCAGGCCAGGCCTGGCGGAGGGGAAAGCAGGAGAAAGGGGACTCCGACACCGCGGCAGCGACCCGGCAAGGCCAGCCCCTCACCACCATCGTCGACCCTCCGGCATCGGATGCCGTTCAGATCTCGTCCATCCAGGCCAACTGGATCGCCTCGAGGATCTTTTCCCCGCAGTGCTTCGGATCGTCGGCAAAGCCGGGCAGCGCCATGACCCATTGCATGAGGTCGGTGAAGCGGATGGCCTTGGGGTCGATATCAGGGTGGGCTTCCGCCAGTTCGATGGCGATCTCCCGGGAATCAGTCCATTTCAGGGACATGTCGGCTTCCTTCTTCAGTGCTTTTCGGAGGCGTGGTTGATGGTGTACTTGGGAATCTCGACGACCAGGTCCTCGTCGTCCACCAGGGCCTGGCAGGACAGGCGCGACTCCGCCTCCAGCCCCCAGGCCTTGTCCAGCATGTCCTCTTCCAGTTCATCGGCCTCGCTCAGCGAGCCGAAGCCCTCGCGCACCACCACATGGCAGGTGGTGCAGGCGCAGGACATCTCACAGGCGTGCTCGATCTTGATGCCGTGGCGCAGCGCGGCGGCACAGATGGACTCGCCCTTCTCCGCCTCGATGACGGCGCCCTCGGGGCAGACTTCATGGTGCGGCAGGATAACGATTTGCGGCATGGCTACTACTCCCCGGAGATGTCGTCGAGCCGGCGGCCCGTGAGCGCCTGCTGCACGCCGGCGTTCATGCGCCGCGCGGCATAGGGCTCGGTGATTTCGTTCAGTGCCTCGACCCCGGCCCGCACCGCCAGCACATCCTGGCCGGCCAGGGCCTCCCTCAGTTCGGCCATGGCTGCTGCAACGGCGGCGCGCTCAGTGGCGTCAAGCTGGCTGTCGCCGTCCTCGGCCAGGGCGCTGTCCAGCGCCACCAGCAGACGCTCGCCTTCCACCTTTTCCTCGGCCAGGGCGCGGGCGTCGCGGTCGGCGGCGGCCTGCGCATAGGATTCCTTCAGCATGCGCGCGATGTCGTCGTCAGCCAGGCCATAAGAAGGCTTCACGGTGATCTCGGCCTTCACGCCGGAGCCGGTTTCCTCGGCGCTGACGTTGAGCAGGCCGTCGGCATCGACCTGGAAGGTGACGCGGATGCGTGCCGCGCCCGCCACCATGGGCGGAATGCCGCGCAACTCAAAGCGCGCCAGCGAGCGGCAGTCAGCGACCAGCTCGCGCTCGCCCTGCAGCACGTGGAAGGCCATGGCGGTCTGGCCATCCTTGAAGGTGGTGAATTCCTGGGCCATGGCCGCGGGAATCGTCGTGTTGCGCGGAATGACCTTCTCCACCAGCCCGCCCATTGTCTCCAGCCCCAGCGACAGCGGGATCACGTCCAGCAGCAACATCTCGCTCTCGGGTTTGTTGCCGGCCAGCACGTCGGCCTGGATGGCGGCGCCGACGGCCACGACCTTGTCGGGATCGATGCTGGTCAGCGGCGGACGGCCAAACAGTTCCTCGACCTGGGCGCGCACCAGCGGCACCCGCGTCGAACCGCCGACCATGACCACTTCCTGCACGTCGGCCGGCTTGAGGCCGGCGTCACGCAGGGTACGGCGGCAGGCGCGCAGGGCGCGATCCACCAGCGGTGCCGCCAGTGCCTCGAAGTCCGCGCGGGTGAGCTCCAGGGCACGGCCGGCATAGACCAGCGTCGCCACGGCGTCCGTCGTCAGCGCTTCCTTGGCGGCGCAGGCGGCCTGCAGCAGCGCGCGCTGCTGTTGCGCGTCCGGATCGGACTCTCCCAGGAGCTTCAATGCCCAGTGGGCAATGGCGAGGTCGAAGTCGTCGCCGCCCAGCGCGGAATCGCCGCCGGTGGCCAGCACCTCGAACACGCCCCGATGCAGGCGCAGCACGGAAATGTCGAAGGTGCCGCCGCCCAGGTCGAAAATGGCGTGCAGGCCCTCGGCCCCCTTGTCGAGGCCGTAAGCCACCGCGGCCGCGGTGGGCTCGTTGAGCAGGCGCAGCAGCTTGAGGCCGGCGAGCTGCGCCGCGTCCTTGGTGGCCTGGCGCTGGGCATCGTCAAAATAGGCGGGTACGGTAATGACCGCGCCGGTGAGTTCGCCGCCAAGCACGGCCTCGGCGCGGGCGCGCAGCACCGACAGGATGTCGGCGGACACCTGCACCGGGCTCTTCTCGCCGGCCGCGGTGATCAGGTAGGGCATGCCCGCCTCGCCGCCGGCAAAGCGGTAGGGCATGTGCGCACCCAGCTTCTTCACGTCGGCCAGGCCACGGCCCATCAGCCGCTTCACGGACACGATGGTGTTGAAGGGGTCCTGCGCGGCGGCGGCCATGGCCTCATAGCCGACACGACGCTCACCGTCGGGGAAGTAGCGCACCACCGAGGGCAGCAGGTGGCGGCCGGCGGCATCGGGCAAGGTCTTGGACTTGCCGCTCTGGACAGTGGCGACCAGGGAATTGGTGGTGCCGAGGTCGATGCCCACGGCCAGCTTGTGCTGGTGGGGTGCGGTGCTCTGGCCGGGTTCGGCAATCTGCAGGAGCGCCATCAGTCGGGATCCTCGTCGTGATCGGGGTCGTAGTCGTCTTCGTCTTCCAGGCGCGCCTCGCGGGCGCGAATATCCTGGATGAAGCGGGCCATGAACTGCATCTTGCGCACGGTGTCGGCGGCCTCGACAAAGTCCTGCTCGCGGTAATCAATCGAAAACTCGCGCCCCAGGTTGCCCAGCCAGTCCTCGGCCTCCTCGCGCAGGCCCGCCAGCGTCGGGGCGCCGTCGGCTTCCTCGAGCTGCTCGCGCAGGTCCATCTGCGCCATCAGGAAATCGGTGTCCGCCACCGTCGCCGATTCGTTGTGGATCGGGTGGCCGGCCAGGGCCAGCAGGTGGCGGGCGCGCTGCACCGGGTCCTTGAGCACGGCAAAGGCGGCATTGATGTCGGCAGCCCGGGTCACCGCCGCGCGCTGGACGTCGGCCGCCGCCGCTGCGAACCGATCCGGATGGGATTGGCGCTGAAGCTCGCGATAGCGGGGCAGCAGGGCCTCGGCATCCAGCTCGAAGGCCGGCGCCAGGTCGAACAGCTCGAAATAGTTGATGGTGCTCACGGGATCAGGCCTGCGGGTTGTCGGGACGCCCGGGACCGCGGCCCGGAGGGGGGCAGTCGGCACGGCAGCCGCGAAGTCTAGCGCAGCCGGGGCCTGGCGCGGAGCCGGACAGCGGCCGGGATGGAGCCAAGTGGAGACCAGCGTCGCCCGCGGCGGGCGACCGCAGCCGGCCGCGGCAGACCGTAAAGGGTCAGACCGTAAAGGACTCGCCGCAGCCGCACTCGCCCTTCTGGTTAGGGTTGATGAACTTGAAGCCCTCGTTCAGGCCTTCCTTGACGAAGTCCATCTCGGTGCCGTCGATATAGGACAGGCTCTTGGGATCGACGATGACATTGACACCATGCGAGGTGAACACCACGTCCTCCGGCGCCAGCTCGTCCACGAACTCCAGCACATAGGCCAGGCCGGAACAGCCCGAGGTCTTCACGCCCACGCGCACGCCCACGCCACGGCCGCGATTGGCAATGAAATCGCCGACATGGCGCGCCGCCGCTGCGGACAGGGTGACAGCCATCATTCCGCTCCGCGCTTCTTGCGGTAGTCGGCCACGGCCGCCTTGATGGCGTCCTCGGCCAGCACCGAGCAGTGGATCTTCACCGGCGGCAGCGCCAGCTCCTCGGCGATCTGGGTGTTGCGGATGGACATGGCCTCGTCCAGCGACTTGCCCTTGACCCACTCGGTCACGAGCGAGCTGGAGGCGATGGCGGAACCGCAGCCATAGGTCTTGAAGCGGGCGTCCTCGATGATGCCCTCGGGGCTCACCTTGATCTGAAGCTGCATCACGTCGCCGCAGGCCGGCGCGCCGACCATGCCGGTACCGACGCTGGCGTCGGTCTTGTCGAGCTTGCCGACGTTGCGCGGATGCTCGTAGTGGTCGATGACCTTCTCGCTGTATGCCATGTTCGTTCACCTCTCAAAACTGCTTGTTCTGCGTGGGAGTAGCGCCGACCGCGAAGGCCTTGCCATTCTCCCGCTATCGCGGCTGACGCCGCGCCTACACAACCGTTCTTCGCCGTGGCCGATCCGAAGGCAATCCTTCAGTGCCGGCGGGGCTTCAGTGCGCGACCCACTCCACCGAGTTCAGGTCGACACCATCCTTGTACATGTCCCACAGCGGCGACAGGTCGCGCAGGCGGGTCACGGCCTGGCGGGCATGCCCGATGACGTGGTCGATGTCGGCCTCGGTGGTGAAGCGGCCGATCGAGAAGCGGATCGAGGAATGCGCCATCTCGTCCGAGAGGCCCAGCGCGCGCAGCACATAGGACGGCTCCAGGCTGGCCGAGGTACAGGCCGAACCGGACGACACCGCCAGATCCTTGAGCGCCATGATCAGCGACTCGCCTTCCACGAAGTTGAAGCTCACGTTCAGGTTGTGCGGCACGCGGGCGTCGACGTCGCCGTTGATGAAGACCTGCTCCAGCGGCTCCAGGCCCTGCCACAGGCGGTCACGCAGGGCACGGATACGCGCGTTCTCGGCCTGCATTTCTTCCTTGGCGATACGGAAGGCCTCGCCCATGCCGACGATCTGGTGGGTGGCCAGGGTACCGGAGCGGAAGCCGCGCTCGTGTCCACCGCCGTGCATCTGGGCTTCCAGGCGCACGCGCGGCTTGCGGCGCACGTAGAGGGCGCCAATGCCCTTGGGACCGTAGCTCTTGTGCCCGGAAAAGCTCATCAGGTCGACCTTGAGGTTTTCCAGGTCGATCTCGACCTTGCCCGTGCTCTGCGCCGCATCGACATGGAAAAGGATGCCGCGGGCGCGGGTGATCTCGCCGATGGCGGCAATGTCGGTCACGGTGCCGATCTCGTTGTTCACGTGCATCAGCGAGACCAGGATGGTGTCATCGCGCAGCGCAGCGGCTACCGCCTCGGGGCGGATCATGCCACTGCCATGCTCGGGCTCGAGATAGGTAACCTCGAAGCCTTCGCGCTCGAGCTGGCGGCAGGTGTCGAGGACCGCCTTGTGCTCGATCTTGCTGGTGACGATGTGCTTGCCCTTGGTCTGGTAAAAGTGCGCCGCGCCCTTGATGGCGAGGTTGTCGGATTCGGTCGCACCGGAGGTCCAGACGATCTCGCGCGGGTCGGCCTTGACCAGGTCGGCGACCTGGCGACGGGCGTTCTCGACCGACTCTTCCGCCTGCCAGCCATAGAAATGCGAGCGCGAGGCCGGATTGCCGAAGTTCCCGTCCGGGGCCAGGCACTCCATCATCTTTTCCGCCACGCGGGGATCGCAGGGCGTGGTCGCGGAATAGTCGAGATAGATTGGTCGCTTCATTACGGCTTCACCTGAAAATTTTTGGACGGGCCCGCTCAGGGCATGCTGACCAGGTCGAGACGCTCCCTGCCGTCATCGCGCCGGGTCTTCTGGATATCGCTCTGGCGCAGCGCCACGGCCTGCACCTCGCGGCGGTCCATCAGCGCCTGCAGGCTGATGGCAGCCAGGAAAGTGTGCAGCTGCTCGCTGAGGTCGCTCCAGAGTTCATGGGTGAGACAAGTCACCCCCTGCTGGCAGTCGCCCTTGCCGCCGCAGCGGGTGGCATCGACCGACTCGTCCACCGCATCGATGATCTGGGCGATGAAGATGGTCGCGCCATCGCGCGCCAGCTGGTAGCCGCCGCCGGGGCCGCGCACGCTGGACACCAGGCCGCCCCGGCGCAGCTTGGAAAACAACTGCTCCAGATAGGACACCGAGATGGACTGGCGCTCGGAGATATCGGCCAGGCTGACCGGGTCATGCTGGGCATTGAGGGCCAGGTCCAGCATGGCGGTCACGGCGTAACGGCCTTTGGTGGTGAGGCGCATGGAAAACCCCGTCGGGCTGTGGATTGGGTGCAGTATCCCAAATCCCGACTAATTTAGTCAATTATTTGACCCAGTAAAACGCTCGGGGATTCTAGTGAGGACGCCCCCGCCGCGCCAGCGCCAGACTCAGCCCTTTTCCTCAATCCTCTGGGGCAAGGGACGGGGCTGCGCAGGCCGGCGTCGGACGAACGGCGCCCATCTCCCGGCCGCGTCCGGGGCCGGTGACTCAGGCCGGGCCGGACGCGCCGCCCTCCGGCGCCGGGGCCGGGGCCAGGCTGGCGGAGACGCCCTCCTGCAAGGCCTCAAGGTCCTCCGGCCTCAGGGCCTCGGGCTTCTGGTCGCAAAAGCCGGGATTGATCTTGCCCAGGGCCTCGCACATGCGGTCCATGCGGACGTCGGCCTTGCGCATGTGGTCAAGCAGGTGGCGCAGGGCCTCCACCACCGGGTCGGGCAGGTCGGGGTTGGCGCCGTAGGCCTGAAAGCCGATCTTCTCGGCAAAGTCGCGCCGGGCCTGCTCCGCCTTGTCGTCGCGCAGGATGATGCGGGCGGGACTGCCGACGGCCGTGGCGCCGGCGGGCATGGGCTTGGTGACCACCGCATTGGAGCCGATCTTGGCGCCCGCGCCGATCAGGATGGGGCCGATGACCTTGGCGCCCGCCCCCACCACCACGCCATTGCCCAGGGTGGGGTGGCGCTTGCCGGCGTTCCAGCTGGTGCCGCCCAGGGTGACCCCGTGGTAGAGGGTGACGTCATCGCCGATCTCGGCAGTCTCGCCGATGACCACGCCCATGCCATGATCGATGAAGAAGCGGCGACCAATGCGGGCGCCGGGATGGATCTCGATGCCGGTCATCCAGCGCGAGAAGGTCGAGATGAAGCGGGCCAGGCCCTTCCAGCCTGACAGCCAGAGGGCATGGGCCAGCCGGTGCAGCACGTTGGCGTGGATGCCCGGGTAGTTGACCAGCACCTCGAGCTTGTTGCGCGCGGCCGGGTCGCGGTCGAACACGGACGCGATGTCTTCGCGCAGGCGGTCGAACATGGTCGGGCTCCTTATGGCTTCGGCTTTTTCAGCGCGGCAAGCTCGGCGGCGATTTCCTGCAGCCGGGTGAAGATGCCACGCCACATGTTGTACTCGATACGGTCCAGGCGCACGCGGCCAAACAGGCGGCGGGCGCGGGCCATGAGCTGGCGTGGATTGTCCGGCGACAGGAAGCCGGTATCCACCATCATCTGCTCGAAGTGGCCGTAAAAGCGCTCCATGTCGTCGTGCGGCACCACCTCCTGGTCCCATTGCAGCAACTGCACCGGCATCTGCCGGTCCGCGGGCAACGGTTGCGCCTGCGCCAGCAGATGCGCCATGCGCACCTCGTAGCACAGCACCTGCACCGCCGCCGCCACGTTGAGCACGCCGTATTCCTCGTCGCTGGGAATGCAGACGTGGTAGTTGCAGCGCTGCAACTCCTCATTGGTGAGGCCGCGGTCCTCGCGCCCGAAGACGATGGCCACCGGCTGTCGGTCAGACTCGAGGCGCACCGCCTCGCCGGCCTGACGCGCATCCATCAGCGGCCACGGGATAGTGCGGCTGCGGGCGCTGGCGCCCAGCACCAGCGAGCAGCCGGCCACCGCCTCCTCGAAGGAGCCCACCACGGTGGCCTGCGCCAGCACGTCGGAGGCCCCCGAGGCCAGCGAGGTGGCCTCCGCGCTGGGGAAGACCTTGGGCTCGACCAGGTAAAGCCGGGTCAGGCCCATGGTCTTCATGGCGCGGGCGGCGGCGCCGATATTGGCGGGCAGCGTCGTGTTGACGAGGACGATGCGGACATTGGCGAACATGGCGGTTCCGGCCGGGACGGGGCCGCGGATGGTAGCAAATCCCGGCGCGCCAATCTCCGGGGCCGCCCTGTGGATCGGTCGGGCCGCGATCGGTCGGGCCGCGATTGACCAGGGCGCGACTGGACGCCCCCCGGACAGCGCTCCACCCGCTGTGCCTCCCGGCGGCCGCCCCGCGGATGGCCGCCCCGCGAAGTTCCCCCGCAGGCCCCGGCTCGGGTACAATGGCCGGCTATCCCGTTCTTTCACAGAGTCCCCCCTCATGCAACCCATGCTCTCCATGGCGCTGCGCGCCGCCCGTGCCGCCGGCGAAATCATCTTCCAGTCCGCCGAGCGCGTGGACCTCATGGACATCGAAGCCAAGGGCTACAACGACTACGTCACCAAGGTCGATCGTACCGCCGAGCGCGCCATCCTCGAGGTGTTGCTGAAGGCCTATCCCGACCACAGCTACCATGCTGAAGAGTCGGGCTTCCGCGAGGGCAAGGGGGAGTGGAAGGACTGGGTCTGGATCATCGACCCCCTCGACGGCACCACCAACTTCATCCACAGCCTGCCCCAGTTCGCCGTCTCGATTGCCGTGCAGTACAAGGGCGTGACCGAGCACGCCGTGGTGCTGGACCCCATGCGCCGCGAGGAGTTCACCGCCAGCCGCGGCGGCGGCGCCGCCATGAACGGCCGTCGCCTGCGCGTCACCGCGCGCAAGGGCCTGGAAGGCGCCCTCATCGGCACCGGCTTTCCGTTCCGACCGGACCAGATGGAGCACATCGACAACTACCTGGCCATGTTCAAGGCCCTGGCCAGCCAGACGGCGGGCCTGCGCCGCCCCGGCGCCGCTTCCCTCGACCTTGCCTACGTGGCGGCCGGCCGCTTCGACGGCTTCTTCGAGTTCGGCCTCTCGCCCTGGGACATGGCCGCGGGCGACCTGCTCATCCGTGAAGCCGGCGGCCTCGTCAGCGACTTCGTCGGCGGCCATGGCTACCTGGAATCCGGCAACATCGTGGCCGGAAACCCCAAGTTGCTGAAGGCCCTGCTCACCACCCTGTCCCCCCATCTCGACGGCCGCCTGCGCCGCTGAGCCGGCGCTCGTACTCGCACCGGCGAGGGGCTGCTATTCTCGGCCGATTGACCCACGGACAGAGACCAGGCGTGCGCACAGCTGATCGACATCCGCGCCGGCAGCCCGGCGCCGCCTGGTTTTGCGGACTGCTGCTCTGGCTGCTGACGGCCGCCGCCCAGGCCGCCGCCCCCGGCACGCTGGTGGTCAGCGGCGCCCTGCCCATGACGCCGCTTGAACCCCACCTGGCCTGGCGCTGCGACGCTCGCAGCGATCTGGACCTCATGGAGGTGCAAGCCCTGCCCTTTACGTCGGCGGCCGGCAAGGCCCTGGTACTGGGTTTCCAGTCCGGCACTTGCTGGTTCCGCTTCCGCGTCGCCAATGCCGGTGATACTCGCCGTGAATTGCTGCTACAACTGGCCTATCCCATTCACGATGTGGTGGAGCTGCACCGCCCCGGCAGTGGCCTGGCGCCCTTTCGCACCGGCGACCTCGCCCCCTTCGCACAGCGCCCGCTCGATACCCGCGCCTTTGCCTTCCCGCTTCGCCTGGAGCCCGGCCAGCAGCAGGAGTACTACCTGCGGGTGACCAGCAGCAGCGCGATGAACATGCCATTGGTGCTGAGCGACTACCCTCACTACGCCGCCCACCACGAGAAGCTGGAGTTGGTCACCGGCATCGGCTTCGGCATCATCGGCGGCCTCCTGGTCTACCACCTGTTCCTGTGGATCGCCGTTCGCGAAAAGGTATTCCGCTTCTACGTGCTCTACGTGGGCAGCGCGTTCTTTTACCTGCTCTGCATGAACGGCATCGCCTACCGGCTGTGGCCACGGTCGCCGGACTGGAACAGCCATGCCCTGCCCTTCTTCCTGCTGCTGATGCTCGCCACCAGCGCCCTCTTCGCCCGCGACTTCCTGGGCGGAACCAAGCGGCTGCCGCGGGCAATGAACCTGACACTGCTCAGCCTGGGCAGCATCGCCGCCGTGCTGGCCTGGCTGCAGTTCGCCCTGCCGCTGCAGACGATCTATCCCTTGCAGGCGCTATTTTCCCTTCCGGTGATTGCCGCCGTCCTGGTGGCAACCATCGTGCAACTGCGCCACCGCACCGGCGAAATCCGCATCTTCCTGCTCAGCTGGCTACCCCTCATCGGCATGGCAGCCCTGCTCTCTCTGCAGAGCCTGGGCTTTTTCCCCGCCTTCTCCTTCATGGTCTCGCTACAGGGGATGGAGCTGGCCTTCATCCTGCAGCAGCTGTTGCTGGCGCTGGCGCTGGCCGAGCGCCTCAACACCCTCAAGCGCGACCGTGAGCAGCAGAAACAGGCCATACTGCGTGCGGAGGCGGAAAGCGCCGCCAAGACCGACTTCCTCGCTCGGATGAGTCATGAGATCCGCACTCCCCTGAATGCGCTGCTCGGCATCACCCAGCTGCTCGACCACACCCGTCTGGACAGCGTACAGAAAAACTATGTCGATACCCTGGAGGATTCCGGCCAGGCCCTGCTGCACGTCATCAACGACATCCTCGATTATTCCAAGATCGCCGCCGGCAAGGTCACGCTGGAGGCCGCCGACTTCAGCCTGCTGGACCTGCTCGACGATTGCATTCGCATCTTCAGCCTGAAGGCGCGCGAGAAATCGCTGTCGCTGGTGTGCGAGCGCTCGCGCGACTTGCCGCCCTGCCTGCGCGGAGACATGGCGCGCCTGCGCCAGATCCTGCTCAACCTGATCTCCAACGCGATCAAGTTCACCGAACATGGCACGGTACACCTGCGCGCCAGCGTGGAGTCGCGGCAGGACGGCATCGTGCGCCTGCGCTTCGAAGTGGAGGACAGCGGCATCGGCATTCCGGCCGACAAGCTCCCCCTGCTCTTCAACTCCTTCAGCCAGGCTGACACCTCCACGGCGCGCCAGTACGGCGGCACCGGCCTTGGCCTCGCCATCAGCAAGCAATTGGTGGAACTGATGCAGGGACACATCAGCGTCAGCAGCACCCCCGGCCAGGGCAGCCAGTTCCGCTTTACCGTCACGATGGCCGAGGGTAGCTGCCCGTTGCCGGCGCCGGTGCCGAGCGACACCGCCTTGCGCCAGGACAGTGCCTTGTTTGCCGGGCGCCACGTCCTGGTGGTCGAGGACAACGCCGTCAACCAGATGGTGATACAGGGCTTCCTGCAGCGGCTCGGCGTAGCTTCCCAGGTCGTCGGCAGCGGCCAGCAGGCGCTGGACCTGCTGCAGACCACCGACGCCCCGGTCTTCGACGTCGTGTTCATGGACTGTGAAATGCCGCAGATGGACGGCTTCGAGGCCACCCGCCGCCTGCGGCGCTGGGAGCAGGAACAGGGCCGCACGCCGCAGGTGGTGGTTGCGCTCACCGCCCATGCCCTGCCCGAGCACCGCGCGCAATGCCTGGCAGCGGGCATGACGGACTACCTGTCAAAGCCGCTGTTGCTGCCCCGACTCGCAGAGAAGCTGCGCGAGGTATTGCCGGCGCGGGTCGAGAGCGCCTGAGCAACTCCCACGGTCATGAACGGCTCCGGCCCGTTTTTGCCTGTGCGTTAGCGCTCAGGAGGCCACACGACCCTGCTGCTGACCCATGAAAAAGCCCGGCTATTGCCGGGCTTTTTCATGGTGCCGAACACAGGCTGCCTGTCAGGGGCGGTCATCCGCCTCGGACTTGGCCTGCACCATGAAGTCGTCCTTGGACAGGCCCATCGCCAGCGCATAGGCGGTGGCGATGTAGATGGACGAGTAGGTGCCGGCAAAGAGGCCTACCAGCAGCGCCACCGAGAACCACTTCAGGGCGGAACCGCCCAGCAGCAGCAGAGCCAGCACCACCAGCACCACGGTGGTCACGGTCATGATCGTGCGGCGCAGCGTTTCAGTCAGGGAGATATCCAGCACTTCCACAGGATCGGACTTGCGCAGCTTGCGGAAGTTCTCGCGGATACGGTCGAAAACCACGATGGTGTCGTTCAGCGAGTAGCCGATCAGGGCCAGCACCGCGGCCAGCACCGCCAGGTCGAAGGGCCAGCCGAAGATCGCGAAGATGCCAACCGTGAACAGGGTGTCATGCAACAGCGAGATGGTGGCGCCGACGGCAAACTTCCAGCGAAAGCGGAACGCCACATAGATCATCATCATGAACAATGACATGCCGACGGCTATCAGCGCCTGCTCGTACATCTCGTCGCCCACCTGCGAGCCCACGCTGTCCACCTGCTTCAGGGTCGCCGGGTTGTCCGGGCTGAAATTGGCGGCGGCCAGCAGGTCGGCGCTGATATTGGTCTCGTGGCCCTTTTGCGGCGGCATGCGCACGATGACGGACTCGGCGCCCCCGGCATACTGCACGATGGTGTCGGCAAATCCGGCCTTCTCGAGCGCCGCCTGCAACTCCTCGGTCTCGACCGACTTGGCGAAGGCGATCTCGGCCGTGGTGCCGCCGGTGAAATCCAGGCCCAGGTTAAGCCCCTTGGTCCCGAGGGCAATCATGCCGATGATGACGGTCAGCAGCGAGATCACCGCCATCGGCGTGCGGTAGCGCATGAAACGGATAATGCGTGGTTCGGTCATGGCGGCGTCCTCAGATGCTCAGCTTGGTGACACGGCGGCCGCCGTAGATCAGGTTGACGATGACGCGGGTCAGGGTGATTGCCGTGAACATCGAGGACAGGATGCCGATGGACAGCGTCACCGCGAAACCCTTGATCGGGCCGGTGCCAATCGCGAACAGGATGACCGCCACGATCAGGGTGGTGAGGTTGGAGTCCAGGATGGTAGTGAAGGCACGGTCGTAGCCGGCAATGATGGCCGCCTGCGGCGTCAGGCCGCGACGCAACTCCTCGCGGATGCGCTCGTAGATCAGCACGTTGGCGTCCACCGCCATGCCCACCGTGAGCACGATGCCGGCGATGCCGGGCAGCGACAGCGCCGCGCCCATGGCGCCCATTACCGCCATCAGGATGGTGACGTTGATGATCAGGGCGACGTTGGCGACAAGGCCGAACACCCGGTAGAAGATCACCATGAAGAGGGCGACCAGGCCGAAGCCCACCAAGGTGGAGTTGATGCCCTTGTCGATATTTTCCTGGCCGAGCGAGGGGCCGATGGTGCGCTCTTCCACGAAGTACATGGGCGCGGCCAGGGCACCGGCGCGCAGCAGCAGCGCGAGCTCGGCGGCTTCGGCCGGGGAGTCGAGGCCGGTGATCTGGAACTGCGACCCCAGCATGGACTGGATGGTGGCGCGGTTGATCACGTTCTTCTCGACGTAGTTTTCCTTTGCCTCGACGGTCTTGCCGGCGGCATCGGTGACCACGCGCGTGCGCTGCTTGGACTCCACGAACAGCACCGCCATCTGGCGGCCGACATTGTCGCGGGTGGCCTCGGCCATCAGCTTGCCGCCACGGGCGTCGAGGGAGATGTCGACCTTGGGCCGGGAGAACTCGTCAAAGCTGGACTGGGCACCCACTACGCGCTCGCCGGTGACGATCTTGCGCTTCTGCAGGAGCACCGGCTGGTCCTTGCCATCCTTGAAGGGGTAGAGCTCGGTGCCGGGGGGAGCGATGCCGCCGATGGCGTCGTTGCTGTTCTCGGCAACCATGCGGAATTCCAGGCTGGCGGTGCGGCCCAGGATGCGCTTGGCCTCGGCGGTGTCCTGCAGGCCCGGCAGCTGCACCACGATGCGGTTGCTGCCCTGGCGCTGCACTACCGACTCGGCCACGCCCAGTTCGTTGACGCGATTGCGGATGGTGGTGAGGTTCTGGTTCACCGCGTAATCGCTCAGCTCGCGTAGTTTCTCGGGCGTGAAGTCGACGTCGGTGAAAAAGCCTTCCGGCGTGTCGCGACGGGCATAGCTGAATTCGTTGAACTCGACCTTGAGCAGGTCTTCGGCGGCCTGGCGGTCCTCGGCCTTTTCAAACTTGAGCACGAAGCCCTGGCCACGCTCGGCGACACTGCGGTAGGCAAGCTTCTTCTCGCGCAGCTTGCCCTTGATGTCATTGACGTAGGATTCCTGGCGCTGTTCGAGGGCCTTCGCCATGTCCACTTCCAGCAGGAAGTGCACGCCGCCGCGCAGGTCGAGGCCCAGCTTCATGGGAGCCGCGCCAAGGGCGGCAAGCCAGCCGGGGGTGGTTGGCGCCAGGTTGAGGGCGGCCACGTAGTTGTCGCCCAGGGCGCGCTTGACCGCGTTCTGCGCCAGCACCTGTTCGCGCGCCGTGCGCAAGCGGATCAGCACGGCCTCCTTGCCTTCGCGACCCTGTACCTCGGCCCCATGGAAGGGAATGCCGGCCACGGTGAGGGCCTGGGTGGCCTTCTCCAGCACCGCGGCATTGGCCGGGATGGAGGCGCTGGCGCCAGACACCTGGATGGCCGGCTCGTCGGGATAGAGATTGGGCAGGGAATAGACCAGGCTGACCAGGGCCACGAAGGCGACCAGCAGGTATTTCCACAGGGGCGTACGCATGCAGACCTCGATGCCCCGGAACCGGCGGCGGCCGGCTCCGGGCGCAGTCCTCTTGTTTTAGATGTTCTTGATGGTGCCCTTGGGCAGGGTGGCAACCACGGAGGCGCGCTGCACCTTGACTTCGACGTTGCTGGCCAGCTCGATCACGGCAAAGTCGCCGTCGATCTTGCTGACGGTGCCCACGAGGCCGCCGGCGAAGACCACCTCGTCGCCCTTCTGCAGTGCTTCCATCAGCACCTTGTGCTCCTTCTGGCGCTTGAGCTGCGGGCGCAGCAGCAGGAAGTAGAACACCAGGGCAAAAATGCCCAGCATGATGATCTGGCTCCACGCGGACGGACCCGCGGGGGCGGCGCCGGTGTTGGCGTAGGCTTCAGCGATGAACAGGCTCATGACTCTCTCCGTAGATGCAGGAATGCAGGCGGCCCGCCAGCCGGGCGGAACCGCAAAAAACCTTTAGATTGAAGGGGTTGGCAAGCCCCGGCGGGCGTAAAAGCCATCCACAAAGCGCTGCAATGTACCCTGTTCAATAGCCTCGCGCAAACCAGCCATGAGGCGCTGGTAATAACGCAGGTTATGCAGGGTATTGAGCTGCGCGCCGAGGATTTCCTGGCATTTGTCCAGGTGGTGCAGGTAGGCGCGACTGAAGTTGCGGCAGGTGTAGCAGTCGCAGTCGGCGTCCAGGGGACCGGTGTCGGTCTTGTACTGGCTGTTGCGGATGCGCACCACGCCGTCGGTGGTGAATAAATGACCATTGCGGGCGTTGCGGGTGGGCATGACGCAGTCGAACATGTCGACGCCGCGGCGCACCGCCTCGACGATGTCCTCGGGCTTGCCCACGCCCATCAGGTAGCGCGGGCGGTCCGCCGGCAGCAGCGGCGGCAGGTAATCCAGCACCCCCAGCATTTCTTCCTTGGGCTCGCCCACCGACAGGCCGCCGATGGCGTAGCCGTGGAAGCCAATATCTGCGAGCCCCGCCAGGGACTCCTCACGGAGGTGGCGGTACATGCCGCCCTGGACGATGCCGAACAGGGCGTTGGGGTTCTCCTGGCGCTCGAACTCGGCCTTGGAGCGCCTGGCCCAGCGCTGCGACAGCAGCATGGAGTCGCGCGCCTGCTGCTCGGTGGCCGGATAGGGCGTGCACTCGTCGAAGATCATGACGATGTCGGAGCCCAGGTCCTTCTGCACCTGCATCGACACCTCCGGGCTCAGGAAGACCTTGGAGCCGGTGATGGGCGAGGCGAAGGTGACGCCTTCCTCCGTGATCTTGCGCAGCTTGCCGAGCGAGAACACCTGGAAGCCGCCGGAGTCGGTGAGGATGGGCTTGTCCCAGTTGACGAAGTCGTGCAGGTCGCCATGGGCCTTGACCACCTCGGTGCCGGGGCGCAGCCAGAGGTGGAAGGTGTTGCCGAGGATGATCTCGGCGCCGATCTCGTGGATGTCGCGCGGCAGCATGGCTTTGACCGTGCCGTAGGTGCCGACCGGCATGAAGGCCGGGGTCTGCACCTTGCCGCGGGGAAAGTCGAGCTCGCCGCGGCGGGCGCGGCCATCGGTGTTCTTGAGGGTAAATTTCATGGCAGTTTCGCGGGGCAGTCGAGGCTCATGGCGGCATCGAGATCGCGATTGCTGCGTTCGATGTCGCCCCGGGGGTCATACAGGTTGGCGGTGTCCACGCGGCCGTCGTGGTCGGTATCCACCAGTTCGGCCTGCAGACGGTTCATGCACCAGCGCGAGCGACGGATCACTGCACCGGACTCCTGATCGAGGATTTCCACATACTCCAGGGCGGGGGTCGGCCGCTTGCCGCGACTGTCTATCCGGCCGTCCTGGTCATGGTCATGGATCCAGGCCACCGCCTGGCCATTGACGAAGGTGGTCTCGCCTTCGAACACGCCGTTGAAGTCATCGTCCGACCGGATGCGCTGGATCAGGCCGCGCCGGTCGTAATCGGCAATCTCGTCAGGCTTGCCGTTGCCGTTGCGGTCCATTTCGGCACGCTGGATCACGTCCTGGACATAGAAAAGCTCTTCGTCGGGCATGCCATCCTCGTTGTAGTCGAAGGCACGTCCCTCCTCCCTGGCAAGCAGCAGCCAGGCGAGCGCAACACCGGCCAGCAGGCCCGCAAGCGCAAACGGCCAGGGGGAGCGCGGGGGCGCCATGGCGGGGGCGGCCTCGGGCGGGGGCTGCCGCCTTTCCCAGTCGAGGATGGCCTCGCGGGCGCGGGCATAATCCTCGTCGGCTACCTGCAGGCGCACCAGCCCCGCCATCGGCATTTCCCCGGCGGCCGACTGCAGGTGCTCGCCGGCCACGTGCGCGGTCATGCCGAGCTGGCCCAGCATGCCGGCGATCATGTGCGCCTCGAGCGCATTGGCGGCCTCGTAGACGTCCCTCATGCGACTGCCCCGACGGGTTGCCGCGTCAGGAACATGGCATCACCATAGCTGAAGAAGCGGTACTGCTGCGCCACGGCCTCGCGGTAGGCCGCCATCACCGCGTCCTGGCCGGCAAAGGCGCAGACCAGCATCAGCAAGGTGGATTCCGGCAGATGGAAGTTGGTCACCAGCGCATCGACCACGCGCCAGTCGTAGCCGGGGTAGATAAAGATGTCGGTCTCGCCAGCGTAGGGCTGCAGCCACTCGCCGGGTGCGGCGCCGCGGGCCGCGCTCTCCAGCGATCGCACCGAGGTCGTGCCCACCGCCACCACGCGGTTGCCGCGGGCCTTGGCGGCACGGATGGCCGCCACCGTCTCCGGCGAAACCGACAGCCACTCGCTGTGCATCTTGTGGCTGGTCACGTCCTCCACGCGCACCGGCAGGAAAGTGCCGGCGCCCACGTGCAGGGTGACAAAGGCCTTTTCCACGCCACGTGCCGCGAGCGCGGCGAAGATCGCCTCATCGAAATGCAGGCCGGCGGTGGGCGCGGCGGCGGAGGCAGTGTGCTCCGGGCGGGAATAGACCGTCTGGTAGCGCTCGGCGTCGGAGCCCTCCGCGAGGCGATTCATATAGGGCGGCAGCGGCAACTCGCCCTGGGCCATCAGCAACGGCAACACGGGCTGCGAAAAGCGCAGGCGGAACAGGCTGTCCACCCGCTCCACCATCTCGGCGCTGACGCCGTCGGCGAATTCCAGCCGGGAGCCGGGCCTGGGGGACTTGCTGGCGCGCAGGTGCACGAGCGCCTCCTGCGGCGCGGTGATGCGCTCGACCAGGAGCTCGATGCGGCCGCCGCTGGCCTTGTGCCCGAAGAGGCGGGCCGGCATTACCCGGGTGTCGTTGAACACCAGCAGGTCGCCCGGCGCCAGCTGCCCGGGCAGGTCGGTGAAACGGCCATGGACGCGCTCCCCCGTGCGGCCGTCCAGGCGCAGCAGCCGGGAGGCCGAGCGCACGGCCTCGGGGTAGCGGGCGATGAGGGCGTCCGGCAGATCGAAGTGGAAGTCGCTGAGCTTCATGACAGGGGGGCTTTTCCTGGACGGCAGGGCTTCTGATGGCGGCGGCGGAGCCGGGGCGGGCAAAAAACAGGCGCGGAGTATAACAAGCCCGGGCTTTTTCGTTGCAGTAAGCCGGTCGGCCCGTATAATCGGCCGCTCTCCAGGCCCGCCGGCTTCACCGGCGGGATCAGTCCCTGTGCCGGGATGGCGGAACTGGTAGACGCGGCGGACTCAAAATCCGTTGCCCGCGAGGGCGTGTCGGTTCGATTCCGACTCTCGGCACCATCTCAAGCGACTGTCCAACGAGACCTTCCATGTCCCGCAAGACCCGCCGCCAGGCCGCCTCGGCCGCTCCTGCCCCTGCCGTCCCGCCGCTTGCCGCCGAACCCGCCGGCATGGGCCTGCGCCTGTTCTGCATCATTTACGACGGCCTGCTGCTGCTGGCGCTGTGGTTCATCACCACCATGCTGCTGGTCCCCCTCGGCACGCCGGACAGCGCGGCCGCGAAGCATGAGATCACCGTGGTGGCGCCGGCCTTCGCCAACTTCGTGCTGTTCCCGGCACTGGTCGCGGTGACCTGGCTGTTCTACGGCTATTTCTGGACCCGCAACGGCCAGACCCTGGGCATGCAGACCTGGCGCCTGCAGGTGTTGCGCGCCGATGGCGAGCGCCTGCGCTGGCCGGATGCCTTCGGCCGCTGCGCGTCGGCCTGCCTGTTCCCGCTGGCCTGCGGCCTGATGTCGCAGGTGGCGTTCAAGAGCGCCGGCGCCTTCGTGATGAGCGTGCTGCTCGGCTTTCTCGGCAACTACCTGTGGATGCTGTGGAGCGCGCAGCGCCTGGCCTGGCATGACCAGCTCTCGCTGACCCGGGTCTGGCGCCTGCCCCCGGAGCCGAAGACCCGGCGCCGTTTCTTTGGCTGGTTTGCGGAAAAGAACGACTGAGCACTCCCGGCATGCTGCCCCGCTGCCCCCGCTGCCCC
>JAZKHS010000029.1:0-37490 GCA_040385265.1 Pseudomonadota bacterium | reverse complement strand
CGTCGGGCGTCGGGCGTCGGGCGTCGGGCGTCGGGCGTCGGGCGTCGGGCGTCGGGCGTCGGTCTGAGGCACGACCCCGGGTTCGACCGGCAGGGCGCCCTTATTTCTCGACGAAGGCGCGCTCGATGACGTAGTCACCGGGCTTGTTGCTGGTGCCTTCCACAAAACCGCGCTTTTCCAGGATCGCCACCAGGTCCTTCAGCATCGCCGGGCTGCCGCAGATCATGATGCGGTCGTGCTCGGGATTGAACTCGGGCAGGCCGATGTCGGTGAAGAACTTGCCGGACTCGATGAGGTCGGTCAGGCGGCCCTGGTTGCGGTAGGGCTCGCGGGTCACGGTCGGGTAATAGATCAGCTTTTCCTTGACCATGTCGCCGAAGAACTCGTTCTCCGGCAGCTCCTTCGTGATGTAGTCCTCGTAGCCGAGCTCGGAGACGATGCGCACGCCATGGGTCAGCACGACCTTGTCGAAGGCCTCGTAGAACTCGGGGTCGCGGATCACGCTCAGGAAAGGGGCAAGGCCGGTGCCAGTGGAGAGCATGTAGAGGTTCTTGCCCGGCTTCAGGTTGTCCATGACCAGCGAGCCGGTGGGCTTGCGGCTGACCATCAGGGTGTCGCCCACCTGCAGGTGCTGCAGGCGCGAGGTGAGGGGGCCGTCCGGCACCTTGATGGAGTAGAACTCCAGGTGTTCCTCGTAGTGCGCGCTGACGATGGAGTAGGCGCGCATCAGCGGCTTGCCGTTGACCTCCAGGCCGATCATCACGAACTGGCCGGTCTTGAAGCGCAGGCCGGGGTCGCGGGTCGTGGTGAAGCTGAACAGCGTGTCATTCCAGTGGTGGACGCTGAGCACTTTTTCCTGGGCAAAGGCGGAGGACATGGCAATTCTCGCAAGGTCTGTCGGGGCCGGTCCGTTGGCGGGAGCGGCAGCAGGGGGCGCGGCCGCCGGGGCCGGGGCAGGCCGTAGCGGCCGCCGGCAATCCGGGAGCGCTTTGTACCAAGGCGCGCTTATCAGGACAAATACATATTGCTGATGGTTTGACCCGAATCAGCTGATAAGCCGCCGATCCGGCCGCGTGGCGCGCCCGGGGAAGCCGGGCTGCCAGTCTAGCGGGAGGGGTGGGGGCCCTTTCCGGGTTTTCTGTCAGACACGGCCGGGCCGTTGGGCGCCCGTCGCGCCGCGGCCGGGGCTATGACGGCAGGGACGCGCCCGGCGCCGGCCCCATGGCCGCCCCGGGCGTGATGCCGCGCTCCAGCAGGCCGGTGATCATGTCCACCAGGCACTCCACCACGGCGTCGGGATTCACGCCGTTGCTGTCCTGGCTCATCAGTCGCATCAGCGTGAACAGCGTGCTGTTGTAGGCAATGAACAGCCGCACCGGCAGGTCGCGGATGGGGTAATCGAGCTGGTGCTGCAGGAAGTACATCCGGCTGCGTTCCAGGATATGGGCCTGCAGGGTGTCGGCAACATGGTCCACCGGCAGCCGGTGCCAGTTGCGCGCCAGCTCCAGGTAAAGGCCTTCGTTGGAGCGCATGAAGGCCAGGGTGAGGCCGATGGCGGCGCGCACCATCTCGCGCAGGGGCAGGCTGGCGGAGCCTTCGGCCTGCAGGTCGAGCAGGCGCGCCAGATCGGCCACCAGCTTGTCCAGGAGCGCCGTGATCAGCGCCTCCTTGCCGTCGAAGTATTGGTAAAGTGAGCCCACGCTTACTCCGGCCGCCTCGGCAATGGCGGGCGTGGTGGTGGCGTCCAGGCCACGCTGGGAGATGACCCGGGCGGTGGCCTCGATCAGCGTGTCCACCATCTGCCGGGAGCGGGCCTGTTGCGGCTTCTTGCGCATGCGTTGGTCCTGGGTAAATGCGAATTGAATGCGAATACATATTCGCATTAAGGTCGGACGGAATCCAGACGACGGAGGTGGCGATGAACCCATCCGCAGCAAGCGCCCGGGCCCTGCCCGACGGCCAGATCCCGCGCCGCGCCCAGCACTACCTGAGCCGCTCTCCCCGCATTCCCCCGCTGATGCGCCTGGCGCTCGGCCGCGACCCCAAGCCGTCGCCGGCGGAATGGGAGCGGATGGTGGCGGCGCTGATGGAGGGCGACCCGGCCATGGACCGCACCGTGGAATGGATGTTCGCCCATGGCGCCCGCGACGCCCGCGAGCTCTTCTACCGGGCCTTGCACGAGGGCATCGATGCCGTACCCGACGCGCCCGCGCCGCTGCGCGCCTTTTTCGAGGAAGTCGAGCGGGTGCCGGACTGGGTGGACTGGGAGCTGCTCGACGAGGGCGTGCGCTTCCACCACCGCATCGGCCTGGCCGGCCCCTATATCCTGCGCGACCTCGCGCTCATGGGCGGCTACCTGCTGTCCGGCTTCAACCAGGCCCTGGTGCTGACGGGGGCGCTCAACAAGGGCGCGGGGCAGCGCATCTCGGAAACCGGCAAATGGTGGATGGACTGCACCGACACCGACGGCATGCGTCCGCACGGGCCGGGCTGGCGCTCCAGCGTGGAGGTGCGCCTGATCCATGCCATGGTGCGCCGCCACCTGCCCTCGCGCCCGGAATGGGACGTGGCCGAGTACGGCCTGCCGGTGAACCAGATCGACATGGTCGCCACCTACCTGGCCTTCGGTCCCATCATGCTCATGGGCGTGCGCGCGCTCGGCATCCCGGTGACGCGGCGCGACTCGCGTGCGGTCATGCACCTGTGGAAGTACGTGGCCTGGCTCATGGGCGTGAAAGAGGAGTGGCTCTGCGACGACGAGCGCCAGGGCCTGGTGCGCCTGTATCACACCTTCGTCACGCAGAGCCCGCCAGACTGGACCAGCGCGGAGCTCGGCCGGGCGCTCTCCGAAGAGCCGCTGTCGCGCACCATTCCCTGGCTCAAGAAATTTCCGGCGATCCATGACTGGCGCCTGAAGCTGCAGTACCAGCTTCACCTCAGCACGAGCTCGCTCTTCCTGAACAAGAAGCAGCGCCGCCAGCTCGGCCTGCCGCAGAACATCTTCCCCTGGTTCCCGCTGCTGACGGCGGGGCCGCGCTTCGTCTGGTACACCTCGCAGAGCCTGTTCCCGGGGCCGCGTGCGCGCCTGGAAAAGCTCGGCCGCTACCTGCAGGTGCGCGCCATGCGCGAGATGTACGGCAAGCAGGATCTCTCGCGCCATGCGCACGGCATGAAGCCGGCGCCGGCGGAACCGA
Source organism: Pseudomonadota bacterium (assembly GCA_040385265.1). Taxonomy (GTDB): domain Bacteria; phylum Pseudomonadota; class Gammaproteobacteria; order Pseudomonadales; family Moraxellaceae; genus UBA2031. The sequence goes on along the minus strand of JAZKHS010000029.1, from coordinate 34,296 downwards.
AAGCGGCGGCGGGTAAGCCGGGCCACGGTCCCGCGGCCAGTGGCGGCGCGGCCGGCCCCGCCGGCGAGGGTCCCGCGGCCGGCGGCTGTCCGGTGCCGCACTGAGGTCCGGTCCCGGCGCCCGTAGGCTACGGCGCCGGGCGGAGAGCCGGGCCTCTCGGCGCCACAGGCAAGGGGATGTCAGGCGGCAGGCCGGCGCGCACGGGACGACGGCCCGAGACGCAGCAGGACACGACAGCAGGAAGCAGGACAGCACAGCAGGACAGGACTGCCGCGCGCGGGACCTGATCAGCCACAGCGGAGACAACGATGGGCATCTTTTTCAAGGCAACTCCCGGGCTGCGCCAGCTCAAGCGTTCCATGCCGGGCAGCCCTGGCCTGCCGCTGGTGGGCCACGGCCTCGACTTCATCAATGATCCGGTGCGCATGGGCCTGACGCTCGCGGCCGACCTGGGGCCGGTGTTCTGGACCGATTCGCTCGGCATCACCATGGTGTCGCTGGCGGGGCCGGACGCCAACCAGTTCGTGCTGCGCAACCGCGGCGACCTGTTTTCCAACAACCAGGGCTGGGATTACTTCATCGGCAAGTTCTTCCGGCGCGGCATCATGCTGCTGGACTTCGAAGAGCATCGTCACCACCGCGGCATCATGCAGGCCGCCTTCAAGCGCCCGGTGATGGAGCGCCACCTGGCGCTGATGAATCCGGCCATCGAGCGCGGCATCGCGCGCTGGCGCCCCTCCGATCGCTTCGAGGTGCTGACCGCGATCAAGCAGCTGACGCTGGACATCGCCACCGAGATTTTCATGGGCGAGGCGCTCGGCCCCGAAGCCGACCGCATCAACCGGGCCTTTGTCGACTGCGTGCGCGCCGGCACCTCGCTGCTGCGCTTCCCGGTGCCGGGCGGGCGCTGGAAAAAGGGGCTGGACGGACGCCGGGTGCTGGAGCAGTTCTTCGCCTCGCGCGTGGCGCAGAAGCGTGCCCGGCCCGGCGACGACCTGTTCTCCCTTCTCTGCCAGGCCGAGGACGAGCAGGGCCGCCGCTTCAGTGACGACGACATCGTCAATCACATGATCTTCCTGATGATGGCGGCGCATGACACCTCCACCATCACGCTCTCCGCAATTTTCTATTACCTGGGCAAGCACCCGGAGTGGCAGCAACGCCTGCGCGAGGAGTCCTTTGCGCTCGGCCAGCAGGACCTGGCCTATGAGGACCTGGAAAAGCTGCCGCAGGCCGGCCTGGTGATGAAGGAGGCGCTGCGCCTGTTCTCGCCGGTGCACGTGATTCCGCGCAAGACGGTGCGCGACGTGGAGTTCAAGGGTTATGTGATTCCCAAGGGCAGCTTCGTGGTGATCAGTCCCATCGTCACCCATCACATGCCGCAGTGGTGGAGCGATCCCGAACGCTTTGACCCGGAGCGCTTCGCCGAGGGTCGTGCCGAGCACAAGCGCCACCCCTACCAGTACGTGCCTTTTGGCGGCGGCGCGCATATGTGCATCGGCCTGCACTTTGCGGAGATGCAGGTGAAGACCATCCTGCACCATGTGCTGCGCCGCCATGCCTGGAGCGTGCCGCCCGGCTATATCATGCCAGCCGACTTCACCACGCTGCCGGTGCCCGCTGACAAGCTGCCGGTGCGCCTGCGCAAGCTCTAGCCCTGGCCCTGCGCGACTAGGGCTTCAGCCAGTCCAGCAGCGTCGCATAGACGCGTTCATCCTTCAGCAGCTGCATATGCCCCAAGGCGTCGAATTCCACGCGCGTGACATCCTTGGCGTGCAGGGCGCGATGCGCCTCGACGTGCTGGCCGAGGGCGCTGCGCACCGGGACCATGCCGTCGCCCATGAAGTGACGCTGGCCGTTGCGGCCCATGTGGCCGGCGACCAGCAGGTGGCGCGCGCTGTTCACCAGGCGATAGGGGTTGGCCTTGTGCTCGGGGACCACGCGCCCTTCGCGCAGGTCGCGGATGCCGCGGCTGCGGATATTGCCCAGCGACATGAGGCCCTTGGTATACGGCGTCAGGCCCAGCAGGCGGTTGGCGGCATCGCCCAGGCGCTCGAGCGGGGCGCCATGGTGCGGCGAACCGAGGTAGGCGGCGTGGCGCAACTGCTTCACCCAGTGCGCGCCCTTGATCTCGGCGTGGTAGCCGGCCGAGCGGATGACCAGGCCACCCATGCTGTGGCCGACCAGGGTGAGGGGCAGCTCGTGGCGGGGCAGGGATTCCAGCAGGTCGGAGAGCGCGGCGCCGTTGTCGGCGATGGCATGTCCGGTGTTGTAGCGCAGCCAGGCGACGCCATGGCCGAATTCGCGCAGCTCGCGCACGAAGCCCTGGTGCTCATGGGTATGCCACTCGCGCTCGGACAGGCAGAGGCCATGCAGGAAGAGCACGAGGCCGCGGCGGCCGGATTGCGCCCAGTCGGCGACGCTGAGCGGATTGCCGGCTTCGTCGCGCAGGCTCATGCCCTGGGCCAGCGGGCTGTCGAGCTCGGCCAGGGTGTGGCCGACGACGCCGTTGAGGGCGCTGTGGAACAGGCTGTCGTTGGCGGGCGCCGGCAGTGCCTGGCTCCAGCGCTGGGCCATGCCGGCCAGCCACTGCAGGCTGCGCGCGACCAGGGAGTAGGGCAGTGGCGCCTGTTCGGCCGGGGCGGCATGGTCATGCTTCCAGGGCAGGGGCGTGCGCACGATGGTGGCATGGGTGCTGGCGACCAGGCGGGTGACGCCGCTGGCGGCGACCAGGCCGAGGTGGGCCAGGGCGAGGCCGCCGGCCGCAATGGCGGTCGCGGTCTCGAGGGCCCGTGTCGGGGTGGCGCCGGGCTCCGCCGAAGCAGTAGCGGTCACCAGGGCGACGGGCGCGCGGGCCGGCAACGAAGTCGCGGCGGGGACGGGAACGGGCAGCTGGGGGTCACTCATGGCGGTCGCCTATGTGAACATGTGTTCACATGGTGGGTGGTGTCGACGCCGAAATCAATGGCATCCGTCGCTGCAGCGTGGGTGTTTTGTCCGACAGGATCGCCAGGTCGGTAACGGCCGGACCGGCCGGCCGGCACCGTCCCTGGCAGTCCGCGGGGCGGACAGGGCGCCCTAGCGCCCGCCGGCGGCCTCGCCGTTATCGTCCGCCTCCACCAGGCGGTCGCGCCGGGCCAGTTCGGGGAACCACCACATCCAGATGCCCGCCACCACCAGGGCGCCGACGCCGCCGACCACGATGGAGGGCACCAGGCCGATGAACGCGGCGCTGACCCCGGCGCGGAACTCGCCGAGCTGGTTGGAGGCGCCGATGAAGAGGAAGTTCACGGCGCTGACACGGCCGCGCATGGCATCCGGCGTTTCCAGTTGCACCAGCGAGGAGCGGATCACCACCGACAGCATGTCGGCGCCGCCCAGGACGGCGAGGGCGGCCAGCGACAGCCAGAAGTGGGTGGACAGCCCCAGCACCACGGTGGCGAGGCCAAAGCCGGCGACGCCGGCGAACATGACGTGGCCGGTGCGGCGCTCGATGGGGTGGCGGGCCAGCCAGAACGACACCAGCAGGGCGCCCACCGCCGGCGCCGAGCGCAGCAGGCCAAGGCCCTCGGGACCGGTGTGCAGCAGGTCCTTGGCAATCACCGGCAGCATGGCGGTGGCGCCCCCCAGCAGCACCGCGAACAGGTCCAGCGAAATGGCCCCCAGCACCACCGGCTTGCTGCGGATGAAGCGCAGGCCCGCGAACACCGAGTGGTCTTCGGCCATCTCCGGCGCCGGCGCGGCGGCGGGGTGGGCGCGGACCAGGCCGAGCAGCGCGACGGAGGCAATGAACAGCGCGGCGCCGGCGCCATAGACCGTGGTCGGGCCGGCGACATAGAGGAAGCCGCCCACCACCGGGCCCAGGATGATGGCAGCCTGCATGGCGGCGCTGGACGCGCTCACGGCGCGCGGCAGCGCTTCCCGGCTGACCAGGGCCGGCAGCAGCGCCGCCAGGGTGGGAGCGGAGAAGGCCTTGCCGATGCCGAGCAGGAAGACGCCGACAAAGATGTGCGGCACGGTCAGCCAGCCCTGGGCGCTGCCCATCGCCAGCAGCAGCGCCACCGCGGCCTCCAGGCAGTGGCCGGCCTGTACCACGCGGCGGCGGTCGAAGCGGTCGGCGACGTGGCCGATGAGCAGGACCAGCAGCACCGCCGGCAGGAAGCCGACCAGGCCGATATAGCCCAGGTAGAGCATGCTGCCGGTGAGGTCATAGACCTGCCAGCCGACCGCCACCGCCAGCATCTGGAAGGCCATCATGGAGGCGACGCGCACGTTCCAGTAGAAGGCGAAGTCACGGTTGATGAGGAAGTCGCGCGCAGCCTGGGGAATCATGGCGGGGTCCGGGGCGGGAGGACGATCGGGAGTGCGGAGTCTAGCGCCGGCAGGGGCGCGGTGGCAGGTCCCGATGCGGCCTGAACGCAGTTGTGCGCAGACGGGACAATTCCCGGCAAGGCCGCCCCCTGACCTGGCACTGCACTCGCGCCCACACTCGCGCCAAAGCCAAAGCCAAAGCCAAAGCCAAAGCCAAAGCCACGGGCCTTAGGGAAGATTTAGGGTTTCCTTAGCGCCTATTTCACAACGCGCGCGCCGGCGCCTGCCTAGCATGCTCCTGACATCCACGGACATTGGCACAGGAGACCGCCATGCATTCCCCCCGCAACCGCTTCGATATCTATGCCCCCGTTCACAAGGGCCTGCGCGCCTGCTTCGCCCACACCCTGGTCAATGTCGGTCGCCTCGACTACAGCGACGGCGCCGAGGTGGACGCGGTCACCACCGAGGTGCTGGACCTGCTGGTGTTCTGCCAGAAGCACCTGGAAAAGGAGAACCGCTTCGTGCATCCGGCCATGGAGGCGCGCCGCCCCGGCTCCGCCGCGAGCGCGCTCACCGAGCACGTCCACCACGAGGGCGACATCGCCATGCTGCGCGAACTCGTGCTGACGCTGCGCCAGCTGCCGGCGCTGCGGCGCCAGGCGGTGGCGCAGCAGCTCTACCAGCGCCTGGCTGCCTTTGTCACCGAGAACCTGGCGCATATGGCGCACGAGGAGCGCGAGCACAACCGTGTGCTGTGGGAAACCCATAGTGACGATGAGATCCGTGCCATCGAGGCCGCCATTGTCGGCTCCCTGCCGCCGGACGAGGCGCAGCTGTCGCTGCGGTGGATGCTGACCGCGATGAGCGCAGAGGAGCGCGCCGGCTTTCTCGGCGGCATGCGCCAGCATGCGCCCGCCGAGGCTTTCCAGGGGGTGTTGGCCATGCTGCGTCCGCTGCTGGGGGAGCGTGACCGCTTCAAGCTCGATACCGCACTAGGGCTGCCACGGCGGGTGGCCGACGTCACCGGCGCGGTGTAATTCGCGCTCAGCAAAAAGCCCGCCATCGCGGGCTTTTTCAGTTGGCCTGCCTCAGCGGCAGGGCAGCTCCTGGCGCAGCAGCGGCCGCTGTACCAGCAGGCGGAAGCGGCCGCGGCCGGTCTTCTCGATGCTGATGGCGCCGCCGCGCTCGGCCAGGCGGCGCTGCAGCAGGATCAGCCGCGCCTCCAGGTTGTCGTCGATGTCCGGCAGCTTCAGCGCCGGGTCCAGGCGCAGCTCGCGATTGCTGAACTCGCTGCGCCCTTCCTCCTCGCGCAGCTGCAGCAGGCGCCAGAAGATGGCGCCGGCCACGCCCTTGATCAGGTAGTCCTCGCCCAGGAACACGCTGCAGTTGGCGGGATAGAACTTCACTGCCAGCGGCGCGCCCGGCCGCGGCGCCGGCACGTTGTCCGCGCGCGCCTCCTCGGCCTGGCAGTCGGCGGCCTGCTGCAGCGCCAGCGTGGCCTCCGCCAGCAGCGTGGCCAGCGCCACCAGCGCGTCCTCGTCGTCGTAGTCGAAGCGGCCCGCTGCCGGGCTTTCCACGTGCAGCACGCCGACCAGGCGACCGGCCGCGACCATGGGCACGGCGAGCTGGCTGTGCGGCGCCGCCAGGCCGGGGAAGGGAATCCCGGTTTCCAGCGGATCGGCGAGGCCGGCCTCCGCCAGGTGCTCGCGGATGGCCTGGCCATAGGCGTATTCCTGGGCCATGAACAGGATGCGGATGGGGGTGCGCACCTCGGCGGCGACGCCGATGATGCCGCGTCCGAACGGAAACTCGGAGCCGATGCCGGACTGCGCGTAGCCTCGCGTGGCGACCGTGTACAGGCGGTGGCCGCCGGGGTCGGCAAAGAGAATCATGGCGTGGTCGAAGCCGAAACCGGCCTCGAGGCCCTCCAGGGTTTGCTCGAGCAGGCTGGCCAGGTCGGAGCAGGCGGCGATGCGCCCCGCCACCTGGCGCAGCGCGGCCAGGCGGTTGGGGCTGCAGCGCGCGGGCGCGATCTCGGCGCCCGGCAGCGGCTCGATGTCCAGCACCTGGTAGACGTCCGACCCCTGCAGGCGGAACACGCCGCTCATGCCCACCTGGGAGGCGATGCCGGCCAGCTTGGCCTTCATGCTCTCGAACAGCGGACCGGCGGTCTCGGTGCGCCGGTACAGCAGCGCCAGGCGGAAGCGCGCGCCGGTCTCGGGGTGGATGATCAGCGCCGTGGCCTGCGGATTGGCCAGGATATTCTCGCGTGTCTTGTTGAAGAACTGGAAGGTGAGCGCGACGTGGTTGCGGTCCACGTAGTGCACCTGTGACACCAGCGTCACGTTGGGCGTGCCGTCGGGCGCGCAGGTGGCAATGGCCGTGGGAATGGCGCCCTCGAAGCAGGGGCGCAGGCTTTCCAGGCAGTGCGCTCCGTTCATGCACTCACCTTCGCGCCCGCCTTCGGGCCCGGGGTCTGCTCGAATACGGCGTCGACGCTGAAGGTCACCGCGCTGAGTTCGCCGGCCGGCACGTCGTGGATGGTGAGGGCCAGCTCGCGCGTGTAGCCGAGGGGCACGATTTCGTCGACGAAGGCGCCCTGGTGCGCGGCGACCCGCGCGTCATCACCGGGCAGCACCTCGCTGCGGCGGGCGTCGCTGCCCTTGAACTGCAAGGTGCGGTGGGTGCTGGGCTCGGAGAAGACCGCGGCGATGGCGCCGGTGGCGTCGATATCGGCCAGCAACTGCGCGGCCTGGCGGGTGGCGAGCAGCAGCGTCAGCTGGCAGCGGCTGCCATCGAGGCGGCAGCCGGCGGCGCGCACCACCGACGGCAGGCGGCGCACGTCGCGCGAGGCGGCGGTGATGGAGATGCGGCCATCCTCGATGAAGGCGGCGTGGTCGTCCGTGAGCATGGGTATTCCGGGTCATGGCGTGGTGGTGGTGAGTGCCAATCCTGACCTATTCGCGCCCGCGGTTGAAGGCCTGCGCCGCCGCCGCAGGGCGGCAGGTCCCGGGCCGGAAGGTGCGGGGACTCGCACGTCTGGCGTGTCACCCGCCACGAAGGGCTGACACCGCCCCAACAAAATCCTGACGGCGGTCGTGCCCGTGCAGGAGTGAAATCAGCGGCTGTGGCAGCCATCGGGCCGCCGTCCCGGGAGGCAGGACATGGGCAGTCAGAAGGACATGGAGAGTCAGCAGGGCATGGACAGTCACGCGGCAGCGTCCGGCAAGCCGGCCTCGCTCTGGATCGCCACGGCGCCTGCCACGGAATATCCGACCCTGGCGGGCGACATCGACGTCGACGTCGCCATCATCGGCGGCGGCATTGCCGGCATTACCGCCGCCCACGAGCTCAAGGCCGCCGGGCGCCGCGTCGCGCTGCTGGAGGCGGGGCGCCTGCTGCAGGGCGTCACCGGGCAGACCACGGCCAAGCTGACCTCGCAGCACACGCTGATCTATTCGCACCTGCTGCAGCATTTTGGCGAGGCGAAGGCGCGCGCCTATGCCGATGCCAACCAGGCCGCCCTCGCGCATGTGGCGCACACCGTGGAGACGCTCGGCATCGACTGCGACTTCCGCCGGCGCGACGCCTATACCTGGGCCGATAGTGATGACGACCTGGCGCGCCTGCACCGCGAAACCGACGCCGCCCTGAAGCTGGCGCTGCCGGCGCGCTTCGTCGAGGCGGCGGCGGTGCCGCTGCCCTTTGCCGTGCGCGGCGCGCTCTGCTTTGCACAGCAGGCGCAGTTCCATCCGCTCAAATACCTGCAGCACCTGGCCTGGTCCATTCCCGGCGAGGGCAGCCATGTCTTCGAGCACAGCCCGGCGCTGTCCGTCGATGACGGCGAGCCGGCGCAGGTAACGACGCGGCAGGGGCGGGTGCGGGCGGGCGCCGTCATCATCGCCACCCACTATCCCTTCACCGACCATTCGCTGTATGCATTGCGGCTGAGTCCCTATCGCCACTACCTGCTGGCGGCGCGCCTGGACGCTGCAGCCCCCGATGGCATGTTCATCAACGTGGCGCGCACGCGCTCGCTGCGGCCTTATCCGCAGGAGGGCGCCGAAGGCATGCTGGTGGTGGGGGAAGGGCACACCGTGGGCGAAGGGGGCGACACCCGCGGCCGCTACCAGCGCCTCGAGACCTGGGCGCGCAGCGTGTTGCCGGTGGCGGGCGTGGATTACCACTGGTCCACGCATGATCACCAGAGCATCGACCGCGTGCCTTATATCGGCCGTCTCACGCCGCTGTCGCGCCATCTGTATGTGGCCACGGGCTTTGGCGGCTGGGGCATGAGCAATGGCATCGTTGCCGGCCTGCTGCTGCGCGACCTGGTGCTGGGCCACGAGAATCCCTGGGCCGAGGTCTTTGATCCGGCCCGGCTCAAGCTGACCGGCGCCGGCGATTTCGTGCGGCATACGCTCACGGTGGGCCGGCACTGGGTGGGCGACCGCCTGCGCCGTGGCCATGCCGCGCTGGCCCCGGGCGAGGCCGGCATCCTCGCCACGTCCCAGGGGCGGCTGGCGGTGTATCGCGACGAGCAGGGGGTCAGCCATGCGCTGTCGCCGGCCTGCACCCATATGGGCTGCGTGGTGCAGTGGAACGGCGCCGAGAAAAGCTGGGACTGCCCCTGCCACGGCTCACGCTTCGACGCCATCAGCGGCGCCGTGCTGCACGGGCCGGCGCCGGCGCCGCTGGCGCGACGGACGCTGGATACGCAGGGCGAGCGCCGCCAGGCAGGCTAGCCGGAGGCGTCAGGCCGAGCGTTGCAGCAGCCAGTTGGCCGTCATCTTCCAGGCGGTGGCGGGGGCCTTGCTGCCGGAGAGAATGCCCATATGGCCGCCGGGGATGACATGGAAGGAGCGGTCCGTCGAGTGGACCAGTTCCATCAGGGTGACGAGCGCATCCTGGGTCACCATGGTGTCGCTCTTGCCGGCAAAGGCCAGCAGGTTGGCGCTGATGCGGTCCAGGCGGGCCTCGCGGTCGCCCACCGGCATGCGGCCATCAGCCATCTCGTTGTCAATCCAGATGCGCACCATCATGTCCTGCACGATGCCGCCGGTGTAGGCCACCATGCGGTCCAGAAAGGCGGCGTTGGTGGCGTGCTCCACCACGAAGTCGCGATCCCCCAGCTTGCGCACCAGGTCCCAGTAGCCCATCACCGAGCCCACCGGATTGGTCAGCTTGAAGCCGATGGTATTGACCCAGCCCGGCGTGTACAGCAGGCGCGGATTGACGTTGTGGATGCGGAAACCGGTATTGGCGCGCACCCATTCGGCGCGTGCGCTGATGAACTGGTAAACCTTGCCCAGCGCGCCGGAGGCGTGCGAGTTCACCGGCGCGCCCAGCACCACCAGGTTGCGCACATGGCGGTCGTCATGGAGGCCCAGGTAGCAGAGCGACAGGATGCCGCCCATGCTCCAGCCGTGCAGCGACAACTCCTGCTCGCCGCTGTGGGCGCGCACGCGCGTCAACAGGTCGGGCATGAGTTCGACCACGTAGGTGTGCAGGTTGTAGTGGGCATGGCGCAGGGTGGGCGTGCCCCAGTCGATCAGGTAGACGTCGAAGCCGCGCGCCAGCAGGTACTTGACCAGCGAGCGCTGCGGGAAGAGGTCATAGATCAGCATGTTCACTGCCAGCGGCGGCACGATGACCAGCGGCAGGCGCTGGCGCTGGCGCGTCACCGGCACGGTTTCGCCATCCACCTCGATGGCGGCGTCCATGAGGGGCCGGTAGTGGCGCAGGGAGACCAGGCCGTCGTCGTGGATCACGTCGTAGGGCGTGAGCCCGGCCTGGGAGATCTCGCTGCTGCGCAGCAGGCGGTCGCGGGCATTGCCCAGGAGATGGCGGGCGCGCTGGCGCAGGGTGGGGCGGAGGGCGGGCTGGCGCTGGCTCATGGACTTCGGCTCCGGGGCAGGCGGACGGATGGCGGGGTGGGCAGCCGCGGGCGGCCCGGGCAGGGACACCGGGCGGCCGGAGTGGCCGCGGGCGCCACTCTAGGCGGATCGGGCGGGGCCGTCACTGGCCGAATCAGGGTGGCGGGGAGTTCTTGGCGCCAGTCCGGGGAGGGGCGGGCGGCCCGGAAACTGATCTGGAACAAGGTTCCGCCCCCTGTCCGGGCGGACAATACCCCTATTCCGTTTGATTCAGGGTTGCCACCATGCCTGCCCCCACCCTCTTTGATGCTGACCTGCTGCGCCGCTATGACCGGCCGGGCCCGCGCTATACCTCCTACCCGACCGCACCGCATTTCACCGCCGCCTTCGGCATGGCGGAGTTGCAGCGCCATATCGACCTCGGCAACGCCGCCGGCACCCCACTGTCCCTGTACGTGCATGTGCCCTTCTGCCTGAATCCCTGCTTTTACTGCGGCTGCAACCGCGTCATTACCCGCGACAAGGCGCGCGGCGAGAACTACCTGCAGCACCTGCTCAAGGAAATCGACCTGATGGCGGCGCGGATCGATCCGCAGCGCGAGGTGATACAGCTGCACCTGGGCGGCGGCACGCCCAACTTCCTCGCGCCCGAGGCCATTGCCCGCCTGGTCGAACGCCTCGGCCAGCGCTTCCGCTTTTCCGATAGCGCCAATCGCGACTTTTCCATCGAGATCGATCCGCGCTCGGTGGATCCCGCCGACATGGCAAGCCTCGCCGACATCGGCTTCAACCGTGCCAGCTTCGGCGTGCAGGACTTTGATCCGGTGGTGCAGGAAGCGGTCAACCGGATCCAGAGCGTGGAAGAAACGCTGGCGGTCATGGACGCGGCGCGCGCGGCCGGCTTCGGTTCGCTCAACATCGACCTCATCTATGGCCTGCCGAAGCAGAACGCGGCCGGCTTCGCGCGCACGCTGGACACGGTGATCAGCGCCCGTCCCGACCGCCTGGCCATCTACAGCTACGCGCACCTGCCGCATATGTTCAAGCCGCAAAAGCGCATCCACGGCGAGGACCTGCCGAGCGCCGATGAAAAGCTCGGCCTGCTGGCGCTGGCCGTCGAGAAGATGAATGCCGCCGGCTACGTCAACATCGGCATGGACCACTTTGCCCTGCCCGGCGACGAGCTCGCGCGCGCGCGGGAGGCGGGGCACCTGCACCGCAACTTCATGGGCTACACCATCCATGCCAGCAGCGACCTGATCGGCTTCGGCAACAGCGCCATCAGCCATATCGGCGCCAGCTTCAGCCAGAACCAGCGCGGGGTCGCCGCCTACCTGGACGCCATCGCCACCGGCCAGTCGCCGCTGCAGCGTGGCCTGGCCCTCAGCGACGACGACGTGCTGCGCGCCGAGGTCATCCAGCAGGTGATGTGCCAGGGCGAAGTCGACATCCCCGCCATCGAGCAGCGCTTCGGCATTGTCTTCGCCGACTACTTTGCCGCCGACCTTGCCCGTCTGGCGCCGCTGGTGGCCGACGGCCTGGTCGAGGCGGAGGCCCGCCATATCCGTGCCACGCCGCGCGGGCGTCTGCTGCTGCGCCATGTGGCCATGGCTTTCGATGCCTACCTGCCGGCCAACCTGGATACGGACGAGGCCGCCCAGCCGGCGGCGGACGAGGAACGGCCGGTGCGCTTCTCCAGCGCCATCTGATCGGCGGGAGCGCGAGAAGGCGGCAATTGCTCGCCCCGACGGACCGGCGGAGGAGTAAGCTCTGCGGTATCGCTTAAAGTGCGGCCAGCGGCCAGGCCGGCTCGCGGCAAAGCCCTTGTCATTCCCGGCGTCGGGGCTGAAAGTGGGCGCTTGTGCCTGGCGCCATACGGTTGCATGGGGATGCTCAAGGCACGGAATGCCGCCGCAGGGCGTGAGGGAGCGCAGGGAATGGACGACATCATCGCTAACCGCAGGGCCGCTGCCCCGCCCGGGGCCGGCCTGGCCGCCCCTCCTGTCTCCCGTAGCCGGGCTGGCGGTCGGCCCGCCGTCAAGGGTCCGTCCCCAGGCATCGCCCCTCCCGCCGGCACGGGGGGCGAATGAGCCCCGCCAGCAGTTCCATGCCCCCGCTCAAGCCGCCCCGCACCGATCGCACCACCACCAGCCTGGTGCGGAAAGGTGCGGTGGTGCTGGCACTGGCGCTGCTATTGTTCGGTGTCAGTGTCGCCTACGAGCGCCATCGACTGCGCACGGATGCCGCTGCCGCGTTCGCGCAAAAATCCCGGCTGATCGAGGACTATCTGCAGTCCCGGCTGCAGGGCGCCGACGTCATGGCCCGCCTGATCGAGGAGCGGTATCGCGAGCCCCGCAACGACTTTCGCGCCACCGTGGCCCCGCGCACGGAGCTCGGCATCTGGCAGCTGGAGACGGTGACCGCCAGCGGCAAGCGCTTGCGCCTGGGCGGCAGCGGCAAGGGCGCGCTGCCCTGGTCGCCGGCGCTGGCGCGTGAAGTGGACGCCGTGCTGGCCATTGATACCAGCGCCGCCTCCATCCTGGCCTATGCCCGCGAGGTGCCCTGGGTTTACTACACCTCCGCCCGGCGCTGGATCTACGCCTTCCCGCCGGGGGCGCCGCAACACTCGTATTTCGGCCCCGGCCTCTACGCCAAACCCTACTGGATGATGACGGCGCCCGAGCGCAATCCGCAGCGCGGGGAAACGCTGTCCGGCCTGTATGAGGATGCCTACGGCCAGGGACTCATGATCACGGCCTCCTCCCCGGTATGGACGGAGGACCGCTTCCTGGGCGTGGTGTCCATGGATCTGGGCCTGGGCCTGCTGCAGGACCTGGTCACCGAGCGCAACGCCGCCGGCGAATTCCTGCTGGTGGACCGGGCGGGCCGCATCGTGGCGCGGCCCGGCACGTTCAGCCCGCGGGAGAGCTATTCACTGCCCGCCGGCAAGGGCCTGCAGCACTGGCGCCTGGACGGCACCGAGTGGACCGGCATCCCCCTCGCCCAAGGCCGGCTCTGGTTGATGCACCGCCTGTCATTGACGGACCTCATCACCCAGGCCCTGCTGCACAGCATTCCGGCCGCGCTGCTCTTTGTTCTCATTGGCGCGGTGCTGGTGCTGGGCGGCCGGCTACGGGCCGCCATGACGGCACTGGCGCAGCAGGCCTTGCACGACCCCCTGACCCGGGCCTTGAACCGTCGCGGACTGCATGAGGAAGCGCCGGCCCTGCGGGCGCTGGCACAGCGCCACCACAAGGCGCTGGCGGTGGTGATGTTCGACGTGGATTACTTCAAGCAGGTCAATGACCGCTATGGCCACGAGCAGGGCGACAAGGTGCTGCGCGCGCTGGCGCGCGGCCTGGTCGCGCAGTTGCGCGAGTACGACGTGGCGTGCCGCTGGGGCGGCGAGGAATTTGTGGTGCTGATGGTGCTGGAGGCGGTCGATGCCGTGCCGGTGGTCGATCGCCTGCGCAATGCCATCGCCCTGGTGGTGGCACAGGAAGCGCTGGCCAGCATCACGGTGAGCGCCGGCATGGCGTTCTGGAGCGAGGACGAAACCCTGGAGGCCGTGGTGGATCGAGCCGACCACCAGCTCTACGCGGCCAAGACCGGGGGACGTAATCGCCTTGAAATCGAGCCGGAGGTGGCGGCGGCCTACCGCGGCGCGGCCGCGGTCTGATCGCCGTCGCCGCAGGGGCGGCAGCCCGCCGGCACGGGCGTTTTCAGGTGTGGCGCAGGGGTCTCCGCCGGGCCTCAGGCGCCTTCGCGGCGCAGCTGGAAGAAGAAGGGCTGGGGCATGTCCTTCAGGTCCATCACCCCGAGCACGGTATTGTCGTCGAGCTTGCGGAAGACGTCATGGATGGGCAGGTCGTCGTAGATCATGGCGGCGCTGACCTTGCCGCGATGCTCCAGCAGGCGCAGGCGCGCGCGCGCCTTGCCGGTCTGCAGCGCGAACTTGAGCGGCAGCGACAAGGCATTGAGCAGGGCCGAACGCGGCACATGCCGCCTCCACAACAGCCCCATGGGCATGAAGCGCGGACTGACGCTGATGACGTCATCGCCACGGCGGAACAGGAGCGGGTGCACGTCGTCTGGCGTGATGAAGGCCTTGCCGTACCAGCCGAAGGTCTCGAGCAGGCCGTCCATGGGGTGATGCGTGTCAAAGCCGCTGCCCACCCAGCGTCCCAGCATGAAGTCGATGCCGACCGGGTCCAGCGAATCGAACAGGGCCAGGGCCTCGGCGGTGCTCATGGGGGGATTGGCGGTGGCCTGGAGGGCAGCGGTCATCATCGGGGCTCCGGGGGTGGCGATGGGGTCGAGTGTAGCGCCCTGGCCGGGCCGCGGAAGCCCCCGTGTTCGACAAGCCGGCCGCGCGGGCTCCCGCCTCAGTCCGCGACCGCGGTGCCCCAGTAGTTGTAGGTGAGCGGGCGGGGACCGGGCAGGTACATCTGCTGCAGGTCCTCGCAGCGGAAGCCGGCGGCGGCAATCAGGGCCGGGATGTCGCGGTTGAGGTGGCAGCCGCCGGCGAGCCTTGACCACGCCGGGGTGAGGCGGTCCTGCCAGCGGGCCACGGCGGCATCGGGCGCGCGGCCATGCTCGCAGAAAATGAGGCGACCGCCCGGCTTCAGCACGCGGCGCATCTCGCGCAGGGCGGCCACGGCATCGGGAATGGTGCACAGCGAGAAGGTGACCAGCACGCAGTCGAAGCTGCCGTCGTCATAGGGAATCCGCTCAGCCGAGAGGCCGACCAGTTCGACGCTGAGGGCGGTGTCGGCGAGGCGCTTGCGCGCCAGGCGATGCATCTCCAGGCCCGGGTCGAGGCCGATGATCCGGTCGACCTGGGTGGCGTTGTAGTGCGGCAGGTTGAGGCCGGTGCCGATGCCGATCTCCAGCACGCGCCCGGCCGCCAGCGGCACCACTTTTGCCCGTTGCCGGGTGACGGGCCCGACGCCGCAGGCAAGGTCGATGAGATAGGGCAGGACATGGCGTTCGTACCAGGCGGAGACCGGCATGGCGATTCCTTGACAGGCGAGTGGGCCGGGGACAGCCAGGCTGTCCGCCAGCGCTGGGGGATCGAGCGGGCAGGGGCCGTTGCACGCGCACCCGGGCGACGCCCGCGGCGCATGCCCGCCCTAGCGGATGACGCCGCAGGCGATGCGGGCGCCACCGCCGCCCAGCGCGGCCGGATGATCGGCATGGTTGTCGCCACCGGCATGGACCATGAGCGAACGCCCGGCCAGGTGCTTCGCCTTCAGCCGCGGCGCCAGCACCGGCTGCGTGGCGCGGCCGTCGGCGTCGACATACAGAGCGGGCAGGTCGCCAAGATGGCCGTCGCCCCAGGGCGTGCCGTGGCGGCCGCGCCCGGCGGGATCGAAGTGGCCGCCGGCGGCCAGTGCCGGCACGACCTTGCCGTCCTTTTCGCCCGGCTCGCAGCTGGCGTTCTGGTGCAGGTGGAAGCCGTGCAGTCCCGGGGCCAGGCCGCTGAGCGCGGGCGTGAGGACCAGGCCGAACTTGCTCTGGCTGATGGTGACCTGGCCGAGGGCGGCGCCGCTGCCCGTGGCGTCCACGGCCTGCAGCGTCACGGCGGTATCCGCCAGCGTGGCGCCGCTGGCGAGCAAGAGGGCAAGAAAGGCGAGCGGCTTCATGATCGGGTCTCGGTCAGTGGGTTCAGGGCGCCAGCGCCGCCAAGTGCGCCGGCAGGCGCGGGCCGGGAGGCAGCAGCAGGCCGGCCGGCACTGCAATATTAAACGCGATGCTGGCGCGGAACAGGCCGCGAAAGGCCTTTTTGCTGGACTTGTGTCGCAGCAGTGGCGGCGCGCGTCATGCGTCCAGGGCCGGGACCGGCTCCGGCAGTGCCCTTGCAGGGGTCGCCGCGTCGCCGTCGATCAGGAAGACATAGTCGTGCGGCAGGCGCAGCTGGCGGGCGCCCTGCTGCCGGGGCAGCTCGGCCTCCATCCACAGGTAGCGGGCATCCGCGGTGTCGAGGCGGCGGCACAGGAACTGCAGCACGGTGGAGCCGTCGCTGCCGTGCAGTTCATGGCAGTAGCGGCGCAGCAGCGCGCGTTCCAGGTCGGGAATGTCGCTTTTGAGGATGACGACATAGGGCGCGGCGGGAGCGGTCATGGACGATTCCTCGGGACGGGATGCCGGGGCCGGCGGCGGACGCGGGTCCGCCCGGGGACAGCGGCAGGGCAGGGAGGGAATATGCCGCATGGCCGCGGCTGGCGCGAGGCCCGGCGCGCGGCCATGAAAAAGGGCGCCCGCGGGCGCCCTTCTGGTGACACAGACGATGCCCGGGCCGGATCAGGCCTTGGGGCCGGCGGCGCGGATGGCGGCGTCGACGTCCGGGTACTTCTCGTCGAAGTTCTTCAGGAACAGGCCGGCCAGCTCGCTCGCCTTGGCGTCGTGGGCCGCGGGGTCGGCCCAGGTGTTGCGGGGCACGAGCAGCTTGCTGTCCACGCCTTCCACGGCGACCGGGACGTCCAGGTTCAGGATGTCCAGGTGCTGGGTTTCCACGTTGTCGAGCTTGCCGGTCAGGATGGCACGCACGATGGCGCGGGTGGTCGGGATGCTGAAGCGCTTGCCGGTGCCGTGCGAACCGCCGGTCCAGCCGGTGGAGACGATGAACACCTTGGAGTCGAACTCGTTGATGCGCTTCATCAGCAGCTTGGCGTATTCACCGGCGTGGCGCGGGAAGAACGGGGCGCCGAAGCAGGTGGAGAAGGTGGTCTTGATGCCGGGGCCGGCGCCCATTTCGGTGGAGCCCACCAGCGCGGTGTAGCCGGACAGGAAGTGGAAGGCGGCCTGTTCGTTGTCGAGCACGGCGACCGGGGGCATGACGCCGTAGAGGTCGCAGGTCAGGAAGATGACGTGCTTGGGCTCGCCGGCACGGTTGATCTCGATGCGCTTGGCGATGTGCTCCAGCGGGTAGGCGGCACGGGTGTTCTGGGTGCGGCTGACGTCGTCGTAGTCGGGCACGCGCTTGTCGTTCAGCACGACGTTTTCCAGCACGGCGCCAAACTTGATGGCGTCCCAGATGACCGGCTCGTTTTCCTTGGACAGGTTGATGCACTTGGCGTAGCAGCCGCCTTCGATGTTGAACACGGAGCCCTTGGCCCAGCCGTGCTCGTCGTCGCCGATCAGGCTGCGTTCCGGGTCGGCGGACAGCGTGGTCTTGCCGGTGCCGGAGAGGCCGAAGAACAGCGCCACGCCGCCGTCGTCACCGACATTGGCGGAGCAGTGCATGGACAGCACGTCCTTGCCCGGCAGCAGGTAGTTCTGCACGGAGAACATGGCCTTCTTCATTTCGCCGGCGTAGTTCATGCCGGCCAGCAGCACCTTGCGGGCCGCGAAGTTGATGACGACGACGCCGTCGGAGTGGGTGCCGTCGCGCTCGGGCACGCACTCGAAGCCGGGGGCGTTGATGACCTGCCATTCTTCTTTCTTGCCGGCGTTGTAGTGGTCCGGGGTGATGAACAGGTTCTTGCCGAAGAGGGCGTGCCAGGCGGTCTCGGTGGTGACCTTCACCGGCAGGTAGTGGTTGGGATCGGAGCCGACGTGCAGGTGCTGCACGAACTGGTCGCGCTCGCCGATATAGGCGGCCACGCGCTCCCACAGGGCGTGGAACTTGTCTTCCGGGAAGGCCTTGTTGACCGGACCCCAGTGGATGCTGTCACGGGTGCTGGCTTCGTCCACCAGGAAACGGTCGGCCGGGGAGCGGCCGGTGCGGTGGCCAGTGTTGACGGTCAGGGCGCCATTGGCGGCCAGGGTGCCTTCCTTGCGCTGAACGGCAAGTTCAACGAGTTGGGCGCGGGTCAGGTCCTGGTAGATAGCAAGCGTAGTCATGATGTGCGTCGTGGCTTCCGAAGATGTGACGGGTCGGCCCAAGGGAGGCCGGGCTGAAAATTTGAGGCGCGATTATCCCCGACCGGACGGGGTCCGGGATAGTGCTTCGTCGGTCATTTTGCGCTCTGGTTGGTAAAAGCCGCCTATGGCAGAGTAACCGGCGCGCCGCGCCGGCTGTCCGGCCCCGTCCCCCGCTCAGGAGTGTTCTGCCATGCCCAATCCCGTCCTGCACCAGCTCAATATCCTGGGTTCCGTGGTCAGTTCCACGCTGGGGAAGTGGCGGGGATCAGCGGCGATCAAGGGGGTAAAGCAGCCGAAACTGCGGTTAAAGCTCTATGACATCGAGGCCAGTCCCTACTGCCGCCTGGTGCGGGAGGCGCTGACGGCCCTGCACATGGACGTCGAGATCTATCCCTGCCCCAAGGGCGGCAGCCGGTTCCGGCCGGAGGCGGAAAAGCTGGGCGGCAAGCAGCAGTTTCCCCTGCTGATCGACCCCAATACCAACAAGATCCTCTATGAATCCGTGCATATCGTGGATTATCTCTTCCGCACCTACGCCGGTCGCGCCGTCCCCCTGGCCTACCAGCGCAGCGGCCTGACCCTGCCCGGGGTCTACCTGGCCACGGCCGTGCGCGGCCTGCGCGGCCAGAAGCGGGCCGCGGTGAAGGCGACACCGCCGCAGATGCTGGAGCTGTGGAGCTTCGAGAGCAGCCCCTACTCGCGCCTGGTGCGCGAGCGTCTCTGCGAGCTGGAGATCCCCTATGTGCTGCACAACATCGGCAAGGAGCGCTGGCAGGACATCGGGCCGGCGGTGCTGCGCATCAAGCCCGGCCCCTATGTGCCGGTGCCGGGCGGCAAGCGCGAGGCCCACTACACGCGGACTGGCCATATGCAGGTGCCCTACCTGGAAGACCCCAATACCGGGGCGAAGCTGCTGGAGTCGGCGCGCATCCTGGACTATCTGGACGACACCTACGCGCGCTGAGCCCGCTCAGGGCCGGGCCCGGCGGGGGGGCTCAGGCGCTGACGGTGCGCAGGTTGGTGGCGCGCGCGTTGGCGGCGGCGACGGCATAGGCCAGGTGGGCGCGGATGGCCACCGCGCGCTCGACCGCCTCCGCGCTGAAGTCGCTGAGCTTGCCGAGCTCGATCACGGCCAGCGGCTGGCCTCCCTGCACGATGGGCAGGACCAGCAGCGCCGCGCAGGGCAGGCTGCCCATGCCCACATCGATGCGCAGATAGTCGGCGCGCAGCTGCCGCAGCAGCACCGGCTCGCCGCTTTGCAGTGCCGGCCCCATCAGGGTGCTGCCGGGGTCGAGTTCGCCGGCGCCGGCCTCGCGGGCGCCGGCGTCCAGCGCCCAGTCCGCCACGCGCCGCAATTGCCCGCGCGACCCCAGGTGGTAGGCGGCGCCGACCTGGGCACCGGTGTGCTCGACCAGGAAGCGCAGCGTGCGCGTGAACAACTCCTTCAATGAATGGTTGCCCCCGATCAGCGCCAGGTACTCCGCCTGGCGTGCCTGCGCCTGCATGCGCTGCTCGGCCTCGGCATGCAGGCGCGACAGCTGGAGGGACTCGCGTTCCAGCAGGCGGCGCTGCACGAAGTTGCGGCGCTCCGCCGATTCCACGCTGTAGGCGGCGACGCTGCAAAGCATGAGGGGCACCACGGCGTAGTAGGCGATCTCCAGCCAGAAGGCCAGCGAGCCCGTTCCGCGCAGGACCAGGATGGCGAGGCTGGTGCTGAGCAGCGCGCCGAGCGCGGCGGGCGTGGCCACGCGCAGGGGCAGTTGCAGCACGGTGTAGGTGGCCACCAGCACATAGATGACGAGGAACTTGGAGAAGTGGCCGAAGTACTGGCCGTCCAGATAGCTGGCGCAGAACAGGGCGGCGCTGAGGCAGGTGAAGAGGCCGGCGCCCATGATGGCGGCCATGTGCCGCTGCAGGCCGGGGTGGCGCGCGGCCGTCGCGAGCAGCAGCAGCGCCAGGGCGATCGGCGCGCCGCCCGCCAGGACCCAGGGCAGCAGCGACGGCTCGTCGCGGAACAGCCACACCGGCACCAGCGCCAGCGCCTCGAGGGCCAGCAGTGGCAGGCTGTAGCGCTGCAGCAGCTGGTTGGCGCGGGCCTGGTAGTGGTGGCGGAACTTGCGCTCGACCGGGGGCGGCAGGCGGCGCAGGTCGCCGTCACGCGTGAGTGCGGCCTGCAGGAGGGTGTCTTCGGAACGGGCGTCGGCGGTTGGCGTCATGGGGCCGGGGCCTTTCACGGCGGGCAGGGAGTGGTCGAGGGTAGTGAGGCGGCGGGAGCCGGGCAACGGGGGGCGGGCCGGGTTTGCCGCGAATGACGCGGCTGCGCCCGGCCACCGTCTCATTCTGTGACCGGGCTCACACCCGGCGCGCCTCAGAAGCGCAGGTGCGGTCGGAACACGAGGGTGAGGGAATCGGCAGAGGCATCCGCCAGTGTGCCGGTGTACTTGCGCCCGTTCTCGTAGATCAGGCCGAGATCCAGGCCCAGGGCCAGGCGCCAGCGTCGCAGGGGCAGCTTGCGGCCGATGATGGCTTCCTGGCGCAGCACGCGGCCGCGGTCACGGTCGACTTCGGTCAGCAGTTCCAGGTCGGAGTTGTTGAAGAAGCTGAGCCAGAGGCTTTCGTAATTGAGGTCACTGCGGCGCAGGCCGAGATAGGCGACATCGGCGATGTCCGGATGGCCGTGGGTCTTGAGGCCCAGGCGGAAGCTCCACTCCAGTTCCTGTTCGCGGAACTCGCGCTCGCCTTTCAGCTTCCACTCCAGTTCCCACCAGTTGTCGTCGATGAGCACGTTGTTGCGGATATGGCGGCTGCCATAGGACACCAGATAGCCCATGTAGCCGCGGTTGCGGGCGTTGGCGGTTTCACCGGCGCGGGTGAACTGCATGCCGCTGCCGAGAAAGGCGGACACCGCCCAGGGTTCCTGGAAGCCCGCGGTAACGCCTTCCAGGATATTGAGCTGGGTCTCGCCCACGGTAGCGATGCGCAGGTTGTCGTATTCCTCGCGCCGGTTGCGCTTGTACCAGCTGCCGAAGACGGGCAGCGGATAGACGCTGGCTTCCAGCAGGAGCAGGCGCGGCCGGAAGGTTTCGCGCAGGAGGCGGACATAGACCTCGCGTTCGGGAAGTTCGCCGCCGTCGGGCAGGGCCGACCCGCCCAGGGGAAGCTCCAGGGCGGCGCTGGAATAGTAGGCATCGATTTCCCAGAGCCATTCCGCGTGGGCGCTGGCGGACGGCCCGGAAGGTCCGGTCGGGTCGGGCGCGGCGGGAGGCGCCGCCGTGGCCGGTGGGAAAAGGGCTGCGGTGGCTGCCTGGGCGTTGGCGGAAGCGTCGGCGATCGGCGCGGGCGCGGGCGCATCGGCGCCGGCCGGCGCGGCGGCCAGGAAGGCCAGCAGGAGCAGCAGTGGGCGAAACGGAAACACGGACATGCGCAGGGCCTGGGGTCAGCGGGGCGACCGCAGCGCCAATGCAGGCGCGAGCCGGGCGATGACAGGCCGGGGTCGGGCGGAGGGAGCCTTCCTGCCGGGAGGCGCCGGCACGGGCGAGGCGGACCTGCGAGTAAAGCCTGAGCGGATCGGAAAAAACAAGGGCGCCCCGCTCCGGGAGGACGCCCTTGAAAGCGAGTGCCTTAACGGAAGCCGACGAAGACGAAGGCCTTTTTCATGTCGGCATCGGACGCCATGGTGCCCACGCGGTTGGCCTCCAGCGAGACCACGCCGGTGAGGGCGGTGCCGGCATCGGCGCCGCAGCCGCCCTCGCTGCCCCAGGCGATGGCCAGGTCGAAGACGTTGCCGCGGCTGCGCGGGGTGGCGGAGCCGGTGACGCTGCAGCCGCGGTTGTCGTTGCCGGTAAGGCCGCCCTCGGCATCGAGGGTCAGGGTCGCGCTGCGCTTGCCGGTGCCCGAGGTGACCGAGCCCTGGTAGGTGCCGGCGAGGTGGGCCAGCGTCAGGTTGTTGTTGTAGGCCGTGCGGTAGAGCGACGTGAACTCGGCCGGGGAGGGCAGCAGCGTGGTGCCGTGGCCCTCGTCGCGGGTGATGGTGCCGGTGAGGGAGCTGCCCGTCATGAAGCTGGTGGCCACGTCGACGCCGGCGCGCTTGTTGTCCTCCATGCTGAGCTGGCGGGCGTTGCTGACGTTGAGGATGCTGCCGGCCTCGTCGGGCGTGCCCTGGCCCTTGATGATGCCGGCGGCGTTGATGAGGGCGTCGGTCTGCGATGGATCGCTGGCGGTGGAATAGGCCATCCACAGCGTGCCGTCGTCGAGGACGATGGCCTCGAGCAGGCGGCTGTTGGGGGTGGGGGAGTTGATGGTGCCGCGCCAGGTGCCCTGGGCGCCAGCGGGGGCGGTGGTGGTGGGGGGCGGTACGGACGCGCCGGGGGCGCCGTCTCCGGAACTGGAGTCGCTACCGCAACCGGACAACAGCAGGGCAGCGCAGAGGCCGCCGAGGGTGAGGACCTTCCTTGTCATAGCCAGCTTCTCCTTCGCCTCTCCATGAGGCGTAGCGGGAGCATAGATGGCGCGGCGGGCGTCCGTGCGGGCCGGAAATGCCAAATAACCATTTCCCCACGCATCCCGATCAGAGCATTAGCTGAGATGAGCTATGGACGGTGGTGTTGGCTGTCGTGAACGGTGTGGGATGGGTGAAATGCAAGAGTGGGGTGATTGCCAGCGTTGGGGCTTTGCAGCGGGCCCCGGCGGGCTGCGTTTCGTCTGGCCGGCAGGTGCGGTGGTCCGGGAATGCCGGCGTGTGGTTCCCTTTCCGGGGGCGGTCGTGCCTCAATAGCGCCATGACCCGGCCTGGGACGGCCATCACGCATCCGGACCCCGCCATGACTGCCGATACCCCTGCACTGCGCCAGAAACTTGCCGACAAGGTCTGGCAGACCCTCTTTGGCGGCGGCGACGCCGCCCTGCTGGCGCCCTGGCGCCAGCAAAGCGACAAGCGCAGCACCGCGGAGGTGCGCAACGCCGAGCTCAAGGCCATCGAGGACATGCTGGGCGAGCTGGACGACCTGCATACCGGCCGCAAGATCTTCAACGCCAAGGGCGAGGTGGTGGAGGCGCCGCAGGACGACTACATCTCCACCATCCGCTTCAGCTCCATCATCGAGCAGGCCGAGGAGGATCCGCTGGCCGCGCTGCGGGTGCCGACGGTGGCGGAGGCCTTGCAGGGGGTAAGGCGCGAGGCCGAGATCCAGATGCTGCGGCAGGCGCTCAACGTGCGTCGCATCGGCCTGCGCGCGGACCAGCTGGTGGAGACGATCGAGCTGACGGCCATGTCCGACCGCGCCGTCGACGCCGACTGGCTGTTGCGCTGGAAAGAGGCCGCCGCGCGTGCGGTGGCCACCGACTTCCAGGAGATGTGGGCGCGGGTGCTGGTCGACGAGGTGCGCCAGCCGGGATCGCACAACCTGCGCACGCTGGCCTTCCTCAATACCGTGTCGAAGGCCGACATGACCACCTTGCGCTTCATGATGCGCCTGGACCTGGGCGGCTTCATCTCGCTGGAGGCGGCCGGCTACTTCAACAAGGATATCCACGGCCCCATGTTCACGCAGATGGAGGCCATGGGCCTGCTGCTGCCCGACCCGGGCAAGGTGCGCATCAAGAGCGTGGAGGAAAAGAACTTCCGCGCGGTGCTGCGCTGCGGCAACAAGGGGCTTTATATCGAAGGACCGGACGAAGGCAGCGAGCTGCAGTTGCTGGCGCGCCCCTTTACCGCGCTCGGGCGCGAGATTGCCGTGCTGTTCACCACCGGCATGCCCGATACCGCCTACCTGTTTGCGCTCGGCAATGCGCTCAAGAAGCGCGGCTTCCACGTCGATATCGGCGACTGGATGGGGCGCGGCGAGAAAGGCCTCTTCTCCGAGAAGATGAGCCTGTAGGGCTGGCCCGACGCTGCCTTGCGGGCGTTGGTGACGGAGGTGAAAAGGCCCGCTGGAAAGCGGGCCTTTTGTTTGGCGCGGCGGGGGCTCTGAACCGGCCTTTCGCCGGCCGGGGGGCGCGTCCGGACGGATCGGCGCCGTGCGCCCTTAGTGTTCGTCGTCGTTCCACCAGGGGTAGAAGGGCGGCATGGCGCTGGCCTTGCCGGTGTATTCCGGCGCGCGCTTCTCCAGGAAGCTGGCGACGCCTTCCTTGCCGTCGCCCAGGCTGGTGTAGAACATGCCCAGCGAATCGATCTTGTGCGCCTCCAGCGGGTGCGGCTGCGCCGAATTGCGGTAGAGCATCTGGCGCATGAGCGCCACCGACACCGGCGAGCGGTTGTCGACGAACTTGTGCGCGAGCCGGTAGGCCTCCGCCAGCAACTGCTCCGGCGGCAGCACCGCC
The DNA here is from genome assembly GCA_040385265.1 of Pseudomonadota bacterium. Lineage (GTDB taxonomy): Bacteria > Pseudomonadota > Gammaproteobacteria > Pseudomonadales > Moraxellaceae > UBA2031. The sequence continues at coordinate 9,922 of JAZKHS010000029.1, read as the reverse complement.
TTCACCAGGCCGCCGCGCAGGGCCTCGGCCGGGTCCAGGATGTCGCCGCTGTACACCCATTCCAGCGCCTGGCTCATGCCGACCAGGCGCGGCAGGAACCAGCTCGAGCAGGCCTCGGGCACCACGCCGATCTTGCCGAAGACAAAGCCGATGCGCGCCTTCTCGGAAGCGAGGCGGATGTCCATGGCCAGGGTCATGGTGGCGCCGATGCCGACGGCGGCGCCGTTGATGGCGGCAATCACCGGCTTCTTGCAGTCGTAGATGGCGAGGGTGACGCGGCCGCCGGTGTCGCGCACGCCTTCGAAGATGGCCTGCTCGTCACGGCGGAATTCCATGTCGTCGAGGGTGGGGCGCTGGCTCTCGTCGAGGCCGAAGACATTGCCCGGCACCGACAGGTCCATGCCGGCGCAGAAGGCGCGGCCGGCGCCGGTGACCACGATGGCGCGCACGGCGTCCTCCTCGCTGGCGCGGCGGAAGGCGTGCACCAGTTCGTTGGCCATCTCCACGGTAAAGGCGTTGAGCTGCTCGGGCCGGTTCAGGGTCAGGGTGAGGATGCCGTCGGCAACCGCGTAATCCAGGGTGTTGTAGTTCATGGTCTCTCCGTGGCGGGCACAGGGGGCGGGCCTGCGGTCAGGGCATCGGTCAGGGGCGCAGGGCGGGGCGGCGGTTCGGGTATCGGGCCGCCGCCCGGGCCGTCCGGCCTGCGCGCTAGTGGGTTCTTTTAACACTGAATCGGGGCGCTGGTAATGGCGGCGGCAGCTCGATGCCCTGCCGCCGGCGCCGGGAAAAGGACCAGCGGCTCACCCCGGAAAAGGAAGGCAGCTGGCGGTCCGGCGCGGAAACCGGGGAGACCGCCGACCGGGACCGCGGGCGGGAGACCGGCGCCTGGGCATGGCCGGGCGGCGTTTTGCGCCGTGACCCCGCGTGGCCGCCTTTGCTAGAGTCCGGGCCTGTCCCCGCCATCCGGCCCGACCCGCGAGAGTTCCCATGCACGTCCTGATCGTCCACGCCCATCCCGAGCCCCAGTCCTTCACCGCCTCCATGTGCAGCACCGCCGTCACGGAACTCACGCAGGCCGGGCATACCGTGGAGGTGTCCGACCTCTACGCCATGGGCTGGAACCCGGTGGCGAGCGCCGACGACTTCGCCGGGCGCAAGAACCCCGACTACCTGGTGTATGCGCTGGAGCAGCGCCACGGCTATGAGCACGGGGGGCTGGCGCCCGACATCCTGGCCGAGGTGGAGAAGCTGAAGCGCGCCGATCTCGTCATCCTCAACTTCCCGGTGTACTGGTTCAGCGTGCCGGCCATGCTCAAGGGCTGGATCGACCGCGTGCTGATCTCCGGCCTCTGCTACGGCGGCCTGCGCTTCTACGACCAGGGCGGCCTCAAGGGCAAGAAGGCGGCGCTCAGCTTCACCCTCGGCGGGCGGCCGCACATGTTCGGCGACGGCGCCATCCACGGTGAGCTCGACCTCATGCTGCGCCCCCTGCTGCGCGGCACCCTGGCCTACACCGGCCTGGAGGTGCTGCCCTGGTTTGCCGGCTACCACATTCCCTACCTCAAGCCGGAGGCGCGCGACGCCATCATGCAGGACTACCGGGCATGGCTGGCGGGGCTGCCCACGGCCACGCCGCTCGAGTTCGTGAAGATGGCGGATTTCGACGAAAAGCTGTACCCGCGGACCTGAGGGCGCCTGCGGGCGAAGGGGGCCGGGCTGCGCAAGGCCGGGCAGGGGCGTCAGGACGAGCGGACGCGCTGGGACAGGGCCCGAACGGGTCCGAACGGGTCCGAGCAGGACGGGTCCGGGCCCTGTCCGCCGGCGCCGGCCCCGCGATGCGGCGGGTGGGGCGTCGGCCTGGCGGCTCAGGAGTGGGGCAGGGAAGGAGCAGGGAAAAGAAACTATTCCCCCCTTTTCAGGGGTGCTGCGATTGGCCGAACTGCCGGTTTTGAATGTCACTCGTCGGTAAAACCCGCAATTGACCTCCGCTGGTCGTCTGTGCGGTTGACGAACTGCGCACGCCATCACATCTTCGGTGTGTCGCAGTTCCCCGTCGCGGGGAGCGAAGTCCAATAAACAGAACCGGACGACACGCCAAACCACGAGCAATCGTGGGACGGAAAGCCACGAGTCCCCTTGGGATAGTCGGGTTGCCTCCTGGGGCCGGAGTAACGCCCCATCAGGATCACCTCCGTTTGACGTGTTGCCGAAACCTTACAAGAAAAATGAGGTCGGCATCATGAAGAAGCTTCTCGCCAGTATCGCTCTTGCCGCGCTTGCCAGCGCACTCCCGCTCACCGCCTCCGCGGAAACCGCCAAGGTCACCAAGTATCCTGTGGTGTTTGCCCACGGCATGGCCGGCTGGGACTCGCTGGGGGGCTTCAGCTACTTCGGCTCCGACTCCGGCACCTTTGTCGGCGACTCCTGCCAGTTCCTGGAAATCAACGGCTGCAACGACTGGCTCTCCGGCAGCCAGTCCCCCAAGACCGAGGCCTTCCAGGTCTCCTCGATGCAATCCTCGGAAGTGCGCGGCAACCAGCTTTATGACCACGTGCGCAGCTTCATGGCCACCACCGGTTCCAGCATGGTCAACCTGATCGGCCATTCCCAGGGCGGCTTTGACATCCGCAAGGTGGCGCACCGTCTCAAGGCCTACTACGGCGCGCCGCGCGTCGCCGCCATGATCTCGATTTCCTCGCCGCACCGTGGCACGCCCTACGCCAAGCGGATCGTCGACATGTATGCGCGCAACTCCAGCAATGTGTTCTGCGGCGCGCTGCCGGCCAACCCGGACGGTTCCGATCCTTGCCTGGCCGCGGTGGCCAGCATCGGCGATGTGCTCTTCGACGTGCTCAACGGCGCCAACGCCTCGGGCAACGATGTCATTGCCGGCGGCCTCCAGCTGATCTACGACGACTACGATGCCAACGATGGCAAGATCACCGGCGCCAAGGCCTTCAACGCCAACTACAACGTGTCCGGCGTGGCCTCCTACGTGGCCTCCATCATCACCGGCCAGGATAATGGCGACGTGATGCCGATTGTGGCCGCCATTGGCGCTATCGCCGGTATCAACGCCGATGGCGACGGCTACTGCGTGAATGACTGCGACAACGACGGCGCCGCTGGCGCTGGCGATGGCGTGATCCGCGACCACGACGATGATGGCCTGGTGCCCACCAACTCGCAGCAGATGGGCGTGCGCCTGGCTTATAACGAAAACGACTTCACCTGCGCCTGGTACGGCTGCTGGGATCCGCTGGACAAGTTCAGCGAAGTGGGCAGCACCGGCAACGTGACCGACATCAACAACCCGAGCAGCATCCAGATGACCTCGCATGACGGCCAGGTCTACCAGGATCACCTGGACGTGGTGTCCCTCGGCCCTGACACCTTCGACGAAGAAGAGTTCTACGCCGGCCTGATGAACTACATCGCCAATCGCGGCTACTGATCCGGCGTGATGTTACGGGTGGCGGGCACATGCCCTCCACCCGTTTTTTTTGATTCGGGAGTGGCATGAACAAGTCAGTGCTGGCCGCCGGCCTCGTCGCCGCCGGCCTTCTGTTGGGCGGTGGCGCCTGGTGGTGGACCGCGGGCGGCGGCGGGAATTCCGCAGACGCCTTGCCGGTCACCTTCGATACGCTGCCGACGCTGGTGCTGCCGGACGTCGACGCCGAAAGCCTGTCCGGCTTCGACGAGCGGGAAAAGGCCATCATCCTGCAGTTACGCAAGAAGTACGGCGCGGCGATTGCCGGCGTGCCCTTGCAACTGGAGGTGATCGCCAACCTGCGCGACCTGCTGCAGAAGCTGTATCCGCAGGACTGGCAGCAGCGTCTGCTGCGCATCCTGGCCGCCGCCTTCCCGGTGCAGGCCTCCGAGCTGCTGGACGTGTTTGCGCGTCTGCTGCGCTATGAGGAATGGCTGGAGAAGGTGCTGCCGCATATGCAGTTCGACAGCGCCGAGGCGCGCAGCCAGATCATGTGGGCCAAGCGCGTGGAGCTGTTCGGCGAGGCCGCCTACCAGATCTGGGCCGTGGAACTGCGCGAGCAGAAGCTGCGGGAACAGCTGAAGGATCTGGGCCAGTCGACGGCGCCGTTCCAGGACAAGAGCAAGAGCTATATCGAGGCCCTGCGCGCCACCTACGGGGACCGGGTCATCGGCCCCGAGGCGCCGCACCTGACCCAGAACCTGGGGCGCTTCCTGGAGCTGGGCAGCGTGCAGCAGGACCTGAAGTCGCTGCCGGTGCAGGAACGGCAGCAACGGCTGCGCGAGTTCCGCGCCGCCATGGGACTGGACGAGGCCGCGCTCAAGCGCTGGGATGAACTGGACGCCGAGCGCGACATCGTGCGCTCGGCGGGCGACACCTACATGGCGGAGCGCACCCGGCTGGAGGCCCTGCCGCCCGGGCCGGAGCGCGACGTCAAGCTGCAGGCCTTGCAGGACAGGCTGTTTGGCGCGGAGGCGGCCTTCATCCGCAATGAAGAGGCATCCGGGCACTACCGCTTCAAGACTCCCCAGACTCTGGGAGTGAACTAGAGGCCTCTGTGGTCGTTGCCGGCGCTTCCCCTTCTGGAGCCGGCCGACGACCGTGATCCTCGATGATTTGCCCGGTCTGTGCCGGGCTTTTTTTTGCCTCAACCTCAACCTCAACCTGCAGACGCAGACGCAGACGCAGACGCAGGCGCAGGCGCAGACGCAGACGCAGACGCAGACGCAGGCGCAGGCGCAGGCGCAGGCGCAGCCCTGGCGGGCGAGAGCCCCGCGCCGGCCCCGCCGAGCCCCTCGGAGGACGATGACCGTTGCGGCGTCAACGACGGCCGACGTCGTGAAAAGGGCCGGCCCGCGGGATCGCCCGAAGACGGCTCCGCTTCAGATGGTGTAGTCGGCGCCGGCCTCGTCCAGCGCCAGGAAAACGCGGGCCTGGCGCGGACGGAAAAACACCTGCTCGCCGGGCTGCACCGCCTCGCGCAGGTAGGCCTCGCGCGAGAGCTCGACTTCCACTTCCTCCGCGCCGTGCGTCAGCACCAGGCGCACCAGGCCGCCGAGCAGGCGGACTTCGCCCACGGTGCCTTCGAGTGCCTGCTCCAGCGCCTCGCGCGAGAGCTCGATGTCGTGCGGGCGCACATAGGCCACCGCGGGGGCATCGGCCGCCGCGGCATGGTCGGCGGCCGGCAGGCGCAGGCCGTCGATCTCGGCCCAGCCTTCCGCCACGCGACCATGGAAGAGGTTCACGTTGCCGAGGAAGCTGTACACGAAAGGGCTGGCGGGCGCGGAGTAGACCTCATCGGGCGAGCCCACCTGCTCGATCCTGCCCTTGTTGAGCACGACGATGCGGTCGGCGACTTCCAGCGCCTCTTCCTGGTCGTGCGTAACGAATACCGAGGTGACGTGGATCTCGTCGTGCAGGCGGCGCAACCAGCGCCGCAGGTCCTTGCGCACCTTGGCGTCGAGAGCGCCGAAGGGCTCGTCGAGCAGCAGCATCTTCGGCTCCACCGCGAGCGCGCGGGCGAGCGCGATGCGCTGGCGCTGGCCGCCGGAGAGCTGGCTGGGGTAGCGGTCGGCCAGCCAGTCCAGCTGTACCAGTTCCAGCAGCTTGTGCACCTTCTGGCGAATCTCGGCGTCGCTCGGGCGTTCCCGGCGCGGGCGCACGCGCAGGCCGAAGGCGACGTTCTCGAACACGGTCATGTGCCGGAACAGGGCGTAGTGCTGGAACACGAAGCCGACCTGGCGCTCGCGCACGTGCTGCCGCGTCGTGTCCTCGCCGTGGAAGAGGATGCTGCCGGTGTCGGCCGCTTCGAGGCCGGCAATGATGCGCAGCAGGGTGGTCTTGCCGCAGCCGGACGGACCCAGCAGCGCCACCAGCTCACCGGTCTGCACGCTGAGGTTGACGTTGTTGAGCGCGACGAAGTTGCCGAAGCGCTTGTTCACATTGCGGATATCGATGCTCATGTCTGAATTCCTGTGCGAGGGGCCGGGGCCCGCTGATCTCGGTCGCGCCGGGCTGAAGCCCGGCTTACGGTTTTGCCGGGGGCGCGGCTTCCTGGTAGCCGGCGTCGAGGGCGGCCATTTCGCGCGCGAGCTTCCATTCGATGAAGCTTTTCACGCCGAGCGTGACCAGGGCCAGGAAGGCCAGCAGCGAGGCCACGGAGAACGCTGCCACGAAGTTGTATTCGTTGTAGAGGATCTCCACCTGCAGCGGCATGGTGTTGGTGAGGCCGCGGATATGGCCCGACACCACCGACACCGCGCCGAACTCGCCCATGGCGCGGGCATTACAGAGAATGATGCCGTAGAGGATGCCCCACTTGATGTTGGGCAGCGTGACGCGCCAGAAGGTGACGAAGCCGGAGGCGCCGAGCGTGATCGCCGCTTCTTCTTCCTCAGTGCCCTGGGCCTGCATCAGCGGGATCAGCTCGCGCGCGACGAAGGGGAAGGTCACGAAGATGGTGGCGAGCACGATGCCCGGCACCGCGAACAGGATCTGGATGTCGTGCTCGTAGAGCCACTCGCCCAACAGTCCCTCGGCGCCGAACAGCAGCACGTAGACAAGGCCGGCGATCACCGGCGACACCGCGAAGGGCAGGTCGATCAGCGTGATGAGGAACTGCTTGCCGCGGAACTCGAACTTGGCGATGGCCCAAGCCGCCGCCACGCCGAACACCAGGTTCAGTGGCACGCTGATGGCGGCCGCCAGCAGCGTGAGCTTGATGGCGGACACGGCATCGGGGTCGCGGATGGCGGCGAAGTAGAGCTCGCTGCCCTTGCGGAAGGCTTCCGCGAACACGGCCGCCAGCGGGGCGAACAGGAATACGGCCAGGAACAGCAGCGCAAGGGCGATGAGCAGGCCGCGCGCCCACAGGGGCTCGGTGGTGGCGCGCGAACGCGCGGCGGAAACGGAAACAATGGCCATGGCGGTCTCCTCAGGTGGCGTCGCGGCCGTGGCGACGCTGGCTCCAGGCCTGCAGTCCGTTCACGGTGAGCAGCAGGGCAAAGGAGATGACCAGCATCACGAGCGCGATGGACGTGGCGCCGGCATAGTCGTACTGCTCGAGCTTGGTGATGATGAGCAAAGGCGCGATCTCGGAAATCATGGGCATGTTGCCGGCGATGAAGATGACCGAGCCGTACTCGCCGATGGCGCGCGCGAAGGCGAGCGCGAAGCCGGTGATCAGCGCTGGCAGCACGGCCGGGAAGATGACGTGGCGGAAGGTCTGCCAGCGGTTGGCGCCGAGGCTGGCGGCGGCCTCTTCCACCTCGGACTCCAGGTCCTGCAGCACCGGTTGCAGGGTGCGCACCACGAAAGGCAGGCCGATGAAGGTGAGCGCGACCACCACGCCCGGCGGCGTGAAGGCGATCTTGAGGCCGAGCGGCTCCAGGTACTGGCCGAACCAGCCGTTGGGGGCGTAGATCGCGGTCAGTGCGATGCCGGCGACGGCGGTGGGCAGGGCGAAGGGCAGGTCGACCATGGCGTCGATGAAGCGCTTGCCGAAGAACTGGTAGCGCACCAGCACCCAGGCCACCAGGAAACCGAACACGGCGTTGATGCAGGCGCCGATGAAGGCGGCGCCAAAGCTCAGCTGGTAGGAGGCCAGCACGCGCGGCGCGGTCACGGTGGTCCAGAACTGTGTCCAGCTGTAGTCAGTGCTCTTCCAGACGAGGCCGGCGAGCGGGATCAGCACGATCAGGCTGAGATAGAGGATGGTATAGCCCAGCGTCAGGCTGAAGCCGGGCAGGACACTGGATTTACGCCAGGGCGAGGACATCGGGGATCTCCGGGTTCAGGGCGCGAAGCGGATGCCGAGGCCAGCGGCCAGTGGCGGCCGCGGGTGGGCGAGGGCGCAGCGGTAGCCGCTGCCGCGCACGGCCTCTATCAGGTGGCCGTAGCCAAGGCGCGCGAGCTGGTTGCGCAGGCGGTAGACGTGCACGTCTACCGTGCGCTCTTCCACGAAGCCCTGGCCGGCCCACACTGTCTGCAGCAACTGCGTGCGGCTGTAGACGCGGCCGGGATGGGCGAGCAGGAAGTGCAGCAGGCGGAAGCCGAGCGCGGTCAGGTTGAGCGGGACATGGCCGGCATAGGCCTGCTGCTGCACCGGGTCCAGGCGCAGGCCGGCGTGCTCGATGACTTTTTCCGCGCTGGCCTCGGGGCGCAGCAGGGCCTTCAGCTTGAGCAGCAGCTCGCGCGGCTCGGCCGCCACCTTGTGCGCGGCGGGGGTAATGGCGAGGCCGTCGGCCTCGTCCAGCACCAGCACCGGCAGGCGGCGGCTGTCGCTGTGCGCGCGGCGCAGCGTGGAGGCCATCACCGCGGCGTGCTGGCGGCTGCCCGTCACCACCACGTCGAGCTGCAAGGCCTCGTCGTGCTGGTGCAGGGCGGTCAGCGCGGCGTCGCTGCTGGCGGCGGCCACCACCACGTAGCCGCCCTGCACTTCCAGTACGTGGCGGATGAAGTGCCTTGCCAGGGAATTTTCATGGATGAGCAGGATGGCGGCGGTCATGGCGGTGTTCCTTTTGCAGCAGCAGTTTCATGGCACATGGTGAAGAGGGGGCCTGCGCAGCAGGGCCGGGCGCCGTCCGGGGCGCTTGCCGTCAGAGGACGGCGAGCGCGACTTCCGTGGACTTGACGAGGGCGACGACTTCCGAGCCCACGCTGAGGTTGAGGTCGCGGATGGAGCGGGTGGTGACCACCGATGTGACGATGAGGCCCTGCGGGGTTTCCACCTCGACCTCCGATACGACGGGGCCGGTGATGATGTCCTTGATGCGGCCGCGGAACTGGTTGCGGACGTTGATGGCTTCGATGCTCATGGCAGTGTTCTCTGTGCAGGCGTGAGGGGCGCCGCCGCGCTGCGCGGCCGGCGCCGGGCCGGGCTTATTTCTTGCCGGGGACGTAGATCTGGTCGAAGCTGCCGCCGTCGGCGAAGTGCGCGTCCTGCGCGGCGCTCCAGCCGCCGAAATCACGGATGGTGAGCAGCTTCAGCCTGGGGAACTGCGCGGCATATTTCGCGGCCACCCTGGGGTCGCTCGGGCGGTAGTAATTCTTCGCGGCGATCTCCTGGCCTTGCGGGCTGTACAGGTACTGCAGGTAGGCCTGGGCGACGACGCTGGTGCCATGCTTCTTCGCGTTCTTGTCGACCACGGTGACGGGCGGCTCGGCCAGGATGGACAGCGACGGCACCACGATCTCGAACTTGTCCGGACCGAGTTCCTTCACGGCGAGGAAGGCCTCGTTTTCCCAGGCCAGCAGTACGTCGCCGATGCCGCGCTCGGCAAAGGTGGTGGTGGAGCCGCGGGCGCCGGAGTCCAGCACCGGCACGTTGGCGAAGAGCTTCTTCACGAAGGCCCTGGCGGTCTCGCCGCTGGCCTTGGGCTGGCGCAGGGCGTAGCCCCAGGCGGCCAGGTAGTTCCAGCGCGCGCCGCCGGAGGTCTTGGGATTGGGGGTGATGACGGACAAGCCCGGCTTCACCAGGTCGCCCCAGTCGCGAATGGCCTTGGGGTTGCCCTTGCGCACCAGGAACACGATGGTGGAGGTGTAGGGCGAGCTGTTGTTGGGCAGGCGCCGCGCCCAGTCGGGGGTGACCATGTTGCGTTTGCTGGCGAGCTGGTCAATGTCGCCGGCCAGGGCCAGGGTCACCACGTCGGCTTCCAGGCCGTCGATGACGGCGCGGGCCTGCTTGCCGGAGCCGCCATGGGACTGCTTGACCACCACGTCGTCGCCGGTCTTCTGCTTCCAGTAGGCGGCGAAGGCGGCGTTGTAGTCGGTGTAGAGCTCGCGGGTCGGGTCGTAGGAGACGTTGAGCAGGTTGACGGTGGCGGCCGACGCCAATGAGGCGCCGAGGCCGAGGGCCGTGGCGAGCACGGCGGCGCCAAGGCGCGGGAAGGAAAAGGACATGGCATCGCTCCGGATGGGTGGGTACGGAGAGAA
>JAZKHS010000028.1:20354-26820 GCA_040385265.1 Pseudomonadota bacterium | reverse complement strand
GGCCCGGGCAGATGATGCGGATCGGCGGCTGCTGCGACTGCATCACGCGCACCTGATCCAGCGCCTGCATGTCACAGGCATCGGCCACCAGGGCCTGCGCTTCGTTCACCAGCGCCTTCAATTCGCTCATGGTACTCGCATCCGCGATTGGGTGGAGTGCCGTCCGGCTCGTCGCGGGAGCGGCCTCAGCCGCGATCCCATGCCGGACAGGACACCGGAAATTGGGTTGGCGCCGGCCCCGCCTTCGCGGCTGAAGCCGCTCCACGGGAGCCCGGCGCCAATAAAAAAGGGGAAGAACCGCTAAGCCCTTCCCCTTTTCGGTCGGGCCCGAAAGCCCTTGCCACTTTAGCGCGCAGGCCCGGACAGATGCCGGGCCTGCAACCCGGGGTGCCGCGCAACGCGAGGCACCCCGGATAGACAACGCTTACGCTGCGAGGCTGGCTTTCGCCTTCTCGGCCAGCGCGCTGAACGCTTGCGCGTCATGCACGGCAATGTCCGCCAGCACGCGACGGTCGATCTCGATGGAGGCACGCTTCAGGCCGTTGATAAGACGGCTGTAGGAGAGACCATTGAGACGGGCAGCCGCGTTGATACGGGCGATCCAGAGAGCGCGGAACTGACGCTTCCGTTGACGACGGTCGCGGTAGGCATACTGGCCGGCCTTGATGACCGCCTGGAATGCAACGCGATAGACGCGGCTACGGGCACCGTAGTAGCCCTTGGCGCGATCCAGAATCTTCTTGTGACGACGATGGGCGATTACGCCACGCTTTACACGAGCCATTTAGTCTCCCCCCTTAGCAGTTCGGCAGCATGCGTTCAACACGAGCAACATCGCTGGCGTGAACCATGGTCATGGGACGGAGCTGACGGATGCGCTTGGCGGACTTCTTCGTCAGGATGTGGCGCTTGAACGCCTGCTTGCGCTTGAAGCCGTTGGCCGTCTTCAGGAAGCGTTTGGCAGCGCCACGCTTGGTCTTGATCTTGAGCTTGGACATGATTACCTCTTTTGAGTAACCCCTTCAGCACGGCGATCAGTCCGGCCTGGGGGTAAGACGTGCGGCATCTTCCTGATGCCTTACCTCTTTTTCTTGGGGCCGATGAGCATATGCATCATCTTGCCTTCCATCTTCGGCGACTGCTCCACAGTGCCGATATCCGCCAGGTCGACCTCGAAGCGCTGCAGCTGCTTCATGCCAAGTTCCTGGTGGGCCATTTCACGTCCGCGGAAACGGAGCGTGATCTTGGCTTTGTCGCCCTCTTCCAGAAAACGGATGACGGCGCGCAATTTCACTTGATAGTCAGCGTCTTCAGTGCCCGGACGCAGCTTGATTTCCTTGATCTGGACCTGGTGCTGTTTCTTCTTGGCTTCCTTCTTCTGCTGCTTCTGCTCGAAGACGTACTTGCCATAGTCCATGATGCGGGCCACGGGGGGCTCGGCATCCGGGACCAGCTCTACCAGGTCCATCTCGACGGCTTCCGCCGCCGCCAGGGCATCGCGCAGCGGCACAATGCCGGCCTGCTTGCCGTCCTGGTCAACGAGACGCACTTCGCGAGCGCGGATCTCGGTATTGATGGCAGGACGTTTCTCTTTAGCAGGGGCGCTGCTACGTTCAGGCTTGATCGCTATTTCCATTCTCCAATACAAAACGCCCGCGCTGCGCGATGTCCGCGGCGAGACGGGAAGCGAAGTCCTCTACGGACATGCTGCCAAGGTCCTCGCCCTTGCGGGTACGTACAGACACGGAGCCGGATTCCATCTCGCGCTCGCCCACCACCAGGAGGTAGGGGATGCGCTGAAGGGTTCGGTCGCGAATCTTAAAGCCGATCTTCTCGTTTCTCAAGTCCGCAATTGCCCGGAAACCCTTGGCTTTCAAGGCTTCCTGCACCCGGACGACGGCCGGCGCCTGGGCATCGGTGATTCCCATGACCACGGCCTGCACCGGGGCCAGCCAGGCCGGGAAGGAGCCGGCATAGTTCTCGATCAGCATGCCGATGAAGCGCTCGAAGGAGCCCAGGATGGCCCGGTGCAGCATCACCGGGTACTGGCGGGAGTTGTCCTCGGCCACGTAGGAGGCGTCCAGGCGCTGGGGCAGGTTGAAGTCCAGCTGGATGGTGCCGCATTGCCAGGCGCGGCCGATGCAGTCGTGCAGGGTGAACTCGATCTTGGGGCCGTAGAAGGCGCCCTCCCCCGGCTGCAGGTCGTATTTCAGGCCGGCGTGATCCAGGGCCCGGGCCATGGCGGCCTCGGCCTTGTCCCAGAGCTCGTCGGCGCCGACACGCTTGGCCGGGCGGGTGGACAGCTTGAGGCTGATGTCGCTGAAGCCGAAGTCGGCATAGACCTGCATGGTCAGCTTGATGAAGGCCTCGGCCTCGGCGCCGATCTGGTCTTCGGTGCAGAAGATATGGGCGTCGTCCTGGGTAAAGCCGCGCACGCGCATGATGCCGTGCAGGGCGCCGGAGGGCTCGTTGCGGTGGCAGGCGCCGAACTCGGCCATGCGCAGGGGCAGGTCGCGGTAGGACTTGAGGCCCTGGTTGAAGATCTGCACATGGCAGGGGCAGTTCATGGGCTTGACCGCGTAATCCCGGTTCTCTGAGGCGGTGGTGAACATGTTCTCGGCGTAGTTGGCCCAGTGGCCGGAGCGCTCCCACAGGACCTTGTCCACGACCTGGGGGGTGCGGACCTCGACATAGCCGTGGTCGCGCTGGACCTGGCGCATGTACTGCTCCAGGACCTGGTAGACGGTCCAGCCATGGGGATGCCAGAACACCATTCCGGGGGCTTCTTCCTGCAGGTGGAAGAGGTCGAGCTGCTTGCCGATCTTGCGGTGGTCGCGCTTGGCGGCCTCTTCCAGGCGGTGCAGGTAGCCGGCCAGGTCCTTCTTGTTGCCCCAGGCGGTGCCGTAGATACGGGCCAGCATCTGGTTGTTGCTGTCGCCGCGCCAGTAGGCGCCGGCTACCTTCATGAGCTTGAAGGCCTTGAGCTTGCCGGTGCTGGGCACATGCGGGCCGCGGCAGAGGTCGATGAAATCGCCCTGGCGGTAGAAGGACAGGGGTTCCTCGCCGGGGATGCCGGCGATGATCTCGACCTTGTACTTCTCGCCCATCTCCTCGAAGAGCTTGATGGCCTCGGGACGGGACAGCACGGAGCGGGTCACGGGCAGGTCGGCGGCGGCCAGCTCTTCCATGCGCTTCTCGATGGCCACGAGGTCGTCGGGGGTGAACTGGCGCTCGAAGGCGAAGTCGTAATAGAAGCCGTCGTCGATGACCGGGCCGATGGTGACCTGGGCGCTGGGGAAGAGGCTCTGCACGGCCATGGCCAGCAGGTGGGCGCTGGAATGGCGGATGATGTCCACGCCTTCCGGGTCGCGCTCGGTGATGATGGCGAGCTTCGCGTCCTTGTCGATCAGGAAGCTGGTGTCGACCAGTTCGCCGTCGACCTTGCCAGCCAGGGCGGCCTTCGCCAGGCCGGCGCCAATGGAGGCGGCGACGTCAGCGACGGAAACGGGATGATCAAAGCTGCGGACAGACCCGTCCGGGAGGGTGATAGCAGGCATGGTTTTTCCATCCTTCAGCAGTGGTGGCCGCCACGAGTGGCCACGTGACCTCGAGATTGCGGTGCCACGGAGGATTACCCCCGGCGACAGGCAGACTTGCCTGCTCGGCCGGACGGCCGGTGCAAACCGGGTCCGAAGGCGTTGAACGCAATGAGAAGCGCGCGACTATAGCGTCAGGAGACCCTTGCGCCAAGCCGCCGTGCCCGGTGCGGCACAACGCTGGAGGAGCTCACGGCTTGAAAGTGGTGGCCCGCCCGGACCGGGAAGAGAGGCACGCACCCGACCGGGTGCGCCCCTGTCTCCGGCCCCTCATGCGTCCGAGCGCCGAAGGGCCGGTGCAAGCGCCTAGAGGCAGGCGTCGATGCAGGAGCTGATCGCTGGCTCGGTGGTGGCAAGCTGGCCGGAGAAGTTGAAGTCCCAGCGCCACTCGCCGCCGTCGGAGTCCGCCAGTGTCAGGGCCGGATAGCCTGGCACGGCCAGGTCCAGGCCAACCAGCCACCACTGGCCGCCGGCACGCGCCACCAGCCCCTTGGCCAGCAACGCCAGTTCCAGGGCGGTTTCGGTGCTGTCGGGCTGGCTGATGCGAAGCACGCCATTGGCCACGGCCAGCGTGTAGGTGTGACCGTAATCCGGGATGACTGCCTGCCCGGTGAGCGCCAGCTCCAGCCCCCTGAGATCGGTGAGCAACTGCGCCAGGGTGGGCTGGACATCCAGATCCGTGGTGTCGGCCAGGACCAGGGTTTCGGCGAGGGTGGCGACATTGTCGCGCAGGTGGTTCAGCAACACCCCGAGGCGGAGCAGGCGGCCACTGCCGCTGACTGCCGCGTCATGACCCAGCACATCAGCGCCGATAGCGAGCGTGGCGGTGCCGTCGGCGCCCAGGGCAAAGGTCAGCGCGTGGCCCTGCTCCGGATCGATATGGAAGCGGTCGCCATTGGGCAGCGTCAGGGAACCGTAGTCGGCGCGGCCTTCGGCGAGGATGCCGCCGTCGGGCAAGCCATTCATGTCCAGGTGCATCTGCCCGCGGCCGGCAATCGCCAGCTGGCTGGCTTCCACCAGGGCGTCGCCTTGCGGCTCCAGCCTGGCCAGGGCGGCCTCGCCCTGGAGGGCAAACGTGGCTTCGCCGCTCCGGATAATGCCACCCACCGCATCCAGCAGGGCGCCTTGGGCAGCAACCGCCGCTGCCTGATCCTGTGCAGCCATGGCGCCATACAGGGCCAGCATCGCATTCCGCGCCGGGGTGAAGTCGGTGCCGTCGGCCACGATGGTCAGGGTGCCGTCCAGGCGCCCACGCAGGCGACCTTTCTGCACGAAGCCGTGGGCACCGATCACGAAGGTCAACGTGCTGCCCGGCGTATAAGCGTAGATCTGCTGTAGCAGCGGCGGCACGGTAATGTCGAGGTCGATGGCGTAATTATTGAAGCTGCCATCCAGATGAAGAATATTGCCTTCGCGCACCACGGTGACGCCGGGAATGGAGACACCGTTCATGCCCACCGAGGACAGTGCGCTCAGCGCCACGACATTCCAGGCCACTTCGGCCAGGCCCAGGGTATCGCTGCCAACCAGCCAGCCATAGCGTGAAAGCTGGGCTGCCAGCAGGTCTTCGATGCGGGTCGTGCCCTGCTCCGTCATCAGCCGACGCAGGTCGCCGCCCAGGGTATCGCTGCCTTCGCCCAGCGCCAGGATCACCCGGTTGCTGTCGAAGTTGCCGCAGGCCTCACCACAGGCGGAGGTATTGAGCTCGCCGTAACGCAGGCCGGCCACCGCCGCGGCCAGCCAGTCCTGCACCCTGGCGAAGACGGCGCCATTGCCGGCGGCCAGGCTGAGGGCGCCCTGATAGAGATCGGCCAGGGAACCGGACTCGCCCGCTTGCATGAGGTGGCCATCGTAACTGTTGAAGCGCTCGACCAGCGTGTCCATGACCAGGCCGATGTCGCTGCCCTCCAGGCTGGCCAGCTCGGCGACAGCCGCGGAGAGCACTGACAGCCTGACGGCCTCCTCCGAGGCGACCTCCAGCCAAAGGGTGTCCAGGATATTGCCGGGACGGGCCAGCAACTGCTCGGGGGTCAGGCCGAAAAGCGCGGCCACGCGCAGGCGCGCGACCTCCACGCCAGCCTCCGTCAGGCGGCCATCGCCCAGGGACTCGGCGTGGCCGACCAGCAGGGTGCTGACAGGGGTCATGGGCATCAGCGTCACGTTGCCATCGGCGCCGACGCTGGCCCAGCTGCGCAGGCCCATGCCGCTGCCGAGGGGCACCCATTCGCCACGCAGGGCGCTGCCGCACCGGGCCACGTCGCACAGCATTTCGGTACGCCGGCGGGCGCTGGCATCAGGCAAGACGTCCAGTTGCAGGCGGAGGACCTCGCCCGGCACCGGATCGGGAATGCTCAGCGTGAACTCGCCGGCGCTGCCAGTGCGGGCAGAGGCGACCTTGACATAGACCCCCGCCTGCCAGCGCCAGGCGCTCACCATACCGTTGCGGATCAGGCCCTTGACCACGTTGCCGTTGGCCGCAACCGAGACCGGCAGGGGCTCGGGGGCGGTGGCGGACGAAGCGGCCTCGCCGCCGCAGGCGGCCAGCAGCAGGACCAGGGAGAAGGCGAAGCTCGCGGTCAGGGCACGCAGCATGGCGGAACACCTTGTTATTGTTGTCGTGGATGACGGTCGCTGGCGCGGGGACAGGCAGGGATCCAGGCGCGGCCGCCAAAGTCGCTCATCCACTATATCGGCCGACTCTGGCGTCCGGGAACGCTCCCGGTCGGCCCGGCTGCCGCCTGTGGCAGGTGGGGTGCAGCCTGTCGGGAAAGACACCTGGAGAGGGCTTCCACCTGCCTTGCGACTTGTCGACGCCACTCCCAAACGAGAGGCCGGTGAGTTCGGCGCCTGAGCCTGAGCCTGAGCCTGTG
>JAZKHS010000028.1:0-20254 GCA_040385265.1 Pseudomonadota bacterium | reverse complement strand
GCTGTGGCTGTGGCTGTGGCTGTGGCTGTGGCTGTGGCTGTGGCTGTGGCTGTGGCTGTGGAGGTGGAGGTGGACGCCCCCCGCGCGCCGCAGGCTCAGAAGCGGAGGTTGTAAAAGATATCGATGGCGTTCTCGAGCGAGGAGACCGCTTCCAGATAGAGGCGCGAGTTGATCTTGTAGCGCAGAGTGGCGGTATTCACTGGCGTGAAGATGCCGACACCGTAACGCAGGTAAAGCTTGGGACTCAGGTAGCCGGAGACCGTGAACTGCGTATCGTCGCCGTTACCCTCGGCATCCAGGGACAGGGCGGAAATGCCCAGGGTTTCGCCAACCCGGTCGGTCAGGCCGACGCCGCCAGCGCCGGTGGCGCCCAGCTTGATGGCGGCCGCAGCGGCGGTCAGGTTGCCGCCGCCATCAGGACGGCCCTGGGTGTCGAGAGGCCGCCCCAGCACGAGGTAGGAAACAATCTCCTCCTGTGACATGGCCGTATCCGAGAAGAGCGTGGCCTCGGGGGCATTGGCGCGGCCTTCCACGCGTACGCCAACCACCTTGTCATCCACCGTGCGGATGGCTTCCATGTCGAGGCCGGGCTGGGTCAGGTTGCCCGCAAAGATCAGTCGGCCGCGACGAATCTGCAGGCGCTGGCCATAGGCGTCATAACGTGATTCCTTGTCGAGCTCGACCTCGCCGCTGGCCTCAAGCCCGCGACGGCCCTCCTGACGCAGGCGCAGGCCCCCGGACAGTCGCCCGGTGACGCCGTAGCCCTGGAAGAAGACGTCATCGCCGAGGCGCAGGCGTACATCCGCATTGATGGCCCAGTCCTGGACCTGACCGGTTACCTGCACCGCCTCGAGATCACTGGCGTGCACGACCCGGATGTCGGGCGACAGGGGAATGGCCTGGTCGGTAAGACGCTTGAAGTTAAGGCGGCCGGTGGGCACGAACACGCTGCCGGTCAGATCGACCCGGCGCGGCGCCACGCTGAGGAGCAGATCCGGGGCGACTTCCGCCAGCAGCTCCGGCGGCTGGCTGAGCTGGAAACGCTGCCCCTTGAGCGAGAGGGCAAGGCGCGGCTCGCCGCTCCAGTCGGCGTCACCGGCCAGGGTGGCGCCGCCCTCCCCGCTTTTCATGCTGCCGGCGATATCCGCCCGCGTTCCGTCCACATCCACGACCGCCTCCAGCGCGGTCACATGCAGGGGCAGGCGCTGGAAGGCCAGCTCGCCCTCGCTCAGCCGCAGTTGGCCGTTGAAGACCGGCCGCGCCAGCGAGCCCGCCAACCGCCCCTGGGCCGACAGGCTGCCGGCCAAGGTGGAAAGGCCCGGGAAAAAGGGCTGGAACACGCCGAGGCGCAGGCCGTCCAGCGACACCTCGCCGGTTACCGGCTTGCCCTCCGCATACGGATCTACCTGCATTCGAGCCTGGCCCTGGCCCATGTCAGCCGACGCCAGGGTCAAGCCGACATCCACCTTCCGGAGCCCGGCATCGGCATGCAGGGCAATCCGCTCATAAGTCCGCACCACGGCCGCCTGGCCGTCATCTCGCTGCAGGCGCAACTCGCCGTCGCGGGCCTCCAGGCCGGCCGTCAGCAAGGGCGGCTCGCCCGGCGCCCAGTCCCCCACCACGCTGCCAGTGGCCTGGCCGGCCATCGTCAGCCCCTCGGGCCACACGCCACGCAGCCGCTCCAGCGCCAGCCCGGCCAGCGAGAGGCGGACGTGGCCACTGCGACCAAGCCGCATCTCATCCTCATTGCAGAGGCTGGCCGCCTCGCTGCGCCAGCAATGCGGCGCCAGCCACAGGCGCCGCTCCGACTGCTGCCAGGCCAGGGCATGTGGCTCGGCCAGACGCCAGTCGAGTCCCGCGCCCGCCACTTGTCCCGCCAGTTGCCGGCCCGTCCAGCCGGCCGCGGCCAGCCCCCCGCTAAGTTGTCCGCCGCCCTGCACGTCCTCACCTTCAAGGCGCCAGTCCAGCACGTGGTCCTGGCGCAGCCCGCGCACGTCCAGGCTCAGTCGCCCCCAGTCCCGATTGTCTGAAGTGGTCACACCATCAGCCACCACCAGTAATTGACCGGCTTGTTCCCCCAGCGCCGGCAGGTCCGCCTCGAGGCGGACCGCTTTCACGCCCAGGCCGCCGCGCGCCAGCCCCTCGCCAGCCAGCCGGGCAACGACATCCGGCCGCCGCTCCGGGCCGGCCAGGCTGACCTGGCCATGAATCCGCCCCTGCAAGCCGGGCTGGATCAGCGCAAGGTCAGCCAGGTCCAGTTGCCCCGCCAGATCCCAGGTGTCCTGGCGCAGCCCGCCGGTGAGCACCGCCTGGTTACCTCCCCAGCGCAGGTCGAGGCCCTCGCTGTGCAACTCGGGCCAGGCGCCCGCGGCCAGCAGGATGTCGAGAGGGCCGTCGAGAGCCAGTGGGCGCCCGCGCAGGGCGCCCTGCAGGCGGACTTCGGCGAGCCGGAACTCGCGGCGACCGGCACCCCAGCTCCCCTGTCCCGCGACGGTGCCGCTGAAATGTCCGGGCCATTCAGGCAATAGCCAGGCGCTGCCGAAACGGTCGAGGGCGAGCTGGCCCGACCAACGCAGCGGTTGCGCCAGCGCAACCTGGCCCTGGAACGCCAGATGGCCTTCCTCGCCCTCATAGTCCAGTCGATCCAGCGTCAGGGCGGCGTCATTGCCACGCAGCTGGGTCCGCCACTGCCCCGCAGGCAGCTGGTTACCGGCCAACTGCGTGTCGAGCAGCGCCGTCCAGGACTGCCGGCTGCCACTGGCCTGCAAACTACCACTCTCGGCCACAATGGTCCGACCATTCTCAAGCCGGCGCTGGACACCTGCCCAACTGGCCGTCAGTTGTTGCGAACGGTCGAGGTACCAGGCCCAGGAGGCGGCGCGCTGCTCGACCTGCCAGCGTTCGCCGCTGGCCAGGCGCAGGCTGGCCTTGAGATCGGTGCCGCCAGCACTGGTCTTACCAGAGGACTCAAATTGCCCCGTCAGGATCGGCACCGCCAGCCGCGGTACCGGCCACTTCCGTGCCAGGTCGATATCCGCCAGGCGCGAGGTGGCCGACCAGCGCAACCCGGCGCGCCAGTCGATCTCGCCCTGGGCCCGCAGGCTGCCGCCCAGTCCCTTGAAGCCCAGCGCGGCGACCGAGGCGGAATGCCAGTCGGTGCGGCCGCGCAGCTCATAGCGGCCTGCGGGCAGATGGCGCGCGGCCAACCCAGCCTCCAGGCTGCCCTGCAGGCCCTGGCGATCGCCGGTCACCGCCAGCCATCCGCCCTCGCTGCGAATGGAGTGGTGCGACCACCAGGGCAGCGCCAGCTCGCCCCATTGCAGGCGGGCCGAGAAGGGCATCGACTTCTCCAAGGGGCGCAGGCGGCCACGGGCGCTGGCGCTGACCTTGCCGGAAAGCGCGAGGCCGATGTCGAGATGCGCCACCTCCCCGCCCAGCTTGACGGACACTGGCCCCCAGCCGGGTGCGCGGAACGGCAGATAGTCCAGCCGCCCCTGCGCCTCCAGGGGATAGCCGCCGCGAAGGCGGATACGCCCGGCCAGGTCAAGGCGGCCGATTTCTTCATGGTCGAGCAGGAGTCGGCCGAAGCGGACGCGGGTGCGCACCCACTCGGCATCGCGCAGCTGCAGCAGGCGCAGCTCGTGGGGGGAGGCCGCACCCCAGTTCCAGTAGCGCACGCCGCGCGCCTCCCCGGCCAGCAGGTGCAGTCGCAGGGGCAGGATGAGGGTGGGCAGGTCGGTCTTGTCGGGTGATGGCGGCGCGCGGCGGCGCAGGTCCACCGAGTCCAGCTCCAGGCGGCTCAGCGTCACTTCCCCGCGCCACAGCTCCCACAGCGACCAGCGCGCGAGCAAGCGACGGACGCGCAGGTCGGTCTTGGCCGTCTGCAGGTGCACATCGGCGAGGTCGAGCCCCCACAGCAGGGTGCCGCCTTCATAACGCGCCTCCAGCACGCGCTGCATGCCCAGGCCCCGCTCCAGCAGCCAGCGGCTGCCAGTCTCGCTGCCAAGCGCCGCCAGCAGCGCACCCGCCAGCAGCAGGACCAGCACCAGCAGCGCCAGCAGCAGCCGCCAGGCGTGGCCGCCGGCACGGCGCAGGTGGTAATGCCACATCAGAGATTGGGCCCCATGGAAAAGTGCACGCGCAGGCTCTGGTCTTCCTCGGATACCGGCCAGGCCACGTCCAGGCGGATCGGGCCCACCGGCGAAACCCAGCGGATGCCGACGCCGGCGCCGACCTTGGGTGGCTCGCTGGCCGAGTCAAACGCATTGCCGGCGTCAGTGAACACGGCGACGCGCCAGCGCCGGATGAACTCGTAATCATACTCCACGCTGGCGGTCAGCAGGTTGCGCGCCCCCACGCTGAAGCCGTTCTCGTCGGTCGGGGACACGGACTTGTAGGCGTAGCCGCGGATACTCTGGTCACCGCCCGCAAAAAAGCGCATGGCGGTGGGGACATCCTCGAAGTTGTCGGTCAGCAGGGTGCCGGCATCGCCACGCAGCAGGAACTGGTGGCGCTCCGCCAGCGTGCGCAGTACGCGCAAGCCGGCGCGGACGGACACCAGGCTGGTATCGGAGAGCAGTTGTTCGGAGGCGACCTCGGTCTGGTAGTACTGGCGGTCGCCCCAGGACGGGTCGACGCCGCCACGGCTGCGCAGGCGGTCCAGGCTGAGGCCGGGCAGCACCAGGTCCTGCTTGACGGTCTCCAGCGGGGTTTCAGTGGTATCGCGCAGGGCGCGCAGCGAGTAAGTCCGCTGCCAGCCACTGTCGCGCTTTATCTGGCGGCGCACGCCAAGCACCGTGTTCCAGGTCACCAGCTCCTCGAACTCCTCGCGCTGCACCCCGTACAGGTATTGCAGGGTGTCGTTGATCGGGTGGCTGAGCGGGATGGTGTACTTGGTGTCCAGGCTGGCGCGCACCGGCGACAGCTCGGTACCGACCTCGACGCCATGACCCCGGTCGTTGATGAGGGGGCGCTGCCACTTTAGCGTCAGGCGCTCCTGGATATCCGTGGAATAGCCGATGCCGATATCCACGTTATTGGGTTTGTCGGCCGCCAGGATGACGTCGATGGGCACGGCGTTGTCCACCGCGCGCTCGCGCTCGGACTGGACGCGCACCTCGCTGAAGAAGCGGGAATCGAGCAGGGCGCGATTGAACTTGATCAGGCGGGCGGCATCGTAGGGCTCGCCCTCCTCGAAGGTCTGGAAGCGCTGCAGCAGTTCCGGGCGCAGCAACTGACCGGCCTCGCCGCCGGCGGGGGTCTCATAGCTCACCTCGCCGAAGCGGAAGCGCGGGCCGCTGGCATAGACCAGCTCGACATCGGCGGCCAGGGCGGCCGGGTCGACCCGGACGGCATGGCTCTCCCAGTCGCCCTGGAAATAGCCGCGCTCGAGGCCAAGGCTGCGCACGCTGCTTTTGAGGGCCTCGTAGCGGCCATGATTGAGGACATCGCCCGCACGCAGCGGCAGGCTCTTGCGCAAGGCGTCAAAGGCGGGATCGCTGGCCGCCTCGCCCGTGAACTCCAGGCGGAAATTGCGCACGCGTACCGGAGAACCGGGCTTGATGACGATGCGCACGGTCTTGTCGTCGTGGCTGATCTCGACTTCGCCGGCGTAATGGCCCATGGCACGCAGCGCATCCTGGACGGCGGCAAGCAGGCGGCTGCGGGTGTTGCGCCAGCTGTCCAGGTCGGCACGACTGACGCTGCCGGCATAGGCCTCGACATTCTCCAGCAGGTCGCCGCTGACGCCGCGCACCTCCAGGCGCAACGGCGCCTCCGCGGCCAGGACCGGCGCGGCCAGCAGCAAGGACAGCGCCAACAGCAGTCCCCGCCCGTTTCCAGTTGCCCCGCCGCGTCGCGTCACGCCTGCCTGCTCTCCCGTCCGCAAGGCTGCGATCATATCAGTTTCGCCCGCCCCTGCCCGGCCTGACGCCGGCCCCGTTCCGCCCGGGGGAAACAGGGCGCAGGCCGGGAGCCGCCCCGGGGCCATGACAAAAGCACGGCGCCGTCTGGCCGGCAGGCGGAGGCTTCTTTAAGCTTGCGCCACATCCGTGACCGCATGGCAAGGTCGCCCCTTTGCAAAAGGATTGCCCATGAGCAGCCAGTTCAGCCTGTTAAAGACCCGCCGCTTCCTGCCCTTCTTCACCACCCAGTTCCTCGGCGCCTTCAACGACAACGTCTTCAAGCAGGGCCTCATCATCCTGCTCACCTACCGCGCCATCGAGATCAGCTCGCTGCCGGTGGAGATCCGCGCCCCGATTTGCCAGGCCATCTTCATCCTGCCCTTCTTCCTGTTCTCGGCCACCGCGGGACAAATTGCCGACGCCTGGGACAAGGCCGTGCTGATCCGCCTGGTCAAGACCCTGGAGGTCGGCATCATGGCCCTGGCCTGTACCGGCTTTTATACCAACAACCTGGTCTTCCTGATCAGCGCCCTGTTCCTGCTCGGCATCCACTCCACGCTGTTCGGGCCGATCAAGTACGCCATCCTCCCGCAGACGCTGCGCGCGGAAGAGCTGGTCGGCGGCAACGCGCTGGTGGAGACCGGCACTTCGCTGGCCATCCTGATCGGCTCCATCCTGGGCGGCTATCTCATCGCCCTGCCCGGCGACACCGGCATCCATGCCCTCAGCCTCGCCATCGTCGCCGTGGCCCTCACCGGCCTGGCCGCCGCCTTCTTCATCCCCCGCACCGGGGTGGCCGCGCCCGATCTCAAGGTGAACTGGAATCCGGTCACCGAGACCATCCGCAACATCGGCCTCATTCGCGCCAACCGTACCGTATTCCTGTCAGTGCTGGGCATCTCCTGGTTCTGGTTCTACGGCGTCACCATGCTCTCCAACATTCCGGCGCTGACCAAGGACGTGCTCGGCGGCAACGAATTTGCCGTGATCCTGCTCATGACCACCATGTCGGTGGGCACCGGCATCGGCTCCCTGCTCTGCGAGAAGCTGTCCGGCAAGAAAGTGGAAATCGGCCTGGTCCCCTTCGGCGCCATCGGCCTGACCGCTTTCGGCGTCGACATCTGGTTCGCCACCCAGGGCCATGTGCCCATGGCCGTTCCCGCCGCCAACCTCGACGCCTTCCTGGCGGTGCCGGGCAATACCCGCGTGCTCGCCGACTTCTTCGGCCTCGGGGTGTTCTCGGGCTTCTATATCGTGCCGCTGTATGCCCTGGTGCAGGCGCGCTCCGAGCCCAGCCACCGTTCCCGCGTGATTGCCGGCAACAACATCCTGAACGCCCTCTTCATGGTGGTCGCCTCGCTGATGGCGGTCGGCCTGCTCAGGGCCGGCGTCAGCCTGCCGGGCCTGCTCGCCATCACCGCACTCCTCTCCGCCATCGTGTCGATCTACATCTTCACCGTCGTGCCGGAATTCCTCATGCGCTTCCTGGTCTGGATGTTCATGAGCATGTTCTACAAGGTCGAGCGCAAGAACCTGGAAGGCATCCCCGAGAACGGCGCCTGCGTGCTGGTCTGCAACCACGTGAGCTTCTTCGATGCGCTGATCCTGGCCACCGCCATTCGCCGCCCGCCGCGCTTTGTCATGGACCACAACATCTTCAGGAACCCGGTGCTGAACTTCATCTTCCGCACCGCGCGCGCCATCCCCATCGCCCCGGCCAAGGTGGATCCGGCGCTGCTGGAAAAGGCCTATGACGACATTGCCACCGCCCTGGAGAGCGGCGAGATGGTATGCATCTTCCCGGAGGGCCGCATCACCGACAGCGGCGAGATGTACCCGTTCAAGAACGGCCTCCAGCGCATCATCGAACGCACCCCGGTACCGGTGATCCCCATTGCGCTGCAGGGCATGTGGGGCAGCTTCTCCAGCCGCAAGGGCGGTGCCGCCTTCACCAAGTTCCCGCGCCGCATCCGCTCGCGGGTGGCGGTGAGCGTGGGCGCCGCGGTGGAACCGGCGGCGGCGACCCCGGTGCTGCTGGAGGAAAAGGTGCGCGCCCTGCGCGGCGACTGGAAATAAGGTTTCCGTGGGAGCCCTGACGGCTTTCCTTCGCTCCGGCTTCAGCGACACATAAAAAAGCCCGCGCAATGCGGGCTTTTTCCTGGGCGCAGCAAAAGGGTTCTTCGCGGCGGGAGCCGCTCCTGTAAAGGGCTCCGGCAGCGAACCCGGGACTGGCCTTACTTGCCGGCGGGGTGACCCGCCTGCTCGATGGCGTGCTTCACCTGTGGCGGCATGTAGTTCTCGTCGTGCTTGGCCAGCACCTCCTCGGCCACCACCACGCCATTCTCGAGACGGCCATTGGCGACAATGCCCTGCCCCTCCCGGAACAGGTCGGGAAGGATGCCGGTATAGGTGACATCCACCTGGTGCTTGAGATCGGTAATGGTGAAACGCGTGGCCAGCGAATCCGGCGAGCGCTTGACCGTGCCGGCCATGACCAGGCCGCCGACCTGGATACGACGGCCTTCCGGCGCTT
Organism: Pseudomonadota bacterium; assembly: GCA_040385265.1. Taxonomy (GTDB): domain Bacteria; phylum Pseudomonadota; class Gammaproteobacteria; order Pseudomonadales; family Moraxellaceae; genus UBA2031. Next base: position 11,818 of record JAZKHS010000028.1, on the reverse strand, counting down.
CCTTCTGCACCAGTTGGGTAGGCGTATAGAACAGGTTCAGGTTCTGGCGCAGCGCATACAGGGTCAGGCCGACGGCAATGCCGACGCCCACCAGCACGGCAATAAGGATGAAGAGAGTCTTCTTGCGCTTGGGGGTCAGGGTAAAGCTCATGGGGCTCCCACCTCGGGTCAACGGGGTCCGCCGGCAGCATCGCTGCCGGTGGCCGGGGCCGCGGCACGCGTCCCCTGTTCGCGGCGCAGCAGCGCCGCCTGTTCACGCAGCAACCGGCGGCGCTGCCGCCAGGGTTGCACGATGTTCCAGAGCACGATGGCGAAGGTCAGGCCCCAGGCGCTCCAGACATAGGGCGCATGCTTGCCCATGGCCAGGAACTCGGCGAAGGAATCAAAGTACATCAGGGTGCCCTCCCCGCGCCGGCGACGATTTCGCGCACCCACTGCGAGCGACGCTCGCGGTGCAGGATCTCGTTGCGGGTGCGCGCAATCACGGTGGCGGCAAAGAAGGCGTAGAAGCCGACCACCATGACCAGCAGCGGCAGGTACATTTCCGGTGGCATGGTCGGGCGTTCGGTGATGCGGAAGCTGGAGCCCTGGTGCAGGGTGTTCCACCACTCCACCGAGTACTTGATGATGGGCAGGTTGACCACGCCCACCAGGGCCAGGATGGAGGCGGCCTTGCCGGCGCTGGCGGCATTTTCGTAAGCCGAGTAGAGCGCTATCACGCCGAAGTACAGGAACAGCAGGATCAGCATGGAGGTCAGGCGCGCGTCCCAGACCCAGTAAGTGCCCCAGGTCGGCTTGCCCCAGACCGCGCCGGTAAAGAGCGCGATGAAGCAGAACCAGGCGCCGATGGCCGCGATCGAGCGCGCCGCCATCTCGGCGGTCTTCACCTTCCACACCAGGTGGATGAGGCCGCAGGCCGCCATCGCCACATAGCCGCCCATGGCGATGCTGGCCGCCGGCACGTGGATGAAAATGATGCGGTAGCTGTTGCCCTGCTGGTAATCGGCCGGCGCCACCGCCAGTGACCATACCGAGCCCACGCCAAGCAGCACGCCAGCCACCAGCCACAGCCAGGGCAACCACTGCCCGCCGATGTCGTAGAAATGACGCGGGCTCACGGTGCGCTGGATGTAGTTCCAGATCGCTCGAAACATTCCTCAACCTCTCTCGGGGACCGTCCTCTCGCCGGGACGGCCTCAACCACCAATTGCAATACGCAGGGCCGCTGCCACGGCAAAGGGCACCAGGGTCAGCGCCAGCACCAGGAAGGCCGCCAGCAGCGCCAGATAGCCTGCCACCGGCATGCCGGCGGCCGCGGCCTGGACCGCGCCGGTGGCAAACACGATCACCGGCACCAGCAGCGGCAGGGTGATCAGCGGCACCAGCACGCCGCCGCGGCGCAGGGCCACGGTCAGGGCAGCCGCAATCGCACCGATCAGGCTCAGCACGGGAGTGCCCAGCAGCAGGGTCGCCACCAGTACCGGCAGCACGCTCATGTCCAGGAACAGCATCACCGCCGCCACCGGCGCCAGCAGCACCAGGCAGAAGCCGGTCTGCAACCAGTGCGCCGCCACCTTGGCCAGCACCAGCAAGGGCAGCGAGGCCGGCGCCACCAGCAACTGTTCCAGCGAGCCATCGTCCAGGTCCTGCCGGAACAGGCTGTCCAGGGACAGCAGCATGGCCAGCAGCGCCCCCACCCAGATCACGCCGGGGGCCATGGCGGCCAACTTCTTTGGCTCCGGGGTGATGGCGAGCGGAAACAGGGTGACCACCAGCAGGAAGAAGCCCAGCGGCATCAGCCAGTCGCCGCTCTGGCGCAGGGCCAGGCGCAGGTCGCGGGTGAGCAGGGCCAGGGCGGCGTTCAAAGGGCCTCTCCCGCGTCGCGTTCAAGCTCCGCCGCGGTGGGCCGGAAATCGGCCACATCAAGCCGGGTCACCGGAAAGCCCGGGGCGAACTCGTGATGGGTGGTCAGCAGCACCATGCCACCGGACGCGGCATGGGCGCCCAGCCAGCCTTCGAGTTCGGCGACGCCGGCACGGTCGATGGCGGTGAAGGGCTCGTCCAGGATCCACAGCGGGCGGCCTTCCAGGAACAGGCGGGCCAGGGCCACGCGGCGCTTCTGGCCGGCGGACATTCGCCCTACCGCCACGTCCTCGTAGCCGTAGAGTCCGACCCGCGCCAGGGCGGCCTCGATGGCGGCCGGCTCCCCGTGCAGGCCGCGCAGGCGCAGCAGGCAGGCCAGGTTCTCGCGGGCGGACAGCATCAGCTTGAGACCGGGAAGATGCCCCACCCAGGTAAAGGCGGCGCGGAAGACCCCTGGATCGTCGGCCACGGCGCGTCCCTGCCAGAAGAGTTCCCCGGCCTCGGCCGGACAAAGGCCGGCGACGATATTGAGCAGGGTGGTCTTGCCCACGCCATTGGGACCGGCGACCTGCAACATCTCCCCGGGCGAGAGCCGGAAATCCAGCCCGCCAAAGAGCATGCGGTCATCGCGGGAGACAGCCAGTTGGCGAGCTTCGAGCACGGGAACAAGGCCAGAGAGGCTAAGAAGTGTTGCGATTATACCCGAGAGCCCTGTCCCCATGCCCCTCCCGTGTTACCTCTTTGTACTGATCCGGGACAGGGACGGCGGCGCTTCTTCCCTTTAATATGACGGGACGAATAACCAAAAGGACTGCCTGGATGGCCCGCCATTTTGACCGCATCGACACCTGCCTGGATGACCTGATCGCCCATACCGGCCCCAGGATAACCCTCGGGATCCCGCTCGGGATCGGCAAACCCAATCCCTGGGTCAATGCCCTGTACCAGCGCGCCAAGGCCGACCCCCTGCTCTCCCTGCACATCTTCACCGCGCTGTCCCTGGAAAAACCCAAGCCGCACAGTGACATGGAGGCGCGCTTCCTCGGCCCCTTCGTCGAACGCGTCTTCGGCAACTACCCTGACCTCGACTACGTTACCGACCGCCACAGCGGCATGCTGCCGAAGAACATCGAGGTCACCGAGTTTTTCTACAAGTCCGGCGAATACCTGCACAACGACTACGCCCAGCAGCACTACCTGTCGTCCAACTACACGCATGTCGCGCGCGACATGATGGTGCAGGGCATCAACGTGGCCGCACAGGTGGTCGCGGTTCGCGAGCGCGACGGCAAGACCGAATACTCCATGAGCTCCAACCCCGATGTCAGCGTCGACCTCATCCGCATGATGCGGGCGGCCGGCCGGCCCCTCTACGTGGTGCTGGTGGTCAACCGCGAGATGCCGTTCATGGAGAACGACGCGCTGGTGGACGAAGCCCTGGTCGACGCCATCGTGGACGACCCTGGCTGCACGCACACCGTGTTTTCCGCGCCCAACATGAAGGTCGACCTGACCGACTACGCCATCGGCCTGTACGTGAGCTCCATGGTCAAGGACGGCGGCACATTGCAGATCGGCATCGGCTCCCTGGGCGACGCCATTGCCCAGGCCCTGATCGTCCGTGACCGCCACAACGACGACTATCGCCAGGCCCTGCAGGCACTCAGCGCGCCCCTGGACCACAGCGCCCCCTTCGCCCAGGGCCTCTACGGCTGCTCGGAAATGTTCGTGAACGGCTTCATGGCCCTGATCGATGCCGGCATCCTGCGCCGCGAGGTCTTCCCGCACGCCGGCCTGCAGCGCCTGCTCAACGCCGGCCGCATCGGCACCGACGTCACCACGGCCACCCTCCCCGCCCTGCGCGAGGCCGGCCTTATCCACTCGCCGCTGCGTCCGGAAGAGGTCACTTTCCTGCAGGAGTTCGGCATCCTCAACGCAGACGTCGTGCCGCATGGCGACCAGCTGCACGTGGGCGGCGAGCAGGTCGGCCTCGACATCGACAGTCCCGCCACGCTGGCCGCGGTCAATCGCCTCTGCCTGGGCAGCCGCCTGCAGCAAGGCGTTTACATGCACGGCGGCTTCTTCCTGGGCCCGCGCGACTTCTACGAGAAGCTGCGCACCATGCCCGAGGACAAGCGCCGCGGCATCTGCATGACCTACATCAGCTTCATCAACCAGCTCTACGGCCAGGAAAACCTGGCGGCGGCACAGCGGCGCGATGCCAGCTTCGTCAATACCTGCATGATGATGACCCTGCTCGGCGCCGCCGTGTCCGACGGACTGGACAGCGGCCGCCTGGTGTCCGGCGTCGGCGGCCAATACAACTTCGTGGCCCAGGCCCATGCCCTGCACGACGCGCGCTCGATCATGATGCTGCGCGCCACGCGCACCTCGAAGGGCGAGACGATGTCCAACATCATCTGGAACTATGGCCACACCACCATCCCCCGCCACCTGCGCGATGTCGTGGTGACCGAGTATGGCATCGCCGACCTGCGCGGCCAGGCGGATCACGAGATCATCAAGCGCCTGCTGGCCATCACCGACTCGCGCTTCCAGACCGGCCTGCTGGCCGAGGCCAAGGCCGCCGGCAAGGTCGCGCACGACTACGAGATTCCGGAGGCGCAGATGCACAACCTGCCGGAAACCGTGGCCGCCCGCCTGGGCACCATCCGTGGCGCCGGCCGCCTGCCGGACTTCCCCTTCGGCAACGACTTCACCGCCGACGAACTCGCCATCATCAAGGTGCTGCAGCGCATGCAGACAGTGGCCGACAGCCCGGTGCAGCTGGTGAAGTCGCTGATCGCCAGCCTGAGCGATGACAAAGAAGTGCCGACCGCGCTGCTGGAGCGCCTGCATCTGGACCACCCCGAGAGCTGGAAGCAGAAACTGTTGCGCCAGCTGTTCATCGGCAATGTCTGAGCAGGGCTGTCCGCCGGCTGTAGCGTGGCTGCAGCCGGTGTCACCCCTATAATCGGGAAGCGATCCGGCCGGGTGCAAGCAAGGCCCTCCTCGCCCCGTCCCGGCGCCGGACTGTCTTGCTCCGGCACTGACGCTACCGACGCTTCCGCCGCTCCGGAGGATCAGCACCGCCATGTCCGATACGCTCTACGCCTTTCCCGCCAAGGTGCCTGTCGGCATCAGCCAGTGCCTGCTGGGCGACCCGGTACGCTTCGACGGCAGCCACAAGCACTCGCGAGTCTGCACCGAGGTGCTGGCGCAGCGCTTCGAGTTCGTGCCGGTCTGCCCCGAGATGGGCATCGGCATGGGCGCGCCCCGCGAAACCATCCACCTGATGGGTACGCTGCACGATGATGCCGTGCGTGCCGTCGGCACCCGCAGCGCCGACCTCGACGTCACCGAACAGCTGGAACAGTACGGCCGTGACAAGGCCGCCGAACTCGGCGAACTCTGCGGCTATGTGTTCATGGGGCGCTCGCCCAGCTGCGGCCTGGCCAACATCAAGGTCTACCATGCCAACGGCAACCCGGTCGGGCGCAGCACGCGCGGCATCTACGCGCGCGAGTTCACGCTGCGCCACCCGCTGCTGCCGGTGGAAGAGGAAGGCCGCCTGCGCGATCCACAGCTCTGCGACAACTTCGTCACCCGCGTCTATGCCTGGCAGCGCTGGCGCGCACTGGAGGCCTCCGGCCTGACCCATGCCAAATTGCAGGACTTCCACGCCCGCCACAAATACCTGCTGATGGCGCACAAGCCCGCCGCCTACCAGCACCTCGGCCGTTTGGTGGCGCTGGCGCACCAGCGACCGGTGGCCGACGCTGCCAACGACTACATCCATGACTTCATGGCCACGCTGAAGACCGTCGCCAGCCACAAGAGCCACACCAACGTGCTGCAGCACCTGGCCGGTTATCTCAAGAAGCTGCTGGACTCCAGCAGCCGCCAGGAGCTGGCGACCCTCATAGACGATTTCCGCCAGGGCAAGGTGCCCTTGATCGCGCCGCTCACCCTGCTGCGCCACCACTTCCGCCACCACCCCAACGCTTATGTGCAGCGCCAGGTGTACCTGGAGCCACACCCCCCCGAGCTGCTGCTGCGCAACTTCTACTGATGCGGTCACCCGTCGCCTGGCGTTCTCGCTACGCTGGCGGTAGCGCCCTCGCAGCCTGAGTGTCTCGTTCCCATGAAAAAGGCCTGCTGGAGCCAGCAGGCCTTTTCTGTTCAACGCCAGCTCTGGCTGGACGACCCGAGCATCTCACGCCGGCCGTAGGTTCAGGCCGGCGAGCCGGCATCAGCTCTTGCGCGACTTTTTCGCCGGCGGCCTCGCCGGGGCCGCCGCCTGCTCCAGCGCTCCCTGCGACTGCCGGATGGCCGCCAGGCGCTGCTCGTAGCCGGCGCGGGCGCCGTGATCCATCCCGGTCAGGATGCGGTCATCCTTCACCAGCTTGCGCACATTGTTGTCCAGCCAGCGCGGCAGCACCTGCAACGCCCGGGTGAGGGGCTGCAGGAAACGTGGCGCCGTCACCTCCGGCAGGCGTGCATCGATGGCCGCCAGGATAGCCTCCGCCACCTCGGCGGGCAGTGCCGTCGGCACGCCACCGCTGCCGGTGCCGCTGGAAAGCTCGGTGGCGACGCGCGAGGGTAGCACCAGGGTAATGTCGATGCCGTGGTTGCGCACTTCCTGGCGCAGCGACTCGGTCAGGCCGATGACCGCGAACTTGGTGGCGCAATAGACACTGGCCCCGGGGATGGGTACGCGGCCGGCGATGGAGGCGACGTTGATGATGTGCCCCTGGCGGCGCGCCTTCATGGCCGGCAGCACCAGCTTCATGCCGTGGATCACGCCGCGCAGGTTGATGTCGATCTGGGCATTGGTGATGGCATCGTCCTCGAGCTCGAAGTGGCCCATGGGCATGATGCCGGCGTTGTTGATGAGAATGTCGATGGGCCCGAGGCGGGCGCGGGTTTCCTCCAGGAAGGCGGCGTAGGACTCTTTGCTGCGCACGTCCAGGAGCAGGCCCAGGGCACCGGGCAACGCCGCCGCGGCGACCCGGGCCAGGTCCGAGTCAAGATCGCCGATGCTGACCCGCGCGCCCCGTGCCGCCAGCGCCTGCGCCGTGGCAAGGCCGATGCCCCGCCCCGCTCCCGTGATTGCCACGACCTTGCCGCGAATGCGATCCGCCATGCTGACGCTCCTGTCCGGACTCCCCGCCACGGCGGGGGTTGTCGAGTGAAGGGATTTTCCCGCGCCGGGCCCTGCCCGCTTCCCGGCCGCCCCGGTTTTACATACGATGCCGTATGCCTTGTTTTTTCCACATACGCGTTCGTATGTCAACCGGAATGCGACCATGACCAAGTCCTCCGCCCGAACGGCGCGACCCCGCGACGCCGCCAAGCAGGAAACCCGCGAGGCCCTGCTCCGCGCGGCCACCGACCTCTTTCGCAGCGAGGGCCTGGATGCCAGCCTGGATGCCGTCTGTGCCCGCGCCGGCTTTACCCGCGGCGCCTTCTACGTGCACTTCAGGGATCGGGACGAACTCCTCTCGGCCGCCATCGAACGCATCCTCACCACGCTCATCGACACCCTGTTCGGACCGCCCGGCAGCGAGGACGAATTTCCGGTGCTGGTGCAGCGCTTCCTGGCCACGGTCGCCAGCGGCCACTACCCCATCAGCCGCGACGGCAGCCTCCGTCCCTACCAGCTGCTGGATGCCTGCGCCCGCTCCGATGCCGTACGCGCCCAGTACCTGCGCCTGATCAGCACCGGCGAGGAGCGGCTCACCGTCGCCATCCGCCGCGCCCAGGCGCGTGCCGAAGTGCGGGATGACGTCGAGGCGATCCTGGTGGCCAAGCTGCTGATGGGCATGGTGCTGGGCATGCAGACCATGCTGGACCTGCAGGTGCCGCTGGACCTGCCCGCCCTCGCCCGCCTGGCCATGCAATTGCTGACGCCGGCCGCCGTCACGAAATGAGGCGCGGCGCATTCCGGCGCCGCGTCCGCCCTGCTAGCATCCTCCGGCCAATTTCCGGAACCTGCCCATGGAACTGATCGATTTCATCCTCCACGTCGACCGCCACCTGACGGAATTCGTCGCGGCCAATGGCGTGTGGATCTACGGCCTGCTTTTCCTCATCGTCTTCGTCGAGACCGGCCTGGTGGTGATGCCACTGCTGCCGGGCGACAGCCTGCTCTTCGCCGCCGGCGCCATTGCCGCCACTGGCGGCATGGACCCGGTCCTGCTGATCGCGTTGCTGTTCACGGCGGCGGTCCTGGGCGACACCGTCAATTACCACGTCGGGAAATACATCGGGCCCAAGGTCTATGAGCACGAAAGCCGCTTCATCCGTCGCGACCATCTGCTGGCGACACGGGACTTCTTTGAACGCCATGGCGGCAAGACCATCATCATTGCCCGCTTCATGCCCTTCGTGCGCACCTTCGCTCCCTTCGTGGCCGGCGTTGGCAGCATGGAGTACCGCCGCTTCCTGACCTTCAACGTCGTGGGCGCTGCCTTGTGGGTGGTGTCATTCGTGACGCTAGGCTACTTCTTTGGCAACCTGCCGGTGGTGAAGGAGAACTTCACGCTGGTGATCTTCGCCATCATCCTGGTGAGCGTGGCGCCGGGGGTGATCGCCTGGCTGCGCCACAAGCTGGAGCAGCGGCGCGCAAGCTGAGACGGGACATTCCCGGGGCCGCCGGCGCTTGCTGCTGCTGCACTGGCACTGGCTCGGGCATTGGCAGGGGGTAGCGGATCACCCATCAACTGCGGCAAGGGGCCGGACGCCCGCTGCGATGCTGGCTCAGGGTGGGACGTTGCCGGCAGGCGGGTCATAGCTGACCGACAACACCTGAAACAGGCCGCGACCCAGCGGCCGCTCCACGGCCACCTCATCGTCCACCGTCTTCTTCAGCAGCGCGCGGGCCATGGGGGCATCGATGCTGATCCAGCCACGCCCGGCATCGGTCTCGTCGGGCCCGACGATGCGCAGCGCCAGCACCTCTCCACTCGCCGCCTCCTCTACCTCCACCCAGGCGCCAAAAAAAATGCGCGCGGGGTCGGTGGGCCGGGTGTCGACCACCTTGAGGGATTCGAGGCGCTTGCGCAGGAAGCGCACGCGGCTGTCGATCTCACGCAGCAGCTTCTTGCCGTAGATGTACTCGGCATTTTCCGAACGGTCGCCCATGGCCGCGGCCTCGGACACCGCCCGGGTGACTTCGGGGCGACGCACCCGCCACAAGAGATCCAGCTCATCGGCCATGGCCTTGTAGCCTTCGGGGGTAATCAGCGCCGTGCGCGGGGCGGCGGGAGGACGATAACGGGACATGGCAAGTCAGGCGGCGGACAGAAGCCCCAAGGTTACACCGGCTAACGCCTGACCGGACGCTTCTGCAGCTTGCGCTGGAGGGTGCGACGGTGCATGCCCAGGCTGCGCGCCGTCTCCGAAACATTGCCGCTGTGTTCGGCCAGCACTTTCTGGATATGTTCCCACTCCAGGCGGTCCACCGACATCGGCGGCGTATCCTGCACCGCGCCAGGATCGACGCCGCCCTCGCCACGCAAGGCGGCCAGGATCTCGTCGGCATCGGCGGGCTTGGGCAGGTAATCGATCGCCCCCAGCTTCACGGCCTCCACTGCCGTGGCGATGCTGGCATAACCGGTCAGCACCACCACCTCCAGATCCGGCGCCAGCGCCAGCAGCTCGGGGAGCAGGCGCAGGCCGGAGTCCTGGCCGATGCGCAGGTCCAGCACGCAAGCATCCGGTGCCTGCTCGCGCACGGCCGCCAGTGCCTCCGCGGCATTACCCGCCTGCAGTGGCAGCAGGCCGCGGCGCTGGAAGGCGCGCGACAGCGCCTGGCGGAAGGCGGCGTCGTCGTCGACGATGAGGATGCGCATGTCAGGCCCTCTCCGCCGCAGGGGCGCCCGGCTGCAGCACCGCCCAGGGCAGGCGCAAGGTGGTCAGGGTGCCGCCGTCGGGCCCTGCCTGCAGGTGGATGCTGCCGCCCCACTGGTTGACGCTGGCGTGGCTGAGGAAATAGCCGATGCCGAGGCCATTCTCGCGGCCGCTGACAAAGGGCTCGCCCAGCCGGCCCGCCACTTCGGGCGCGATGCCGGCGCCATCATCGCGGATCTCCAGCAGGCACTCGCCGCCCGCCTCCGCGACGCGGACCTCCACCCCGCTTCGCGCCGCGTGCGCGGCATTGTCCAGCAGGTTGACCAGCACCTGCGGCAAGGTGGCTGGCGCCTGCACCGGGCGATCCGCCAGCTCGAAGGACAGGAGGAAACGGCGTCCCGGATGCATCAGCTCCATGCGCTCCACGGCATGCCGCACCAGCTTCGACAGCGGCTGCCGCGGCAGCTCCCCCGAGGCCTGGGCACGCAGGCCGTGCAGTATCTCGCGGCACTGCGCCAGCTGGCTGCGCAGCATGAGCGCATCCTCGCGCAGGGGGGAATCGGCCGGCAGCTCGGCCTCGATCTCGCGGGCGATGACGCTCATGGTCGCCAACGGCGTGCCGAGTTCGTGCGCGGCGCCGGCGGCCAGCGCACCCAGCGCCACCACCTGCTCGCGCTGCAGCAGGGACTCGCGCTGCTCGGCCAGGCGCTGGTCCTGCTCGCGCAGCGCATGACTCATGCGTGACACGAAAAAGGTGATCAGGCCCGCGCTCAGCAGGAAATTGAGCCACATGCCGAAGACATGCAGGTTGAAGCCACTGCCGCCATGGTCCGCATGAAGGCTGGAATTGTCATCTGCGAGGCTTGTCGCCCTGCTTTCGCCAGTCATGCCTGCGGCACCAGCGGCCACTCCGACGTCCGTTGCCGGGCCCGCGACGGCATCCGCATGCGCACCGTCAGGGGCGGAGGAAGCCGTCGCGACTGCGGCGACAACTCCGCTCGCATCTGCCCCGTCGTGGCCCGCATGGGGATGGGCCTCAGGTGGTGGATGTTGCCTGGCATGCGCATCGGCAACGCGCGCATCCGTCACACCCGTCGCGGCCGGAACAACGCCCCCCGGGAACGCCACCTCCACCCGCTCCAGCACGAGACCCGGCTCGGCGCCAAAAAGGCTGAACGGGACGTAATGGCTGAGCAACAGGGTATAGGCCGCCAGCGTCAGCGCCGCCACCGCGACGGTAAACCGAAGCTGCAATGTAGCCGCGGCAATGGTCAGTGGCACCAGGTACCAGGACACGAAAGGATTGGTGGCGCCGCCGGTGCGGTAGAACACCAGGCTCATGATCAGCACGTCCACCACCAGTTGCAGGAAAAGTCCCGACTGCCCCACCGCCACACCGCGGCGCAGACGCCACAGCGTCAACAGGTTGAAGCCGCTGAGCAGCAATACGGCCAGCACCAGGCCGCTGTCCCTGTAAAGCGGAAGACCCTGCAGCACCGAAGCCAGCACCGCCGCCAGCAACAGCGCCAGCACCAGCACGCCGCGCAGCAGGCAGAGCCGGGCCAGGTTGCGCCGCGAGGCGCCGGCGTCGGGGTGGAAGGTCAAGGCCATGCCGGAACGGTATCCAGAAAGGAAAAAAGGTGCCCAATGGCACCTTTTTCCGGTAGCGCGGTCAAGCGGCTGCGACCGAAGGTCGCAGGTCACTTACGCCAGGTTGGCGTTCACGAAGTCCCAATTCACCAGCTTGTCGAGGAAGGTGGTGACGTAGTCCGGGCGACGGTTGCGGAAGTCGATGTAGTAGGCGTGCTCCCAGACGTCACAGGTCAGCAGCGCCTTCTGGCCGTGGGCCATGGGCAGGTCGGCGTTCGGGGTCTTGGTGACTTCGAGCTTGCCGTCCTTGTTCAGGACCAGCCAGGCCCAACCGGAGCCGAACTGGGTGGTGGCGGCGGCCTTGAACAGCTCGACGAACTTGTCGTAGCCGCCGAGGTCGGCATCGATCTTCGCGGCGATGGCACCGGTGGGCTTGCCGCCGCCATTGGGCTTCATGCCGTTCCAGTAAAAGGTGTGGTTCCAGATCTGGGCGGAGTTGTTGAAGATGCCG
>JAZKHS010000027.1:0-54415 GCA_040385265.1 Pseudomonadota bacterium | reverse complement strand
CGTCACCGCCATGGGCGGCGGCCTCGTGCCCGGTCACCAGCAGCGCGTCCACGCCGGCACGCTCGGCGCCCATCGCATGCTTCTGGTTGACGACGGTGGCGATGACCTTGCCGCCATAGGCATGCACGCGCTGGCAGATCCAGTCGCCCTTGCCCAGCGAGAAATTGAGCACCGCCACCTTCTCCTCGATGGCGACCTCGGCGTTGGCATGGGCCCCCGGCATGATCAGGGCCACGCCGACGCCGAAGGGCCTGTCGGTGAGCGTGCGCGTGCGGCGGATCTCGGCGCGGGTCTGCTCGGCATCGAGATGGCCGACGGCGAGAATGCCGAGGCCCCCGGCATTGCTCACCGCCGCGACCAGGTCGGCATTGGCCACATAGGTCATGCCCGGGCAGAGCACGGGGTGCTCGATGCCCAGCAGGTCGGTAATGCGTGTCTTCATGTCCCGTGCTGTCCCTTGGGCCGCGAGGCGGCGCGGCAAAGCCGGAAAGATACCGCAAAAACGAAAAGGCCGGCGACTGCCGGCCTTTCCTGCCCTGGACGGGCCTGGGGGAGCGCGGGGCTTACTTGGCCTTCTTGCCCTTGGCGGCCTTGGCCTTGTCCTTCTCGGCCTGCTTGTGCTTTTCCTGCGCGGCCTGGAAGGCCGCCGCTTCGATGGCCTCGACCGTGATCTTCACCTCCAGTTCGTCGCTGACTGCGGGGGCATAATTGCCGACCCCGAAATCGGAGCGCTTGAGGGTGGTGGTGGCGTTGAAGCCCGCGGCCGGGGCGTTGCCCAGGAAGGGATGCTCGCCGACCTTGTTGGCGCGGGCATCGAGTACCACCGGCTTGGTCACGCCATTGAGGGTGAGCTCGCCCTGCAGCTTGAAGGTGCCGGCTTCACGGTTCACGTCGCTCATGCCGGTACTCTTGAAACTGACGGTGGGGTACTGCTTGGCCTTGAACCACTCGCCGGACTTGAGCAGGTGGTCATTCAGCGCCGGCACGAAGGTGTCCAGCGACTTCAGCGGGAAACTGACCGCGACCGTGGACTGCGCGGGGTTGTCATGGTTGCCGACAATGGTGCCGGTGATGTCCTTGAACACTGCGACCGGGGTGGAGAAGCCGAAGTGACTCCAGCTGAAGCTGACCATGGTGTGGCCCGGATCGACGGCGTAGGTGACGGTCTTGTCGGCCAGGGCGCTGGCGGAGGCGCCGGCCAGGACAGCGGCGAAGGCAAGTTGCTTGATGAATTTCATGGTGACGTTCTCGTTGGGCAGTGGGTGCGGCCGCCTCCGCGACCGGAGCCTCATTGTTGCCACAGGGGCACCCCGAGAGCAACGCCGACGCCGGGAACACACTGTTCCACAGCCGTCGCCCTCGCCGGTGCCCGGCTCAGGCCCCGGCGTTCCCGGCCGGCGCCCCGGCGGCCACGCCCTCTGCGGCAGCAATGTCATCTGCTGCGCTGCGGGCAGCGGTCACCACGACAGCGGTTGCCGGGACCGCTGCATCCGGCGCGCCGGCCGCTGCAATGATGCCGGAGCGCTGCGACAACCAGTCCTTGCTGATGGCCCAGGTGGTGTGGGCCGCCTTGCCCCCGGTGAAGACGCCGGCATGACCGCCCGGCACCACGTGGAATTCCTTGTCGGTGGAGCCGACCACCTCGAGGATGGCTTCGGCGGAGGCCACCGGCACGATCTTGTCGTTATTGCCGGCAAAGGCCAGCAGCGCACTGCTGATGTCGCGGAAATCCGCCTCGCAGCGCCCGAGGCGGATGCGCCCGCGCGCGAGCCGGTTGTAGAGGCCCATCTTGCGGATGAGTTGCTGCACGGTCGCGCCGGGATAATCGGGCATGTTGGTGAACCATTCGTTCATCGTCATGTAGCGCGACACATACTCGTCGTCGGCCATGTTGCGGACGAGCTCGAAATAGCTGGAGACCGTGCCGACCGGATTGGTCATCTTGAACATGAAGGACAGGCGCTTGCCCGGCACATGGAAAAGCTGGCGCTGCATGCGGTCGATCTGCACGCCGGTGAGCTTGCGGAAGACCCAGGCCGGCTTGCTGACCACACGGTAGAAGCCGCCCACGAAGCCCATCTTGTGCATGTCCACCGGTGACGCCACCGTGACCAGGTTCACCACCTTGCTGTCGCGGCTGGAGGCCAGGTAGAGCAGCGCCAGCAGGCCACCCATGCAGTAGCCGAGCAGGGACTGCTCCTGGCTGCCGCTGTGCTCGCGGATGGCGCGCATCGCCTTGGGGAACCAGTCGATGACATAGTGCTCGAGCGAGATGTCCTGGTCGTCCTGGCGCGGCACTCCCCAGTCGATCAGGTAGACGTCAAAGCCGTGGGCCAGGAAGTACTTGGCCATGGAGCGGTCGGCCATGAGGTCGAAGATCCAGGCAAACACGCCGAGCGGAGGCACCAGTACCAGCGGCACGGTGAAGCGGCGCTGGCGCACCTTGAGGGTACTGCCATCGATGCGGACCATGTCCTCGCTGAGCGGCTTGTAGTGCTTCACCGTCATGAGCCCGTCGCGGAAGATGATCTCGTGCGGGGTCTTGTCCAGCTGCAGGTAGCGCTGCTTGTTGACGCGGCGCTGCACGGCATTGTTGACGAAGGCGGTGCCGGTCTTCAGGAGGCGCAGGCTGCGCTCGAGGGGTGTGTTCATACTTCCTCTTTCATGGCGGTCGGGGAATGACACATACCCCGGAAGCGCCATTCTAGGCGCGGGAGCGGGCGGTGCCCAACCCACGTTTTTCCGATTGCAGGCGTTGCCGGCGACCGGAGGTCAGTGCTTTTCCGGAGGAACCAGGCGATGGAAGGCCTCGGCCACCAGCAGGAGCAGGCCAAGGCCGATGGCGAGGGTCGGCAGCAGCACGTCGAGGGCCGGGGCGCCGAGCAGGATGACAATCGGATGGGCGCCGGCGGGAGGATGCACGGTATGGGTCAACACCATCAGCGTAATGGTCGCCCCCACTGCCAGCGCCACGGCCCACCAGGCGCCCGGGAACAGCCACAGTGCCGCAAAGCCGACCGCGGTGGCGATGGCATAGCTGACCAGGACATTGCGCGGCTGCGCCAGCGGGCTGTCCGGCGCCAGGAACAACAGGACGCAGGAGGCGCCAAAGGGCGCCAACAGCAACGGATGGTGAAGGCCCTGTCCCAGGGCCTGCAACAGCAGGATGGCGAGGCAACTCCCGAGGCCGGTCCAGAGGGCCCGGCGCCAGGCCAGCGGTGGCGCCACGGGCAAGAGCTCCGTCGCCTCCAGGATGTCATCAGGTTCGTTCATGCTACCCCCGTGCAGGGGGCCGGCCATCCTGGCCGCCCCCAAAAGCGCACCACTATAGGGCATAGTCTTATCAGCCGGTAACGGGAACGACTGAAAGATGCCATCAGCCCAACTGATATAAAAAAGGAATAAGTAAATTAAAAAACATTATTTATGGAAATAATGGAACGTGGCTAGGCTAGGTTTCAAGTCACCGCCCCGATGGAGTCCCGGCATGAGCCCTGATAACCGCCTTCGCCACGCATTGCAGGACATTGATGTCCTGGTGCTGCCCGGCTGGAGAAATTCCGGTCCGACACACTGGCAAAGCCGCTGGGAGGCGCGCTTCCCGCCATGGCGACGGTTGCAGCAGGAAAACTGGACACACCCGCGCCGGGACGACTGGGTCGGCACGCTCGAGACCGCGGTGACGACAAGCCGGCGCCCGCTGCTGCTGGTGGCGCACAGCCTGGGCTGTATCACCGTGGCGCACTGGGCCAGCCGCCACGCCGGCGGGCGGGTGGCCGCCGCCTTGCTGGTGGCCCCGGCGGATGTCGAGCGCCACGATGTGGCGGGCCGCCTGCGCGGCTTTGCTCCCATCCCGCGCATGCCCCTGCCCTTCCCCACCCTGGTCGTCGGAAGTGACAACGATCCCGCCTGCCGCGCTCCGCGCGCCGCCGCCCTGGCCCATGCCTGGGGAGCGGATTTCCTGCTGTTGCAGGGCGCCGGCCACATCAACGCCGATTCCGGCCTCGGCGACTGGGAACCCGGACTGCAAGTGCTGGATACCTGGCTGGGCCGGCAGGCCCTGCCGGCGTCGGCTGCCCGGCGCGCCCTCCGGGTGGCCTGAGCCGACAGCCCATCGCCGCAGCCTTTGCCCTGCAGCAGGGGACAGCGCTATCGTTGAAGGGAAGCCCGCGGGGCCACCCGCGTTGGAGAGCCGCCATGAAACGCATCCTGCCTGCCCTGTGCCTGCTGCTCGTCCTGCCGGCACAGGCCGAGATATACAAGTGGGTCGACGAGAAAGGTCGCACTCATTTCGGGGAAACACTGCCGGAAAAATACCGCAAGTCCGGCCAGGCGCTGGCCCCGCAGCCGCTGAACACCATCCAGGGCGAGGCCCTGCGCAGGGGCGCGCCTCCTCCCGGCGCGACCGATCCCGCCGCGGCGCCGCCCGCACCGGCAGCCAGCGTGGCACCGGTCTCGGCCGCCCAGCGATGCGCCGAGCAGCACGCGAAGTACCGTCAAAGCCAGGAGTGTTTTGCGCGCTTCCGCAACGCCAACGGCTCTCTGAAAGCCGAGGCGGCCGGGCAGTGCCAGGAAGTGCCTCAGCCCGCCTGTTCCGAGGGCTGAGCGGAATTCAGGGCGGCGGTAGCTGGCTGCGCAGAGCCAGCTCCGCAGGCGGCACCGGGGCAGGTCGCGTCAGGCGATCATGCCGGCGCTCGGGTGCAGGGCGGCATAGCTCGCGCGCCAGCGCGTCGAAGCGGGTCTGGAAGGCGGCCAGGGTCCACTGGCCATAGACGGTATGCCCCCCCTCGTACGCCTGCTCCTGATACTCCTCAAAGGTAGTCACATACCCCATGTAGTCGTTGCAGTAACTGCACAGCAGCGTACGCGTGACACCGCGCGCGGCGAGGACAGCCGCCACCGATTCGCGCAGGCGGCGTCCAGCGGTGGTGGTGAACTCGCCCGGACAGCACAGCAGCGCCAGAGACCCCAGCGTCACCACCTGCAACGGCAGCACGGTGGGCACCAGCGGGCTGTCGCGCAGCGCGCCGCGCCGGGCCTGGCGCTTCAGCTCGGCCACCAGGGGATCGGCAATGTCCGGCAGGGGCAACCTGGCGAGGGCAATGCCGAGGACGGTCTTGGGAGCCGATTCCAGCACGATGTCCTTGGGGCCCTGGGCCGCATACAGGCGCCGGAAGTAGGCCTGCTCGCCGGCTGGATAATGCGCCAGCTGGCGCAAGCGACGCTGGCGCAGGCGGCGCGAGAGGAAGCGGGCGCCGGTGGCGAGCGGTGACGGCATGCCGGGGCCGTCAACCCGGGTGCCGGCGAAGAACGCGACGCCATGGGCGGGCGGACTGGTCCAGGCGTCGGCTTCACCACCCGTGAACGCCGGGTCGGCGTGGACTGCACTGAAGTCGGCGTAGCTGAAGATGGCGTCGAGGGGGCCGCTGATCGCGTTACCCGCCCCCTGCAGCAGTGCAAGCGCCAGCTCGCCCTGATAGCGCCCGTTGCGCTCGGCATACTCGTACTCGGCTTCGCCGCGGAGGGCGGCGCGGCGGGCGATATCGCCCGGCCCCTGGTAGTGCGGCGACACATCGCCGGCGGTGGCCTGGGCGAAAATGGCCACCGCGCCGCTGGCGCCTGCCGCCTCCAGCAGCGCTTCGGCATGCCGTGCGGCACGGCCCTTGTTGTCGCCGTCATGCAGCGACAGCGAATTGCCGAGGCAAGTGGCATGCACGCCGAAAAGCGACAGCAGCGCGGCAGGGCGCCCATCGCGCATCAGGCCCAGCACGGCCATGCTGCGGTCGAGCGCAAGGTGAGTGTCGGCCGCGCGCCGGCGCTGCACATCGGGATTGCGGTTATAGGCGGCCAGCGAGCGGTTCCAGGCCACCGGCACGGCGGGATCGAAGGCGCCGTCGGCCAGCACCAGGGTGGTCGCGGCCGCGCTGCTGCGGGCCGCCAGCAGGGACTGGGTCGCGGCGGCCACGATGGCATCGACATGCGCCGGCACAAAGCCCGGGGTTACCACGTTGTAGAGGGCCTCATGGGCGCAGCCACCGGGGCCGGAATGGGTGTGCGTACAGGTGAGTACCAGCGCGGCTTCGTCAAACCCCGCGCCCAGGCGCCTGCCGAGCTCTGCACAGACGCCCTCGCGCATGGCATGGGTGACATAGCCCAGGTCCAGGCAGCAAAAATAAAGTGCGCCGCCGTCCGCATCGGCAAGATACAGCGCCCGCGCATACAGCGGCGTGCGCACGCCCCGGGCCCGATGCTGCCAGTGGCCATAGCCATGCATGGCATAGCCCTGCGGCGTGATGCCAATCTCCTGCCTGCTCCATCCTGCCTGGTACACCGCTTCCCTCCCCTCGCGCCCTGCCGCGAGGGCAGACCGCTCTTGTTTTTAACATGGGCCGCAGGGACATTCCCCTGCTGGCTGACGGCTTCAATCCGCAGGCCGCCCTGCCTATCCCAGCCAGCGCAGGCCACGGCTGCCATCGACGCCAGGGCAAGTCCGCTGCTGGCGGGCCGCACTTCTCTCAAATGACCTCAGGCCGGTGCGCGCAACTTGTCCACCAGGCCGGACTCGCGCTGCGGCAAGGCCGCCAATGCGCCGGCGAGAATGGCATCGGGGGCACACAAGGTGAAGCGCGCACGGGCGCGCGTTACCGCGGTGTAGACCAGCGGCCGGTTCAGCACCGGCGTCATCGCCTCCGGCAGCACCAGCAGCACGGCATCGAACTCGGAGCCTTGCGACTGGTGCACGGTCATGGCCCAGGCCGGCTCATGCGCCGGCAGGCGGCCCGGCGCCAGCACGCGGTACTGGCCCGGGCCCGCCTCGAAGAACACGCGCAAGCCGTCCGGCGTGTCCAGGCAGATGCCGATGTCGCCGTTGAACAGGCGCAGCGCATAGTCGTTGGCACGCACGATCACCGGACGCCCGACATACCAGCCGCCGCCCGCCGGCTCCAGCAGGGCATTGACGCCCTCCACGCCGGCGCCGCCCTGGCGATGGCCGCAGAGGACGCGAAAGCGCAGGAAGGCGGCAAAGGCCTCGGCCGGATCCCCGCCGCGGGCCGCGGCACGGAATCCGGCATAGCCGGCACTCACGCGCTCGCGCAGTTCGCTGCGCTCGCAACGGGTCAGCACGGCACTGCCGGCAAAGGCCGCGAAAAATGCGACGTCATCGCCGGTGCGCGCCGCGTGGGCGAGCACGCCGATCCCACTGGCGGCATCGAAACGATAGCTACGGATCAGTTCGATCCGGCAATCGCCAAGTACGGTCGCCGCGGCCGCCACCGGCAGACTCACGCCATAGGGTTCGAGCTCTGCAGCCAGGGCCGCGCTGGCGCCGGCATCGGCGCACAAATCGCCAAACACGCTGCCCGCCTCCACCGAGGCGAGCTGGTCCTTGTCGCCCAGCAGGATCAGGCGCGCCTCGGGTGGCAAGGCATCCAGCACCGCATGCATCAACGCCAGATCGACCATGGAGGCCTCGTCGACCAGCAACAGATCGCAGGCCAGCGGGCTGTCCCGGTGATGGCGGAAGCGGCCGGTGTCGCCCTGAGCGCCGAGCAGACGGTGCAGGGTCTGCGCTTCCTCGGGAATGCGCGCCGCGTGTTCAGGCGCCAGGCCCAGCGCGGATTTGCTGGCGCGAATGGATTCCATCAGCCGCTGCGCCGCCTTGCCGGTCGGCGCCGCCAGGCGGATGCGTAGCGGACGTTCCGCAGGCTGCGCGGCGAGCATGGCCAGCAGCTTGACCACGGTGGTGGTCTTGCCGGTGCCGGGGCCGCCGCTCACCAGCGTCAGGGCGCGGAACTGCGCCAGCAACGCCGCCTGGCGCTGGCGATCCTCGGGGTCGTCCGGGAACAGCGCCGCCAGATCGCGACACAGCAGGTCGGGCGCAGCCGGCGCCAGCTTGCGCCGGGCACGCGTGTGCAGCAGGCGCGCCACCGATTCCTCATGGTCGTGGTAGCGCGCGAGATAGAAGCGGCCGCCTGACTCGAGGATAAAGGGCGCATAGTCGCCGGGTGCCCCGATCCAGTCGTGCGCGGGCCATTGTGCCGTGGTCTCGGCCGGCAGCCGGATGCAGACATGGCCGGTCTCCACCGCCCCGACCAGCGACAGGATGGCCTCGCGCAGCGGCGCCGGCATGTCGCCGGCCTGGCGGTCCAGCCACTGGCGGTAACCGCGCACCAGCAGGGTCTCGGGGATCAGGGTCGACTGAGTCATGACAAGCCCTCCATGAGCCGGTCCAGGGCCTCGACCAGCGCGCGCGAAGGCTTGCGCGCATAGACGCCCTGAGTAGGGGCGTCCAGGCCGCGCAGGAAGAGGTAGCGCACGCCGCCCATGTCGCGGTCGTAGTCGTAGGCGGCGCCCAGCGCGACGCGCAGGTGCCGGTGAAGTGCCAGCACGTAAAGCCAGTACTGCAGGTAATAATGCGCATCGGCGACGGCGCGCTCCAGCGCGTCTTCGCTGTAGCTGGCGGCATCGGGGCCGAGCCAGTTGGACTTGTAGTCGATCACGTAGTAGCGCCCGTCATGGCGGCAGATCAGGTCGATAAAGCCCTTGAGGAAGCCCTCGAGCGAGGCAAAGCCGAGCTGCGCCAGCGCCGCCCGGTAGCGCGGGGGCACGTCGGGCAACGACAGCAGCGCCTCCGGGCGAAGCTGGCGGACGGGATAAATGAATTCCATCTCCGCCATGCGCGCCTCGCACCGCGACAGTACCAGGCGCTCGTCGCCCAGCGGCGTCTCCAGCCACTGGCCCAGGACTTCCTCGACCAGGGGCTGCCAGCTCGGCTCGAAAGCATATTTCTTCAGCCGGTCAGCCACGTAGCGGCCGCGCTCGGGGACACGCCCCATCAGGCTGTCCTCCAGCAATTCGTGCCAGAACACGCCGGCGCGGGCGCCGCGCGGAAAGGCATGCACGCCTTCGGGCTCGCGCTCGGGCTCCGGCTGCGCCGGGATGACCGCGGCATCGTGATCGGGACTCTCGGCCTCATGCGCACCGGCCGAAAGTCCGGTGAAACTGCTGACGCGCCAGCGCCGTCCCAGGCGCCGCGAAAACGCCGGCAGCACCGGCTCGCCGCCCGGGGCGCGGGGCAGCTGCAACGGCGTAAAGCCGGGCTCCTCCAGCGGATCCCAGGACACGCCTTCCGGGCAACTGCCGCGCAAGACCTCCAGCGCGGCCGCATAATCCGGCTGCGCCAGCGGCTTCAGCGCGGCGCTGATCTCGTGGGGCTCCGGCAACAGCCCCTGGCCCATCAGCAACCAGGTCAACGGCGCCATTTCGCTGTCCTTGCAGGCGCCCCAGCTGACCACGCAGCGGTACTTGGCGCGGGTGAGCGCCACATAGAGCACGCGCAGCCCCTCGGCCAGCTTCTCGGTGGTCATGCGCTCCACGGCCAGGTCAAAGTCGGGCGAGCCGATGTCGAGCATCGAATCGGCCCCGCGGCGATACTCGGCGCGGTGCTCCTCCTTGCGAGTGCGCCCTTCCCAGAGGAAGGGACAGAACACGACGGGGTATTCCAGGCCCTTGCTGACGTGCACAGTCAGGATCTGCACGCGCTCGGCGTCACTTTCCAGGCGCAACTGCTGCTCGTCGCCGCGGGTGGCGTCGGCCATCTGCTCGCGCAGCCAGGCAAGCTGGCGCTCGGCGACCGGCTCGCGCTCCGCCTCGTGCTGAAGCAGGGTGGCCAGGTGGCGCAGGTTGGTCAGGCGGCGTTCGCCCCCGGCCAGGCGCAGCAGGCGCTCGAACACGCCAAAGCGGGTGAGCAGCGCTTCCCACATCGCCATGAAGCCCTGCTGCTGCCAGCGTTCGCGCAGCTCGATCAGGGCGTCGATCAGGCGCCCCCAGGCGAGGTCGTCATTCTGGGCGGCAAACAGCTCCTCGACACTCCAGCCGAGCAGGGTTCCGAGCAGGGCGGCCTTGACCCCGCCTTCGCGGCCGGGGGCAGCCACCGCCTCCAGCACGTGACGGAAGTCGCCGGCCTCGGGCGTCGCGAACACCGACTCCTCGCTGCGCTGCACCACCGCGACGCCACGGCGGATGAGCTCGTCCGCCATCAGCCGGCCAAGACGATGCGAGGGTACCAGCACGGCGATGTCGGGCGCGGCCAGTGGGCGCAGCCGGCCCGGCACGCTCTCGTCCGGCAGTCGCGCCCGGCCTTCGGCACCCGCCTGCAGCAGCGCGACGATGTCTTCCGCCGCGCGCGCCGCGGTCAGCGCCGCTGCCCTTTCCTTGGAGAGTTGCTTGTCACTGGCCGGCAGCAGGTGGCAGTGCAGCGGACGCTGCGCGTCCGGAAACTCGGGCTGCAGGGGAATCGCCACGCCCTTGACGCCCTGGAAGCGCAGGTCCGAGAACAGGAAGGCGTTGCTGTTGTGGCCGAAGACACAGTTCACCGCCTCCACCATGGGCGGCAGCGAACGGCGGTTGGTGTCCAGGCTGTGGCGGGCGACGGCCGATTCGCGTGCGCGCAGGTAGGTGAAGATGTCGGCGCCGCGGAAGCTGTAGATGGCCTGCTTGGGATCGCCGACCAGGAACAGCGGTAACGGCGCCGTACTGTCACGCGTGGTGTTGTAGACGCGATCGAAGATACGGAACTGCAGCGGGTCGGTATCCTGGAACTCGTCGATGAGGGCGGCGCTGTAACGCTCGCGGATGGCGGCCACCACGGCCTCGTCATCCACCGCCTCGCGCAGCAGCGAGAGCAGGTCCTGGTAGGTCACCACGCCCTGCTGCTCCTTGTGCTGGCGCAACGCCACCAGCACATCCAGGATCATGGTCTCGCGGAAGGACTGGCAGAGGGTCCCGGCCAGGGCCAGCGCTGCCTCCACCTGCTGCCAGATCGGATGCGAAGGACGCGTGCCGTTCTTGCTCCGGCTGGAGCGGGACTGGAACTCGGGAGGCGTCAGCAGCGCCACCCGCTTCATGTCGGCCGGCGCACCGCGCAGCCAGGCCGACAGCTCCGCCAGCAGCTCATCGACATGCTTGTAGGTGTCCTTGGCGCGACTGATGCCGGTGGCGTCACGCAGGTCGTCGGCAATGGCCGAAGCTTCCGCTTCCCACTGCGCCAGCAGCGCCGCGCGGGCGCTTCGCAACTGCTCGAGGGCCTGCGGCGAGGCGCCATGCTGCAAGGACAGATAAGGCTTGCGCAGCAGCGCGCGCAGGTCATCCAGCACCAGCTCCAGCGTAATGCCTGCCTCCTGCAGCACATCGGCCAGGAAGTCATCGTTGCAATGACGGATCCACGCTTCCTGGGCAAGCATGCCCAGCAGCTCGCGCTCGTCCGGGACAATGTCGGGCTCCACCAGCAGCGCCGGCACCTGGGTTTCGGTGAGGATGCGCTGGCAGAAGCCGTGGATGGTGTAGATGGCTGCCTCGTCGAAGCAGCGCCGCGCGGTCTCCAGCTTGCGGATGGCGGCAGTGCGCGCCTCGTCGACGAAGGCGTCGAGGGCCCAACGACAAAACTGGTCCTCGTCCTCTCCCGTAATCACAGCGCTTTCGGTGAGCAATGCAGTCTCCACCTGCACGATGCGATCGCGCAGGCGCTCGCGCAGCTCGGCGGTCGCCGCCTTGGTGAAGGTCACCACCAGGATGTCCGGCAGGGCGCGGTCGGTTTCCAGCAGCAGGCGCAGGTAGAGGCCGGCAATGGTCCAGGTCTTGCCGGTGCCGGCGCTGGCCTCGATCAGCTGCGTGCCCATGAGCGGCAGGCGGTAGACATCGAGAGCGGTCATGGTCGCGCTCATGGCAGGTCTCCGGCGAGCGGGCCATACAGGCGCTGGGCCCACTCGGCAAAGCGGGCGTCGCAAGGGTCGTCATCGCGCCAGAGCAGGCGGATCCAGGCGTCCTCGGCATCACCGGTGCTGTAGTCGCCGCCGGCATAGGCCTTGCGTGCCTTGTCGAGGTCGCCCTCCTTCTGCACGTACTCGGGCGAGGCGCGGCGGAACAGGGGCAGCGGACGCGACAGGCCGTCGCGGTAGGCGGCCAGGAGCTCCGCCAGCGCCGCGGCGGGGTCGGCCTCCGGCAGGAGGGTAATGTGCTGGCTCAGGCCGAGGATCTGGCTGCGCCAGGGAATGCCGTCCGGCTTCAGCACGCCCAGCAGCAGGTGCGCGAGGCGAAGCTGCAGCAGGTCGGTGGCGTAGACCTTGTTCTCCAGCGAGACGCGCACCAGGCCCTGGTCGGTGAGTTCGGTGAACTGGCCGCTCAGGGTGATGTCACCCTCTCGCCATTCAAAATCCAGCGGCGGCCGCGGCGCGGCCTGCAGCGCATCGCGGCGCTCGCGCAGGCGGGCCACCTGCGCGGCCTCCACGGCCCACAGGCGCTCGCCCCAGACACCGGCGGGCAGCAGGCCCTCGGCACACAGGGCTGCCGGTGCCAGCCCGGGCGCCTGGAAAAGGCGGCGGCGCAGGGCGCGACGGTCGGCCAGGGTCACCGGCTCGTCATCGTCCAGCGCCTGCGCGTCCTGGGGCAACTGCACGCCAAGGCGCTCGCGCAGGAAAAAGCGGGCCGGATGCGAGAAGAATCGCTCCAGGCGCGACAGCGTCACCTCCAGCAGTCCCGGTTCCGGGGGCGGCAGCGCCCCCGCAAACACCGCGCCCGGCGCCGGTGCTTCTGCCTGTCCTTGCGCAGCGACCACGCGGCTGGCGGCCGCCAGCCGCGGCTCAAACGAAAACAAGGGGCCTTGCGACTGGAAATAGCGCGGGCTGAACGGTTGCAGGGCATGGCGAACCACCAGGCGCTGCTGCACCGCCTTCCGGCCTTCCAGCGCCACCGTGCGACCTACCTGGTCGATCAACTCCGCCAGCAGCGGCGATGGTGCGCGCAGCGAGCCATCGACATCGCTGGCGCCAACATAGCTGAGATGCAGTGAATGCCGTGCGGCCATCAGCGTCTCGAGAAAGAGATAGCGGTCATCAAGTCGGCGCGAGCGGTCGCCGGGGCGGTTGTTCTTCGACACCAGGTCGAAAGGCGCAGCCTTCTGCTGGCGCGGGAACACGCCATCGTCCAGGCCGAGCACGGCAATCACCTTGAAGGGCAGCGAGCGCAGCGGCACCATGGCGCAGATCGTCACCGCTCCACTCAGGAAGCCGTGACGGCTCTCCATGCCCTTTAGCTGGCGCTTCAGCCAGGTGGTAACGACGCCAAATTCGTGCACGCCGGAGTCCTCCGCCAGCTGTGCCTGCTCGCGCAACTCCGCGGCGCAGGCATGCAGGCAGGCCAGCGCGTCGGCACTGTCCGCACTTTCGCGGAAGAAGGCCTCCACCAGGGCATCGAGCGCATCTGCCCAGTTCGACAAGGTGCGCGACAAGGACAGGCGCTGCTCCCAGTGCAGCAGCGCCTCGAGGAAGGCGGCCAGGCGCGCCATCACCTGCGCCTGCGATACCGAGAACACGAGATCGGCCGGTACCACGCCGGCAAAGCGGCGATCCGCCGTGGGCGCCAGGTCGCCGGGAAGGGCAAACCCTGCCAGCAGGCGCGACAGGCCGTCGCGCCACGACAGGGGCGCGTCCACGGGCAGGCCGCGAGCCTGGCGATCGGCGCCGTCGCGGCCCCAGCGCAGGTGCAGCTCCTCGCACCAGCGCCGGATCAGCGGCAGGTCGGCGCCGTCGATCTCAAAGCGGGCGCGCAAGGCCGGCTCCTCCAGCAGCGCCAGCACGCGCTCGGCTTCGAAGCGCGAACCCGGCAGCGCCAGCAGCGCAGAGAAATAACGCAGCAGCGGCTGCTCGGCCTCGAGACGGCGGTCGGCAATGGTGTAGGGAATAGCCACCGGCGCCGTGCGCGTGCCGAAGACCGCATCGGCCAGCGGCGCATAGCGCTCGATGTCGCTGCACATCACCAGCACGTCGTCGGGCTGCAGTTCCGGATCCTGCTCGAACAGCATAAGCAGCTGGTCATGCAGCACTTCCATCTCGCGCAGCGCGCTATGGCAGGCATGCACCTGCACCGAGCGGTCGTCGGCGCGCAGCGCCAGCTTCTCGTCAGGGCCGCGCAGGCGCTGCTGCAGCAGGTCCGCCTGCAGGGTCTCCAGCAGCGAGCTGGCAGCCGGTGTCACGAAGGCCTGGCCACCCACGGGTTCGTGGGCGCCGCTCGCCACCACGCTGGCAATGAAGTCGCGGCCCTGCTGGCCTAGCGCGGCGAGCAGCGGATGCCCTGAGTCCTCGCCGTCGCCACGGCGCAGCTGACCCCAGTATTCCTGGCTGGGATTGAGCAGGAAGAGATCCACGTCGATGTGCTCGCCCAGGCGCTGCAGCAACTCCCAGATGGCGGGCGGCAGACTGCTCACGCCGAACAGCGTCAGCCGCTCCGGCAGGCCGGCCACCGTGCCCGCCGCAAGCCGTTCCGCAAAGGCCTGCATGAGGCGGGCTCGGTGCTGGCTGCCGCGGCCGGCCATGGCCCGCCAGAGCGCGGCCTGCCAGGCCTCGTCCGGCCCGAGGTCGAAGCGACGGCCCTGTTCCCAGCCCAGGATCCAGTCCGGGCGGTAGACCAGGTACTGGTCGAACACGTCAGCCACGCGCGAGGCCAGCTCGAAGCGGCCACGGCTGTCGGCGGCCTGCCAGTGCCCATGCAGGGAGGCGGCCTCCGCCTGCGGCAGCAGCGGCAGCTCGCGCAGCACGCGCCAGGCCAGCGGCTCGCAATCCAGCGGCGCGCGCGCCGGCAGGTCGGGGAAGGCCCGGCGCACCAGCTGCCACATGAAGGACGAAGGCAGCTGGAAATCGAGGTTGGCGGCAATGCCCTGCTCGCGCGCCAGCGTAAAGGCCAGCCAGCGTTGCATGCCCTGGCTGGGGACCAGCAGGGTTTCGGGGACGAGGGGATCGCGGGAGGGGTCGCGGACGGCCAGGTAGAGCCGGGCCAGCGCCTCCAGCATATTGGACTGGTAGAGGTTTAGCATCGCGGCAGTGTGCCAATCCCCCGGGAGCCTGCCTAGCCCCGTGCATGGGCGCCGGAAAGTGACATATCGCATGGCCGGGCCCGGGATCCCGGGTAACGCCTGATCGCCCGCCCTGTTCTCCGGCACGCCCGGCCACATTTGCCGCGCCCACTCCCCTCGGCCACAATGCGTGCCATGACCAAGCCCGCCCTCGCCAAAGTCCTGTCCGTCGCGCCCATGATGGACTGGACTGACCGTCACGACCGCTACTTCCTGCGCCTGTTCAATCCCCATGTCCGTCTCTACACGGAGATGGTGACCACGGGTGCGCTGATCCATGGCGACGCCCCGCGCTTCCTGCGCTTCGACGCCAGCGAGCATCCGCTCGCCCTGCAGTTGGGCGGCTCCGACCCGGCCGCCCTCGCCACCTGCACGAAGATGGCCGAGGACTGGGGCTACGACGAGGTCAATCTCAACGTCGGCTGCCCCTCCGACCGCGTGCAGCAAGGCCGCATCGGCGCCTGCCTGATGGCCGAGCCGGCGCTGGTGGCCGACTGCATCGCCACCATGCAGGCCGCGGTGAAGATCCCGGTGACGGTGAAGCACCGCATCGGCATCGACGGCCTCGAGGACTACGAGCACCTGCGCCACTTCGTGCAGACGGTAGCGGCGACCGGCTGCCGCACCTTCATCGTCCATGCCCGCATCGCCATCCTGCAGGGCCTGTCCCCGAAGGAAAACCGAGACATCCCGCCGCTGCGCTATGACGACGTCTACCGCCTGAAGGCAGAGTTCCCGCAGCTGGAAATCCACATCAACGGTGGCATCAGGACCGTGGCCGAGATCGGCGAGCACTGGCGCCACGTCGACGGCGCCATGGTCGGCCGCGAGGCCTACCACAATCCCTGGCTGCTGGCGCAGGCGCTGCCGCTGTTCGGCGTCCACACCCTGCCCACGCGCGAGGCCATCCTGGAGCAGTACCTGGAGTTCGCCGCGCGCGAACTGGCCGAGGGCGTGCCGATGTCGCAGCTTACCCGGCATGTCCTGGGGCTGTTCCAGGGCCTGCCGGGCGCGCGCCGCTGGCGCCAGTACATCAGCGAAACCGCGCACCGCAAGGGCAGCGGTTTGGAGGTGGTGCGCGACGCCGCCGCCTTCGTCCATACAGCGCTGGCGGCTCAGGTGGCCCAGGAGGAGGAGGCTGCGGAACGGACAGCCGGCTGACAGCTCCGGCGCCTCCCCGCCCTGCCCCGCCTCCAGCGCTGATGCAAAGAGCCGGCAGCTTTTCCGCGCCGCTCGCCCTATGCTTGACCACCCCGCGCCTCACCGCCCGCGGCCATCCACCAGAACACCACTCCGGGCGCCGCCCGGGAGACAAGGATGAACCAGCTCGAACAACTGCAGAAGATCACCACCGTCGTCGCCGACACCGGCGATATCGCGAGCATTGCCCGCCTCAAGCCGGTGGATGCCACCACCAACCCCTCGCTGATCCTGAAGGCGGCGGGCCAGGCCGAGTACGCGCACCTCATCGACCACGCCATTGCCGCCGCGCGCGCGGAAACCAGCGCCGCCGGCCGTCGCCGCCGCGTCCTCGCCGAAGTGGCCGTCGCCTTCGGCCGCGAGATCCTCACGCATATCCCTGGCCTGGTTTCCACCGAAGTGGACGCCCGCCTGTCCTTCGACACCATGGGCACCGTCGGCGAGGCGCGCCGCCTCATCAAGGCCTATGCCGCCGCCGGCGTCGGCCGCGAGCGCGTGCTGATCAAGATCGCCAGCACCTGGGAAGGTATCCGCGCCGCGGAAATCCTCGAGCGCGAAGGCATCCGCTGCAACCTCACCCTGCTCTTCAGCTTCGCCCAGGCCCAGGCCTGCGCCGAAGCCGGTGCAACGCTGATCTCCCCCTTCGTGGGCCGCATCCTGGATTGGCACAAAAAAGCCGAGGGCCGCGACTTCGGCGCCGCCGAAGATCCGGGCGTGCTGTCGGTGACGCGCATCTTCAATTATTACAAGGGCGCCGACTTCAGCACCGTGGTCATGGGCGCGAGCTTCCGCAATACCGGCGAGATTGCCATGCTGGCCGGCTGCGACAAGCTCACCATCAGCCCCGCCCTGCTCGACGAGCTGGCGGCCGGCACCGGTGAGCTGCCACGCCGCCTCGACCCGGCGCGAGCGGAGCCCGTGGCGCGCCTGCCGACACTCGATGAGAAAACGTTTCGCTGGCAGCAAAACCAGGATGCCATGGCCACCGAGAAACTGGCCGAGGGCATCCGCCTCTTTGCGGCCGACCTGGTCAAGCTGGAAGCCCTGCTGCTTGCCCGCCTGGAGGGCTGAGCCCGGTCAGCCGGACCCGGCGTCCGGATGCAAAAAAGCCCGCGTAAGCGGGCTTTTTCATGAACGGCCTTTGCAGAACGACAGTTGCAGGACAGCTGTGCAGGTTGCACCGTTACCTGGTGCCTGCTGCCCTGCAATGGCAGCCCCTCAGTGCTGACCCTTTTCCTCGCACTCCAGCGCCGCGACCAGATCGCGAAACGTGGCCTTGTTCTTCTCGTTCAGGCTCATGAGGACGCGATGCGCCTCGATGACATGCCGGGTGAGTTCCTGCTGGGACGGCTCGCTGAAGGGCAGTTCGTCCAGCGCGGCATCCGGCGCCGGCGCCTTCTCCAGGATCAGGAACACGCGATCGAAGCCCATGCTGCCCAGAATCCGGTTGACGTCAGGATTCGTGGACAGGATGACCGGCTTCTTGTCGAGGCGCTGGCGCAGGAACACCGCAATCTTGGCAATCAGGCCGAGCGCCGTGCTGTCGATGGCCTCGGTTTCGGTGAGATCGATCAGCACCGCGCACAGATCCGGGTCGCTGAACATGCGGTCGAGGAAGCCCTCGAGGCTGGCGCACAGGGGCACCCGCACGTCGCCGGCGAACTTGATCACATAAGTGCCGTGGTGGACGGCATAAAGGATTCGACCTGAAAACATGGCGATAGTCGCTTAGGCGTCCCGGTTGATGACTAGCAGGGCAATATCGTCCGGCACTTCCATTTCTCCTTCCAGCTGCAGCATGGCTGCCAGCTGGTCGGCATCCTGTACGCCCTGCCCGACGATAGCCAGCAGGTGCGCTTCCTTCTGTTCCATTGACGCGTCCGGCAGCACCTCCAGGACCCCGTCGGACATGGCCACCAGGGAGAACTTCCGACCCAAGGGCAGCGCCAGGTCCTCGAACGTGGCATCGCTGAAAATCCCGACCGGCAGGCCGCGGCCGTCCAGCGCGCGGGCGACCCCGTCATTCACCAGTATAGGCGGCGGAAAGTGAGCACCGATGCAGTACACCAGGCGGTTCTCCTCGAGGTCGATCACCCCGCAGAACATGGCCAGGTGCTTGCCCATGCCCATGGAGATCAGCTCCTGGTTAATGGCCGTCAGCAGCCGCGAAGGCGACAGGGCATTGCTGGCCGTGCGCTTCTCGTAGTGGCGCTGGATGCGATTGGTCAGGGTCTTGAGGAAGACGGTGACGAAGGCGCTGGAAGCGCCATGGCCGGACACGTCGGCCAGATAGAAACCGATACGCTGGGGACCGATACGGAAGTAATCGACAAAGTCCCCGGACAGGTACAGCGACGGGATGATGCGATGGCTGCAGCTGAGGTCATTGAAGGTATGCGGCGTGGGCGGCAACATGCGGCGCTGCACCCGGCGGCCGGCTTCCTGGTCCTCTTCAAGAAGGTCCAGGCTGCGCTCCAGCTCGGCATTGGTCAGCTCGAGCTGCTCACGGATCTGACGGTTCTGCTTCAGCAACTGGCCGCGCTCCAGGGCACGGCGCACCGAGTGCTCCAGCACTTCCATCTCGATCAGCGGCTTGAACAGGTAGTCAACGGCGCCGTTGCGCAAGGCGGTCACGACATCGTTCATCGAGCCCTGGCCGGACACCACGATCACGGGGGTTTCGGCGGACTCGGCGTTCATGGCCTTGAGTACATCGAGGCCATCGAAAAGCGGCATGCGCAAGTCACAGATGACAAGGTCGGGGCGCTTGTTGCGGAACACCGCGAGACCCTCGTCGCCGTTCTTGGCCGTGTCCACCTTGAAGCCGCTATCACTCAGATAGACGGCAAGGCTTTCACGCACGACAGGTTCGTCATCGATGACGAGAATATGGCCTTGGGAAGGTTGCGACATACGAGACTTGAGCGCCTGTGCTGCAAGGTGCGGCAACACTACTCCTCCCCCCTACACCGCGCAAGCCAAGGCATCAGCGTGACCGGAGGGACGCAGGCATGCCGCAATAGACGGTCATTCGCCATCTGACTCGGCACTGTCCGTTACTGCCGACTCCCCGCCCTCCGAAGCCGGCAGGGTGCTGCCCGCGGCCGGGCCCGCAGCGTCCGCCCCCTGCTCGCCCGGGCCAGCGCCCTCGCCAGCCGCGCCGGCGTCGGCAGCGGCAGCCGTGTCGGCGCCCGCTTCGGCATTGGCATCCGCTTGGGCGTCGGCGTCGGAAATGCTGCCAGCTGCGGCATCGCCGTCGGACTCCGTCTCTTCGTAGCTCTCGTCATCCAGGAAGGGGTCCGACTCCACCACCCCGTCCTTCACCGCGAACTCACGGCTCTGCAGGTAAAGATCGCGCAGGAACAGGTAGCGATCGCCCTGGATAATCTGCTCGACCTCGAGCAGGTTGGCGCGGGTGTTCACCAGCTTGACAGCCCAGAGACCAGCGGCGCCTTCCTCTTCCAGCGCATAGGTAATCGGGTCAGTGACCACGTCCACGCCGAAGCCGACACCATCGCGTACCGTGCTCGGGCCCAGGAAAGGCAGCACCAGGTAGGGGCCATTGCGCACGCCCCACACACCCAGGGTCTGACCGAAGTCCTCGTCGTTACGCGGCAACTCCAGCTTGGTCGCGGCATCGAAGAAGCCGGCGATGCCGAGCGTGGTGTTGACGACAAAGCGCGACACATCCTGGCCTGCCGCCCGCGGCTTGCCCTGCAGCAAGTCATTGAGCATGACCACCGGCATCTTCAGGTTGCGGAAGAAGTTGGTGACACCGGAACGCAGCGGCCGCGGCACGGCCCGCTGGTAGCCCTTGGCCACCGGCTTTAACAAATACCGGTCCAGCGTGTCATTGAACCGGTACACCTTGCGGTTGAAGCCTTCCCAGGGATCAGGATGGGAGGCCACCGGCGCCGGCGCGGACGCCGGGGAGCCCGCGTCGGCAGGCTGGGCCAGCGCAGGGCTGGCGGCCAGGGCGAGAACGAGGAGCAGGCAGCGAGGCGTCATGTCAGTCCCGACAGTAGGCAGGGCGGCCATTCTAGGGGCGCCGTCCGGTAGATGCCAGTCAGGCCAGGCCGTGACGGCGGGCAATAAGATGGTCGACGCTCAGCTTGCCGGGACCATGGCTGACCAGCACCATCAGCATCAGCAGGAACAGCAGCGGCAGCTTGAAGTTGCCCTGGCCCTGGTCGCTGATGGCATAGCCCTGCCAAAGCTCGCCCAGGGACTGCCAGTCGGCGGGAAAATGCACCGCGACCGCCGCCACCACCGTCAGCACCATGAGCGCCGCCGCGGCGTAGCGCGTGCCAAGGCCCAGCACCAGCAGCACGCCACCGGCCAGCTCCACGGCAATGGCAAGGTTCCAGTTCAGCTCAACCGGCAGCGCCGAGAAGGGGAAGGGAAAGCGCGCCTGCACGTCGGCGAACCAGTTGCTGCCCTGCACCTTGCTCCAGCCCGCCTCCATGAACTCGAAGGCCAGCAGCAAGCGCAGGCAGAGCCCGGGCAAGAAGCCGCCCAGCCAGGTAAAGAGGTCGCGCAGGCGATCATCCCAGCGCAGGGCGGCCATCAACAAACCGTTCATGTAGCACTCCTTGTCATTGGCCCAGGCAGACCGGCCGTGCCCGTCAGGAAGCGGGATTATCGCAGCGAATGCCCAGGATTAGGCCCCGCTCCTGCAATTCTTCCAGGACTGCGGCCCCGGCCCGGACGAACGGTGCCATGGCCGCCCCCTCAAGGCCGGACTGGGCGGCCAGTACCGCGAGCAGCGACTCGCCAGGGCTTGGCTCCACCTGCAACAGCTCCACCAGGCGCGCCGCCAGTGGACTGACTTCCATCTGCCGTACCGCGTCGGCCTCATCCCGCCACAACAGCAGGAAGGTCGGGGTGGCCGATGGTTCCGCCGCCGGCGGTGATGCCGGCCCCAGGACATGCACCGGCCAGCGATAGGCCAGCGCCCAGCAGGCATTGCGCAACACCGGCACGCCCGCCATGAGGTCCCCTTTCGTCCAGGGCGGCTCCGGCGGCAACGCCGCACAGTCGGCGGCCAGCTCCGCCCATTCGAAATGCAGCAGCTCTGCTGCCCAAGGCCGGGCCTCCAGCCAGGACGTGCGCTCGCGCTCCAGCCACTGCCGGAACTCTAGCGAGATATCCCGGAAGTAGGGGCTTTGTGCGCGATGGCCGGCAAAGAAGTGCTGCAGCAAGTCCGCCCATTCCGGCGCCGGCAACAGGCTTTTCAGAACCGGGAAAGTGGCGTCGATGAACTCGCGGACATTGTTGAAGAACAGCTCGCGGTAAATGGCCAGCCGGCGCGGCTCCAGGCCGGCCGGCACCGGCCGCGACGGATCGCGCACCCAGCCGGCCAGCTCGTCCTGGAGGGCAGAAAAACCAGGCTCAGCCGGCATGGCGCGCGCCCTTTGCGGCGAAAGCCGCGGCCTGGTGCCGACGAATGACGTCCACCTCCTGCAGCAACTGCGGCAGCGGCGGGATATTGAAGTCCCGCTCGAGCAACGTCGGCAGCACGCCACAGCGGGCATACGTCCGCTCCAGCAATTGCCAGACCGCAGGAATCACGTCACTGCCATGGGTATCCACGCGCAGGTCGGGCGCCTCCACATAGTGGCCGGCGATGTGGACATAGGCCACGCGCGCCGCCGGTAGCGCCTCCAGGAAGGCGACGGCGTCGTAACCGTGATTGATGCTGTTGACATGGATGTTGTTGACGTCGAGCAGCAGGTCGCAGTCGGCGCGCTCCAGCACGGCCAGCAGGAAATCGAGCTCGCTCATCTCCGGCCCCGGCGCCGCATAATATGAGACATTCTCGAGCGCAATACGCCGACCCAGGCGATCCTGCACCTCGCGCACGCGGGCCGCCACATGGTCCACCGCCGCCTGCGTGAACGGGATCGGCAGCAGGTCGTAGAGATGCCCGCTGTCCGTCGTGTAACTCAGGTGTTCTGAATAGAGGCGTACCTGGTGCAGATCGAGGAAATCGCGCAGGGCCGCGAGGAAATCACGATCCAGGGGACGCGTGCCGCCGATGGACAAGGACAGTCCGTGGCAGACAAAAGGGAAACGCTCGGCGAGTTCACGCAACTGGCGGGCATAACGCCCACCCATGCCCATCCAGTTCTCGGGTGCGATCTCGAGAAAATCCGGCAGCGCGGCCGGCGACTGCGCCGGCAACTCCGCCAGGAAGCTGCGGCGCAGGCCCAGGCCGGCGCCCTGCACCCCGGGACGCGCCGGCGGTGACAGGGAAGCGGCCATGGTGCTTATTTCTGCGGGGCGTCGGCCGGCTTCATGCCGCCGCACTTGCCCTCGCCGCACTTGCCTTCCTTGCCGGCCTTGCCAGCGTCGCCCTTGGCGCCGCCACACTTGCCTTCGTGGCCGGCCTTGTCGCCGCCGCACTTGCCTTCATGGCCAGCCTTCTCGGCGCCGCTCGCGGGAGCGGCCTTGCCGCCGCACTTGCCTTCACCGCATTTGCCTTCCATGCCGCCGGCCTGGGCCAGCACGACCCCGGCAGCAGGCTGCAGGGCAAAAGGATTCTGGCCGGCCTGGGCGGCGCCAGTGACGGTCACGGCCAGCAGGGCGGCGATGGGGGTCAGGGTGCTGAGCTTGGACATGGTGATTCTCCTTATGATTGATGAAGGGCGGCTGATTGCCTGCCCGACTACCCTTATACGCAACCGCCGCCGTTCCGGATGCGGCGCGCCGCACCTTTTCCGTCAACGGCAGCCGCCTCAGCGCTTGCGCACCACCAGGCTGCCGATGGAGTAGCCGGCGCCGAACGAACAGATGACGCCGGTGTCTCCCGCCTTGAGGTCCTGGTTGTGCAGGTGGAAGGCGATGATGGAGCCGGCCGAGGCCGTATTGGCGTAGCGGTCGAGGATGATGGGGGCTTCTTCGAGCGAGACTTCCCGGCCCATTACCTTGCGCGCCACCAGGTCGTTCATGTTGATGTTGGCCTGGTGCAGCCAGAGCCGCTTGACAGTCTCCGCCGTGACGCCGGTTTCCGCCATGTGTCCGCTGATCTGGTCGGCGGCCATGGGGCAGACTTCCTTGAATACCTTGCGGCCTTCCTGCATGAAGAGCAGGTCACGCTCGTCTTCCTCGCGGTCCTCGCAGCGGTTCATGAAGCCGAAATTGTTGCGGATATTGTTGGAGAACTGGGTCTGCAGCTTCACGCCCAGCACGTCGAAGGCATGGTTGCTGGTGCAGGTGTCGGCCGCTTCCACCACGGCGGCGGTGCAGACATCGCCAAAGATGAAGTGGCAGTCGCGGTCACGCCATTCCAGGTGCGCCGAGGTGATTTCGGGATTCACCACCACCACGCAGCGGGCCTGGCCCGACTGCACGGCGTTCATGGCCGCCTGCAGGCCGAAGGTGGCCGCCGAGCAGGCCACGTTCATGTCATAGGCCCAGCCCTTGATGCCGAGCGCATTCTGGATCTCGATGGCCACGGCCGGGTAGGCACGCTGGGCATTGGCGCAGGACATGATGACGGCATCCACGTCCTCAGGCGTCTTGTTGGCGTTCTGCAGCGCTTCCTTGATGGCGATGACGGCAATCTCGGCCTGCAGAGAGAGCTCGTCATTGGATCGCTTGGGGAAGATCGGGTACATGCGGTCAGGGTCCAGCACCCCCTTCTTTTCCATCACGTAGCGCGACTTGATGCCCGATGCCTTCTCGATGAACTCCTCATAGGAGACGCCCAGCGCCTTCAGCTCACCGCTCTCGATGGCGGCGGCGTTACGCTCGTTGTAGCGGCGCACATACTCGTTGAAAGAGGCCACCAGCTCTGCATTGGTAATGGTCTCGGGGGGCGTGAAAAGGCCGGTGCCGCTGATGACGATCTGCTTCATGGACTGCTTACCTGTAGGGCCGGGTCACCAGAGGCACCCGCCTGTGCGTGATTATTTGGGGATCTCCGTCCACAGCCGGTCCAGCCGGGCTGCAGAGACGGGAACCGCGGTCTTGAGCGTCTGCGCAAACAGCGAGACGCGGTATTCTTCCAGTAGCCAGCGATAGTCCCTGAGCGCCGGAGCGTCGATATCCCGGTCCGCCAGCTGGGAAAGGCGCTGCTCGTAGCCTTGCCAGCGCGTTCGCAACTCCGCCACCGCCGCTTCTTCGCGGCCAAGGGTATTGGGCAGCTTGTCCAGGCGCGCCAGGATGCCGCGCAGATAGCGCGGATAGTGCTGCCACCGCTCCCAGGGCACGGTCTCGAGAAAGCCGGCCAGGTCCAGGTGCCGGAGCTGCTCGCGGATGTCGGCCACCGAGGCAGCAAAGACCGGCTGCCTGACGGTCTCCAGGCGCGAGCGTACGTCGGTTGCCAGCGTATAGGCCTGGATGGCCACCGTGGCCAGCCGCTCCGCTCCTTCCAGCAGGCCGCTCCGGCCCGTGGCCAGGCGCTCGCTGAAGGCCGCCCGAGTGTAAACCAGGGGCCGACCCGCGACAAAGGCATGGTCCGACACGGCAAAGGCGAAGCGGGACTCCAGCGCCGCACGGTCGCCATAGGGTGAAAAAAGCAGGATCATGCCCTGATGTTTCACGATCCTGCTGCGAATTTGCTTGAACTCCCCAACCGACTGCAGCTGGAACAGGCGATTCAGGCCACGACCATGGGCCCGCTCCGCCTCACGCCGGCGCGGAAACAGGCGAAGGTCGACCAGCAGGCCGTCCGCCGCAGGCGCCAGCGCCGGATAGGCCCGGCTGTCCATGCCGCGCACCGTGAGCGCGACCGAGTCAGGGATCTCCAGGTCGTCCGGCCAGTCGTTGAGACCGCTGCGCTCCAGCGCCGAGGGCGCGGCCGCCAGGGGCTGGGCGCCGCCCTGGCGCAGCATCCGGCGGATCTCCACCAGGTCGCGCCCTTGCGCCAGCACCTGCTGCTTCTCGCCCAGCACCCGGATGTTGAAGCGGTAATGCGGCTCCAGCCCCGCCGCATCCAGGTCGGCGGCTGTCGCCACCACGCCGCGCCGGCGCAGCTGCTGGAGCAGCGCCGGCACCAGCGCGCCCTCGCCAGCGCCGATATCGGCGGCAATGGCGGCGGCGCTGTCCGGCACTGGCACCAACTGGCGGCGCAGGGGCTTGGGCAGGTGCTTGAGCAGGGCCTCGATCTTCCCGCCGATCAGCCCCGGCACCAGCCATTCCAGGCGGGCCTCGTCGACTTCATCCAGCAGGCCGGCCGGCACCAGCAAGGTCACGCCGTCGTCGGGATGGCCGGGCTCGAAGTGATACTCCAGCCGGAAGCGCGCCGTGCCGCCATCCAGCTCGTCCGGAAAGTCGAGACCATGGTCATCGTCGACCTCGCGCGCCAGCAGCACCTCGCGGGTCAGGAAGAGATGCCTCGCCTCCTGCCGTTCGATGCCACGCCGCCAGGCCTCGAAATTGGCGAGGTTGGCAATATCGGCGGGAATGCGCTCGTCGTAGAAGGCATACAGGGCCTCCTCGTCGACCAGGATGTCGCGGCGGCGGACCTTGTCCTCCAGCACGCGCACCTCCTCCACCATCTCCTGGTTGTGACGGAAGAACGGCGCCTTCATCTCGACATCGCCTTCCACCAGCGCACGGCGAATGAAGATCTCGCGCGCCTCGGCGCGGTCGATGCCCTCGTAGCCCACCTTTTTTTTCGGATTGAGGATCAGGCCGTAGAGAGAGGTCTGCTCATAGGCCACCACCCTGCCCTGCCGCCGCTCCCAATGCGGCTCGAAATACTTGCGCTTGAGCAAGTCGCCGGCCAGGGTCTCGGCCCACTCCGGCTCGATCTTGGCCACCGTGCGCGCGTAGACGCGCTGGGTCTCCACCACCTCCGCCGCCATCAGCCACGGCGGCCCCTTCTTCGCCAGCACCGAGCCGGGGAAGACAAAGCACTTCTGGCTGCGCGCGGCCAGGTATTCCCGATCTTCCTGCTTCTGCGCAATGCGCGACAGCAGGCCGGCCAGCAAGGACTGGTGCACCGCCTCGTAGCTGGCCGGCTCGACATTGCTCTCCCAGCCCGCCTCGCGCGCCAGCAGCAGCAACTGGCGATGGGTCTCGCGCCATTCGCGCAGGCGCAGCCAGGACAGGAAGTGGCGGCGGGCAAAATCACGGCGCTGGCTCTCGGACATGTCGCCGCGCTGCCCCTCCAGCGTATCCCACAGCTTCACGTACCAGAGAAAGTCGGAATCCGGATGGCGGAACAGAGCATGGCGCTCGTCCGCCGCCTGCTGGCGGTCGTGCGGGCGGTCGCGCGGATCCTGCCCGCCCAGCGCGGCGGCGATGATGAGCACCTCGCGCAGGGCCTTGTTGTCGTGCGCCGCCAGCAGCATGCGCGCAATCCGCGGATCCACCGGAAAGCGCGCCAGCTGCTTGCCGATGGCCGTGACCTTGCGCTCTTCGCTGACCGCGCCCAACTCCTCCAGCAGACGGAAGCCGTCACTGACCAGGCGGGAATCGGGCGCGTCCAGGAAAGCGAAATCCTCGATGTCTCCCAGGTCGAGCGCCTGCATCTGCAGGATGACGGCCGCCAGGTTGGTGCGCTGGATTTCCGGCACCGTGAATTCCGCGCGCGAGAGGAAATCGGCCTCCGAGTACAGGCGGATGCAGACGCCGGGCGCGATACGGCCACAGCGGCCCTTGCGCTGGTTGGCGCTGGCCTGCGACACCGCCTCGATGGGCAGGCGCTGCACCTTGCTGCGATAGGAGTAGCGGCTGATGCGGGCAAAGCCCGGATCGATCACGTAGTGGATATTGGGCACCGTCAGCGAGGTTTCCGCGACGTTGGTGGCGATGACGATGCGCCGACCCTTGCCGCTCTGGAACACGCGCTGCTGCTCCGCCACCGACAGCCGCGCATACAGCGGCAGTATCTCGGTATGCGGCGGCCCGTACTTACGCAGGGTGTCGGCAATCTCACGGATCTCGCGCTCGTTGCTGGAGAACACCAGGATGTCGCCTTGGCCCCGCCTGCCGGCCTCGCGCTCGTGCTGCAGGCACTCCTCCACCGCGGCCAGCACCGCGCGGGGAATGGCCTCCTCGATTTCGTCGAAGCCCTCATCCTCATCAGAGCCCACCGGCTGCTCGGACAAGGGACGGTAGCGCACCTCCACCGGATAGGTGCGCCCCTCCACCAGGATCACCGGCGCGGGCCGTCCCCTGGCATCGGCAAAATGCCGGCTGAAGCGCTCCACGTCGATGGTGGCGGAAGTGATGATGACCTTGAGGTCCGGGCGCCGCGCCAACAATTGCCGCAGCACGCCGAGCAGGAAATCGATGTTGAGCGAGCGCTCGTGCGCCTCGTCGATGATGAGGGTGTCATAGGCTGACAGAAAGCGGTCCTGCGACAACTCGGCCAGCAGCACACCGTCGGTCATGAGCTTGACGAAGCCGTCCGGCGAGAACTCATCGGTGAAGCGCACCTTGTAGCCCACCAGTTCACCCGGCGGCGACTGCAGCTCCTCGGCAATACGCGCCGCCACCGTACGCGCGGCAATGCGCCGTGGCTGGGTATGGCCGATATAGCCGCGCACGCCGCGGCCGGCGGCCAGGGCCAGCTTGGGCAGCTGGGTGGTCTTGCCGGAGCCGGTTTCGCCCGCCACCACCACCACCTGGTGGTCACGAATCGCGGCAATGATGTCGTCCGCACGCGCCGACACCGGCAGGTCGGGATAATCCGGTACCGGCACCCGCGCCTGGCGTGCCGCCACGGCGGCGCGCGAGGCCGCCACCAACTGCTGCAGCCGCTCCTGCTTCTGTGCGCGCAGGGCCGGCTCGCGGACGCTGCCGAGTTCGCGCTGCAGGCGCTGCAGGCGGCGCTGGTCGCGGCTGAGGCAGGAGGCGGCAATATCGTGGCGGGAAACGGGCAATGACAAGCGGGCACCGGCGGTAGCAGGGGGCGCGAAAGCATCCCAAGCTTTGGCGTCCATTTCCAGCCTCACCTGCCAATTGAGTCGATTCAGCATGCTGAGCCCGCCGGGCCCACTGTTATCAACCGCTGCTGACACCCGCCGGAGCGGAATCTGGACGTGGTGCCGGCCCGTCCATAAAAAAGCCGCCCCGGAGGGCGGCTGGCAGGAGGCGGAGCGGCCAAGGCCAGCCCCGCCCCCGCGCAGGGAGCACCGTCAGGGAGCCGTCGGCGACGTGGTCGAGGAGCCACTGCCCATGCCGGAACTGGTGCCACTGCCACCCGAGCTGCTGGGCCCGGAGGAACCCGAGGCTTCGCTCTCGCTCTTCTGCAGATCCATGCAGCGCTGCGTACGCTTCTGGGCGGCCGTAATACATTCCCGCTCATAGGCGCTGGAGCCCGAAGAGGAGCTGCCGCCCATGCCCGAGGAGCTGCCGCCTTCCATGTCGGAAGAGCTGCTGCCGCTGGACGTGCCGCTGCCCATGCCCGAGGAGCTGCTGCCACTGGGCGTACCGCTTTCGTAGGCGCCCTCGGCATATGCCATCGGAACCACCGCCATGCTGCCGACAACCAGCAGCGACATCAGAGTCTTGCGTACCATGTCCGTCACCTCTCGTGAGAAACGCAAGTGATGAGCCCTTGCGGAAACAGCACTCTACGCAGGAAGCACCGGGATGGGTGTACGCGATGGGTTAAGTGCGCGCCGTCTGGGTGGGAGCTGTGTTGCACCGATCACGCCAGCGGCGACGAGGCGCTACAGGGGGTCACAGGCCGGCGGGACTCACTACAAAGTCAGTCTTCCGTCGCCCGCGGCAGCGAGGCCATGTCGATCACGAAGCGGTACTTCACATCACCCCTCGCCAGGCGCTCATAGGCCGTATTGATGGCCTGGATCGGGATCAGCTCGATGTCGCTGGCCAATCCATGGCGCGCGCAGAAATCCAGCATCTCCTGGGTTTCCGCGATGCCGCCGATGAAGGAGCCGGCCAGGCGACGGCGGCGTCCGGTCAGGGCGAACACATTGACGGCCAAGGGCGCCGGCGGCAGGCCCACCTGGCACAAGGTGCCATCCCGCTTCAGCAACGCCAGCGCGGCATTGATGTCGTGCGGCGCCGACACCGTGTCGATGATGAAGTCCAGGCTATTGCGCCAGCCCTTCATGGCGTCCCGGTCCGTCGAGATCACCACGTCATGGGCGCCCAGGCGGCGTGCATCGGCCTCCTTTCCCGGCGAGGTGGTGAAGAGCACCACGTGCGCGCCCATGGCGCGCGCCAGCTTGAGCGCCATGTGGCCAAGGCCGCCCAGGCCGAACACCCCGACCTTCTGCCCCGGGCCCACCTGCCAGTGCCGCAATGGCGAGTAGGTGGTGATGCCCGCACACAGCAGCGGCGCCGCCGCGGCCGGGTCCATGCCCTCCGGAATCTTCAGCGTGTAAGCTTCGTCCACCACGATGTTGTCGGCGTAGCCGCCATAGGTAATGCCGCCGGTGTGCTTCTCGGGGCCGCCATAGGTCATGACCGCGCCCTGCTCGCAAAACTGCTCCTCGCCATCGCGGCAGCTGGGGCAGGTCCGGCAGGAGTCGACCATGCAGCCCACTGCCGCAAGGTCGCCGACGCGGAACCGGGTGACGGCGCCGCCCACCTGGCTGACGCGGCCCACGATCTCGTGGCCCGGTACGCAGGGATAGCGGCTCTGGCCCCACTCGCTGCGCGCCACGTGAAGGTCGGAATGGCAGACGCCGCAGAAGAGGATGTCGAGCATGACGTCATGCGGCAGCAGGGAGCGCCGCTCGAAGCGGTGCGGAGCCAGCGGGGATTGCGGGCTCAGGGCGGCATAGCCGATGGACTGGATCATGGCGGCATCTCGGGGAGTGAGAGGGATGGCGCCAAGGGTAGTGGTTATTGGGAGACGGGCAAAGGGAGGGGCACTTGCCCTCCATCGTGAGCCGGGAAATACCGGTTCCAGAAACGACAACGCCCGCATGAGCGGGCGTTGTCGTTTTGAAACTGGCGTCCCCACGGGGATTCGAACCCCGGTTACCGCCGTGAAAGGGCGATGTCCTAGGCCTCTAGACGATGGGGACGAAAAGAAAGGATGCAGGACTGGTGGAGCTAAGCGGGATCGAACCGCTGACCTCTACAATGCCATTGTAGCGCTCTCCCAGCTGAGCTATAGCCCCAGCCTGCGGAGCGGCTGACGCAAGACGTCAGCCGCGGCCGGCATTCTATGCAGCCCCCTCCGGGGTGTCAACGACAGTGCCCTGGCTTTGCGTCCGCCAGGCTTTCTCCCAGTCCTTGGCTTCCTGCTTGGAAACCCCGCCCAGCACCGCCAGCGCCTGGCGCAGGCGGAAGCGGGTAACGTCCGGCCCCAGCAGGTTCATGGCTTCCATGACCGGCGTGCTCGAAGGCGAACCGGCGATGGCGACGAAAAAGGGGAACATGAAGTCGCGCAGCTTGAAGCCCAGGGCCTCGGCGATACGCGACAACAGGGCGCTGATGGTATCGTGGTTCCAGTGCCGCAGCGCATCCAGCTCCCACAGCGCGGTCTGCAGGATGCGGCGCACCTCGTCCGGGCTCAGCTTCTTGTGCACGAAGCTCTCCGGCGTGGTGGCGACATTGCCGGCAAAGAAGAAACCGGCCCAGCCCACGGCATCCGACAGGGTGTGGATACGCGGCTGGATCTGCCCCACCACCTTCTGCAGGTAATCACTGCCGGCCCAGCGCTGGAAGGCGCCGAACAGCTCTCCAACTGTCATGTCGCGCAGCCACACGCTGTTCAGCCAGGACAGCTTTTCCACATCAAAGGTAGGCCCCCCCAGGGACACGCGGCTAAGGTCGAAGTGCCCGATCATCTCGGCCAGCGTGAACTTCTCGCGCTCGTCCGGCATCGACCAGCCCATGCGGCCCAGGTAGTTGAGCAACGCCTCCGGCAGGTAGCCCATGCGCTCGTAGAAAGTGATGCTGGTCGGGTTCTTGCGCTTGCTGAGCTTGGACTTGTCCGGATTGCGCAGCAGCGGCATGTGGCAGAACACTGGCGCCTGCCAGCCAAAGTAACGGTACAGCAGGATGTGCTTGGGCGCCGAGCTGATCCACTCCTCGCCGCGGATCACGTGCGTGATCTCCATCAGGTGGTCGTCGACCACATTGGCGAGATGATAGGTGGGCAGGCCATCGGCCTTCATCAGCACCTGCATGTCCACCTGCTCCCAGGGAATCTCGACCACGCCGCGCAGCATGTCGGCCAGCTCGCAGACACCCTCGCGCGGCACTTTCATGCGGATCACCGAGGGCTCGCCTGCAGCCAGGCGCTGCTTTACCTCAGCGTCGGACAGCGCCATGCAATGGCCGTCATAACCCGGATTCTGCTTGGCCGCGGTCTGCTCGGCGCGCAGCTGGTCCAGGCGCCCTGCCGAGCAGAAGCAATGGAAGGCATGGCCCTTTTCCACCAGCTCTGCCGCATGCTGCCGATAG
Source organism: Pseudomonadota bacterium (assembly GCA_040385265.1). Taxonomy (GTDB): domain Bacteria; phylum Pseudomonadota; class Gammaproteobacteria; order Pseudomonadales; family Moraxellaceae; genus UBA2031. Next base: position 22,965 of record JAZKHS010000027.1, on the reverse strand, counting down.
ATCTCGCTGCGCTCGCTCTGGCGATAGGGCGCATGCGGACCGCCGATGTCGGGCCCCTCGTCCCACTGCAGGCCCACCCACTTGAGGGCGCGCAGGATCTGCTCCTCCGACTCCCGGGTGGAGCGCACCTGGTCAGTATCCTCGATGCGCAGGATGAACTGGCCCTGGTGCTGGCGGGCGAAGCAGAGGTTGAACAGGGCGATGTAGGCAGTGCCGACATGGGGGTCGCCAGTCGGCGACGGCGCGATACGGGTACGAACGGTGGTCATGGCGCATCCGGGAGGGAGAGTCGGACCGCATTATACAGAGGTGGGCGCAGGGGACGGAAACCGCCGGCAAATGCCGGGCAATAAAAAACCCCGCATGGCGGGGTTTTTCAATTTGGCGGAGAGGGTGGGATTTGAACCCACGGTAGGGGAGACCCCTACTTCGGATTTCGAGTCCGACGCGTTCGGCCGCTCCGCCACCTCTCCAAGGCGCGCAAAGATACCGGCTCGGCCGGCCCTTGCCAAGGCCTCAGAGCGGAATATCGTCAACCGTATTGGCCGCGCCCTGGATCACGTCATTGGCCGTGTTGCCGGCGACCGGGACGATGGACACCACCGCGCCCACGACACGCATCGGCACCGAGACCACCTTGGTCAGGAAACAGCCACTCAGGGTAGCCGTCAGGGCCGCCACCGCCACCACACGCACAAGGGTCTTGTTCATTTGCATGACTCCATTGAATTAACCGACAGGTTTATAGCATTCCGTTCGTTCCGACAGTGTGACAGGGGACAAAGACCCGGGCAATGCCGCCCGCGGAGCCCTCCCGGCCGCTCAGTCGAAACGGATGCCCAGGCGGGCGCCGACTTCCTCATAGGCTTCGACCACGCCGCCCAGGCCCTGGCGGAAGCGGTCCTTGTCCAGCTTCTTGCGGGTATCCTTGTCCCAGAGACGGCAGCCGTCCGGGGAAAACTCGTCACCCAGGACGATCTCGCCCTTGTGCACGCCAAACTCCAGCTTGAAGTCCACCAGCAGCATGTTGCCGGCCAGGAACAGGCCCTTCAGGACCTCGTTGACCTGGAAGGACAGCGCCTTCATCCGCTCCAGCTGCTCCGGCGTGGCCCAGCCGAAGGAGCGCACATGGGACTCGTTGACCATGGGATCGCCCAGGGCGTCATTCTTCAGGAACAGCTCGAAGGTGGGTGGGTTCAGCTCCAGGCCCTCCGCCACGCCCAAGCGCTTGACCAGGCTGCCGGCGGCGAAGTTGCGCACCACGCATTCCACCGGAATCATGTCCAGGCGCTTGACCAGGGACTCGGTGTCGGAGAGCAGCGTCTCCTGGTGCACGGGAATGCCGGCAGCCGCCAGCTTGCCCATGATGAAGTCATTGAACTTGTTGTTCACCATCCCCTTGCGATCAAGCTGCTCGATGCGCTTGCCATCGAAGGCCGAGGTGTCGTTGCGGTAGAGGATCACCAGGCGATCGGGATCATCGGTGGTGTAGACCGACTTGGCCTTACCGGTGTACAGCAGGTCGCGCTTTTCCATTTCTGTCTCCGCTTTGCCCGCCTCGCGGCAGGCCAATGATCTGTGCCCGCAGGTGGCGGGCTGGCCTCAGGGACGCGGCCCCTTGGGTCCGGGCAGCAGGCCGGAATCCGGCCAGTGCCTGACGATGGCCTCGTACAGGGAACGGGTGGTTTCCCGGGGAGCCAGGGTATCGTCGTCCTTCTGCAAGGTCAGGGTATGCGCGCTCTGGGTGCGGGCCAGGCGCAGCTGATAGGGCAGGTTCTTGCCCGCCTCGTCATCCAGGCGCAGGAAGTAGATGGCCACGCGCTGGTCGCGATCGTCGACCTTGACCGCGGCGCCGCGCAGTGACTCTTCCAGACGGTCCCAGATGGCATTGAAGTCGCCGGCGATGGTGAGCAGCGGATAACCGTTGCCGTCCTGGGTCAGCACCGGCTTGTCCGCGGCGGGTGCCGCCGCCGGGGCAACGCTGCCCGGCCCGGCGTCGGCGATGGCCAGGGGCTTGGGCTGCGGCACTTCGAACTTCTTGGGCCAGGTGGTGGGGACCGGTCCGGGCGGAATCACGAAGAGAGGCTTGATCGGGCGGGTTTCAGTGCCCACCGGCAACGCCAAGGGCGGCACCTCGCGCACGGTCCGGTACTCCGCCGGACCGGCCAGGGACGCACAGCCGCCCAGCCCGGCCAGCAGCAGGAAAAGCCCGGCGACGCGGCCCCGCATCAAAGCGCCCCGGCCTGGCGCAACGCGGCGCGCACCGGCTCGCGGGCGGCTTCGGAGAGCACGGTGAGCGGCAGCCGGATGCCGCTGTCGATGCGCCCCATCTCATGCAGCGCCCACTTCACGGGGATCGGGTTGGACTCGATGAAGAGATCCTTGTGCAGGGCGGATACGGGAACATTGAGGCGGCGGGCTTCGTCGGCGTCACCGCGCAGGGCGGCGGCGCAAATGCGGGACATCTGGCCGGGGGCCACATTGGCGGTCACGGAGATATTGCCCCGGGCGCCGCGCAGGATGAGTTCGTGGGCGGTGGCGTCATCGCCGGAGTAGACCGCCATGCGCTCGCCCACCAGGCCGATCAGCTCGGCACCGCGCTCGACGTTGCCGGTGGCATCCTTGATGCCGATGATGTTGGGCATACCGGCCAGGCGCGCCACGGTGGCGTTCTGCATGTCCACGCCGGTGCGGCCGGGGACGTTGTAGAGGATCTGCGGAATGGCAACGGCCTCGGCCAGGGCCTTGTGATGCTGGAAAAGGCCTTCCTGGGTCGGCTTGTTGTAGTAGGGGGTAACCAGCAGGCAGGCGTCAGCGCCGGCGTCGGCGGCGGCGCGGGTGAGCTCGATGGCCTCGCGGGTAGCGTTGGCGCCGGTGCCGGCGATCACGGGCACGCGCCCTGCCGCCGTCTTCACCACTGCCTTGATCACGGCCAGGTGCTCGTCGACGTCCAGGGTCGCGGATTCGCCGGTGGTGCCGACCGCGACGATGGCATGGGTGCCCTCGGCCACATGCCACTCCACCAGGCGCTGCAAGGCCTCCCAGTCCACCGCGCCATCACGGTGCATGGGCGTTACCAGGGCCACGATGCTGCCGCTAATCATGCTGCTCTCCGCCTCTTCTAATTAGGCCGACAATGGTAATGGGCAGTACAGCCATTGAACAGGTCAAACGTCACGCGCAAAGCAAAAAGCCGGCATAAGCCGGCTTTTTGAAGAATCTGGAGCGGGAAACGAGACTCGAACTCGCGACCCCGACCTTGGCAAGGTCGTGCTCTACCAACTGAGCTATTCCCGCTTGTCGCCGTCATTGTCTGACGGAGCGCGCATTGTACCGATGCGCCGGAGGCTGTCAACGTGTCTTCAGGATTCCATGAGATCGGGCCAGGCCGCCTTCAGGTAAACCAGCATGGACCAGATGGTCAGGCCGGCCGCCACGATGAGCAGCGGGAAGCCGATCCGGTCCAGCAGGGGCTCGTTCATCAGCAGCACGGTGATGGCGGTCATCTGCATGGTGGTCTTGAGCTTGCCGACATAGGACACCGCCACGCTGGCGCGCTTGCCGATCTCGGCCATCCACTCGCGCAGCGCAGAAATGGTGATCTCGCGCGAGACGATGATGATGGCGGAGATGACCATCAGGATATTGGTGGGATGCCACTGCACCAGGATAACCAGTGCCGCCGCCACCATGAGCTTGTCGGCGACCGGGTCCAGGAAGCGGCCGAAAGCCGAGGTCTGGTTCAGCGTCCGGGCAAGATAGCCGTCAAACCAGTCGGTGATGGCGGCCACCAGGAAGACCCCGGCCGACGCCCAGTGGCGCCACTCGAAGGGCGCATAGGTCAGCGCCACCAGTACGGGAATGAGCAGGATGCGCAGCAGGGTGAGCACATTGGGAATGTTCAGCAGGGTGGCAGCGCTCACTCGGTTCTCCGCAGGAATCTGGGCAGTGTGGCTTGCCGGCTCAGTGGCTGTGCAAGGCGTCGTGGATAGCTTCCGCCAATCTTAAACTAATCCCCGGCGCCGTCGCGATATCCTTCACGCTGGCCCTGACCAGCTCCTGCAGCCCGCCAAAATGCTGGATCAGGTCGCGCCGCTTCTTGGGGCCGACCCCGGGCACGTCCTCCAGCACCGAGCGCTGGCGCGCCTTGCCGCGGCGGGCGCGATGCCCGGTGATGGCAAAGCGGTGGGCCTCGTCGCGGATGTGCTGGATCAGATGCAGGGCCGGCGAGTCCGCCGACAGCTGCAGATCGGCACCGTCGGGAAACACCAGGGTCTCGAGCCCGGGCTTGCGCCCCTCCCCCTTGGCCACGCCCACCAGCCGCACCCCATCGATGCCGAGTTCGCGCAGCACCTCCACCGCCTGCGCCAGCTGGCCCTTGCCGCCATCAATGAAGAGGATGTCGGGATAGCGGCCCTCGCCACCCTTGAGGCGCTTGTAGCGCCGTGTCAGCGCCTGCTGCATGGCCGCATAGTCGTCGCCGGGCGTAATGCCCTCGATATTGAAGCGGCGGTAGTCGCGCTTGCAGGGCCCGGTATCGTCAAACACGACACAGGACGCCACCGTGGCCTCGCCCATGGAGTGGCTGATGTCAAAGCACTCCATGCGCGTAATGGGCGCCTCCAGGCCGAGTGCCGCCTGCAATGCGGCGAAGCGGGCGCTGACCTGGGTGCGGTTGGCCAGGCGCGAGGCCAGGCCCTGCTCGGCGTTCAGCCGCGCCAGGTCCAGCCAGGCCTGGCGGGTTTCGCGCACCCGGTGCCGGATCGCCACCTCGCGGCCATGCAGGGAGCGGATGGCCTCGGCCAGCGCCGCCGCCCCCGGCAGCTCGACCGCCAGCAGGATCTCGCCGGGAATGTCCAGCGCCGCCTCTTCACGCAGATACCAGGAGGGCAGGAACTCGTCGAGGATCTGCTCGGCCGCGGTCTCGCCGAACATATTGGGAAAGAAAGCCTTGCTCCCCAGCACCCGCCCCTCGCGCACCAGCAGCAATTGCACGCAGACCCCGCCCGGCTGCGCCGCCACCGCCCAGACGTCGGCCTGGCCGGCGTCGCGGGTCACGAACTGCTGCTCCTGCAGGCGCCGCAGCCCGGTGAGCTGGTCGCGATAGACCGCCGCCGCCTCGAAATCCAGGGTATCGGCCGCGGCGCTCATGCGCGCGATCAGCGCGCCGGTGACCTCGTCACTACGACCCTCCAGGAACAGGACGGTATGGCGCACGTCGTCAGCGTATTCCTCGGCCGAGACCAGACCCACGCAGGGTGCACGGCAGCGCTTGATCTGGTGCTGCAGGCAGGGTCGCTCGCGGTTGCGGAAGAAGGCGTCCTCGCACTGGCGCACCTGGAACAGCTTCTGCATCACCTGCAGGCTGTCGCGTACCGCCTGTGAGCTGGGATAAGGGCCGAAGTAGCGGCCCTTTGCCTTCTTGGCGCCGCGATGAAAGGCCAGCCGCGGATAGGGCTCGCCCTCGGAGATGAAGACATAGGGATAGGACTTGTCGTCGCGCAACAGGATGTTGTAGGGCGGATCCAGCTCCTTGATCAGGGTCTGCTCCAGCAGCAGGGCCTCGGTCTCGGAGGAAGTGATGGTCACTTCGATATCACGGATGCGCTCGACGAGCGCCCGCGTCTTGGGGCTGGGGATATTCTTCTGGAAATAGGAGCCGACCCGGTTCTTCAGGCTCAGCGCCTTGCCGACGTAAAGCACGCCGCCGTCCCGGCCCAGCATGCGATAGACGCCAGGCAGGGAGGGCAGCGAGTGGACAAGAGCGGCGAGGTGCTCGGCGAGGGCAGCCGGCGTGTCGGTCATGGCGACCCCCTGCCGTTCAGACGACGTCGGTGCTCAGCAGGCCATGGCGGACTGCGAGCAGGGTCAGCTCGACGTCGCTGTCGATGCCCAGCTTCTCGAAGATGCGGTAGCGGTAGCTGTTGACCGTCTTGGGGCTGAGGAAGAGGCGGTCGGAAATTTCCTGCACCTTCTGGCAGTTCACGATCATCATGGTGATCTGCATCTCGCGCTCGGACAGGAGCTCGAAGGGCGAGCCCTTCTCGTCATCCAGGTTCTTGAGGGCGAGCTGCTGGGCGATCTCGGGACTGATGTAGCGCTGGCCGGCGGCCACTGCCCGGATGGCCTTGACCATCTCGTCGAGGGCGGCACCCTTGGTCAGGTAACCAGCCGCGCCCGCCTTGAGCAGGCGCGAGGGAAACGGCTCCTCGTCGCAGACGGTGACCGCCACGACCCGGATGTCCGGATCCTGGCGCAGCAGCTTGCGGGTGGCTTCCAGCCCCCCGATGCCGGGCATCTTGACGTCCATCAGCACGACCTGGGGATGGAGATCACGGGCCAGGCGCAGGGCATCCTCGCCGCAGGCGGCCTCGCCCACGACCTTGATGCCACCGATGTCGGTCAGCATGCGGGTGATGCCCATACGAACCAGATCGTGGTCGTCGACCACCAGGACCTTGATCACGCTGTACTCCATTCAGGCCGCCAACATCCCGGAACCCTGCCGGGACCCCGGGCCACTTGCCAACAGGGTAACGCGGGGGCCGCCCGCGGAGAAGTAGGTAAATCGACTGAGAATCAATGTGTTAAGAAGTTCACAGGTTGGACACATTTTTCAATAAGAATAAAGTATTTCTTTACGAATCAATGACTTATTATTAAATGAAGCGCTTGAGCTGGTGCGGCCGATTTGTTAAAAAGTGCCTCGTATAAGTTAGCAATCTGTTAGGAAAGTGATACGCTCATCTTTTGGCTTTTCAAAGGATTGAAGCTGATTTTTCAAGCGCCGCACTAAGGTACGGCCTGAATCCCGAGATCCCTATGCGACAGATCATGATTCCTGGCGTTCGCAGCCTTCTGGCGGTGCTGGTGAGCCTCGGCCTCGCCCTCCCCTCCGTCGCGGCTGCACGCAGCACGGATGCCCCGGCCAAGCAGGCCGTGCAAAAGAAAAAGACGTCCAAATCGGCCGCCCGCTCCACGGCCGGCAAGAAAAAGGTCGCGAAGAACCGCCTGAAGGCCCGCAAGGCCTCGCGCGTTTCCCGCTATGGCAAGCAGCGCAACCGTGTGGCCCGCGTTAGCACCGCCGAGCGCCAGCGCCTGGCCGCGCTGGCCAATCTCCCGCACCGCGTCGGTCCCACCGAGATCTTCCAGATCCCGGCGGCCCAGTCGTCCCTGCTGCTGCAGTCCCGTGCCGCCGTGGTCATGAATGCCGAGACCGGCGAAATCCTGTACAGCAAGAATCCTGACCGCGCCATGCCCATCGCCTCCATCACCAAGCTGATGACGGCGATCGTGGTGCTGGACGCGCGCCTGCCCATGGACGAACCCGTCACCATTTCCCAGGCTGACGTCGACACCCTCAAGCACACCGGCTCCCGCCTGGCCGTGGGCACCACCCTGCCCCGCCACGAGATGCTGCTGCTGGCCCTGATGTCCTCCGAGAACCGCGCCGCCGCCTCGCTGGCCCGTACCTACCCGGGCGGCACCGCAGCCGCCGTGGCCGCCATGAACCGCAAGGCCCAGGAACTCGGAATGTCCCATGCCTTCTTCCTCGATGGCACCGGCCTGCACAGCGAGAACAGCGCTTCGCCCAAGGACCTGGTGCGCCTGGTCAAGGCCGCGCGCAACTACCCCGAAATCCACCAGTACAGCACGCAGGCAGAACATACGGTGGTCGCCGGCCATCGCCGCCTTGAGTATCGCAACACCAATGCCCTGGTGAAGAACGACGGCTGGAACATTGAAGTGTCCAAGACCGGCTTCATCAACGAGGCCGGCAAATGCCTGGTGATGCAGGCACGCATCCAGTCCAAGCCGGTGGTGATCGTGCTGATGGACTCGGCTGGCCGCTATACCCGTATCGGCGATGCCAACCGCGTCAAGCAGTGGCTGGAAACGGCCATGGACATCGGCACCGAGACGGCGGCCGCGAATGAAGGGCGCTTCTGAGGCCTGCCGCAGGACACAAAGCAGGGCATTGCCCTGCTTTGTTTTTTGGGGTGCCCGCCACCCTGCCCTGCCCCGAGGCTGAGCGGCTTGCTGGCCTTCGTCTCCTTCCTCGCCCTGCTTGAGGCCATCCTGGTCTTCTTCCTGCTGCGCAACCGCAAGCGCCGCAAGCAAACCCAGCAATCGCTGCGGGAAACCCTGGCCCTGCTCGAACAACGCCTGGCCAGCCGCACCGACTCCTGGCGCCAGGCCACCGATACCCTGGAGCAGACCGAGCAGCGCCATCGCATCACCACGGCCCTGCTGAACGAAACCAAGGAATACCTCAACAGCATCATCAACTCGATGCCCTCGATCATGATCGGGGTGACGCCGAGCGGCCACATCACGCACTGGAACGCTGCCGCGGAGCTCGCCACCGGCATCCGGGAAAAGCAGTCGCTGGGGTTCCGCCTGCACGAAATCTATCCCGACCTGCCGGTGGCGCCCGGCATGATCGATGAGGCCATCGCCAACAGCGAGCCCCTGACACGGGAAAACGTGAAAATCGAGCATCTGAACAGCCTGCGCTATGTCGACATCACGGTGTATCCCCTGCACTCGCTGGAGCTGACCGGGGCCGTCATCCGCGTCGACGATGTCACGCTGCGCCAGAAGCTCGACAGCATGATGCTGCAGAACGAAAAGCTGAAATCGCTGGGCGAGCTGGCCGCCGGCATGGCGCATGAAATCAACAATCCCCTCGCCGCCATCCTGCAAAGCCTGCAGAACGTCCAGCGTCGCCTGAACCCCGAGCAGCCCGGCAACCAGGCGGCGGCGAAGGCACTGGGCCTGGACATGCGCCTGCTGCACGATTACCTGGAGGCGCGCGACATCAACCGCTTCATCGCCGGCATGGAGAGTGCGGGGCATCGCGCGGCGGAAATCGTCCGCCACATGCTGGAGTTCTCGCGCAGTTCCAGCCGGCAACTGGAGCCCACCAGTCTCAACGCGATTGCCCATGCCAGCGTGGAATTCATGCGCAACGCGATCGAACTGTCGATGCCGACACTGCACGCAAAACTGGTGATCGAGGAGGATTTCGACGCGGCGCTGCCTGCCGTGCCGGCATCGGGGGTGGAATTGCAGCAGGTGCTGGTCAATCTGTTGAAGAATGCAGCGCAGGCCATCCAGGAAGCACGCCGCGAGGCGCCGCTGATCCGCATCAGCACGCGATGGGTGCCTCCTTTCGCCGAAATCCGCGTGGAGGATAATGGCATCGGCATGAACATCAGCACGAGCCGGCAGATCTTCGACCCCTTCTTTACCACCAAGGCAGTGGGCCAGGGCACCGGCCTCGGCCTGTCCATCTCTCACTTCATCATCAGCCAGCGCCACCATGGCCGAATTGAAGCGTCGAGCACGCCTGGCGAAGGCACCACCTTCATCCTGAGCCTGCCACTACAGCAGCCTACCCAGTCCGCCGCCTGAGGCAGGAGGCCCCCGCCGCTGCCCCAGCAGGCAGGCCGCCGCAGCAGCGACGGAACGGAGACATTTTTCGGCTCTCGGCTCTCGGCTCTCGGCTCTCGGCTTTCGGCTTTCGGCTTTCGGCTTTCGGCTTTCGGCTTTTAGTGTGGGCGCGCCTGCACCGTCATGACACAGTGAAGCTTCGCAGAAAGCCTACTGCCGGCCCAGCGTCTCCAGGCGCAACTTGCGTGCCTTCCAGTCCGGAATGAAGCGCTCTTGCAGCGCATAGAAGCGGGGGCTGTGGTTGAACTCCACCAGATGGCAGAGCTCATGGGTGATCACATAGTCGATGCACTCCAGCGGCATGCGGATCAGCTCCAGGTTCAGCGTAATCACCGCCCCCCGACTGCAACTGCCCCAGCGTGAGCGCATCTTGCGCACGCGCAACTGCGGCAAGGGCAGGCAAAGATCGCGCATGTGGTCGTGGCAATGGGCGAGGCGCTCCGGGAACAACAGCAGGGCCTCGCGGCGCTGCCAGGCCTCCACCGCGGCCAGTACGCCGGAGTTGTCCTCCGGCGCGGCCGGCGGCACCCCCAGGTGGAGTTCCTGGCCTCGGCGGAGGGCGCGTGAGCGCGAGGCGGGCTCGATGCGCAGGGTGAGTTCCTCCCCCAGGTGCAGGATGGGCTCGCCGTCGCGGAAACGCCGGGTCGCCGGTGCCGGCTCGCTGAGGAAGCGCTGCCGGTGATGCTGTAGCCAATCCCAGCGCTGGCACAGGAAGCCACACACCTCCGCGAAGGACGAGCGCAGCGGTGCCCGCACCAGCACCGTACCGTCGCGATTGACATAAATGGCAATGGTGCGACGGGCGCTGCGCAGGAAACGAAAACCCAGTACCTCGCCCGAGTCGTGGCGGAGCTCCTGCCACTCCCCGGGACGCGCACGCAGGTCAGGCATACTCATTGACAACATCCAGGAAGGCTTCGCCATACCGCTCGAGCTTCTTGTCGCCAACGCCAGCCAGTTTTCCCATTTCATGGAGGCTGCGCGGACGCGCCTCAAGAATCGCCATCAGGGTGCTGTCATGGAAGATGACATAGGGTGCGACGCCCTGCTCCTGCGCCAGCAACCGGCGCCGTGAGCGCAGCGCCTCCCACAGCACACGGTCATCCTCGTGGATGTCGAGCACCGGCTTGCCCCCGCTGCGGCGCGGCGTGACGGTCTTGGCCTGCTCGCGACGCAGCATGAGGGTGGCCTCGCCGCGCAGCAGGGCACGGCAGGAGTCATCCAGGCGCAGCGCGCCGTAACCCTCGGCATCGGTCTGCAGCAGCCCGCGCGCGAGCAGCTGGCGGAAGATGGAGCGCCACTCCTTGTCGGGAATGTCGGTGCCGCGCCCGAACACGGCCAGGCTGTCGTGGCCATTGCCCACGATGCGCTCGGTGCGTTCGCCGCGCAGCAGCTCCACCAGGTATTCGACGCCGTAGCGGCTGCCGCTGCGATACACCGCGGACAGCGCCAGGCGCGCCGGCTCGGTGGCGTCCCAGGTGGGCACAGGCTCGATGCAGTTGTCGCAATGTCCGCAGGGCTTTTCCAGGTGCTCGCCGAAGTGCGCCAGCAGCAGCTGGCGCCGGCACTGCACGGTCTCGCACAGCGCCAGCATGGTGTCGACCTTGCGCTTTTCCTCGCGCCGGTGCTCCTCGTCCGCCTGCGACTGGTCGAGCATGGACTTGAGCTTGATGACGTCGGCGATGCCGTAGACCATCCAGGCGTTGGCGGCGAGGCCGTCGCGGCCGGCGCGCCCGGTTTCCTGGTAGTAGGACTCCATGGACTTGGGCAGGTCGAGGTGGGCGACGAAGCGCACATTGGGCTTGTCGATGCCCATGCCGAAGGCGATGGTGGCGACCATGATGATGCCTTCCTCGCGCAGGAAGCGGGTCTGGTTCTTCTCGCGGTCCGCCCCGCTCATGCCGGCATGGTAGGGCAAGGCGTTGAAGCCGCGCTGGCGCAGGCCCTCGGCGGTCTTGTCCACCTTGTTGCGCGACAGGCAGTAGACGATGCCTGCGTCACCGGGATGCTCGCGCCGGATGAAGGCCTCGAGCTGGTCCATCGACTTCTGCTTCTGCGCGATGCGGTAGAAGATATTCGGACGGTCGAAGCTGCTCAGGAAAATCGGGGCGCCCTGCAGGCCGAGTCGTTCGATGATGTCGGCGCGCGTGCGCGGATCGGCAGTGGCCGTGAGCGCGATGCGCGGCACGCTCGGGAACTGCTCCTTGAGAATGGACAAGCCGAGGTAGTCGGAGCGGAAGTCGTGACCCCAGTGCGAGACGCAATGCGCCTCGTCGATGGCGAACAGCGAGATGCGGATGCGCGCAAGCTGGTCCAGCATGCGCGCCGTGGCGAGTCGCTCGGGCGCGATGTAGAGCAGTTGCAGGCGGCCGTCGAGGAGCTGGGACTCGATGGCCTGGGTCTGTGCCCAATCCAGCGTGGAACTCAGGTAGGCGGCGCGCACGCCTGCCTGCAGCAAGGCCGCGACCTGGTCCTGCATGAGGGCGATCAGCGGGGAGATGACCACGGCCGTGCCCTCGCGGGCCAGCGCGGGAACCTGGTAGCAAAGGGACTTGCCGCCGCCAGTGGGCATGAGCACCATGGCATCGCCGCCGGCGACCACGGTGTCAACGATGGCCTCCTGCTGGGCGCGGAAGCTGTCGTAGCCAAATACGCTGTGAAGGATGTCGCGGGGGGAGGCTGTCATGGCCGGATTATCCGCGATGGGGGGACACCCTGTCAGCCATACAAAGGCGGCATTTGGGCCGGCGGCGCGGGTAGCCTACAATCGCGCCATCAAAGGAGCCTAGCAATGCACGAAATCCACGTTCTTCCCGAGCCCGCCCGCCAGCGCCTGCAGGACTTCCTGGATGGGGACGACAATACCGACGGTCTCGACTTCGTGGCCACCCACGGCTTCCTGACCGCACTGACCGTGGGCCCGGACACCCCGCCCGCCGAGGCCTGGCTCAAGGAGCTCTTCGATGGCCAGCCGGTGTGCGCCGACCCCGACAAGGCCGCCGAGGTCACCGCCGACCTGGAGGCCCTGCGCAAGGAAATCCATGCCACCCTGTATCACGGCCAGCCGCTGCGCCTGCCCTGCCCGCTCGCGCTCAAGGCCACCGAACCAACCGACCTCAACGACTGGTGCGCCGGCTTCATGGAAGGCATGTTCATGAAAGAGGCCAGCTGGTACGACGCCAACGAGGACCTCATCGCCGACCTCACCCTGCCCATGGTCGTGCTGTCCGACCTGATCGACGACCCCGAGCTGCAGCATATCCGCCGCGACCAGAAGCTCACCCGCGAGTTGGCCCAGCAGATCCCGGACGTCCTCACCGAGCTCTACCTGCACTTCCATGCCCCCAGGACGGCCTGATCGAGCGCCCCTGCAACAAAGGGCGCCGTCAGTGCCGGCGGCGCCACTGCTTCATTTTCACCGGGGCCTTGCTGCCGCCCCGCGCTACTGCCTCGCCCTGACCGCGGCCTGAGGCCTCGCCTCCCTGTCTGCCGGCGCCGGCTCGCCTTCCTTACTGCCTGCCGCTCCCTGACAGCCGCCCCATGCGGGCAGCCTAGAACTCCTCGCCGCGGGCCCGGGCCAGGCCGATCTGGCGCATGCGCTCGCGCAGGCGCTCCCGCTTCTCCTCGCCCAGCCCGGTCGCGCAATGCGGGCAGCTCACGCCCTCCTCATAGCCGGCCGACAAGCGCTCCGCCGGTGTCACCGGATGGCCACAGCCATAGCACATCTCCGCCTGTCCCTCGGCGAGGCCATGGGTCACGCCCACGCGATGGTCGAAGACGAAGCATTCGCCTTCCCAAAGGCTGTCCTCCGGGCGCACACGCTCCAGGTACTTCAGGATGCCGCCCCTGAGGTGGAACACCTCCGGAAAGCCTTCCGCGCGCATGAAGCTGGAGGCCTTCTCGCAGCGGATGCCGCCAGTGCAGAACATCGCGACCTTGCGGTGCCGGGCAGGATCGAAGTTCTCGCGCACGAACTGCGGAAACTCCCGGAAGCTGCGCGTGGCGGGATCGACGGCATCGCGGAAGGTGCCGATCGCCACCTCGTAGTCATTGCGCGTGTCGATGACCACGACCTCAGGATCGGAGATCAGCGCGTTCCAGTCCTCCGGCTCGACATAGGTGCCGACCAGGCGGTTGGGATCCACGCCAGGCACCCCCAGGGTGACGATCTCCTTCTTCAGCTTGACCTTGAGGCGGCGGAACGGATGGTGGGTACTGAATGATTCCTTGTGCTCCAGTGCTGCCAGCCGCGCATCGGCGCGAAGGCCGGCAAGGAACGCATCAATGGCCGAGCGCGAGCCGGACAGCGTGCCATTGATGCCCTCTTCCGCCAGCAGCAGGGTGCCGCGGATATCAAGCTCACGACAGCGCGCCAGCAAGGGATCGCGCAGCTCGCGAAAGTCCGGCAAGGGGGCAAAATGATAGAGCGCGGCAATGACGATGGCGTCAGGCGCAACCTCAGCCATGCTTGCTGCCCCCGCGGCAGCCAGGACTCTCGGGCGCAGCGCCGGCAGCAACCCACTCCTCCGGCGTGTAGAGGTGCAGGGCCAGGGCATGGAGGCCGGCCTGCATCTCGTCGGCAACCAGCGCGTAGATCTTCTGGTGGCGCGCCACCGGGCGCAGGCCGGCGAAGGCCGGGCTGACCGCCACTACCTTGTAGTGGGTTTCCAGTCCGGCGCTGTGGTTGTGGGACTCGTCAAGCACCTCAAGGTGCGCGAGCGGAAGGGCATCGGCCAGGCGGCGCTCGATCAGGGACTGGCGGGACATGGCAACCTCGGGAGGGATGATACCGCCGATTATACGCCGCCCGGCGAGATCGCGACCGCCCTCCCGGGCTGCCGTGGCTCAATGCACCTTCACTTCGATGGCCTTTGGTTCAGGCTGAGCCGACTTGGGGATCATCAGCGTCAGCATGCCATCCCGATAAGTAGCGTCGATAGCCTCCGCATCTGCCTCGGAGGGCAAGGTGAAGCTGCGGCTGAAACTGCCATAGACCCGCTCCAGCCGATGCTGCGGGCTTCCCTCCTCTCCTTCCTCCAGCTCCAGGCGGCGCTCGCCGGAGATGGTCAGCACACCGTTGTCCAGGTTGACCTTGACGTCCTCCTTCTTCACCTCGGGCAACTCCACCTTGAGCAGGTAGTTGTCCTTCTTCTCGATGATGTCCACGGCCGGTATCCAGTCCGGCCGCGCCAGTGACTCGCGCCCCCCGCTGGCGGTGGGCGAGGCGGCCGCGCCGCTGCCCAGGGAGCGGGTATAGCGGTCCAGCATCTCCTCGATCTCGCGAAACGGATTCCAGCGCATCTGGGTCATGATCCACCTCCTGTCTGTGTGCTTGTCGGCATCCACTGCGAAAGCGGCGCCGTCGTGAGCCGCCTGCGGCGGCGGGCCCACCGGGACACGACCGCCAGGATGACGGTCGCATCATCAGGAATAGGCCCGTTGACGGGTTTTTCAAGCAAAAGACCGCCCGAAGGCGGTCTTGGTGTCACAGGGTCAGGCACCGCTTCAGGTGCGGGGCACCACGCGCGGCGCCACCTTCACGCCGGCGGCCCTGGCCTTCTCATACAGCGGCTGCACGGTCGCAATCCGGGACTGCAATTCAGCAATACGCTGCGAGCCCGAAGGGTGGGTACTGAGGAAGGCGGGACCGCCGCCGTTGCCGGCCTGGGACATCTTCTGCCAGAGCGAGACGGCCGCCTGCGGGTTGAAGCCGGCACGTGCCATGAGCTCGAGCCCGAGGACGTCGGCCTCGCTTTCCTGGCCGCGGCTGTTAGGCAGGGTGAACAGCAGTTGCGCACCCATCTGCGCCATCTGCGCCTTGTCCTGCATGCCCAGCACCTGGGCGCCGAGCTGGATGCCCATCTGCTGCGCCATCGACTGCGACACCCGCTCGCGGCCGTGTTCGCGCAAGGCGTGGGCCATCTCATGCCCCATGATGGCCGCGATCTCGTCATCGCTCAGGTTGAGCTTCTGGATGATGCCGGTGAAAAACATGATCTTGCCGCCGGGGGCGCAATACGCATTCAGCTGCGGATTGGTCTCGAGGTTGACCTCCCACTGCCACTTCAGGGCATCGGCGCGGAACACCGCCACCTGCGGGATGAGGCGGTCGGCAATGACCCGGATGCGCTCCAGGGTGGCCTTGTCGGTATTCAGCCGGCCGGCCTTGCTGGCCTCGCCGAGTTCGCCCTTGTAGGACTCCAGGGCCATGGCCTCGACCTGGTCGCTGGACACCAGCAGGAACTGCTTGCGGTCGACGCCCAGGGCGCCCCCTCCGGTGGTGCTGGAGCAGGCGGTCATGAGCAGGCAAAGGGACAGCAACAGTCCCGGGCGCAGAAGCGAAGGCATCGGTCTCTCCTTGGATGAAGCGCAATGATAACGCTAGCGAGGATAGCCCGTAATGCTCCGGATCTCCTGATAGAGGGGCTGCAGTTGCGTATAGAGGGGCTTGTAGACCCGGTTGTAGAGCTGGTCGTAGGTTGCCTGCTCGGGCCGGTTAGGGCGTACGGTATGGCCGATGCGGGTCATGCGCTCCACGGCCATGCGGAAGTCGGGCTGCAGGCCAAGGCCGACGGCCGCGCAGATGGCGGCGCCAAGGCCGGAGGTCTCCGTGGTATGCGGGCGCTCCACCGGCAGGCCGAAGACATTGGCCGCGATCTGCACCACGCCATCGGACTGGGCGCCGCCGCCGGAGACACGCAGTCCCTTGAGCTTGACGCGGGCGCGCTGTTCAATGCGCTCCTTGCTCTGGCGCAAGGCATACATGAGCCCTTCGATGATGGCGCGGTAGACGTGCTCGCGGCCATGCACGTCGCCAAAGCCGATCAGCGCGCCCTTGGCCTCGCGTCCCGGCTCGCGCACGCCCGGTGACCAGTAGGGCTGCAGCATCAGGCCGAGATTGCCGGCCGGGGTATGGCGCAGGTGCTCCTCGAAGATCTGCTCCACCGGCACCGTTTCCAGGCGGGCGCGCTCCATGTCGCCGGCGCCGAACTCCTCGCGGAACCAGTTCACCATCCAGAAGCCGCGCGACGTCTGCACTTCGGTGCAGTAGTGACCAGGTACCGGCGCCGGGTAAGGCGGCAGCAGCGGTGTGACCTCGACATAGTTGCGGCGGATGGTATTGATGGTGGCGGTAGTGCCAAAGCTGAGCGCACCCAGGCGCGGATCCAGGCAGCCGGACCCCAGCACTTCGCAGGCCTTGTCGGCACCGGAGGCAATCAGCGGCAGGCCTTCCGGAATTCCGGTGGCGGCGGCGGCGGCCGCGGTGACGGTGCCCAACTGCCCTCCGGCGGGTACCAGGTCCGGCAGGTGCTCGCGGCGCAGGCGGATGGCCTCCCACTTCCAGTCCCAGGGGCGGGACCAGTCCTGGCGGCGGAAATCAAAGGGAATATAGCCCA
The DNA here is from genome assembly GCA_040385265.1 of Pseudomonadota bacterium. Classification (GTDB taxonomy): domain Bacteria; phylum Pseudomonadota; class Gammaproteobacteria; order Pseudomonadales; family Moraxellaceae; genus UBA2031. The sequence continues at coordinate 6,112 of JAZKHS010000027.1, read as the reverse complement.
CCTGGCAGGCGACGGCGTCCTTGAACTGGCCGGTAAGACGGTGCGTGAGATAGCCCGAGAGCAGCAGGAACTTGTGCATGCGGCGCATCGTGTCCGGCTCGTTTTCCGCCAGCCAGTTGGCTTCGGCCTGCCGGCCGAGGTGCTGCAGGGCATCCGTGGCCTTGATGGCGCGGAACAGGGCCTGCCAGTGCAGCGACAGCGGCGGGACCTTGCGCGCCTCGCGCTGGTCCAGCCAGGTGATGGCGGAACGCAGGGCCTCGCCGTCGCGATCCACGGGCACCACGGTGCCCCGCTGCGTGGTCAGGGTCACCCCGATCACGTCGCGCGGCTGCGCGCCCTGCATCCAGAGGCCGCGCACCGCCTGCACCAGGCAATCCCAATAGTACTCGGCCGGCTGCTCGGCATAGCCCGGTTGCGCCGCGTGATAGACCGGATCGAACTTCACCTGCGAGCGGAACAGCAGGTTGCCGTCACCGTCAAACAGCAGCGCGCGCACGCTCTGGGTGCCGTTATCGAGGGCCAGCAGGGTATCGGGCATATTGGTTTTCCTTCTTATGGCCCAGTGCCAGCGCGGCCTGCCGCCTCAGGCGTTGGCTACCTTGGGCAAGGCCGGCACCGGCGGCAGGCCATAATGAGCCTGCCACAACTCGCGATACCGTGCCTCTTCCTCCTGCCAGCGCGCGTCGCTCCAGCCCAGCTCGGACTGGCAGATGCCACGAATACGCGGAAACAGGCCGGCGCCGCCTTCGGGCAGCAGCAGGCCCAGGCGGGTACGGCGCAGCATGAGGTCATCCAGGTGCTGCACTTGCTCGTGGCGGGCAGCCCAGCGCAACTCGGCCCACAGGGTCTCCACCTGTGGCATCGGCTCCAGCTCCCCCGCCCCGGCCTCGGCCAGGAACTGCTCGGCATGCCGGCCCAGGCGGCCCTTCAATCGCTGCAGGGTTGCCGCCGGCAGCTGCGTGGCCGCCGGCGCGGACAGCGGGCCGACCTGGCGGAATACCGGCGCGCGCGTGTCGCTGGCATCCAGGCCAGGCAGGTAATGCTGCGCCGCCTTGAGTACATCCAGCGCAATCAGGCGGAAGGTCGTGAGCTTGCCGCCGGTCACGGTGACCAGGCCGGCGTCGTCCCACACCACATGGTCACGCCGCTCCCTGGAGGGATCCAGGCCACCCCCGGACGCCACGATGGGACGCACGCCGCTCCAGGTCGTGATGACGTCATCACGGCCAAGCTTTTCCGCCGGAAACTGGGCGTTAGCGCCTCGCAGCATGTACTCGAACTCTTCCGACGTGATGCTGGCCTCGATATCAAGGTCTTCGCGATGATCCAGGTCGGTGGTGCCGATGACGGTACGGCCCTCCCACGGATAGATAAACAGCGGACGCTGGTCATCCGCGTGCATGAAGATCACGGCTTCCTTGACGGGCAAGCGTCCCGGCCTCAGGACAAGATGGCTGCCGCGCTGGGGACGCACCTTCTTTTCGCCAGCGAGCTTTTCGCGCAGGCGGTCGGCCCAGGCGCCGGTGGCATTGACCACGACCTTCGCCGTCGCCGCCAGCTGGCCGCCGCCCACCAAGTCCGAAAGGTTGACGCCCCGGGCCTGGCCATCCGCCATGAGCAGCGAATCGACCTTGAGGTAGTTGAGGCAGACCGCACCGTCGGCCATGGCTTCGTCCAGCACGCGCTGCACCAGGCGGGAGTCATCCACCAGCGCATCCGTGTAGCGCGAGGCACCGGTGAGCTCGCCGTCACGATAGCCCGGCATCTGGCGGAGGAAATCGGCCCTGGCGAAATAGCGGTGGTCGCGGTGGCGCGCCAGCAGGTCGTAGACCACGAGCAGGATGCCGAACAGGAAGCGGCCGGGGAACACGTGGCGGTAGTGCGCGAACCAGTAGCCCATGCGCGACACCAGGCCGGGCGCCTCCACCAGCAGGCGCTCGCGTTCGGTCAGCGAATGCCAGGTCAGGCGGATGTCACCCTGGGCGATATAGCGCAGGCCACCATGCACCATCTTGGAGGAGCGGCTGGAGGTGCCCCAGGCGTAGTCACGCTGCTCCACCAGCAGCGTCTTCAGGCCGCGGCGCGCCGCTTCTCGTGCGACGCCGGCGCCGGTGATACCGCCGCCAATCACGATCATGTCCCACTTTTCAGCACTGACGCGGGCCAGCGCCGCTTCACGGTTGAAACGTTCGAGGGTCATTTGCTTACTCATCCATCAACAACTTGCCGGGGTTCAGCCGACGTTCCGGATCAAAATGATGGCACAGCGCGCGCAAGGCGTTCATGCCGAGCTCACCCTTCTCGGCGGGCAGCCAGGGAGCGTGGTCACGGCCAACCCCGTGCTGGTGGCTGATGGTGCCGCCATTCGCGACGATGGCCTCTGAAGCGGAGCGCTTGAGCTTGGCCCAGCGCGCCTCGGTTTCCGCATAGTCGCGGCCGACCCGGTACAGGTAGGTGGTGTAAATGCTCGAGCCTTGCGAATACAGGTGCGACAGGTGGGTAAAGGCCAGCACCTTTTCGCCCTCGTCCTGCAGGCCGGTGCGCAATGCGGCTTCGATGGCATTGATGGCCGGCGTCACGCGCGGCCAATCCACCGCCGTCTCCAGCGTGTCCACGGCATAGCCGAGCTGCCACAGGGTTTCGCGCAGGTAAGGCGAGCGGAAACGGTTGGCCGCCCACTTCCTCCCCAGCAGCTGACCAGTCGCCACCGCGCCGTAGCCGCGCAGCACCTTCTTGAGTTCGGCCAGCGCAAAACGCAGGTTGGCGCGTGAGCCGGTGACGCCCACCGTCATCATGCAGCGGCCATCGCCGGCGCCGCGCAGGCGCAGCATCCTGTCCAGCAGCGCGACGCTGCGCGCATGGCCGGCCAGGACCAGCTGGGTGCGGGTCTCCTCGGCATTGGACAGGCGCAGCATCGACAGCGGCAGGCGGCTCTGGGCGGCCTCACGGATGGCACGACTGGCCCGCTCCCAGTCAGGCAGGAAAAAGACATGAAACTCCTCCGCCTCGGGCTGGCGCGTCACCCGCACCTTGACCTCGGTGAGGACCCCCAGGCGCCCTTCGGAGCCGAGGACGATCTCGCGCAGGTCGGGACCGGCGCTGGAGGCCGGAAAGGTCGGGATATCAAGAGTACCCTGCAGGGTTTCCAGGGTGCCGCCGGCAAAAAGTTGCTCAATTCGTCCGTAGCGCAGGGACTGCTGGCCGCTGGAACGGGTCACCACCCAGCCGCCCAGGGTCGAGAGCTCGAATGACTGCGGAAAGTGGCCCAGCGTGTAGCCGTGGGCATTGAGCAGGGTTTCCACCTGCGGCCCGCTGGCGCCGGCACCGATGGTGGCGAGCTGCGAGTCGCGATCCAGGGCCATGAGACCGTTGAGCCTGGCCAGCGAGAGCGTCAGCACCGGGCGCGCGCCCGGCAGGGGATTGATATGGCCCGCCACCGAGGTGCCGCCCCCATAGGGGATGACGGTAATGTCGTGCTCGCGCGCGTAAGCCAGCAGCTCCCGGACCTGGGCGCCGGACTCGGGCTCGGCAACACCGTCGGGGAAATGCCCGATGGCGCCGGCGCGCAGCGCCAGCCAGTCCGGCAGGCTCTGGCCGCGCGCGTGGCGCAGGCGGATCTCGGGAGAAGCATCGACCAGCGGATGCGCCGGCAGGCGGCTCGACGGGACAGTGGCCAGCACCGTGGCAATTGCGGCATCGGGCAGGGGCGTGGCGACCCCCAGCAACTGCTGCAGGAAGGCGCGGACAGCCTCGTGAACGGGAAATTCGGTGGCGGTGTCGCCCCAGCCATTCCACTTGCGCATAGGAAAACCTCAGCGAACGCCCGCATGCCCGAACGATCCGGGGCACGAGGCGCAGGAGATTGAAAAATCCGGTTAAGAGAGCCTGGCTAGGCTAGCAGGGATAGGCCCGGCCGCGATGACCCTGCGCGACGGGCGCATCACAAAAAGGGACAGGAGCTCAGGCGGGGCGTGCCGGGGTCGCGCGACGCACGGCCAGGAGGGAGGTCAGGTGCTGCTCGCCGGCAGCCGTAAGCTGCCACCAGGTGCGGCTGTCGTCACGCGAAACGCGACGGATAAGGCCAAGGGTGCGGAACTGCAGCTTGATAGTATTGAAGCACAGCGGCGCCAGCGAAATATCGGTGACGGCATGGGCCTTGGGCCGGGTCACCTGGATGTCCTTGAGGGCAACCTCCTGCATCCGTTCGGCCAGGCGGGCGGCAATGAAGTCCTCGTGCTGGGGCTGGCTCAGGTGCGGGCCAAAGCTGGCGAAAAGGGCATTCCAGGGCAGCTTGGAGCGGACGGTCACATCCTCGCAATTGCCGGCCGCATAGGCCTTGCAGCGATACATGACCTCGAAGATATCGTTCCCCTGCGCCAGGGCGCCCAGCGAGCCGCCTGCCGACTGCACCAGAAGCTGCTCGCGCTCCTGCTCCAGTTCGGTGACGCGCTGCTTCAGTCGCTCGATCTCACGAGCCTGCTCGGGGCTGCCCAGAGTGGTGGCGCGCACCCAGCCAACGGCGGGCTTGGTCTTGATGAGCTGCGGCAGGTAGCGGCGAAGGGCAGCCTCAAGGCTGCGGCTGTCGCTCCAGCCGGCGACCACACCCTTGGCGAGCAACTGGCGGAAATCGCTGAACTGGCGGCGCCCCTCGGGAGTCTTCTCCTGAAAGGCTGCTGGCCGGCTATCCGGACTGTCATGCATCAGCACAAGAATCGGCTTTTGCTTGGTCGAGGCGTACACATATTCCATGTGTGTGTAGCTGATGCCGGACGGCGACAGCGAGCCGTAGCGGCTGCCCAGCACCAGCACGTAATAGTCGGACTCATCAATCAGCTTCTTGAGCGTGGTCCAGGCCGTTGCTCCCACCGGGCTGACGTCGAGCCCGCAGGGCATGCAGCCCAGCGTAGGCAGCGCCTGCGCAAGCACGGCCCGCTCTTCCAGCAGGTCAGTGTAGGTAGAGCTGATGAATACCTGGTAACGCTTGTCGCTCACGGAAAAACGCCCGTCCAAATGACTGCAATCCATGCAGGGAGATGATCACAACGTCCTGAAACAAACCCGGGCAGGCCCTTGAGCCCGCTTCTTTTTATCATGCTGACAATAACCGACTGCAGGGTATCACGCCAAGGCTTTGCGCCACTCTCCCCTGTTAACGCCGGCGCCGGCATTACCAGCGCACCTGCTCCAGGTGGGTAAGCTCGCGCCCGAGGAAGCGGCTGCCGATGGTCTGAAAACGCAGCGGCACATCCGTGACCACGTACTGGTAGTGCGGCGCCACCCGCTGCGGGTTGTGCAGGCCGAGCCGTTCCAGGGTGGCCGCGGTCTGCCCGGCAACAGTGATGGCGGAGTCGACCAGTTGGATGCGGGGGCCGGCGACCTCCTGCAGCAGCGGCTTGAGCAGCGGATAGTGGGTACAGCCCAGCACCAGGGTATCAATCTGTTCCACGAACACCGGTTTCAGGTATTCGCGTGCGGTCAGGCGCGCCACTTCGTTGTCCAGCCAGCCCTCCTCGACCAGGGGCACGAACAACGGACAGGCCTGCGAATGCACGTGCACCGCCGGGTTCAGGGCATGGATGCTGCGGGCGTAGGCATTGGAGTTGATCGTGGTGGGCGTGCCGATGACGCCGACGCCCTTGCGGGTCATGGCGACGGCGGCACGGGCACCGGCGTCGATCACGTCGATGACCGGCACGGTGGAAAGCCCGCGCACCTGCTCGATGGCGACGGCCGCCATGGTGTTGCAGGCCACGATCAGCAGCTTGACGTCCCGCGCCAACAGGTATTCGGCGATCTGCCGGGTGAAATCCTGGATGGTCTCCCGCGACTTCACGCCATAGGGTACGCGCGCAGTGTCGCCGAAGTAGATGATGTCTTCGAAAGGCAGACGCTCCATGAGCGCACGCACCACGGTCAGGCCGCCGATGCCGGAATCGAACACACCGATGGGACTGGATGCCTTGGCCATGGTTTTCCGCCCGCGGAGGGAAGAAGCAGAGGAGTGAAGCCGGCAGCGGCGGCTTCAACAAAAAAGGCCGGAAAAACCGGCCTTTTTGTATTTGGAGCGGGAAACGAGACTCGAACTCGCGACCCCGACCTTGGCAAGGTCGTG
>JAZKHS010000026.1:16830-22000 GCA_040385265.1 Pseudomonadota bacterium | reverse complement strand
CCCTCCTCATTCGCAGGGTGCGTGTTGCACTTAGTTTATGAATCCACGCGGCCTAACGTGGAGTTAAGGCCGCGCGTAGCCGACCTGGGGTGTAATCACTAAATGGAGCCGCGTCGGCCTTGAACGAGTGGTTAGAGCCTGACACGGGCCATGAACTCGGCGACGCCTGCATACATTTGCTGAACCTGCGCCAGGTTATACTCGCCGTACTTTCCGTGCGCGGCCTTGTTTCTGATATCCAGCCAAGCAGTAACAACTTTCTGATCAAGCTTTGAATAAATGTTCTTGGCGGCAAGCTCAGAGTTTAAGCGATCAGCCTTCTTGGCTACCGGATTACCATCTTTTTCCTCGTGAACATCTAATCCGTTTTTGATGCAGAGTTGGCGAATATGCTCCTCTAAAGTTGAACCTACCATTACGGCGGCGGCATCTTTGTAGCCGCTGTCAAGGAAGTGTGACGCCATTTCAAGGAAGTCAGCGAAGACCTCTGCGGCGACCAACCCCTTAACTGAGAAAAGCCAGCCGCCACAGATTTCGGATTTTATTGCCCTTATTATTGCGATTCCCTTCTCGGTGTCAGATGGCCAATTTCCATCGACAACCCTAAAGAACTCAGTGTAATGGGGATGCTCTCTGCCAAAAACGCGGTCTATGAATGAGAGTGCGGATGACCTGAACTCCTGCTGTAAGCCGGCATCCACGCTGGAGCCCATTTGTGGGTTGCTCTTTTTGGTGGCCAGCGTTTTCTCACCTAACTCGATGAGCTGCTTGGCTCTCATTTCAAGATCGCTCAGGTTCAACTTCCTCTCCTTGAGCTCTAACGTGGAGTTAAGGCCGCGCGCCGCGACCCTTTAAATAGCAGCGCTACTGTAACCGCGTCGGCCTTGAACGAATTGTTAGGCCTTTTCACAGGTTTCTGATTTGTTTGCGCTTGGAACATTGCCCCCGCCTTTCAAATTGAAGGAACCAGCAAGCTTATTGCATGAGTCACACATTGGAGTAATTCGCTCACCTATTACCTCTTTGTTTATTACGTGCGCCCCCAATGTTGGGGTGCTATTACACCCCTCAACAGAGCATTTATCTGGCCATGATTTAGCGGAGTACTTAATCCAATGGTTTTTCCATGCGCCACACTTGCAATCACGCAGGGCTGTGCCTTCTTTATTTGACCAACCAACTAGGGTAATACCCATTTCTTTCTCCTTGTAAGTGACTTGAATATCTCAAAGGGCCTAACGTTAAGTAGGTTCCAATAACGGAACCTAAAACTGCTTCACGTGGTGCCACCTAACCCAGCCACCCACGCGCAACCCTTTGAATATCCGCAACAGGCTCCGGAATAGACGTCAGATTTGCTCAATAATCTGCAAGGAGATCCATCACTGGCCAGCCATCCCCCGACTCTACCGGCATCAGCCCGCCCCGACACTCCGTAGTACCCGCAACGACCGCCCCAGGTTCTCCCGCGCCTTCGCCTCGAACCGCGACCTGAACTCCGCTGTGCCATACAGCGTCGGCCGCGCCAGGAACTGCTCCAGGATCGCTATCCGCCCCGCCCTGAACACCGCCTCCGGCAAATGCCCATACTCCCGCCGCACCTGCCTTTCATACTCATCAAACCGCGCCGCCGGCGCCCCCAGGATCCACAGGTCAATATCCACCACCACCTCGGCATCAATCCCCAGCGGGTTGGCCTGGTGGCAGGTCGCCATGATCAGCGCTTCCACCCGATCGGCCATATCCGCGGGTAACCCGGCCGCCAGGATCTCCGCTCGCGCCCAGTCCGCACTGCGGGCCTCGTTGTCAGGGCGGCCCAGGTCATAGATGGCATCGTGAAACCACAAGGCGAGCTGAACCTCGAGCGGATGCTCGGGCAGGTGGGCCAGGGTCTGGTAATTGGCGAGGCATTCGCCCAGGTGCTGCAGGGTGTGGTACTGGCGCTGCGGTTCTGACCACGCCGCCAGCAGGCGCTCGAGCAGGGCAGGGGCCGGCGTTGCACCGGCCTGTTGCCACAGCGCGTCCCATGCCTGCTGCAGTGCTGCCTGCGCGTCCTGCGTCATGGCCTTCTCCGGGCGTTCCGTGAATCTCGGGGCGGGGCGTTGCCGCTCAGTGGGTGGGCATCGGCTTGTCTTCGGACAGGTTCAGCCAGCCCTTCACGATGCGGTAGAGGATCCAGACGGCATCGGCGACCAGGATCACGGCCCCGATGACGACCAGGGTCAGGATGGCGCCGATCACGCCCCAGAGCAGGCCGTACCAGAAGGTGCGCATCTGCCAGCGGAAGTGGCTTTCCAGGAAGGTGCCGGCCACATCGTCGCGCTTCAGGTAGTTGAGGATGATGGCGACGAGGGCGGTGACGCCGAGGAAATACGAGGCGGCATAGAGGGCGTAGATGATCGTCGTCAGCTTCTTGGCGGCCGGGTCGGCTGCGCGGTAGGCGGTGGTGTCCATGAACGGTCTCCGTGTTCGGGAGGGCGATGCCTTGCCCTCGTGGCGGTGGTCGGGTGTGGCCCGGTCCGGCGGGGCCTGGGCCACTGTAGCGGGCGCCGGCCGCCGGGGTAATCCGTAATGCCCGCAGCGGTACGCCGGCGTGGTGCCTGCCTTACGCCGTGGCCCACTCGAACTGCAGGGTGTCGGCGTCGGCAAAGGCCTGGGCCAGGCGCTCGCGCATCATCTGCAGGTTGTCGTCGGTATAAGGCTGGGCCGGGTGCTTGCCCCAGACCGGGCCGGGCCAGGCGGCGTCGTTGGCGTAGCGGGCAATGTGGTGGAGGTGCAGCTGCGGTACCATATTGCCGAGGGCGCCGATATTGATCTTGTCGGCATCGAAGAAGCGCGCCAGGCGCTCGCTGACATAGCTCGATTCGCGGATCAGTTGCTGCTGCTGCGCTTCGCTCAGCTCGAAGATCTCGCGCGCATCCGCCACCCGCGGCACCAGGATCAGCCAGGGATAGTGCATGTCGTTCATCAGCAGGCAGCGGCTGAGCGGGAAGTCGCCGAGGGGCAGCGTGTCGGCGGCAAGCCGGGAGTGCAGTTCGAACATGGGCACGACCGTGGGGGAATGGCCGTCCAGTATAGGGCGGAATGGCCGTTCACCATACCAAGGGAGTAGGCGAGGGAGGGGGAGGGCCGGCCAAGGCGGGGCAGGGGGCGATCGCGCAGTAGGCTTGAGGGGTGGGCGGGCGACAGGGCTGGACCAGGCAGGCGCCAGGCCGGGCGAGGGGCAGCGGCTTTAGGCGCGACTCTTGCTTGAGTGTGGGGGCCTGCCCGTGGCCGGGCCTGGCGCCGGCGTCAGGGGCGCGGGCCTGCCCGGCCGGAGGGCAGGCCACCTTCTTTCCATCCTGTCCTGCACCATCACCGGGAGCTCCGCATGAACCGTGAAGACGTCACCGACCTCATCGTCACCGCCAAGATCCGCAAGGGCCTGAAGTGGGTCCACATCGCCGAGACCCTGGGCCTCAGCAAGGAGTGGGTGACCGCCGCCTGCCTGGGCCAGATGACGCTGACCGCGGCGCAGGCCGCCACTCTGGGCGAGCTGCTGGAGCTGCCGGCGGAGGCCGTGGCGCTGCTGCAGGTACCGCCCTACAAGGGATCGCTGCCCACGGCGGTGCCCACCGATCCGCTGATCTACCGCTTCTATGAGCTCATCAGCGTTTATGGCACCACCTTCAAGCAGCTGATCCACGAGGAGTTCGGCGACGGCATCATGTCGGCCATCGACTTCAACATGGACATGACGCGCGAGCCCGACCCCAAGGGCGACCGCGTGCGCATTGTCATGAGCGGGAAATTTTTGCCGTACAAGACGTATTGAGGCGACGACGCCTCGCGGGCGGCGGTCGCCAGATTTTCAGTGGTCGCGCTCAGTGGTCGCGGCGTCGGCCGTTTGCCGATTCGCAGCGGTCCCGGGCGGCGGCCCGTTGGCTCAGGCGGTTCTGCCCGGGTATCGGCCGCCGCACCGTACCCGCCAGTGCCGGGTCGTGCGCGGGCGCCTCGTGCCCACCTGCCCGGGTGCCGGCCCGCTCCCATGGCGGCGGCCCCTCGCTTTTGATAACCTCCTGATTTATCGAATTAAATGCATCGGGAGCAAAAGGGGTCGTGAGCCAGGGCGTCATCACCATTGCCTATGTGACCCGCCTTTTGCAGGAGGCGGCGCGCGAGGGCATGGACTGCGCCAGCCTCTTCCGCGAGGCCGGCCTCGACGCCGCCCTGCTCGACAAGCCCGACGCCCGCATCCGCAGCCATGAGTTCATCCGCCTCATGCAGCTGGTGATGCGTCGCACCGAGGACGAGTTCATCGGCCTGGGCCGCGGCACCAAGAGCAAGCCCGGCACCTTCTCCATGATGGCGCACGCCGTCATCAACTGCCCCAACTTGGGCAAGGCCATGGAGCGCTCGGCGGCCTTCTACCGCATCGTCGACCTGCCCATCGAGCTCAAGCTGGAGGAGGGCAGCACCGAGTCCCGCCTCATCCTCACCACCGAGGCCCCCGAGCGCGACAACATCCTGGAAGCCATGATCTTCATCTCCATCCGCTTCTGGAGCTGGCTCACCGGGCGTTCGCTGGAACCCATTTTCCTGCAACTCGATTTTCCCGAGCCGCCCCAGGCCGACGAGTTCCGCCGCATCTGGAAGGGCCCGGTCACCTACAACAACGCGCGCAACGCCATCGTCTTTCCCACCGCCTGGCTGTCGCTGCCGCTGGTGCAGAACCCGCTGTCGCTGTCCAAGTTCCTGCGCGATTCGCTGGCACTCATCATCGTCGGCAACCAGGCGCCCATCGGCCTGCCCGACCAGATCAAGGCCATCATCTCCAAGGGCTACGGCAACCACTTCCCGGACTTTGCCCAGGTCTGCGATAGCCTCAGCATGACACCGCAGACCCTGCGCCGCCGCCTCAAGGAAGAGAACACCAGCTACCAGGCCATCAAGGACAACATCCGCCAGGACGCCGCCCGCTTCTACCTTGCCAAGGAAGAGCTCTCCATCGACGAGATCGCCCTCATGATGGGTTTTTCCGAGGCCAGCTCCTTCCACCGCGCCTTCAAGAAGTGGACCGGCCAGACCCCCGCCGCCTACCGCCGCGAACTCCAGGGCCTGCCGCCCGAGTCCGACGACGATGAAGAAGGCTGGGTCACCGGCTGATCCGGCTGCCTGGTAGGTCGGGCTT
>JAZKHS010000026.1:0-16820 GCA_040385265.1 Pseudomonadota bacterium | reverse complement strand
GCCCGACCTACAGACCACTCTGCCGACCGCCCTACAGCAATCCCCCCAAATCCGGTAAAGTCATCCGCTTTCGCGCACCCCGGCCCAAGCACAATGACCAGCCAGAACACCACCGCCCGCCTGCTCATCACCTGCCCCGACAAGCCCGGCATCGTCAGCGCCGTGACCACCTTCCTGTACAACCACGGCGCCAACATCACCGCCCTGGACCAGCACGCCACCGAAGCGGAAGGCGGCACCTACTTCATGCGCCTGGAATTCCAGACCCCGCACCTGGACCTGCCGCGCGCCGTGCTGGCCAAGACCTTCGACGAGGCCGTCGCCCGCCGCTACGGCATGGACTGGACCATCAGCTACGCCGCCGACCTCAAGAAAGTCGCGCTGCTGGTGAGCAAGGTCGACCACGCCATGCAGGAGCTGCTCTGGCGCTGGTCGCGCGGCGCGCTGCCCTGCGACATCCGCTGCGTGGTCAGCAACCATCCCGACCTGGAACAGCAGGTGGCGCGCTTTGGCGTGCCCTTCCACGTGGTGCCGGTCAGCAAGGACAGCAAGGCCGCGGCCGAGGCGCAGATCCAGTCCCTCATCGGCGACTGCGACCTGGTCGTGCTCGCGCGCTACATGCAGGTGCTGTCCGGCGATTTCGTGGCGAAGTGGCCGCACAGGATCATCAACATCCACCACTCCTTCCTGCCCGCCTTTGTCGGCGCCAACCCCTACCAGCAGGCCTATGACAAGGGCGTCAAGCTGATCGGCGCCACCGCGCACTACGTGACCGCCGACCTCGACCAGGGCCCCATCATCGAGCAGGGCGTGGAGCGCGTCTCCCACCGCGACGACGTCGACACCCTGCGCGAACTGGGCCAGGACGTGGAGCGCAACGCGCTCGCCCGCGCCGTGCGCTGGCACCTGGAAGACCGCATCATCGTGCACGGCAACAAGACCATCGTGTTCAGCTGAGCCGGGCACAGGACTCCCTGAACCGGCCGCAGCCCTACTGAGCTTGTCGCCGCCGCATTCACCGGCCGCGCGCAATCTGAACTGATCATCGGCCCCTGAACGGGCCACAGGACTTCTCCATGCAGGGATTCTACGCACTCATCGACCGCCTCGACCGCAGCGAGGGTGAGGCGCGCGCCGACATCGAGGCGTTGCTCTGGTCCACCTTCGGCGTGGAGCAGACCGTGCTCGCGCTCGACATGACCGGCTTCTCGCGCACCGTGCAGGCCCAGGGCATCGTCAGCTACCTGGCGCGCATCCGCCGCATGCAGCAGGTGAGCGCGCCGCTGGTCGCGGCGCAGGGCGGCGAGGTGGTGAAGTTCACCGCCGACAACCTGATGGCCGTCTTCAGCGACGCCGCCGGCGCCCTGGCCGCGGCGCGCGCCATCCGCGCCCAGTGCCTGGCGCTGCCAGAGCCGCTGGAAGTGTCCATCGGCCTCGATGTCGGCCGCTTCCTGTATGTGCCGCATTCGGACTGCTTCGGCGATCCGGTCAACGTCGCCTTCAAGCTCGCCGAGGACATTGCCGGCAACGGCGAGGTGCTGGCCAGTGCCGCCGTGTTCGAGGCCGCCGCGCTGCCGCCGCCCGCGCTCTGGCAGCACGCCAGCGTCTCCGGCCTGCACATCCGCTACGCCGCCCTGACGGAGGCCTGAGGGCCGCCCGGGCCTCCACGGCCCGGCCCGTCGTCGCAGGCGCTCGCCCCTGAGAGTCCACAGCGAACGCACCGGGCCTCTTGTGTCGTCAGCAGCGCCCGGCCCGCCACCGCTACAATCCCCGGTCACAGTCCTGCGCTTGTCCATTTGCCACGCGGGGCGCCCCATGCGAGCCTTCTGCGCTGGCTACGTGGAGTCCTGATGCCCCCGCACACCGCCTCCCTCAATCGCCGCCTCTGGCTGCTGCTCACGCTCTATGTCTGCCAGGGCCTGCCCACCGGCGTCTTCACCCAGGCGCTGCCGGCCATCCTGCGCAGCTATGACGTGCCGCTGACCATCATCGGCTTCAGCGGCCTGCTGGCGCTGCCCTGGGCCCTCAAGTTCCTCTGGGCGCCCTTCGTCGAGCGCTATTTCTCCGCGCACTGGGGCCAGCGCCGCTCCTGGATCCTGCCCATGCAGCTGGCGGCGCTCGCCATGCTGCTCGCCATCGCCATGTTCGACCCCTATCGCCTCGCTGGCCGCGAAGGCGTCATGCACTTCTTCGTGCTCATGTTCCTGGTCAACCTGTTTGCCGCGACGCAGGACATCGCCACCGACGGCCTCGCCGTGCAGAGCCTGTCCTTTTCCGAACGCGGCCTCGGCAACGGCGTGCAGGTGGCCGGCTACCGCGTCGGCCTCGTCATCGGCGGCGGCCTCCTGCTCTACATGATCGGCGCCTGGGACTGGCAGATGGCCTTCCTGGTGCTGGCCGGCCTGCTGGCGCTGCTCACCCTGCCGGTGCTGCGCTTTCGCGAGCCGCCGCCCCTGCCGCGCCCGGCCGGGGGCGAGCTGCCTTATTTGCGCATCTTCACCAGTTTTTTTGAACGCCCGGGCCTGCGCGGCTGGCTGGTGGTGCTGGTCACCTACAAGGTCGGCGAATCGCTGGGCTCCGCCATGGTCAAGCCCATGCTGGTGGACATGGGCCTGGACCTGAAGCAGATCGGCCTGATGGTGAGCCTGGTGGGCTCGCTGGCGACACTGGCGGGGGCACTGCTGGGGGGTTGGCTGACCGCGGTGCTGGGGCGCTATGTCGCCATCATCGGCTTTGGCGCGCTGCAGGCGGTGGGCGTCGCGCTCTATGCCTGGCTGCCCTGGCTGCACGGGCAGGGCCACGCGGTGCCGCTGGAACTCATCTATACCGTCAACGCTGTCGAGCATTTTGTCAGCGGCATGGCCATGGCCGCGCTGCTGACCGCGGTGATGGACCTGGCCCGCGCCGAGCACGCCGCCGCCGACTTCACCGTGCAGGTCAGCATCCTCGCCATCTTTGGCGGCAGCTTCTACCTGATCGCGGGCGTGGTGGCCGAGGCCATTGGCTACACCGGCTATTTCCTGGTGTCGGGCGCGCTCGCGCTGGTGCTGCTGTGGCCGGCCGCGGTGTATTGCCGGCGCCTGCCCTGGCTGGCGCCGGGCGGCTTTCCCGGCGGGGCGGTTTCAGGGGACAATACGCCCCCCTGACGCTTGCCCCGAGCGGCGTCGCTGCGGCCTGGCCGGGCGCGGCCCGCGCCGCGTCGCCAGCTGATGCGCAACGGGTACGCCATGCACGGCCGGGAAGGTGCGCATACAGCGCTGCCCGGACTGCATGCCGGATGCGCTGCCCGGTGTGATGCGCCAGGGGCTGCCTGATTTTTGACTTCTGTGACGATCCCTGCGATGCCCGATACCCCGTCCGACGACATCCGCCACCACCTCGACGCCCGCGGCCTGCGCTGCCCCGAGCCCGTGATGATGCTGCACCAGAAGGTGCGCGACATGGCCGCCGGCGAGCTGCTGGAAGTGCTGGCCACCGACCCGTCCACCACCCGCGACATTCCCAAGTTCTGCCGCTTCCTCGGCCACGAGCTGGTCACCGAAGTCCACGACGAGGATACCGACCAGTATCGCTACGTCATCCGCAAGGGCGGCTGACCTCAGCGCCAAATCAATGTCACCAGCCAAATAAAGGGCACCGTATAAAAAGGGGCGGCTGATCTCGTTACCTTGGTTGCCTGACCTCGGCGCCATAAAAAAAGCCCGGCATTGGCCGGGCTTTTTTTATGGGCGTGGCTACAGCCGGTCGGCGCCTGCCCCCGGCGTGCCGGGCGCGACAGGCGTCAGCGCCTGGCCCCGGCGCACTCGCCGCGGGCCGGCTCCAGCTTGCAGCGGATATTCTGCGCCAGGCGCATCATGTCGGCGTCGTAGATTCCCTCGGCCGTCAGCTGCTGCCGCGCCTCCGCCATCATCACCACATAGCGCGCCTCGTCCGGCGCCGACAGCGACAGCCAGTGCGCCGCCGGAATCTCGCGCTCGGCGCGGTTGGCAATGGCAAAGGCCTTGTCCGCCTGGGTCAGCACATAGGCGCGGCTCTGCTGGCCGTAGCCGGCGGGAAAGCGGTCGCGGCGGATGAGCAAGGTGGCGCTGATCTGCCCCAGCGGGAAGCGGTAGATCGCGCCCTTCGTGCCGATGCCCTTGTGCAGTTCCAGCGGCTTGTACAGCAGCACCGGCGCCACCAGCACGTCCACCTGGTGGTTGTTGAACTTGCCGGCAAAGTTGCTGAGGTCGGAGGCCACCGGCTGCGCCCCCAGGCGCTGCACGATCTTGGCCTGCGCGCGGTCGATGTCCAGCACCGCCACCTTCTTGCCGGCGGCCTTTTCCACCGAGTCGATGCGGCGGTCGATGACCATCACATAGGCCGGCCCCATGGGAATCACGCCGGCCACCTCGTAGTTGTCGCTGACCATGCGCGGCGCCAGCTTCGGATTCGCCAGCGCGGCCAGCAGCAGGCGCATGTGGCGCTGGGTGGGCAGGGCGCCCACCGAATCGATGCTGCCGGCGAAGGCGCTGAACTGGCGGGCGCGGATGGTGGTGAGGGCGGCGCCGTCGCACTGGCCGGCCTTGAAGTCCTCGGCGGCGATGCCTTCGTTGGTATAGGCGCGCAGCGTCATGTCCACGCCCCACTGGCGCGCCACCAGGGCCTGGTCGCGGGCCATGCCGAAGGCCTCGCCATGGGTGCCGAGCGGATCGTAGACGCAGACGGTGACCGGGGTCAGGGCGCTGGCGGCGGCCGGCGCCAGCAGGGCGGCCAGGCTGAACAGGGCAGGGCGGATGCACCGGATGATGGACGACATGGAATCCCTCCTGGATAAGACCTTATTGTTACAGCGGACAATGTAACAATTGCCGGTCTTGTCCCTACCGAACCTGTCCTACAACACTTGGCGGAAGGATAAGCGTGAACACCAGGGGGAAGGCTAGTCGCGCGTCAGCCGCTGCAACTGGTGGGTCAGGCGCGCGTTCAGCAGCACCGCCGCCAGCACCAGCCCCACCACCAGCCCTGTCCAGAAGCCCTGCGGCCCGGTGGCATGGCCCCACAGGCCGCTCAGTCCCAGGGCATAGCCCAGCGGCAGCGCCACCAGCCAGAACGCCACCAGGGTGATGACCATGGGCCCGCGCGTATCGTGCAGGCCGCGCAGGCTGCCGGCGGCGCCCACCTGCAGCGCGTCCACCACCTGGTAGGCGGCGGCGAACAGCAGCAGGTCCGCGGCCAGCTGGCGCACCGCCGGATCGTCGGTATAGAGCGCGGCCAGCGGTTCGCGCAGCAGCACGATGAACGCGGCCGAGGCCACCGAGAACACGGTGAGGGCGGTGAGCCCGGCGCGCCGCGTCAGGTAGAGGCCGGCTATGTCGCCGCGACCGTAGGCGTGGCCGCTGCGGATGGTCATGCAGAAGGCAAAGCTGAGCGGGAACATGAACACCAGCGAGGTCACCGAGAGCGCAATCTGGTGGCCGGCCACCTGCAGCTCGCCCAGCGGGCTCACCAGCACCGCGATGATGGCGAACACGCTGACCTCAAAGAACACGGCAATGCCGATGGGCACGCCCAGGCGCAGGAAGGCGGCCATCCGCGCCGGCACCGGTCGCTGCCGGCCATGGAACAGGCGCACCGCGGCAAAGTGGCGCGCGCGCAGCACATACACCAGCAGCGCCAGCAGCATGGCCCAGGCCACGATGGCGGAGGCCACGCCGCAGCCCACGCCGCCCAGGCGCGGCAGGCCGAACTTGCCGTGGATCAGCACGTAGTTGAGCGGCACCAGCAGCGCCAGCCCGCCCAGGCTGATGATCGTCACCGGCAGCGGCCGGCCCATGCCCTCGCAATAGTTGCGTAGCACGGAAAAGAGCGCGGTGGCGGGCAGGCCCCAGGCAATGGCGGCCAGGAAGCGGCCGCTGAGATCGCGCAGGTGGGGCGGGGTGCCGAGCAGGCCGAACACCGGCCCCGCCAGATGCAGCACGACGGCGCCGGCCAGGCCGAGGCCCATGGCCAGCCACAGGCCCTGCTGCACCTGCGCCGGAATGTCGGCGAGGTCGCCGCGGCCGCGTGCGGCGGCCACCAGCGGCGTGGTGGCGAGCAGGATGCCGGTGATGAGCAGCATGACCGGCAGCCACAGGCTGGCGCCCAGCGCCACGGCGGCCAGGTCCAGCGGCGAAGCCTGGCCGGCCATGACGGTATCGACAAAGCCGAAGGCGGCCTGCGAGAGCTGGCTGGTGAGGATGGGGCCGAGCAGGAACAGCAGGGCCTTGAGTTCCTCGCGGAAGGAAGTGGCGGGGGTCATGGCGTCCTCGTGGGGCGCGCAGTGTAGCAGGCGCCCCCATAAAAAAAGGCGCGGTTGCCCGCGCCTTCTGGAGTCCCGCCGCGTGTTGCTACTGCGGCAGGAAGTTCACGTCGATCGGTCCGCTCCAGGTTTCCACTTCCATGGCGCCGAAGTTGAACCCGCGCACCAGGGCAACGATCTTGCCTTCCAGGTCCGCATTGTTGAGCTGGCTGGACTGCACCGAGGCATTGCCCACGGAACCGTCCGGCGCCACCGTCAGCTTCAGCACGACAGTGCCCTGCATGGTGGGATCGTCGCGCAGCGCGCGCTGGTACAGGTTGTTCAGGCGCGCGCCGTAGCGGTCGAGGACCTTGCGGATGTCCTCGGTGGTGCGGCGGGCCTTGCCGTCCTTGCCGGTGCGGCTCGCGGCCTGCGCCGCGGCGGCCGCGCCCAGGCTGCTTTCCACCGACTGCAGCTTGCCACCGGCGGCACCGGCGCCGCCGGCGCCGATCAGGCCGGCCGTGCCCTTGCCACCGGCCTTGCCGCCGCCATAGCCCGAGCTCATGTTGCCGGCATAGTTGCCGGCCGATGAGCCCGAGCCGGCGCCGGCGCGGCTGGTGATCAGGTTGCGGCTGGTGCCGGCTTCCTGGGTGCTGGTGATCAGGCCGCCGGTGCCGTTGCCGGCCTGGCCGGCCATCCCGGTCGGGTTACCGGCACCGGACACGTCCATGTCGCGCAGGTCGGCCAGGGCATCGGCAATGCCGGCGTCCTGGATGGCCTGGCTGGCGCGGGCGCGGGCGGCGCTGCGCGCAAGGTCGGTGACCACCGGCTTGGGCGCGGCGTCCGCCGGCTTCGGCACGGCCGCTTCTTCCTTCTTGACCACCGTCTCGTCGACCTTGGCCTCTTCCTTCTTCACCGGCGCTTCCACCGGCGGGGGCGGCGGCACTTCCTTGCGCTGCAGCACCGCCTTGGCCAGGTGCTCGGGCACGGCTTCCGCCTTGGCGCGATCGAGCTTGGGAATCTCGATGCGCGGCACCACGATCCAGATCGCCAGCGCCAGCAGCAGGAACACCGCCATCAGCGCGCGGAAACGCTTGCTCTCCCCGGGCAGCGGATCCCAGGGCAGGGTGGGGCGCACGTTCTGCAGGACGAGGTTGCTCATCGGCTACCCTCCTTCGTGCGCATCACCGCGAAGGCGATCTTGCTGTAGTCGCTGGCCGAGCAGGTCGCCATGACCTTGCGCAGCAGCGAGTAGGAAATCGCCTTGTCGCCCAGGATCATGATCTCGCGCTCGGGAATGCCCTGCTCGTTCACCTTGGGCGCGGTCTTGCTGGCGCGGTAGGCCAGTTCCTTGGCCAGGCCGGGGATGACGTCGCCCTCGATCGCCAGTGCCTCGGCGGTGGTGGCCACGCGCCGGCCCTGCACGACGATGTCCTTGTCGTTGACCATCACCGTCAGCACGGTTTCCTCGGCGCGCACGTCGGCGGTCGATTTCGGCAGCTCGAGCTGCTGGCTGTCGGGGATGTTGGTCACGTTCTGCGAGTTCACCAGCAGGAAGAACACCAGCACCGTGAGGATGTCGATGAGCGAGGTGAGCTGGATGGTCGCCGGCTTGCGCAGGCGGTGGCGGCGCGCCATGCGGCTCAGGTGCGCGGACTTGCTCATGCGGCACCTCCGGCTTCCGCCGCGGCGGGCGCGTCACCGATCCCGATGTCCGGGAACAGCGCCGCCTTGATCCAGGTGCCGTTGACCATGCGCGGCTTGTAGCGCACGGCGTCCATGGTGTGGATCAGGGTGTCGTAGTTGGTGGCCGGCTCCAGCAGCAAGGTGATTTCGCTGACCGACGGATAGCTGGCCTTCACGCCGACCAGGTACTCGTGCAGGCCCTTGAAGTCGGGGCCGGCGGCCGTGGCGTTGACCACCTTCATGGGCCCGGACTGGCGGTCGGCCACCACGAACTTGTCTTGGTAGATCGCCACTTCAAGCACCAGTGGCTTGGGCGCGTCAGCGCCCCCCGCACCGCCACCGGACGGCAGGTTGACCTGCAGTCGCGACAGTTCGGTGAAGGCAGAGGTCACGAGCAGGAAGGCCAGCAGCACCACCATCAAGTTAATGAAGGTGGTCATGTCCAGGTCGGCTTCCATTTCGCGCGGTTTACGGCGCCTCATGGGATATCACTCCGAAAGCGGTAGGGAGGGGCCTCAGGACTGCGCGTTCTGCGAGTTGCCGAGCTGGCGTACCACGTTCTGGAACTTGATGCTGGCCGCTTCCAGGGATTCGACGGCCTGGCCGGTCTTGGACTGCAGCAGCGAGAACAGCACCAGCAGCGGAATCGCGGTGATGAGGCCGAAGGCGGTGCAGTTCATGGCTTCGCCGACGGCGGCGGAGAGCATGTTGGCCTTTTCCGCCGGGTCGGCCGAGGCCACCGCGGTGAAGGCGTGGATGAGGCCGATGATGGTGCCGAGCAGGCCGAGCAGGGTGGCGACGTTGGCCAGCGTGGAGAGGTAGTGGGTACGCTTTTCCAGGCGCGGCAGCGACTCCATCAGGCCTTCTTCCATGGCCATTTCCACGTCGTCCATCTTGCGCGAGGTGAGCAGGCGCGTCAGGCCGTTGGTGAGGATGAGGCCGAGGGCGGAATCAGAAGCCTTGGTCTTTTCCAGCGCGGCCTTGACCTGGCCCTTGGACACCAGGTCGAAGGCGTCGGCCCACAGCGCCTTGTTCACCTTTTCCACCTTGGACAGGTACATCCAGCGCTCGATGCTGATGGCGATGCCGGCGACCAGCGTGACCAGGATGGGATACATCCAGGCGCCGCCTTCCTGCATGAAAGATGCAAACTGCTGGAAAATGTTCATGGGAACTCCTCTTTATTGTTCTGGCACATGGCCCAAGTTGAATACAAACGGAACGGCAGATTTCAGAAGGATCATGCGGCGCCTGCCGCCATCGGCATGATCCTGGGGTTCAGGGCGCCTCGCCGAGACGCAGCTGCAATTCGATCTCGCGGCGCAGGACCTCGGGGTCCAGCGGCTGCAAGGTTTCGCGCAGGATGGAGGTGGTGACCTCCTTCTTCGGCACGCGCGAAGGCTTGTCCTTCCAGGGCACCACGTTGAACACGGTGGGCGCTTCCTGGGACCCGATCACGTCGATGCGCGCGCCCTCGCTTTCCGCGGGCGCCGGCGCTTTCGCGTCCGCGACCGGGGCGGCGCCGGCGGTGCCCGCCAGCAACAGGGTCAGCAGCAGGGCAGGGGATTTCATCATCATGCGCTCTCTCCCGGGGCGGCGGTGGCAGGTGCCGGCGTGGCATCGCTGCCGGAGGCCGCGGGTGCGGACTCGGCGTCGCCCTCGGCGGCGGGCACCGGGGTCGGGGCCGGACGCGGCGGCGCCTTGTAGACGCCGGTGCGCTTCTGCAGGTCGACGATCCAGTTTGCCACCGCCGGGTCCGGCTTGGATTGCAGGGCCTGGTAGCGCTCGTAGTGGCGCAGCGCCTGCGGCAGTTCCTGCAGGTACATGTCCAGCAGCACGCCCAGGTTGAAATGGGCGCGCGCGTAGTCCGGGTCCAGCGCGAGGGCGGCGGTATAGGCGGCGCGCGCGTCGCTGAACTTGCCCTGCTGGCGCAGCGCGATGCCGAGCAGGTTCTGCGCAAAGGGACTGGCGGGGTTGGCCTTGAGCGCCTCGCGCAGCACCGCCTCGGCCTCGGCGTGCTTTTGCTGGCGCAGCAGGATCACGCCCTGGTTGAGCAGGGGGCCGGCAAAGCGCGGCGCCCGGGTGGCGATGTCGCGCAGCAGGGCCAGCGCCTCGGCGTCATTGCCGGCCTGCATGAGGCCGGTGGCGCGGGCGTAGTCCGGGGCCACGGCCTGCGCCGCCAGCTGCAGCGCCGGATCGATGCTGACCTTGGGCGCGCTGGAGGTGTCGCCGGCGACGGCGGTGCTGCCGGGCTGCTCCACCTTGGCCTTGCGTTGCAGATTGCCGGCGGCCATGCGCTCGCGCAGCTGCGCGACCAGGTCCGGCTCGTTGCTCTCGGGCAGGGCGGCTTCCGGCGTGCTCTTCGGGGCCGTGCTGCAGGCCCCCAGCAGCAGGGCGAGGGCGGCGACCGCGACGGCATGGCGCGGATGACGGGAAATATTCATGCGCGGTCTCAGTAAATCACGTCGACAAAGGGTTCAGGCTGCTCGTGCTTGTTGTAGCGGCCCGGGGAAAGCTTGGCGAGCGCGGCAAGGCTCTTGCGCACGGCCTCGTCGTAGATGGACTGCTTCGCCAGGTTGGCATTGGCGATGTACAGGTCCAGGGCCTTGTCCTCGAACGGCGTGGCCTGTTCCTCCAGCAGGAAGCCGTACTGCTCCAGCTCCAGCTCGGACAGGCCCTTGGGCCGTTCGCTGGCCATGAGGTCGGCGGCCAGCTTGCGGTAGATCTCGGCAATCTGGTAGTTCGAGGCGGTGGTGAACTCCGCCACGCCGATCGCCGCGGTCCTGGCATAGGCGTCCAGCGCCTTCTGCATGGCCAGCTTCTTCATGCCCAGGCTCTTCTTCAGCGGCTGGCTGAGCGGGATGGCGGCAAAGGCCTCGTACAGCGGCTGGTTCAGCGCGTACTTGGCCATGGCGCCCAGGTAGCTGGTGCGCGCGGTGTTCTCGGCGCCGGCGCGGTCGTAGCCATCGGCCAGCGCCTTCAGCCAGAGCTGGCTCTCGGCGCTGTTGCCAGCCTTGCTGTAGTGCGTGTAGAGGCGGTTCACCGCCTCCATGTTCACGTCCACCGGCTTCGGGTAGGCGGCAATGTAACGGCGCAGGATGCGGATCGAGTCGTCGCTGCGGCCGGCCTTGCCGTACAGGTCGCCGGCGCTCCACAACGCCTCGCGCGCCAGCGCCGGGTTGCTGCTGGCATTGGCGGCGGCGATGGTTTCGTATTCGGCGGCGGCCTTGTCGTTCTGGCCGGTCTTCTCGAAGGCCAGCGCCAGCTTCTCGGGGAGGCTGGCGGTGAGCGGATTGGCCGGGTAGGCGGCGCGGAAGGCGACCAGCAGCGGGATGGCCGCCGCGTAGCGCTCGGCGCCAACATAGGTGGTGGCGGCATCGAACTCGGCAGTGGCCTTCAGCTTGGGATCGGTGGTGCCGCGCGCGGCGCGCTGGTAGGCGGAGACGGCGCCGTCGATGTCGCCGTTGGTCTTCAGCTTCTCGGCCTGCTTGTACACCGACGCCATCAGGCGTTCCTGGAAGGTGAGGCGTTCTTCCGGCGTCAGCCCGGCAAAGGTCAGCACCTTGGTGAAGGCGACTTCGGCGGCTTCCGGCCGGCCGAGGTCATACTCGCCGTTGGCGACCACCACCCAGGCCTCCTTCTGCAGCGCCACCGGGGCGGGGGGCTGCAACTGCAGCAGCACGCCCGCGGTCTTCATGGCGCCCGGCAGGTCCTTGCGCGCCAGCTGGTCGTTGGTCAGGCCCTGCAGCAGCACCGCGGTGTTCTTGTCGCCCGGGAAGGTGCGCGCGAACTTGAGGGTGCTGGCGGTGCGCCGGCCCCACCACGCATTCTGCTCCTCCGGGGTGCCCTTGAGCCCGGCCTTGTCCTGCTCGTTGTAGGCGAGCAGGGCAAAGTAGGCCGCCTCGCCGGCGCGGCTGTTGCGCGGGTAGTCGTAGGCGGTGCGCTCGAACTCGGTGATGGCCTCGTCAAAGCGCTTGGCCGCGAACAGGGCTTCCGCCAGCAGCTGGTTGATGGTGATGGCTTCCACCTGCGGCGGGTTCAGGCCCAGGTACTCGCGGTACCACTTGGCCGCCTTCAGGTATTCGTCTTCCTTCTGCGATTGCTGCGCGGCGGCATGCCAGTACTTGGCCAGGTCGATGACGTTGGCCTGCAGCATGGGCAGCAGGTTCTCGCGCGTGCTCTCGTCGGCGCGGGTCCAGAACTCGCTCTTGCGGTTGTAGCGCTGGATGAAGCGTTCCTTGGCGGGCAGCACCTCGGAGGGGAAACCGCCATCCTGGAAGGCCTTGAGCGTGGCCGCGCTGAATTCCGGCGCGCGCGCGTTGAACGGGTACTTGGCCACGAAGAACTCGAAGCTTTCCGCCGCGTTGCGGTACAGCTTCTTGTTCAGGTAGGCGCGGCCGAGGGTCATGTAGACCTCGGTTTCGTAGGGCTTGGGACCGACCTTGCGGAAATACTGCTCGACCGACTTGGCGCCTTCCTGCTGGATGAACGCCAGGCTGACGATGTTGAAGGTGTCCTCGCGCAGGCGCTGGGCGTTCTGGCGCACGCGCGGGTCGGCACTGCGCGACTTCGGCTCCAGCTCTTCCAGCACCTTGAAGAAGACGGGCAGCGCGGCGTCGTAGTCGGAGGCGCGGTACAGCGCCCAGCCCTGCTTGTAGAGGGCCTGGTCGCGGAAGTCGCCGCTGCGGTCGGCACGCACTACCTGGGCGTAGTTGTCGGCCGCGGCCAGGTACTGGCCGACCGAGAACTCGTATTCGGCGATGCGGAAGCGCGACTCCATTGAGGTCGGACTGTCCGGGTACTGCGCCAGCAACTGCCGCAGCGTGTCCACGGACTCGCTGCGCTGGCCGTTGAGGTCATAGGCCTTGGCCAGGTTGTAGTAGGCATCGGCGCGCTCCTCCGGCGTCTGCGCGTTCTTCAGCACCGCCAGGTAGAGCTGCACCGCCTCGCCATAGTTCACTTCCAGCGCGCGCGCCTTCGCGGCCGCTGCGGGTCCCGGCTCGCTGCCGGCACGGGCGGCCGGCTTGTCGCTGTCGCGCGCCTGCGACGACTCCATGGTGAGGTCGGCCATGCGCTTCAGGGTGTCCAGGCGCGCCGAGGGGTCACGGAACAGCTTGAGCGCGGTCTGGTAGTTGGACAGCACTTCCTCGGCGCTTTGCGGCAGCACCTGTTCGTTCTTGATCTCGATCTCGCGGTTCTCGAGATCCGCGAGGGTGCCGGCAAAGCGGGTCTTGGCCGGCGCCGCCGGGGCGGGCGGCGGCGCGCTGGCGCAACCGGCGGCCAGCAGCAGGGCCAGCGCGAGAGGAGTCAGGCGGAGGGACTGGGGCAGGGCGTTCTTCATGGCGTAGGCGCATCCTGGGGGTCGCCGGGGAGCAGGCGCTCGCGGGTCAGGGACACGTCCTGCAGGCGCGCAATGCTGAGGTGCGCCTCGGCGATGTCATTGTTGATGCGGTTGCGGCTGTCCTCGACGTGGTTGAGGGCCAGCTGGCTCAGGTAGGCACGGTACTCGCCGAGGGCGCGGTCCAGGCCCTGGTAGGCGGTCTTGAGGCGCGCGTCGCGGTCGCGGATCAGGGCGTCATTGTCGCGTGCGGCCAGCGCGCGGCTGTCGGCCAGCAACTGCTGCACGGCATCCAGGCGCAGTTGCAGCACGTGCAGCTGGTTTTCACTGCGCGCGAGGTCGGCATAGACCTCTTCCTGCGACGGTGCGGCGCGGCTGGCGTTTTCCATCAGCACCAGGCCCTTGAGGATGGCCAGGCGCTCGCGCAGCAGCCGGTTGGCGGGGGTGTCGGGCTGCTTGCGCAGCAGCGTCTCCACCTGCTGCAGCTTGAACTGCTGTTCCATGGTCTTGAGGCCGGCGCCGGCGGCGGCCGGCGCGGCGCCGGTGCGGGCGAGCTGGCGCGTGCGCTTGTCGAGGGCGGGGTAGCGTTCCGCCACTTGGGTCAGGCGCTGACGGGTCACGGCGACGCGCGCGGCGACCGCTTCCAGCTGGCCCTGGCGCGAGCGGTGCCAGGCCGCCATCTCGCGCAGCACGCGCAGGTCGGCGCCGCGCTGGTCGAGCAGGGCGCGCAGGCGCTTGAGCTGGCCGTACTGCTGGTAGCCCTCGTTGAAGGGGTGGTTGCTGAACAGGCTGTACAGCTGCGAGACGGTGTTGCTGTCCAGCGGCACCAGCGTTTCCGGCACCGCCAGCGGATCGCCGAAGAGGTCCGACTGCGGGAAGGGATTGAGGCGGTCCAGCCAGCCGGGCGCCCCGATGTCCTGCTCGATCTTCGCCAGTTGCTGCAGTTCCGCGCCGAGCACGCGGCTGGCGCGCTGGTAGCCGTCCAGCGCCTGCTGGTTGGCCTGCACCGCCTCGAAGGCACGCGGCGCCAGCACCAGCGCTTCCTGCACGAAGGGGTCGGCGCTGTTGCGCGAGGCCAGCTCCAGCCAGTAGGCCAGGGCGCGCTTGAAGTCGCGGCGCTCGTAGTAGGACCAGCCGAGCGCAAGGATGGCGTTGTTGCTGAAGGGGCCCTTCAGGCGCACGTTCAGCAGCGCCTCGCGCGCCTGGTCGCCCTGCTGCAGCTGCAGGTAGTCATAGCCCAGCGCCAGCGCCGCGCGGTCCTTCAGGGCATTGCTCACCGGATTGTCGGAAACCGGCAGGTTCATCACCTGCTCCAGCAGCTTCTTGCCTTCCGGCGCATGGTTGGCGCGCAGGTGCGAGACACCGATGTTGTAGAGCGCGTAGGCGCCCATCGGGTTGTCGAGGGTGATGGGGCCCAGTGCCAGGCGCGCGTCATCGAAGGCGTTGCGCGACATCAGCACGTTGGCGAGCATGATGCGGCGCTCGGTTTCCAGCGGCGTCATCTGCACGTCGAGCGGCACGTTGAGGATGCGCTCGGCGTCAAAGTACTTGCCCTGGCGATACTGCAGGCGGCCCTGGCGGAACATGGTCTCGTTGCGCGTCTGCGAGCGCATGTCGCGCGTCACCAGGCGGGCAAAGATATTGTCGGCCTCGTCGGGCATGCCGAAGGCGGTGTAGAGATCGCCGAGCAGCATCTCCGAGCTGGTGACGGTCTCGTCGATGCGGCCCATGGACTTGGCCAGCACGATGGTGGAAAGCGCCTCGAAGCTGTCGCCCATGTAGAAGGACTGCATGGTCTCGCCCAGCACCACCTCGTTGGCGTCCTGGCGGACGTTGAGGCGCTGGCGCAGGTCGGCGGCCGCGGCGGCGGCGGGCAGGCCGAGGGCGACCAGCGCGAGCGCCAGCCACCGCGAGGGGCGGGGAAGTAGGGGAGTGTGAGTCATGGCCCGGGTCATACCTGTGTCCGCGCTGCAGGAAAGGGGAAGGGCTGGCTTACTGCGCAATTTCCCATTCGCGGAAGCGCACCTCGCCCTGGGTGCCTCCCGCCTGCATCACCGGCTTCACTTCGATCACCTTGCGCTGGGCGCCCTTGGTGAACGTGAAGCTGGCGACGCGCTGCACTTCCTCGCCCTTGGGGCCGCGGAGGTTGACCACCGCGCGCAGGGCGTGCTGGCCGCTGCCGAGGTTGCCGGTATAGATGCGCTGCATGCCGCCCTTGGCCAGGGCCTTGAGTTCGGCTTCGGTATAGAGGTGGTAGCCGGCGTCCTTCTCGTTGATCAGCACGCGCACGTCGACCAGCTTGAGGTCGGAGCCCGGTTCCAGGGCGACCACGATGGCGGCTTCGGTGCTCGGGAACAGCAGTTCCCGCTCGAGCTGGGCGATATCACGGTTGAGGTTGAGCAGTTCGCCCTTGAGGCCCTGCAGGTCGCGCGGGAGGGGCGCGTCGGCGGCATGGCTGGCGGCGGAAAACAGCAGCCCGGGAGCGGAAAAGGCAAGGCAGGCCAGGGCGAGCAAACGTCCACGAGTCATTATCTGGATCCGGATCTTGTTGTTATGGGCGGCGAAGGTCGGTGCGGCCGCGGGCCAGGGGGAAGGGTCCCGCGCGGACTCTTCGCGGACCTGCGTGTGCAAGCCTGCGATGCCTCGAATCCGCCGTATTAACGCACAACCCCCATAGCTCGTCAAAGCGCCGAAAGAGCCTTTATTCAGTGTGTTGCGCGCGTTTTTTCATGCGCGGCGCAAACCCGGAAAATACCGTGGACGCCCGGTCACGGCAGCATTCCGGGGCAAGCCGCCGTTCATCCCGGAAATGGCGCCGCTCGTCCCGGCGGACCGCCGCCGCCGGCCGCCCGCCGTGCTTGCCAGGCCCGGGCCGGGGCGGCAAAGTGCCGCCACCGGATACAGGAGTCCCGCATGCGCGTGGTAGCCGATGAGAACATGCCCCTGGTGGCCGAGTGCCTGGCCGGCCATGAGGTCCGCCGCCTGCCCGGCCGCCGCCTCTGCCGCGACGACCTGCTGCAGGCCGACGCCCTGCTGGTGCGCTCGGTGACCCGGGTGGATGCGGCGCTGCTGGCGGGCACGCCGGTGCGCTTCGTGGGCACCGCCACCATCGGCACCGACCACCTCGATCTTGTCGCGCTGGCCGGCCTCGGCATCCGCGTCGCCTCGGCCCCCGGCTGCAATGCGCGGGCGGTGGGGGAGTACGTGGCCACGGTGCTGGCTACCCTGGCCGCCGAGCAGGGCTGGGACCCCGCCAGTCGTACCCTGGGCGTGGTCGGGCTGGGCAACACCGGGCGCCAGGTGCTGGCGCTGGCACGGGTCCTGGGGCTGCGCGTCCTGGGCTGCGACCCCCATGTTGCGCTGGCCGGCGTGGAGAGCGTGGCGCTGCCGGAGCTGCTGGCGCGCGCCGACATCGTGTCCCTGCACGTGCCGCTGCGGCGGGATGGCCTCCATCCCAGCTTCCACCTGATCGACGCCGCGGCCCTGGCGCGCCTGCCCGACCACGCCGTGCTGGTCAATGCCAGCCGCGGCGAGGTGGTG
>JAZKHS010000025.1:0-79111 GCA_040385265.1 Pseudomonadota bacterium | reverse complement strand
GAGCCAGAGCCAGAGCCAGAGCCAGAGCCAGAGCCAGAGCCAGAGCCAGAGCTAGCGTCCCGGCGGAGACGATGCCGACCCAGTGACAGGACCGGCCGCCGCCGCTCAGGCCTGCTCGCGCCGGGCCTTCTCTTCCGCTTCGTAGTGATACGCGTAGTAGACCACCGGGATCACGAACAGCGTCAGCAGCGTCGACACGAAGATGCCAAAGATCAGCGCAACCGCGAGGCCCGAGAAGATGGGGTCGTCCAGGATGAAGAAGGCGCCGGCCATGGCCGCCAGGCCGGTCAGCACGATGGGCTTGGTGCGCACTGCCGCGGCCTGGATCACCGCCTCCTGCAGCGGCAGGCCGGCTGCCGTCTCCTGGCGCACGAAGTCCACCAGCAGGATGGAGTTGCGCACGATGATGCCCGCCAGCGCGATCATGCCGATCATGGAGGTGGCGGTGAATTGCGCACCGAGCAGGGCATGGCCGGGCATGATGCCGATCATGGTCAGCGGGATCGGCGCCATGATGATCAGCGGCACGCCATAGCTGCGAAACTGCGCCACCACCAGCAGGTAGATCAGGATGAGGCCCACGCCATAGGCGGCGCCCATGTCGCGGAAGGTCTCGTAGGTGATCTGCCACTCGCCGTCCCACTTCAGCGAGGGGCGGTTGGCGACGTCGGGCTGCGAGATCAGGTACTGGTCCGGTGCCTTGCCATCCAGCATCTGCAGGTCCTTGATGCCGCCCCAGATGCCGCCCATGCCGTAGAGCGGGGAGTCGGTGTCGCCGGCCATGTCGCCGGTCACGTACACCACCGGCAGCAGGTCCTTGTGGTAGATCGTCTGGTCGCGCGTGGTCTCCACCCGGCGCGTCACGTCCGCCAGCGGCACCAGGGCGCCGTTGCGGGCGCGCACGCGCAGGGCACGCAGTGTCTCGATATCGGCCTTGTCGCCGGCGGAGAACTCGGTGCGGATGGGCAGCGGGTACTTGGCCATCGGATCGTGCAGGAAGGACAAGTCCTTGCCGCGGATGGCCATGTCGATGGCCTCCACCACCACGGCCTGGTCCACGCCCAGACGCGCGGCGCGGCTCTGGTCCACGACCAGCTGCCACTTGGCCTGCGGCGCTTCCAGCGTGGTATCCACGTCGACGATGCCCGATGTCTTGCGGAAGGCCGTCGCCACCTGTTCCGCGGTCTCCTTCTGCTGCGCGGCGTCGAGGCCATAGACCTCGGCCACCAGCGGCGCCATCACTGGCGGGCCGGGCGGCACTTCCACGATCTTCACGTTGGCCTTGAACGGCGCCGCGATCTTCTGCAGCGGCTCGCGCACGGACAGCGCGATCTCGTGGCTCTGGCGGTCGCGGTGGGCCTTGTCCACCAGGTTGACCTGGATGTCGCCCTGCCAGCTCTCGCGGCGCAGGTAGTATTGCCGCACCAGGCCATTGAAGTTGATGGGTGCGGCGGTGCCGGCATAGGTCTGGTAGTCGGTCACCTCGGGCACGGTGGCGAGGTGGCGGCCCAGGGCCTGCAGCACGCGCTCGGTTTCCTCCAGCGGCGTGCCGGCGGGCATGTCCACCACCACCTGGAATTCCGACTTGTTGTCGAAGGGCAGCATCTTCAGCACCACCAGCTTGACGACGCCGAGGCCCATGGACAGCACGATGGCGATGAGGATGCCCGCGAGCAGCTTGACGCGGGCGCCGCGGCCGTCGCGACCGCGCAGGAAGGGCGTCATGCGGGCGCGGAAGGTGGCGAGCAGCCATTGGTCGAGGCGGCCTTCCTCGTGGCCCTGATGCGCGGCGGCGCGGCCCAGCAGCTTGAGCGCGAGCCAGGGCGTCAGCACGAAGGCCACCGCCAGCGAGATCAGCATGCCCATGGAGGCATTGATGGGAATGGGGCTCATGTAGGGCCCCATCAGGCCACTCACGAAGGCCATGGGCAGCAGCGCCGCGATCACCGTGAAGGTGGCCAGGATGGTGGGGCCGCCCACTTCGTCCACGGCGACCGGGATGGCCTCGGCCAGGGACTTGCCGCCCTTGCTGATGTGGCGATGGATGTTCTCCACCACCACGATGGCATCGTCGACCAGGATGCCGATGGAGAAGATCAGCGCGAACAGCGACACGCGGTTGAGCGTGAAGCCCATGGCCCAGGAGGCGAAGAGGGTGATGGTGAGGGTGATGAACACCGCCATGCCGACGATCACCGCCTCGCGCCGGCCCAGGGTGAGCAGCACCAGCAGCACCACCGAGCCGGTGGCGAAGATCAGCTTCTCGATCAGCTTGGTGGCCTTGTCCTCGGCGGTCTGGCCATAGTTGCGGGTCACGCGCAGGTCGATGTTGTCCGGCACGGTAACGCCGTGCAGCTGGTGCAGGCGCGCCTGCAGGGCGTCGGTCACGGCCACCGCGTTCTCGCCCGGCTTCTTGGTGACGGCGACGGTGACGGCGGGGCGGCAGTCCGCGGCCTTGCCGCTGCAGTCGTTGACGTAGTGCTGCGGCAGCGCCGTGGTGAGCTGCACCTCGGCGACGTCGCGCAGGTAGACCGGGCGGCCCTGGAACATGCCGATCACCAGTGCACCGACTTCCTCGGGGCGGGTGAGGAAGACGCCGGCCTGGACCTGGATGGCGGCATTGCCGGCGACCACGCTGCCTGCCTCAGCGGACTGGTTGGTGGCCTGCAGGACATCGCGCAGGTCCTCCGGCGCCAGGCCGAAGGTGGCCAGACGCTGCGGGTTCAGCGCCACCTGCACGATGCGCTCGGGGCCACCCAGGGTGTACACGTCGCGGGTGCCGGCCACGCGCTTGAGCTCGGTCTCGAGCACGCGTGCCACCTTGAGCGGCAGTTCGGCGCCGGCGGCCGGGTCCTTGTCGGTGAGGGTGACGGCGAACACCGGCACGTCGTCGATGCCCTTGGGCTTGATCAGCACGGGACCGGCGCGCACGCCCTGCGGCATCCAGTCCTGCTTTTCATAGAAGGCGTTGTACAGGCGCACGATGGCGTCGGTGCGGGTCTGGCCCACCTCGAAGCGCACGCCCAGCATGGCCATGCCCGGCGACGAAGTGGAATACACGTGCTCGACGCCGGCAATCTGCATCGCCACCTGCTCGGCGTTGTTGGTGATGAGCTGCTCCACCTCGCGCGCGCTGCCGCCCGGATAGGGGATGAAGACGTTGGCGAAGGTGACGTCGATCTGCGGCTCTTCCTCGCGCGGTGTCACCAGCACGGCGAACACGCCGAGCAGGAAGCCGACCAGGGCCAGCAGCGGCGTCAGCTGCGACGCCTGGAAAGCGGCCGCGATGCGGCCGGAAAGCCCGAGGCGGGGTTCGCTCATTTAGTCGCCTCCGGGGTGACCGCCGCGGCGGCGCGACGCGGATCCCTGGCCACGGCCTCGCCGGCGCCGAGGCCCGACAGGATCTCGACGCGGCCGTCGGCGAGCTGGCGACCGGTGCGCACCGCACGGAAGGCGATATGGCCGGTCTTTTCCTGGATATACACGCCGGTGATCTCGCCGCGCTGCAGCAGCGCGGAGGCGGGCAGGGCGATGGTGTCAGCCTCGCCCACGGCGAACACGACCTTGGCGGCCATGCCCGGATAGACGTCGCCGTTGACCTTGGCCGGCAGGTCGGCGCGCACGCGCACGGTCTGCGTGGTCGGGTCTGCGTTGGGAAAGACGGTCAGGGTGGCAGCGTCGAAGCGGCGGCCGTCGCCGAGCAGGATGGTGGCCTTGCCGCTCTTGCGCAGCGCCTCCGCCATCTGCTGCGTCACGTCCACCACCGCGCGCATGGCGCCGGGGGCCTGAACCACCAGCAGGGGCTGGCCCGGCATCACCGCCTCGCCCACCTGCACAGGGCGGGAGGTCACCACGCCGGCAAAGGGCGCGCGTACTTCCGTATAGGCCAGCTGTTCGGCGGCGCGACGACGCGCGGCCTGCGCGGCGGCGAGGGCGGCACGGGCGGCATCCTGCTCGGCCGTGGCGGCGTCCATCTGCGCGGCGGCCACCAGGCGCTTGGCATACACCTCCTTGGTGCGCTGGTAGGCCTGCTCCGCCTCCACCATGCGCGCCTGCGCCATGCGCAGGGCGCTGTCCGCCTGGTCCAGGCCGGAGCGCTGCTCGGTATCGCGCAGGCGCGCCACCAGCTGGCCGGCGCTGACGCGGTCGTTGACGTCCACCGGCAGCGCCACGATGCGCGCGCTGGTCTGCGCCGACAGCGTGGCGGCGTTGAGGGCTTCCAGCACGCCGTCCACCTGCTGCTCGCGCGCGGCGGGGCCGCTACCGACGGCGATGGTCTCGAGCTTGACGGTGGCAGCCGGGATGGGCGCGGCCTCTTCCTTGCTGCAGCCGGCGAGGGCCAGGGCAAGAAGCGTGGCGGTCAGGGCAGGCAGGCGTGCGGACATGGCGGCGGTCTCGTCAGTGGGCGGCGTTGCGCGAGCAGAAGGCGGCACCGGGCTTGACGCCGAGCTTGCCCAGGATGCGGGCCATGGGGCAGAAGCCGGTGAAGGACGACTGGAACAGGTTGGCGCCGACAAAGGCGGTGAACCACAGCCAGTCGGGGTGGTGGTAGTGGGCCAGGGCCAGCGAGGCCAGGATGAAGAGGCCGGCGACGCGGAACACGATCTGGTCGATGGAAGCGGTCATGGTCATTTCCTCATTGTCTCGACAAGTGGAGTACAGGAGCGGCTCAAGCGCCGATCAGTTGCATGACGAGGGGCTCCAGGGCCTTGAGGCCGGTGCTGCGGCCCTCGGCCAGCGCCTCTGCCGGGCTCTTGCCGTCGACGAAACGGGCCTTCATGGCCATCAGCGCGCCGACACGGTTGCCGGAGGCGCAATGCAGCAGTACCGGGTGGCCCGGGCTGTGCTCGGCCATGGCGGCCGCCAGGTCCTCAGCCTTCTCGACGGTGATGTCGGCGGGGCCGCTAACCGGGATATTCACGTAGTGCAGGCCGAGGCCGGACACCACGGCGGCCTCGTCGTAGTCGCAAGCCTCGCCCGGCGGGCAGAGGTTGATGACGGTACGCACGCCCTTGGCCCTGGCCTGGGCGAAGTGCTCGGGGCGCGGGCGGCCGCCGGTGCAGAGGCCGGTGCCGGGGGTGCAGCAGTTGGGGATGTCCAGCCACAGTTCATTGGGGTTCGTCATCGCTTCACTCCTTTGCGGGATTCGGGGCAGCTTGGGGGGAACAGAAGGCGCCATGCAGCACCTCCAGGATCTTCAGCGCCGGGCTGTCCGGCACGCTGTAGTAGACGGTCTGGCCTTCGCGGCGGGTGGTCACCAGGGCTTCCTCGCGCAGTACCGCCAGATGCTGGGACAGGGCGGACTGGGACAGCGGCACCAGCGCATTGAGCTCGCCCACGGACTTCTCTCCGCTGCACAAGGCGCAGAGGACCATGAGGCGGTTGGCGTTGCCCAGGGAGCGCAGCAGGCGCGAAGCATCCTCGGCATGGCTTTCCATGCCGCTGAAGTCAGGGGCTGCCTGTAAGAGGGTCGGTCGGGGCATGTCGGCCTCCGTTAACTTAAGGTGCTGCTAATTTAGCAAACGCTAATATATAGTCAAGTGAATCCGCTGACAGGATGCAGTGCTGACGGCCTCTGGCATCGAGGCTGGTCAAAGGGCAGGTGGGCGCCTATCTGCAATTGCTGCGCGACCACGTCCTCACCCTGACCGCCGCGCTCGACACGCGTGTCCATGCCGACCACATTGCCGGCCTCGGGGAGCTGCGCGAAGCCACCGGCTGCCGCAGCTGGATGGACGAGCAGTCGGCTGCGTCCTGCGTATCGGCGCGCTTTGGCGAGGGGACCGAGATTGCCTTCGGCCGCCACCGCCTGCGCGCGCTCTACACGCCCGGTCATACCGATGACTCTTACTGTTTCCTGCTCGAGGCCGATGGCCAGCGCTACGCTTTTACCGGCGATACCCTGCTCATCCGGGGCACCGGGCGCACGGATTTCCAGAACGGCAGCGCACATGAGCAGTACCACAGTCTTTTCGCCAGGTTGATGACCTGGCCGGATGATCCGCGGGTGTACCCCGGCCATGATTACAAGGGATGGACCGTCAGCAGTATTGGCGAGGAGCGCGCCTGCAATCCGCGCCTGAAGGTAAAGGACGAGGCGTCTTACGTCGAACAGATGGATAGCTTGAGGCTGCCCAATCCACGCTTGATGGATGTAGCGGTGCCGGCCAATCATGCCTGTGGCATGTCGGCCTGAGGACTTGCGTCGAAGGTTGCGGGTACTGCGCGGGTCACCGTGCCGAGTGAACGACTGAGAGGATCTTGTGTCGCGACCTCGCAGTCATGTTGTGGGGCTTCGTCTTGCTGTAACTCATGGGCATTCGCAATTGCGGTGCGTCTGTTTGCTCCTGTACTGTTACTTCGCAAGGGACGCATGCATCAGCCAGGGAAGGGCTGAACCGCTTCGCTACACCACCCGCGGCGTCGCGTGAATGCCACGCATTATCGTCGGGCCGGGCTGCGTCCTTTGCTCTCATTCATCATTTCTGACGGGGCAAGGACGCCATGAAGATCAGTGTATTTGGAATGGGTTATGTGGGCGTGGTTTGCGCGGCTTGCTTCGCCCGTCGCGGCCACGATGTCATCGGTGTCGACATCAACGCCGACAAGGTCGCGGACATTCGCCTTGGACATGCGCCCATCGTCGAGCCCGGCTTGCCGGATCTGCTTGCCGAGGTTGCCGGTAAGCGACTCCAGGCGACCACCAGTGTTACTGATGCCATCCTGGCCTCCGATCTTTCTTTTATTGCCGTCGGCACGCCGAGCAAGGCCAACGGCGATCTCGACCTCTCCCATGTCGTCCATGTCTGCGAACAGATCGGCGCTGCCCTGCGCGAGAAGTCGGATGGCCATATCATCGTCATTCGCAGCACCGTGCTCCCCGGCACCTTGCGCCAGCTCGTCATCCCCACCCTGGAGGCGCACTCCGGGAAGCGGGTCGGCACCGGATTTCGCGTTGCGGTGAACCCGGAGTTCCTGCGTGAATGTACCGCGATCACCGACTTCGACAATCCCCCCTTTACGATTATCGGCGCCGACGACGAGGATACCGCCGCCATCATCGCCAGCCTCTACGAGGGGATCTCCGGCGAGCTCGTGGTAAGGGCGCCCGAGGTGGCGGAGATGATCAAGTACGCCTGCAACGCCTGGCATGCCACCAAGGTGGCATTTGCCAACGAAATCGGCTCGGTGGCCAAGATCTTCGGCGTCGACGGCCGCGAGGTGATGGATGTCATCTGCAAGGACAAGTCCCTCAATGTGTCCTCCTATTACATGCGCCCGGGCTTTGCCTTCGGCGGCTCCTGCCTCCCCAAGGATGTGCGCGCGCTGACCTACCGGGCCCTGCAGCGCGACCTCGAGCTGCCCTTGCTGTACTCCATGCTGGCCAGCAACGATGCCCATATCCGCCGTGGCCTCGAGATGATCATGGAAGGGCCCGCGCGACGTATCGGCCTGCTTGGGCTCAGTTTCAAGTCAGGGACCGATGACCTGCGCGAGAGTCCGTTCGTCGAGTTGGGCGAGCGGCTGCTGGGCAAGGGGTATGACCTGCGCATCTATGACCGAAATGTGGAGCAGGCGCGGATGCATGGCGCCAATCGCGATTATATTACGACGCGAATTCCGCATCTCTCCAGTCTCCTGGTGGGTTCTCTGGACGAGATTACCGCCCATGCCGACACCCTGGTGATTTCCTATCCGGATCCGGAGTTCCGCTCCTTCCTGCCGCGGATCCCCGAGGAGAAAACCATCATTGATCTCACCGGGATTGCGCCGGGAGTCAGTCATCCCGGGTACCACGGTATCTGTTGGTAATTCGTCATGACTGCGATCGCTTCCAGGCAATCCTGGCTACCCGAGAGGGCAGGCTGGTGGCTGGGGTGGCTGATGTTTGCCAGCTTCCTCGGCTTTCTGGCCACCCTGGCTCCACGCCTGCTCTTCCTTGAGGGCAGCACTAAATTCATCCTCCTGCTGGGACTCATCAGTGCCTGGCGCTATGCCGTCGCCCTGGTGCACTTCCTGCGCGCCCAGGTCTTCCTGCGTATCGTCTTTCCGCGTCTTCGCGAACGGGCGAGGGCGGTGCGGTTGGAAGACCTGCCGGAGCACGTCCACTTCCTGGTGACCAGCTTCCGGATCGACAGCAGCACCAGCTACAAGGTCTACCAGTCGGTGTTCATGGAGGCCTTGCACTGTGGGCGGCCAGCCTCCGTAGTGGCTTCCATCGTGGAGAAGTCGGACGAGTTCCTGATCCGGTCCATTTACCGCGACACCGTCGTGGCACGTGGAGCCGACATTGACCTGATCTTCGTGCGCATTCCCGGCACTGGAAAGCGCGACGGTCTCGCCCACGGTTTCCGTGCCATCTCCCGCAACCGGCGCTTTCATGAGAGCGTGGTCGTCGTGGTGGACGGGGATACGGTGCTGACGCCGGGCTGTGTTCGCGACTCGTTGCCTTTCTTTACGTTGCTCCCCAATATGGGTGCGTTGACCACGGATGAGCGCTGCGAGGTCATGGGCAGCGGCGTGATCCGTGACTGGCATCACCTGCGCTTTGCCCAGCGTCATCTCAATATGTGCTCGATGGGCCTGACGCACCGGGTGCTGACGCTGACCGGACGCATGTCCATCTTCCGTGGCAGTGTGGTGACCCA
The DNA here is from genome assembly GCA_040385265.1 of Pseudomonadota bacterium. GTDB lineage: Bacteria > Pseudomonadota > Gammaproteobacteria > Pseudomonadales > Moraxellaceae > UBA2031. The sequence goes on along the minus strand of JAZKHS010000025.1, from coordinate 70,463 downwards.
CCCGCAGTTCATCAACGGCGTTCAGAACGACTATCTCGAACACTGGCGACTGGGAAGGTTCCGCTTCCTGACCGGGGACGACAAGTCGAGCTGGTTCAATGTCATGCGACTCGGCTACGACACTTTCTATGTGCCCGACGTCAGCATCTGCACGCTGGAACATCCGCCCAACAGCAACTTCGTGCGCGCCTCCGTCATGCTGATGTTCCGCTGGTACGGTAACGCCCTGCGCCAGAACATGCGTGCCACATCGCTCGGGATGAAGCGCCTGGGAGCCTTTACCTACTATGTGATGCTCGATCAGCGCATTTCGATGTGGACGGGCCTGATCGGCATCACTACGGCGCTGATTGCCAGCCTGATCTACGGGCCGATCATGATGATGGTGTACATCCTGTGGATCGGGATGACCCGCTTCGTGGTCTGTTTGATCCTGGCGACCGGGGGCCATCCGGTCAGGCCCAATTATCCCTTTCTCCTGTACTACAACCAGCTTGCCGGATCACTGGTCAAAGCCTGGGTCGTCTTCCGCCTCGATCGCCAGTCGTGGACGCGGCAGCAGACCCGGCTGCCCGACCAGTCCAATCTGCGGGTCTGGTTCAACCGCTGGAGCGCCAACGCCATGACTTTCTCGGCCTTCAGTATCTTCCTGGTTCTCTGTTTCCTGTTGGCGAATAGCTGACACTGCAAGCGAGCTCGACATCATGCCCAATACTGCAAGTGGAAAAGTGGTTCACGAGACGGAAGCCCACCGCCAGCACGTCCGTATCAAGCTGCCAGGCCGGGTCCGGCTGGCCGATCGCGAAGGGAGACCACAAGACTTTGACCTGGTGGATATCTCGGCCGGCGGCATGGCGATCAATACCGGCAGCCAGATGCTGGATCCCCGTCGCACGTATCGTGCCGAGCTGGTACTGCGCTACGACACCTTCACCTATACCGTGAATGTGCGCTTCCAGCCCCAGTCGAGCCAGAATGGTCGTACGGGCTGCGTCTTCCAGGACATCGGACCGCGTGAGTCGGACGCCCTTCGCGCCATCGTGAGTTCATTTCTCGCCGGAGATGTGCTCGCCCTGAATGACATGCTGCATATCGTGCAGCGCGACAACACGGCGGCTCCCCGCAAGGCAGGTGGAGGTGAAATGACGACGGGGGTACGCGCGGTGGCCGCCCTTGGCACGGTCGCGGTATTGCTGCTGGGCCTGTTTGCCTTCAGCTATGTATTCTCCCAGGTCTACAAGCTGCTCTTCGTGACCAGTTCGATGTCCGGTGTCGCCACGGCGGACACCATCATGGTGCGCATGCCCGAGGATGGGGTCTTCACCAGTCTGGTTCACTCCAGCCAGCAACGGCTACGCAAGGGGCAGCCGCTGGGTACCTTCACGGAGATCCTGCCGCCGCCCCCGCCGGGGGTTTCCGTCCGGCGTCCGCGCCAGGTCACCATCATGAGTCCCTGCAATTGCGACCTCATGGCGCTGCCGCTGGGCGAGGCAGGAGTGCTGCAGAAGGGGGATTCGTTATTCCAGTTGAGGCCGTTCAATTCGCGGCGCTGGATTGCGGCCACCTTTGAGCCTGGCGCCGCTCGTCACCTTGCTCCCGGAGACGAGGTCAGGGTAGCGATCCGCGCAATGGATCTCTATCGCTGGGGTGTAGTGTCCAGGGTGGAGAGCAGTCGTCTTGACAATATCCAGGTCGCGGACAGCGTCGTGCGCGTAATGGTCACCGTTCCCGAGGGCATTCCGTCCGATGCATTGGGTCTCCCCGCCGAGATCGCGGAGCATCCCATGCCGATTGCGCTGCTCATGAAGTCGCTGAGGATGTAAGGCCATGACCGTCACGATCGGACAGCCGCTGCGGCGGACCCTGGCGATCCTCTTGCTGGCTGGTACTGGTTCCATTGCGTTGGCGCTGCCCGATCTCAAGCGTGGCCAGGCCGTCCTGGAAGCAGGGGACAGGGCCGGTGCCGAGCGGGAGTACCGGGAGCTGGCGGAGTTCGGCTTGCCGGATGCGCAGATTGCCCTGGGTGACCTTTTGGTCAGTGGCCCTCCGGGTCAGCGCAAGGTCGCCGAAGCCATGGACCTCTATCTACGGGCCGGCATGCGTGACAGCCGCGGCTATGCTCGTCTGGCTAACCTCTTCGCCACCGACTTCACGCTTGATCCTGCCCAGATGGATCTCATCATCGAGAAGCTGGTGAAGCGTCATGACCGCGGCGAGCGCGCACTCGCTGGGGACATCGCGGCTTTGCTGCTCGCACGAGGCGGCGGTCATAACCTGCCCGAGGTGGCACTCTGGGCGGGGCGGGCGCGCGACTGGGGTGATATTCGCGGAAATTTGCAGCTCGGTATGCTGTGTGACCTGCCCCTGGCACGGCCGGAAAATCCGGCCTGTGCGCTCGGCCACTATCGCAAGTCAGCTGCCCTGTCCGGCGAGGCGGCGGGCCGCCTGGTGGGACTGCTGCAGCGTCATCCCGAATTGGGGAGCTCCTCGGACGCGGCCGCGCAGTACAAGTCGGGGTTTATTCCTGCCGAGCGATTCGGGATCTACCGCACCTATTACAAGTCGGTGGCGGCAGTGCCCCAGGTTGGAGTGGCGGAAACCCTGCTCGGCGACCTGTTTGATGAGTCGACGCGCCCGGTCCGGCCTTCCCCCATGCTGGCGCGCGCCATGGCGGATCCGGAGACGGCGCTGGCCGCCGCAGCGTCCATTGATCCTTCGCAATACGACCCGACGGATGCCGCCATCGAGCTCCTGAACGCCTACGCAGCCGGTACGGGTCCCGAAGTTCGTCGTAAATACATTTCGCTTCTTACCTATGTAAAGCGCGTGCGTCCTCTGGAGGCTGCTTTGTCAGAAGCGAACGTGCATATCGCCGGTACGCTTGTGCCCCAGGAGCCGGAGCGCGCAGTAGAGGCGTTGCTGCCCTGGGCGGAGCGCTCGCCAGCGGCTGCCTTCCTGCTGGCGGATATATACCGCGTGGGTTATCTCGATGAAGCTGATTATGGAGAGGCGGCGCGCCTGTACAGGCTTGCAGGTGAAGCGGGAATGGGGCGGGCCTGGTACTCGCTGACACGCATGTACCTCGGCAGTCCTGCGCTGGTGCCGGACCGGCGACAGGCGGAGGCCTATGCCGAAAAGGCAAGGAAGGCCGGGTATCTGCAGGTGGACTATTTGTTGGAAACGATTCCGGACATGCAAGGAGCACTGTAAATGCGAAGGGCTTGGCTGATGGCCACCTTGGCCATTGCCGCGGCAGCAGCACAGGCGGACGAGCCTGCGCAGACCGACCGGGGCGTAACGTTCCAACTCAAGGATTGGATGGTTCGTGATGCATTTACCGAGGATGAAGAAAACTTCTCAGTTCTTTATGTGCAGCCGTATTACGCCATTCAGCCCAATCCCAACAACATAGGCTTCGTCAAGGCCAACCTGTATGCCAGTAACCGGACGGGCGCCGATGACACCTCCCTCAATTCCCGTGAGGAGGCAAAGTACTATGCGGAACTTCCGGAGTTCTGGTGGCAGTTGGGCTCTGACGACCTGCGCCATTTCGGTCGCATCGGCATGCAGAAGTTCGACGACCTTTCCGGGTTCTGGTGGAATGCGCCCCTGACCGGGCTCTCCTACCGATTTGACACGACGTTGCTGCGCTTTTACCTGGCGGGCGGAGACCGCAGCAGCTACCTGCGAACCGACTGGGAGGAGGATGATCCCCAAGCCAATAGCTCACTTTACGGTATCAGCCAGTTGAGCTGGCAGTGGAAGCTGGACCAGTACCTGATCCTTCGCGGCGCCTGGCGCCAGGACAAGGACAACGACTATACGATCGATGCCACTTACGACCGGGCCGAAATGGTGGCGCGTCCACTGGAGGGCGGCTGGGTGGGCCTGGAGATGCAGGGAGAGCGCCACGTCAGCGAGGACCACTGGCCACGCTATGAGATCGAGGGCGCCTGGATGCAGGGCACGGAAATCCAGTACCGGACCACCACGGTGGCGCCCGAGCTGGTGCAGGTGAAATTGCGTAGCGAGCGCGACCTGGAGGGCTATATGGCGCGCCTGTCCCTGTCCCAGATCTGGCAATACCGGACTCGCTGGGTGATCGGGGCGGAGGCGATTTATGCGTCCGGGGGAGACGGCATCGAAGGCGGCTTTGTCCAGACCGGCCTCGGTACGAACCGGGACTCGCTCTATACCACCCATATGTCGGGCTCGATGACGGGCGAGGCGCTGCGCATGTCCCTCAGCAACATCCTGCTGGCTGGCGTCCATGCCGCATTTTCCTGGCAGGACCGGCATGAGGGGTTTGTCGCCGTGCGCCAGGCGTGGCGAGCCGAAGAAAACGATGAAGTCCTGCTCGACTCCCGCCTGCTGCCTAATGGCAGCAAGGATCTCGGCCTGGAGGTCGACATTGCCTATGGATGGTACATGCCAATCGTCGGGCAGCGGCGTGGTCTCCAGATGAGCGAATTCAAGGGGAAGCAGTTGATGGTCTATGCCTCCCATTTCGAGCCCGATTTTCCCGACCCGTTGACTCCTGTTGACGGGACGGTGGTGGGCATCCGATTTGTTTGGGCCATGTGAGGGGTTGTCTATGCGCTGGTCACCGCTACTTCTCTGCCTGATGTATTCCCCTCTGACACTTGCCGTCGACGCTGCCGGACCGCGTGTCCTTGTGCACGATGGCTATCGCCTGCGAGAGATCGCAGTGGCGCCGGCCCTGCGGCAATGGCAAAAGGCGGCTCCAGCGGCGGCGATTGCCTGCGCCGGGGTGCCGGCAGCGCCAACCGCCAAAGCGGGTGAGCTCGAGGTCATTCCTCTCGTGCACGACAGATTCTTCAACAAGTTCTTCCAGGGGGGCGGCCGCTTGTACCGACTCGTTGCGCAGCAGGAGGGGGTGCCTCGCGCTATCGTGCTCCGCTCCGGCCACTGGACACTGCCTGCGCTTGCGCAGCGTCTGTCAGCGGAGCAGGGCGCCCTGCGGCGACAGGGAAAAAGCTATCTGCTTCGGATGCCGCTTCTGCTGCAGGCAGGAGCGGCCCTCATGGTCGGTGAGGGCGAGACACTGAGGCTGAGCCGGAACCGAGGCAGCTTCCTGATCAGCATGGGGACCTTACACCTCCAGAAGGCGCATATCGAAGCCTGGGATGAGACCAAGGACGGGGTGGCGCTTCCAGTGGTGGATGGCACGACCTTCCAGCCCTTCATCCTGGGATGGAGCGGCTCCCGTACTCTGATGAACGACAGTACATTGTCCGGCCTGGGCTTCGATGAAGGTCTTGCCAAGGGGTTTACCCTGGCGGTCGGGCCGTTGGGGCTCGCAGGCTATGAACTGCCGGGGCCCCCCCAGGCCATCGTTCAGGGAACCCGCTTTGACCAAATGTACACGGCAATTCAGGCGACCGGAATTCCGGCCCTGGAGGTGTGCGGTAGCCAGTTCGAGGGCAGTCGCCAGCATGCTATCCATCTGGAGGAGGGCAGCGGAGGCCTGCTTGTGCGCAATCGTATCACCCTGACCGAGGGGGCTTATGCGATTTACCTCAACAAGGGCGTGCAGGAGATGCGCATTGTCCAGAATGAGATCGTGGAGAATCGGCGGAGCGGACTTTCTATTAGCGCCAGCAGAAGCATCGTGCTCGCCGAGAACCAGATTCGGCAAAACTACGATGCGGTCTTCCTGGACGATGTCGATGACATCCTGTTGATGGACAACCATGTATTGGACAACCAGCGGCATGGCGTCAGCTTGCGCAATGTCGGGCGAGTCCGTTTCCAGGGAGACCATATCGGCCCCAATCGCGGCGTCGGAATTTTTGCCCAGCTTGCTGGGAAGGGCCTGCCGGCGCGAGTGCGACAGCGACCTACGCTCGACCGCACGGATGCTGCCGAGCCCGCTTCACCGGCCGCTGCGCGGCAAGCAGCGCTGCAGACGGCTGCCTTTACTGCTTCACGGGCTGGCATGGCAGGTGATTCTTCCTCCGCTGCTGCCCCAGAATCCTCAGCGGGTGACAAGCCGGGGGTGTCGCGTGGTTCGACCAGCCGCCCGCGGATACATCGCCTGGAAATTGTGAATGTGGCGCTTGAAGGCAACCACAGCAGTGCTTTGGTAGTTGAGCGACCCTACACCGTCCTGCTTCACCGCATTGATGTACTCTACCCTGGGGTGCGGCGCCGTCCGGTGTTTCGTGGGGTCCTCAATAGCTTCGAATCCGACATCCTGGATCTCCTTGCCGAGCGCAAGACTCTTGTCGTCGAGCCGGCAGCAAAAGTAAAGTAGCCCTCTCCGGATCGGTCAGAATGCCGGCGCATGCCGGCATTTTTCTCTACCATGGCCCGGCTTTCGCCTCTTTCATCTGCTTTTCAAGCTTGCCCAGAAGAGCCGTCATCCAGGCAGCAGATATTAATTCAGCTAGTCAGGCTGACTGGCCAAGACTAGGGCATGAATGCCAATCCGCCATCTTGGTATCGTTTGCTGGCCGACCCCGACCCCGACCCCGACCCCGACCCAGATCCAGATCCCGACCCCGACCCCGACCCCGACCCAGATCCAGATCCGGCTGCCTTTTCAACCGATCAGAGGTGCGCGATTCGGAAAACCGGACTGCTACCCCAGGAATGGTTGAATTCAGTCAAACGTTTGCGGTCAAGCCGCCAGTCCGACAGGTATGGAAGTTGCGGCAGCTTCGCCGTATCGAAGAGGGAAGTACTGGGAGCCATCCCGTCGCGCCCTGGCGCAGGCGCGGCGGAATGGGTGCCGCTTTCAGGAGGGAAGGGCGCTGGCCAGCGGAAGTCGGCCGTAGCTATCCTTGAGGCGGACAATATCGTCCTCGCCCAGATAGGTGCCGGACTGTACCTCGATGACTTCCAGCGGGATCTTGCCCGGGTTGGCAAGGCGATGGGTGGCCCCCAGCGGTATATAGGTGGACTGGTTCTCGCTTAGGATGAAGCTCTTGTCATCGCAGGTGACTTCCGCAGTCCCACGCACGACGATCCAGTGCTCGGCGCGATGATGGTGCATCTGCAACGACAGGCTGGCACCGGGGTTGACCACGATGTGTTTGACCTGAAAGCGGGGTCCGTTATCGAGCGAGTCATAGGTTCCCCAGGGACGATGCACCAGGCGATGCTCTGTCGCCTCTTCGCGCTGCCGCGACTTGAGCAACTGCACCATGTCCTTTACCCGTTGCGACTGTTGGCGGTTGGTGATCAGGACAGCGTCCCGGGTTTCGACTACCACCAGGTCCTGCACGCCCAACAATGCCACGGCTCGTGACTGCGACTGCACGAGGCAGTCGGCGCTGTCGAGTACGATGGCATCGCCTTGAAGGGCATTGCCATTCTCGTCCTGTGGCAGCACCTCCCATACCGCCTGCCATGAACCGACATCGGTCCAGTTTGCCGATAGCGGAACCACCACCGCGCGGTCGGTGTTTTCCATGACGGCATAATCGATGGAGGACTCTGGAACGTCGAGGAAACTGGCCGCGTCGCTCAGGAATGCCTCTTGATCCCAGGCGCCCTTGGCGACGGCCTTCTCCACGGCCGCATAGATATCTGGCCTGTAGGTCTGCAGCTCTTCCAGATACCGGCCTGCCTTGAACATGAACATACCGCTGTTCCAGAGGTAGCCCGGGGTGTGGAGGTATTCCCGGGCTGTGGCGAGGTCAGGCTTCTCGATGAAGCGCTCGATGCGGCTGGCGGGGCTGCCTTCGGCGACGGCAGCCCCGCACTTGATATAGCCATAGCCGGATTCAGCACGAACTGGCTGAATGCCGAAGGTTACCAGATGGCCGGACTCCGCCAGCGGGATCGCGCTGGAAACGGCGCTGGCCAAGGCTTCGATATCGCCAATGAAGTGATCGGCTGGCAGCACCAGGAGGATGGGATCACCTTGGTCGCCACGCATGGTAAATGCCGCTAGCGCGATGGCCGGAGCCGTATTTCGGCCTTCCGCCTCCAATGCCAGATCGAAGTCGCGGACACCGATCTCTTCCAGTTGATGCTTGATCAGGAAGCGGTGCAGATGATTGGCGACCAGCATCGGCTTGGCGCTGGTGATGAAGCGCAGGCGCGCCAGGGTGGCTTGGAGCAAAGACCGGTCGCCGAGAAGGGAAATGAACTGCTTGGGATAGGTGGAGCGCGACGCGGGCCAGAGCCGTGAGCCGCTACCGCCACAGATGATTACAGGCCTGGGTATTGACTGCATAAGGTCGCTCCTTGCGGGTGTGCATGAAAACTTCTGTCAGATTGCCGCCCAGTCGGCGGCCCCTGAAGGGCTGGTAACGCTCAACAAGGGCGCGTAGCCGCATGTCGTTGGGGCAGGCTTGCGCCAGAAGCGGCAGCCACACCATGCCGTGGCCCTCGTCCGCATCGTTCATCTGTTGGCGAGCACCGGTGAGGCGTTCGAAATAAGTCGGCTCCTTCAGGCCGTTGCTTACGCGGTCGACCAGGCGGCACAAGGCGCAATCACGTTCGGCATAGAGGTCAATTCCGTTCACTCGCCCCATTTCTGCCAGCATCACCAGTGGTTGCAAGGCATACAAGTGGTAGGAGAAAGCACGGCTGCGGCGTGCCAGTTCGCGTGGCAATACGCCTTCCTCATCGATATCCTGGACGCTGCGCCGATACGCCGACATTGCCCAGTTGAACAGTCCACGGTCATCGATGGCGATACCCGTGGCACCGACCGCGGCGGCGGCCCAGTAGTAGTGGTTGTTGAGCTTTCGCGCCGGAATTTGTTGATGCTCTCCGATGACCAGGGACGCCACGCGCTCCAGCCATTGGTTGACCAGCGCCAGGTCGCGCGATGACAGTCCCGGGGCATCCCGGATCTTGAGCAGGCTGAAGGCGGTGGCGGCCAGCGCCCATTTCCGGACGGCCTTGCCGGTCATATTGGCCTGCCCCGTCAGCGCATCCTTCTGTGCCCAGCGCAGCATCCAGCCCAGGGCGCACCCGGCAGCTTCCGGCTGCCCCTGTACATACCGGTCCGACAGCTCCGCCAGCCCGGCTTCGAAGGCCTGGATTGCCTTGGTCGCCTGCTTGTAGCGCCCTTCGGCGTCACGGTTCAGTTGGTCACGCGCCTGGTCGGATCCTTCATACTTGCTCACGAACTCCAGCGCGGTGGCATGCGGTTCGGGCGGGGACGGGCATCCCCGGCCGGACGTGGCGCGTGCTTCCCGTGCGGCCAGGATGCCGAAGGGGCTGGCGAGGCGCGCCGGATCCGGCCCCGGACTTGTCATGACCGGGACTGGTCCTGAAGCGTTACCCGCCATGGCCTCGCCCATGGAGACGCTAGTGGCCAGCGACAGCATCAGGACCGGAATGAGCCGCGGCGAACGGTCGATCACAGGCTTGAACCTCCACATCGATTTTGTTCTCGCTGGGCTGGGCAAGGCGCAGGCCCACACTGTAGAGAGTGTCATCGGCGAATCGTCCTGTATCCGGCAGATTAAAATGGAAGATCCCCTCATGTTTGACATAAGGATGACGCTCTACCTTGATCTTCTCGTGGTAGCCGCTCATATAGGTCAGGTTCAGAAAGAAGCTGAATACTGAGGGATCACTGAACTTGAATCTCAGCAGATGACTGCCCGCCAGCACCGGCTTGACCTTTCCGCCCTCGGCATTGGCAAGAACGTCCCATTCGGTTTCCGCTGCGGGGCCTTTGCCGACAAGCTTTCCGGCTCCCTTGCAGCCACCGGCAAGCTCCGCGCCGACCAGTCGATAGAACGCGGGTGAGTCGAGGGGGAACTGCCCAGGGATTTCCCATATCAGAAGTCTTGGCGGTTGGGCTGCAAACATTCCGTCAAGGATCATCTGCTCGAGTGCGCCGTTGTAGCCGCCACCGCGAATCGCGCGATTGTCGATTGCCACCGACAGATATTCCTGCATAAAGCCTGCAAAGTTGTAGTCAACCTTGCCTTTGCTGAAGGAGGTCCCGATCAATGCAACCTCGGGGCGTCCGGCGCTATCGCCAAACAGGGCATTCTCATCACTGCTGCTGTCACGGGTGACCGTGGAGTAGGAGGCAATGTACTGGTTGGGCATGCCCATGCCGCAGACGCGGGTGGCCACGTTGGCCAAGGTGCCGTACTTCTTGTAGCGACCCTTCAGCTCGGTAACGAAAGCGGTCTTCTTGAGATTCTGGTACAGCGGCAATCCTTCGATTGTGTCTGCTACGAGCCGGGCAGTCTTCTGAGCGCCAAGGGTCGTCCAGTGATGGTCTCGTCGTTGGTAGAAGGTGCCGCTTTTATCGGGAATCAGCTGTGTATACTCCGGTACGACATAGCCAAGCGATCGCAACTGTGTCAGTGACTCCCGGTAGGTCCGGAGGGCCTCGGCATGGTTGTAACGGGCCTTGCCGACTTTATCCGGATGCATCAGGGCTCGCGGCGGGGTATAGACGACGACGACCGTCGTGCCATACCGGTCGAATATTTTCTTGAGCCGGGTCATGCCTGCGAGGGCCTGCTCGCTGAAGCGGAAGTCCTGCCGGAGGTCGAGCTCGGTCGCGAACAACCAGCTCCCTTCCCCATTGAAGAGATAGCGCAGGGCGCTGCCGGCAGTGTTGTAGGACGTTTCCAGGCCTACTTCGGGGCATAGCTCGAAGCAGGTGCTGCCCGGAGGGCAGGCCCCCAGGGCAGCACCTGCCGCCAGCGCGGTGGTCATGGCCATCAGGCCTTTCGCAAGCGTCTTCATGGTCAGCCTTACATTTCCGAGGCGAGGAAGCTTTCACGGACGTAGGCGCGAACCTCCCCCGCGACCTGGGTGGCGAAGATGCTGTAGATCTTCTCGGGAGAAAGCGCGACCTGACCGATGTCGAACAAGCGCTGGTTTTTTGCGTCGAAGATGCCGAATTCGACACGAACCGGATTGATCTCGCGGCCCGCCATTTTCTTCAGTGGCGTGCTGTCGACGACGCCCAGCTTCCCGTTGGAGGTCATTAGCTTGATCGCATCGCGCTGGGTGAGGTTATAAAGAATCACAAAAGTCTTGTTGGCGCTGCTGGGCTGGGGATCTTCCAGCAAGGCCCCCTCATAGCTGCCGCCACAAATAAAGGTATAGAAACGGCCTTCCTGTAGGGTGGTCATGTTGCTGCTTTTGCCGCAACCTATCGGTCGTGAGCCGGCGACGATCGTGTAATACAGTGAGGCTTCGCCAGTGCCGAGCGCTCCCAGCTTGCGCTCGCCAAAGCGCGCCATCCCGGACCCTAGCGCGGGGCCGGCATTGAAGATCCGGACACCTGCATTGCCAGGGGGCAGGGCGACCTTGTAGAGGCCCGGCTTCTCCGCGACTGCAATCGGCGGGAAGGACAGCAAGGCTGCAAGCCAGAGTGAGGCCTTGAATTCCGCTTTCATATCGTTCTCCCTATCTGCTGTGACCGTACTGGTCGACTTCATCTTCCGGACTACTTTTTGGGTGCGAAGCTCATGGCAAGGGTGCGTACCGGCATCTCCCATATCACTACCCTGGCGCCGCTGCGGCCATCCCTGGAGAGTTGCTGGAATCGTTCCATGGGGGCAAACGGTCCCTTGCCCTTCTCCGAAATGTTGTCGATGTCGGTGCCGAGTTCCATGCGTAGCCAGCCGGGGAAGTTCCAGCGCTCATCCGCGCTGTAGCTAGTCCCGACCAGGGCAACCGGATTGGTCGCCTCCGCGAAGAGTGCCTTCTCGTCCGTACTGACACTGGTGGCGCTGACGCTGTAGGGGTGAAAGGACTCCCCGGGCGGCAGCAGGGAGGCGAACAGCGGGCGCACGGGAAGATAGTTCTCGAGGTCGCTTTCCAGGGGGCGGGCGCTGCCCTTCACCAGTGTGTAGGGCTTGCGCTCCCAGGCCAGCCTGGTCTGTTGAGCCAGCCAGTCACGGGTGGCGCGTGCAGCTACCCGGGCGCCTTCCGTCGTCCAGTGTGTTTCCGTTCGAAAAAACGTGTCATGCCCTTCCCGTCGCGCTTCCTGGAAGGCCGCTTCGACGGGAATCCATTCCAGTCCCTGTGCACTCAGCGCCTGACCGATAGTCGCCATTGGCAAGACCCGGCTGCGGAGCTTTTCAGGCAGGAAGTCGCTGTAAACCTCTGCCTTCTCCGGGATGGGCAGTAGTACGACACGGATCCCCTGGGATGCCAGCTGTTCCACTACGGTTCGGATACTGGCAAGGTTTTCCTTCAGGTGGCGGTCACGTTGAGACGGCAAGGGAAACTCCTCCGAGCTGAAGAGCCAGCCATCCTCGCCGACGATGACCCCGGGCTTACCTTCCCTGAAAACCACATACTCCAGTGCACTCCAACTGTTGAGCGAGGGGCTGCGATATGGGTGCTCGCGGGTGATGTAGTGTTCAAAATCCAGGGCTGCTCGACCGTCGATAATCGAGATTGCCGGGCTCTTCTCATAGCGCAGGGCGACCGGTACTGCGACCAGGAAACTGATGGCAAGGCCAGTCAGCCAGGCGGCGGCGTTGAAGCGCAGGAGACTGCCCGCCGGGGTAGTGCGGCGCTCGGCCGGCTCCTGCGTGATGATGACGGTGCTGCTGCTTTGCATTTCCATGGCCGTCGTCCTCAGAAGGCGAAGTACAGGAAGGGGGAGTAGCTCTGCGCCAGCAGCCGACTGACAGCCAGGACAAAGAGCGGAAGGGCCATGGCCAGATAGGCCATATCGGCGCGGCGATGCCACGGCGTGTTCGCCACATACGGCTGGCGACCGATGTAGAGAGGCTCGAGCAGGTAGACCACCAGATAGGCAACCGGCAGCATGAACAACGAAAGCCCTGGATAGAACAGGTGAACACCATCTCCCATCCAGCCATTGAGTCCCGCCATACCGGCATAGAGAAGCAGGCCGTCTGCCACGGACGGAGCCCGGAACATGCTCAGGACCGCCACGGTCACCACCATGCACACGACGGTCCGCATCGCGCCGGGAAGACCCGAAGTACGCTGGTTGCTCAGCCCGGTATAACGTTCAAGGCACAGGATGACGCCGTAGAAGGCGCCCACCACCACGAACGTCCAGTTGGCGCCATGCCAGACCCCGGAAATCATCATGGTGATGAACAGGTTGCGATAGGTACGCAAGGTCGGTCCGCTGCTGCCGCCCAAGGGAATGTAGACATAGTCGCGCAGCCAGCTCGACAGGCTGATGTGCCAGCGCCGCCAGAATTCGGAAAAAGATTGACTCAGGAAGGGCATGTTGAAATTTTCCGTCAGGCGGAAGCCCATCATCATGCCCAGGCCGACGGCCATTGAACTGTAGCCGGAGAAGTCAAAGTACAGCTGAGCGGTAAATGCCAGGGCGCCCAGCCAGCTATCTATCAGCCCGGGCTGCGGCGTGGAGAAGCACAAATCCACCAGTGGTGCGAGGGTGTCGGCGATCAGCACCTTTTTGGCAAATCCCTGGATGAAGCGCATCACCCCCATGCTGAATAATTCCCAGCTGTGCTCGCGTTCATGGAACTGCGGATCCAGATCCTTGTAACGGAGGATGGGGCCGGCCACCAGTTGCGGGAACAGCGCAATGAAGGCCGCGAAGTCCGCGAAACGCCGTACCGGTTCGGCATCCTTTCGGTAGATATCCACCAGATAGCTGATGCAGTGAAAAAGGTAAAAGGAAATCCCGATGGGCAGGATGATGTCGGCGAGGGGAAGGGGCTTGCTGCCCAGCGACTCCAGTATTGCGTTCAGGTTGCTGATGCCGAAATTCGTGTACTTGAAGTAACACAGGGTCGCGACGTTGCTGACCACGCCGAGTTGCAGCCAGCGGCGCGCGGTCGCTGGTGACTTGTGCGCGATCTGGAGCCCCAGCATGTAGTTCCAGCCGGTAAGGGCGACGAAGAGCAGCAGGTAGTCCGGACGCCACCAGGCGTAGAACAGGTAGCTGCCCGCCAGGATGACATAGGACCTGCCACGGAATGGCGTGAGGTAGTACACCAGCAAAAACAGTGGCAGAAAGGCGAACAGAAAGATGGGTGAAGAAAAGACCATGGGACTCCCCTGCGTGGTTGACGGGGGAGCGGCGGGAGCATCCTCTTGAAACGGCTGTGCTGATGGAGGCCGCCAAGGGGGAGGGCTTCCCTGCCACTCCGACCGGATAAAGGCTGGCGCACCCGGGGGCGCCGGCAGCCATTGCAATGGCTAGGGTGTGGGTTGCCGCGCGGCGGGGGCGGCTTCCTTGCCGGCTTCGGCTTCTACCGGCACCGCGGCGGCGGCCGTTCCGGTACTGCCCGCGCCGATGCGGCGCATCAGGCTGCCGGGCATGACGGCAAACGCATTGCCTTTGATAATGCGGGCGCTGATGCGCTCCGGTGTGGCCGACGTCACCTCCAGGACGGCAATGCGCATGCCATCCAGTCGATTCACCAGGCCAGTACTGCTATCGGGCTCTGCAACGTCCGGTCCCAGCACCGCCAAGGTGTCTCCCTTGCGCAGGGGGGCCGCGCCGTTTTGCAGCAGGACCTGGTCGCCCTCGCGGGCCAGTACCTGCGGTAGCACGAGTTCGTTTAACAGGGTGTTGGTGAACAGTTCGGCGACTTTGGCGTGGGCCCGCGCAATGCGTTGGCGGACCTGTTCCGGTGATGCGGGCGCGTTCGAGTCGCTCATGGTCAGTCCGCGCAGCCATGGGTTGCGGGTGTCCACCGTGAAGGTTCCGCTGCGCAGGACTTCGGGCTGTCCGTTATCCCGTCGCAGGAGTCGGTAATGCAGGGTGAAGCCGCCATCCAGGCGAGCCGTGGTGATATTGCCCTTGAGTTTCACTGCCTCGAGGCGGAAGTCTTCCACCTGGACCGTGATGAAGCGGTTGGCGCCGGTTTGGGTCTGCAATGCCGCCCAGTCCACCTGGCCCGGGGTATCGGCTGCACTTTCCCAGTTGGCTTCTTTGCCGGCGGGGACGGGGTGCAGCGCGACCCGGGGATGCGACTGCAGGCGGGCGCTGACAGCGCGCTGGAAGCCTGCAATGTCGGCTTCGGCCTGGCGAGCGGCCTGTTGCGCGGCCATGCCGCCCACTTCCCCCTCTTCCTGCTGCATGAAGGTAAAGGGCAGCACGGCCAGATGCAGGGCTTCACGATTTCGCGCCAGGCGCGCCTGGGGGACCACGACCTTGGCTTTGACGCGCGCCGTCCAGGCGCCGTCTTCCTGGCGGATGCTGTCCTGTACCTGGTAATCCTGAACGAAGGCAACAGCGGTACTGATGCGGGTGGCGGCAAGCCGCGCGTCGGTTGCCGTGGTCATCCTGACCATTCGCTCATCACGGATCGAGCGCAGGAACATGGTGGACAGCAGGTCGGGCGGAACGCCTTTTCCCTGTACCTTAAGCACGGCCGCTGCGAGCGCACTCGCAATGGCTTCGTCGCGGGATGTCCCGTCGGCGGTGGTTTCGGTGTCGGTCGTCTCGGAGAGCGCGGGCGTCGGGGCGGGTGCGGGGGGCGGAGAGGCAGTGCCTTGTGCCAAGCCGGCGAGGAAGAGCGCGAGTATGGGCAGGCGACGCAGTCCATGCGTTGTCATGACAGGATCCTGGCGGTGGCAGATATCACGAGCGGCATTCCGTTGCCGTCGATGGTCACCTTATCAAGTTGGCTGCGGGCCTACCGTGAACAATTGTCTTGGAATCGTTGCGGCACGCCTTGCCTCAATCAGGCGTATTGCAGAGCGCGTCGATACGGGGCGTCAATGCGCTGCCGAGAGCATTGCCGGCGCGTTCCGCCGAGTTGCCGACTACCTCGGCGCGAGCGCGGAAGAATTTCTGGCCGGCGGTGGAGCGGGTGAAATCCAGATAGCGATCCCGCTGCGGCGCCGACAGGCTCGCATAGCGGGACTGCACTTCATCGTTTACGCGCAGGCGCAGCGCCTTGAGCTGGGCTTTCTTCAGGAAGCTGCCTACCACCCCTGCAAACGGCGTCTTGCCCTGGCCCAGGCAGTTGCTGCGCAGGACGATGTCGACCGCCTCGCCGAGGCTGGCCTCGGCCAGCTTTCCCACGGCCTGCCCCAGGCCGGTGGCGTTGGCCAGCGCCAGCAGCGCGGGGTCGTTGTCCTGGTCGGTGAGATTGCCGCCGGCCTGCGGACTGCCGCTCTCCACCGCGACCACGGCGCGGCCGGTGTCCGACTCGAAGAAGCGCTGTACTTCGGCGAGCTCGCCGGCGGACAGATCCTGCTGCAGCCGCTCCCTCAGCTCGCGGCGGATCTCGACCGGCCGCACGCGCTCGGCGACGGTGCTGTTGACGATGGCGATCCAGTCATCCGGCAGCAGGGACAGCGGGCCTTCCAGCTTGCCGGCCGGCAGCGGCTGCTCCAGCCAGGCCAGTTGGGCGTCGAGGCCGCTGGCGCCGAGCAGGGCGTCGACATCGGCATCGCGGGGTGGGAGTGAGGCACAGGCGGGCAGCGTGAGCAGCAGGGAAAGCAGGACGGGGCGAAGCAGGCTCATGGGCGGGATTCCGTTGGGGGGAGCAGCAGCTCCAGCATTGCGGCGGCAGCGCGCGACAGGGTTCGGCGAGGATGATAGACCACGCCCAGGCTGCGCTTCAGTGACACACCCGGTATTTCCAGGATGCGTAGCTCATGGTCGGCCATGCTGGCCGGCAACACGCTCCAGCCCAGGCCGATGGCCGCCATCATGCGGATGGTTTCCAGGTAGTTGGTGGTCATGCTGACCTGCAATTCCAGCCCAGCCTCCTGGAAAAGTCCTGAGGCGATCTGTCGGGTAAATGTTGAGGAAGAGGGCAGGATGGCGGCATGCGCCGTGAGGTCGGCCAGCGCCACCCTCGGCTGTCGGGCCAGCGGGTGCTCGACACCCGCCACGAAGGCGAGCGGATCGTCCCAGACTTCGCGCGCGACCAGGCGGGCATCGGCTTCCGGAGGCAGGGTCACGATGCCGAGCTCGAGGTCCCCGGAGAGCACCGCCTCGTAGGCCTCCTCGGAGTCGATGAAACGCAGGTCCAGGCGTACCTGCGGGAACTGCTGGGAGAAGGCACGCAGCACCGGTGGCAGGCGGTGCAGGCCGATGTGGTGGCTGGTCCCGACCTTGAGTACCCCGGTTACCGGGCCGGTCAGGTTGGCCACCGCCCGTTTCATGTCCTCGAGCTCCAGCAGCAGCTGGTGGGCGCGGGGAAGGAGGGTGCGCCCGGCCTCGGTCAGGGTAATGCGTCGCCCGACCCGGTCGAACAGTGACGCTCCCAGGGCCTCCTCCAGCACGCTGATGCGCTTGGAGACCGCCGGCTGGGTCAGGTGCAGGGCCTCCGCGGCGACCGAGAAGGACTCGGCGCGGGCCACCTCCAGGAAGGCGGTAAGGGATCCGGTGTCCATAAAAGTGCTCCAGCAGGCTCGAATGCCTCAAAGTTATGCAATATATGAAAATTATGAATTTGTTTTATGGCTTGGCAAGTCATAGCATCGCCCCATTGTAAAAGCCAGCCCGCCGCCTCGCGGCCGGACCAGGAGTAGCGCCATGGCCAAGACCCTCTACGACAAGCTCTGGGATGACCACCTCGTCAAGCAACGCGACGATGGCTCCTGCCTTATCTACATCGACCGCCAGCTGCTGCACGAAGTCACGAGTCCCCAGGCCTTCGAAGGCCTCAAGCTGGCTGGCCGCCAGCCCTGGCGCCTGGATGCCAACGTCGCCACCCCCGACCACAACGTGCCCACCGACAAGGCCGAGCGCGAGCAGGGCGTGGCCGGCATCCGCGACGAGGTCTCCCGCCTGCAGGTCCAGACCCTGGACGACAACTGCCGCGACTTCGGCGTGGTCGAGTTCACCATCAACGACGAGCGCCAGGGCATCGTGCACGTGGTCGGTCCCGAGCAGGGCCTCACGCTCCCCGGCATGACCGTGGTCTGCGGCGACTCCCATACCGCCACCCACGGCGCCTTTGGCTGCCTGGCCCACGGCATCGGTACCTCCGAGGTCGAGCACGTGCTCGCCACGCAGTGCCTGGTGCAGAAGAAGAGCAAGAACATGCTGGTCCGCGTCGAGGGTGTCCTCGGCGCCGGCGTCACCTCCAAGGACGTCGTGCTCGCCATCATCGGCAAGATCGGCACCGCCGGCGGCAATGGCCACGCCATCGAGTTCGGCGGCCAGGTCTTCCGTGACATGTCCATGGAAGGCCGCATGACGGTCTGCAACATGGCCATCGAGGCCGGCGCCCGCGTCGGCATGGTCGCCGTGGACGAGAAGACCATCGAGTATTTCCGCGGCAAGCCCTATGCCCCCCAGGGCGAGACCTGGGAGGCCGCCGTCGCCTACTGGAAGACGCTGACCTCGGATGCCGATGCCCGCTTCGACACCGTGGTCGAGCTGGATGGCGCCTCCATCCTGCCGCAGGTGTCCTGGGGCACCAGCCCCGAGATGGTGGTGCCGGTCACCGCCACCGTGCCGACGCTCGCCGATGCGAAGGACGACGTGCAGCGCAACTCCTTCACCCGCGCCTACCAGTACATGGGCCTGGAAGCGGGTCAGAAGATCACCGACATCAGGCTGGATCGCGTCTTCATCGGCTCCTGCACCAACAGCCGCATCGAGGACCTGCGCGCCGCCGCCGCCGTGATCAAGGGCCGCAAGGTCGCCAGCACGATCAAGCAGGCCATGGTGGTGCCGGGTTCCGGCCTGGTGAAGAAGCAGGCGGAAGCCGAGGGCCTGCACCAGGTCTTCCTCGCCGCCGGCTTTGAATGGCGCGAACCGGGCTGCTCCATGTGCCTGGCCATGAACGCCGACAAGCTCAATGCCGGCGAACACTGCGCCTCCACCTCGAACCGCAACTTCGAGGGACGCCAGGGCAACGGCGGCCGCACCCATCTGGTGAGCCCGGCCATGGCCGCCGCCGCCGCGCTCGCCGGCCACTTTGTCGACGTGCGTCATTTCTGAGGAGACAGCGATGGAAAAGTTCACCGTACTCAAGGGTCTCGTCGCCCCTCTCGACCGCGCCAATGTCGACACCGACCAGATCATTCCCAAGCAGTTCCTGAAGTCGATCAAGCGCACGGGCTTCGGTCCCAACCTGTTCGACGAGTGGCGCTACCTGGATGAAGGTCAGCCCGGCCAGGACAACAGCGTGCGTCCCGTGAATCCGGACTTCGTGCTGAATTTCCCGCGCTACCAGGGCGCCCGCGTCATGCTGGCCCGCCAGAACTTCGGCTGCGGTTCCTCGCGCGAGCACGCCCCCTGGGCGCTGGAGGAATACGGCTTCCGCTCGGTGATCGCCTCCAGCTTCGCCGACATCTTCTTCAACAACTGCTTCAAGAACGGCGTGCTGCCGGTGATCCTGAAGGAGGAAGAAATGGACGTGCTCTTCAATGAGTGCGAGGCCGGCGAGGGCTACCAGCTCACCGTCGATCTGGAGCAGAAGAAGGTGATCCGCCCCAATGGCGAATCCTTCGGCTTTGAAGTGGACGATTTCCGCCGCCACTGCCTGCTCAACGGCCTCGACGACATCGGCCTGACCCTGCAGGTGGCGGACGACATCCATGCCTTCGAAGCCAAGGCGAAGGTCGCGCGTCCCTGGGTCTTCCAGTCGCTGCGCTGAGCCAGCTGGTCTCTGCAGGTCTGGCTTCAGCGCGACAGCAGTCAGCAATTGAAAGGTATGTCCGGCTTCAGCTCGACAAGAAAAGCTCCTGTCGGGCTGACGTCCGATCTACAAGCAACATAAGTGTCGGGATGAATCCCGACCTACAGGCCCCTGCAGCGGGGACAGAAGGAATGAAGTCATGAGCAACAAGCACATCGTCATCCTCGCCGGCGACGGCATCGGCCCGGAAATCATGGCGGAAGGCGAAAAGGTCCTCGCCACCGTCAACAGCAAGTTCAACCTCGGCCTGTCCTGGGAACACCAGCTTCTCGGCGGCTGCGCCATCGATGCCCATGGCGTGCCCCTGCCTGACGTCACCCTGGACGCCGCGCGCAAGGCCCAGGCTGTGCTGCTGGCCGCCGTCGGCGGCCCCAAGTGGGACAGCATCGAGCGCTCTATCCGCCCGGAACGCGGCCTGCTCAAGATCCGCAGCGAACTGAACCTGTTCGCCAACCTGCGCCCGGCCATCCTTTACCCGCAGCTGGCCTCGGCCTCGTCGCTGAAGCCGGAAATCGTCGCCGGCCTCGACATCCTGATCGTGCGCGAGCTCACCGGCGGCATCTACTTCGGCCAGCCGCGCGGCGTGCGCACCCTTGAGAACGGCGAGCGCCAGGGCTACAACACCGACGTCTACAGCGAGAGCGAGATCCGCCGCATCGCCCACGTCGCCTTCCAGCTGGCCATGCAGCGCAACAAGAAGGTCTGCTCCATCGACAAGGCCAACGTTCTGGAAGTGACCGAGCTGTGGAAGGAAATCGCCACCGAAGTGGGCAAGGAATACCCGGAAGTGCAGCTCTCGCACATGTACGTCGACAACGCCGCCATGCAGCTGGTGCGCAATCCCAAGCAGTTCGACGTCATCGTCACCGGCAACCTTTTCGGCGACATCCTCTCTGACGAAGCCGCCATGCTCACCGGTTCCATCGGCATGCTGCCCTCGGCGTCCCTGGACCAGGCCAAGAAGGGCATGTACGAGCCCTGCCACGGCTCCGCCCCGGACATCGCCGGCAAGGGTGTCGCCAATCCGCTCGCGACCATCCTCTCGGTGGCCATGATGCTGCGTTACACCTTCAACGAGGAAGCTGCCGCCCGTGCCATTGAAGTCGCCGTGGGGAAGGTCCTGGACCAGGAGCTGCGCACGCCGGACATCTACACCGACGGCATGAAGAAGGTCGGTACGAAAGAGATGGGCGACGCCGTGGTGGCGGCACTGTAAGCAACACCCGCGGCAGGCGAGGGCAGGGTGCCCGCGTCGCCGCCAGCGTCCGTGGCCCCACCCGGGCAACGGGATCCAACGATTCGAATTGAACGCAAGGTGATGAACATGAAGGTAGGTCTGGTTGGCTGGCGCGGCATGGTGGGCTCCGTCCTCATGCAGCGCATGGTGGAAGAAAATGATTTCGCCCACATCGAACCGGTGTACTTTTCCACCAGCAATGCCGGCGGCAAGGCGCCGGACTTCGGTGGCAAGGCCGCGCCCGCGCTGCAGGACGCCAATTCCGTCGATGCGCTGAAGGCCATGGACGTGATCCTGACCTGCCAGGGCGGCGACTACACCAACGACATCTTCCCCAGGCTGCGTGCCGCCGGCTGGAACGGCTACTGGATCGATGCCGCCTCTGCGCTGCGCATGGAAGATGACGCCGTCATCGTGCTGGATCCGGTGAACGACAACGTCATCCGCAGCGCGCTGGAAAAGGGCGTGAAGAACTACATCGGCGGCAACTGCACCAACTCCATCATGCTGATGGGCATGGGCGGCCTGTTCCGCGAGGGTCTCGTCGAGTGGGTCAGCTCCATGACCTACCAGGCGGCCTCCGGCGGCGGCGCCAACCACATGCGCGAACTGCTGAAGGGCATGGGCGTGATCCACGCCGCCGTCGCCGACGAGCTGGCCACCCCGGCTTCCGCCATCCTCGAGATCGACCGCAAGGTCGCCAAGACCATCCGCGAGGACGTGCCCACCGAATTCTTCGGCGCCCCGCTCGCCGGCGGCCTCATCCCCTGGATCGACAAGCAGCTCGACAATGGCCAGTCCAAGGAAGAGTGGAAGGGCCAGGCCGAGGTGAACAAGATCCTGGGCAACGACAAGGCCATTCCGGTCGACGGCCTCTGCGTGCGTATCGGTGCCATGCGTTGCCACAGCCTCGCGCTCACCGTGAAGCTGAAGAAGGACCTGCCGCTCAGCGAGATCGAAGCCATCATCAAGTCCGGCAACGACTGGGTGAAGTTCGTGCCCAACGATCGCGAGATTTCCGTGAAGGAACTGACCCCGGCGTCCATCACCGGCGGCCTCAAGATCGGCGTCGGCCGCGTGCGCAAGCTGAACATGGGCCCGGAGTACATTTCCGCCTTCGTGATCGGCGACCAGCTCCTCTGGGGCGCCGCCGAGCCGCTGCGCCGCATGCTGCGCATCCTGCTCGGCAAATAAGGCCGGCTCGCCATTTCGACCCGTCCGCCCCTGTCCCGGGGTGGACGGGTTTCGTGCTTTAACGGGCCGCGAAATTCTTGACCGGACCCGTATAGTAACTACAGTGTTACCGGAGATTGGCACCATGGCAGAAGGCGTGAAGCTCGCGATTGCGGGCGCTACGGGTGAACTTGGCAGGGCTTGGGTGACGGCGCTGGAAGACAGCGGCGTCATGGTGGGTCGGCTGAGCCTGTTGGCCTCGGCGGCGTCGGTGGAAGAGACGCAAATGTTCCATGGCCGCCCGGTGCTGGTGGAGGAACTCGATGACTTCGATTTCTCCTCCGTGAATGTGGCCGTGCTGTGCTTGCCGGCCGCCGTGTCGGCCCGCATCGCCCCGCGCGCGCGCGCCGCCGGCTGCCGCGTCATCGATCATTCCGCGGCGTTCCGTACCGCGCTTGAGGTTCCGCTCGCGCTTGAGGGGCAGCCGTTGCCGGATGATGCCGACCTCGTGGCCTGCCCGTCCGCGGAGGCGGCCTTGCTGGCCCCGGTGCTGCGCTGCATCGAGGGAATTGCCGCGGTGCATGTGACGCTGCTGAATCCGGTGTCGGCCCATGGCCGGGCCGGTCTGCGCGAACTGGCCGGCCAGACTGGCGAGTTGCTCAACGGTCGCGGCATCGAGGCGGCCACTTTCCCTGCCCAGATTGCCTTCAATGCACTGCCGGCGGTCGGAACCTCCGGGGAGGAGGCCTTGATGGATGAGCTCGAGCGCCTGCTGGAGACGGCTGTCCCGGTGGTGCTGGCCAGCGTCAGCGTACCGGTATTCTATGGCCTGACCCTGGCGGTGACGGTTTCCACCGAGGCGGCGCCGGACCTCGCCCGTCTGCGCCACTGCTTGGCAAAGGCCGGGGTGATATTTGGAAATACTGATAATGATCAAGGGCTTGTGACGGCCGTAACAGAGGCCTCTGGTCAGGATGGGCTATATCTGACGGGTCTTGCCCCGCTGCCGGCGCCGCTCACCGGCTTGCGCTTCTGGCTGGTCGGGGACAACTTGCGGCAAGGGGCCGCGCGGCAGAGTCTCGCCGTCCTTAAAAATTGGATAAAAGACTTTAAATATTGATACTTACAGAAACCTTGTGATACAAATTCTAGGAAAGCCAAGTGTGGATGGATCAAAAATTGATCTATCAACCTTTCCGGGGTCTTCGGCCGGGGGTTTCACAGGGCGAAGAATAACCAATAAAGGAATCCGATGATGGTCCTGCGTAAGCTTGCGGTTGCCTTGCTAAGTGCCGGTGTCATGTTGCCGGGGCTGGGTCATGCGCTGGCCGTAAAAGAATTACAGACCAAGTCTGCGCTGGGGGAACCCTTCCGGGCCGAGGTCGAGCTGATCGAGCTCGGTGACCTCAATGCCAATGAAATCAAGGTCACCCTTGCCAGCCAGGATGATTTTGAACGCATGGGTATCGATCGCGTCTTCTTCCTGAGTGACCTGCGCTTTGACGTCGAGGTTAACCCGGGCGGCCGATCCATTATTCGCATCACCAGCAGCAAGCCGGTCGTCGAGCCCTATCTGGACTTCGTGGTGCGCATCGCCTGGCCGGGCAATGCCCGCCTGCAGGAAGTTACGGCGCTACTGGATCCGCCCCTGATTGCGGACAGTACCGCCGCTGCCGTCGACGCGCCGGTGGCCGCTGCCGAGCCGGCACCGGCGCCGGTCTTGCCTCCGGTCATGGAATCCGCTCCCCAGCCCGCTCCGTTGGTCGAGTCGCCTGCCGTCGAGGCGGCTGCACCTGCGCCGGTGCTGGCCGAGCCGCGTCCCACTCCTGCTCCCGCGCCTGCGCCGCAACAGGCGCCGACGGGGTCGGTGGCTCCGCGCGCAACGGCCGAAGCGGCGCCGGAAGGTTATCGTGTGCAGGCGGGTGATACCGCCGGCCGCCTCGCGGAGCGCTTCCGCGGCGGTGCCAATGCCAACCAGGCCATGATTGCCCTGCAGCGCGCCAATCCGACCGCGTTTGCCCGTAACAACATCAACATGCTCAAGCGTGGCCAGGTCCTGCGTATTCCCTCCGAGGCACAGATGCGGGAAGTGAATGCCCAGGAAGCGCTGTCTTCAGTGCGTGAGCAGACTGCCCGCTGGCAGGCGTCCGCCCCCAAGGCGGCGGCCAAGCCCACGCTCGAGGCCGCGCAAGTGGATGCCACGGCCAAGGCACCGGCCCCGGCAGCCGCCCCCGCACCGGTCAGCAAGCCGCAGATGAAATTGCTGGGAACGCAGACCGGCGGCAAGGCCGGCACCGCGACGACGGGCAAGGAGCAGGCGGCAGCTGCCAAGCCGGTCGACGAGGGCAAGCTGTCCCAGGTCAAGTCCCTGACGGATGCAGCCAAATCTGAAAAGGACAAGCTGTCCGGCAAAGTCCAGACCCTGGACGCCAAGGTCAAGGCCAATGACCAGAAGGTAAATATTCAGAATGCCCGCGTGGCCCAGCTGGAAGCCCAACTGAGGGATACCCAGGCCAAGGCTGAAGCGGCAAAGGCCGAGGCGGCCAAGGCCGCCATGACGAAGACGCAGGCTGCCAAGGCCGAGCTGGCCAAGGCAGAAGCCGCCAAGGCTGAAGCGGAAGCCGCCAAGGCCGCCGCCGAAAAGGCTGAGGCCGACAAGGTGGCTGCTGCCCCCGCAGCAGGTACCGCTGCCGCCCCGCAGGCAGAGGCCAATGCAGCCGCTCCTGCCGCGCCGGCGATGGCCCCGGCGCCGGCCCCGGCCGAGCCGCCCACGCCGTTGATGGTCGAGGAAGAGCCGGTTGCTGAAGAGCCGAGCATGGTTCCGATGATCGGCGGTGGCCTGGCCGCCCTGCTGGCCGTGCTCGGTGGCGGCTGGTGGTGGAACCGACGCCGTCGCGAGCAGGCTGAGGCCGAAGCGACGCTGGCCGAGCTCGAAGGTCTTGATGCCGATGAGCAGGGTGATGGCGGCAGTGATTTTGCCGCCGCGCCAGCCGCCTCCCTGGACGATCTGGATGACTCCTGGCTGAACAATGGCCCGGCAGCGGTTGCCGCGGCGCCAGCCGCCACCGACCGGGTCCTGGCTGATCCTCTTGAAGAGGCCGAGCAATACATTGCCTATGAGCGCTATCCGCAAGCCGTTGGCCTGCTGACCAAGGCTCTGCAGTCCAGCCCTGATCGCGCCGATTTGCGCATGAAGCTGCTTGAGGTGTATGCCCACCTTGACGACTGGCATGGCTTCAGTGAGCAGGAAGCCTGGTTCGAGCAGGCGGGCGACCTCGAGGGGCTGTCTCGTGCAGAAGACCTGAAGGCGGGCCTGACGCCGCCAGCCGGTGGCGCGATGGGGCAGGCCGACGATTCCCTGGACTTCATGTCCGCGGCACCGGCGAAGGGGCATGATGACCTGCCGTCGCTCGAAGACTTGGAGATGGACTTCAACGCCAACGTCGGCGCCAGCTCTCCGGCCCTGCAGGCGGTGCAGGGCGACGACCTCGGTCTGGACTTCGACAATTTCGACGCGGCTCCGGCGTCGGCTACCGCTCCTGCGGTGGATGCCGGGCTCGACGACATGAGCTTCGAGCTGGATCACGACGCCTTCGCCGAACCGGCTCCTGCCGCTGCAGACGCCGGCCTGGACTTTGCGTTCGACAAACCTGCCGCCAGCAACGGTGGCAGCCTGGGCGACCTGGTCGACCTGGATGCCGAGCTGTCCTTTGAGCCGACGCCGGCGCCCGTTGCTGAGGCTCCTGCGGCCGAGGCTCACGACGACCTGAGCTTCAGCCTGGACGACCTGGAATTGAGCGCCGCCCCGGTGACCGCTCCCGAGGTCAGCCTGGACGAAGATTTCAGCCTCGACACGGCAGCTCCGGCCGATGACCTGTCCTTCACGGAAATGGAGGCGGACGACCTGTCACTGGAATTGGGCGCTGACACCCAGGCTGCAGACGAGCTGGCCGATGGCGAGTTCATGCTGGACGAGAGCGCCGGTGACGCCAACCTGGACGAGCTGGCGGCCGACTTCGATTCCACGATGCAGTTCGAAGCGGACGCGCCTGCCGCTGCCGCGCCGGTGGCAGCGGCAGCCGCCCCTGCGGCCGGCGCCGACCTGGGCATGGATGACGAGTTTGACTTCCTTGCCGACACCGATGAAAACGCGACCAAGCTGGACCTGGCCCGCGCCTATATCGACATGGGTGACATGGAAGGTGCCCGCGACATCCTGCAGGAAGTCGTGACCGAAGGCAGCTCCACCCAGAGGGATGAAGCCAAGGGTCTGCTGGCGCAGGTCGGCTGATCCTCCATCCTGCTTGACCTTTGCAAAGGGCAGCCCTAAAAAGCTGCCCTTTGCTTTTAGGGATCCTCTCCGCCATGCGCTACGCCATCGGCATCGATTTCAACGGACGCGGCTACCGTGGCTGGCAAACCCAGCAGCCGGGCGTGAAGTCCGTCCAGGAGACGCTGGAAAAGGCCATTGCCCATGTCGCCAATCACGCGGTGACGGTGATCGCCGCCGGCCGCACCGATGCCGGCGTGCATGCCGCCGGCATGATCGCGCACTTCGACAGCGAGGCTGTGCGCAGCGAGCGCAACTGGCTGCTCGGCGTCAACACCCGTCTGCCGGAAGACATCGCGCTGCGCTGGATCAGCCCGGTCAGCGACGAGTTCCATGCCCGGTTTCGCGCGGTGGCGCGGCGCTACCGCTACGTAATTTATAACCACCCGCTGCGTTCCAGCCTGCTCGCCGGCATGGCCACCTGGCATTACCATCCCCTGGACCTGGTGCGCATGCAGGAGGCCGCCCGCCACCTGGTCGGCGCACATGATTTCACGTCCTTCCGCGCCGTCGGCTGCCAGGCCCGCCATCCCAACCGTCAAGTGCATTTCCTCACGCTGACGCAGAAGGGGCCGCTCATTGTCCTTGATGTCCAGGCCGATGGTTTCCTGCACCATATGGTGCGCAATATCGCCGGCGTGCTGATGGCGATCGGGCAGGGCAAGGAGGAGCCGGACTGGGCCAGGCAGGTATTGGCAGCACGTGATCGCACCCTGGGCGGTGTCACGGCCTCGCCTGATGGCCTCTACTTCGTCGACGCGCTGTATCCGGAGGCCTTCCCGCTGCCCCGGGAAGCCTTGGGGCCAGCCTTCCTGGGCGGCATCGTTTCGTAACCGGATTGGCTAATTGTCTAGGTACTGTGGCTGCCCGCTGCGCCCCGGTACTGCTAGAATCGGCCCTCTTTGCCGGACAGCCGACCCCTTTGCCTACACGAGTTCGCGTCAAGATCTGCGGGATCACCCGCCTTGAGGATGCCCAGGCCGCCGTGGCGGCCGGGGCGGACGCGCTCGGCTTCGTGCTCTATCCGCCGAGTCCCCGCGCCATTGCGCCGGAGTCCGCTGCCGCCATCATCCGTGCCTTGCCCCCGTTCGTGACCCCGGTGGCGCTGTTCGTGGACCCGTCGGTGGAGGCGGTGAGGGCGCTGCTGGCGCTCGCGCCGAACGTGTTGCTGCAGTTCCATGGCGACGAGTCCGACGCCTTCTGCGCGCAGTTCGGCCGGCCCTGGATCAAGGCCCTGGCGGTGAAGGCGGGCAGTGATGCCGCGGCCGCCATCGCGGCGCATCCCGGTGCGTCCGGCATATTGCTGGACGCCTGGCACCCCGACCTCAGGGGTGGCACCGGCGAGTCCTTCGACTGGACCTGTTTCCCGCGCGGCGCTGGCAAGCCGCTTATCCTGGCTGGTGGGCTCACCCCGGCCAATGTGGCCGGCGCGGTGCGCCTGACCCGGCCCTACGCAGTGGACGTCAGCGGCGGGGTGGAAGCCCTTGCCGCCGACGGATCCGTACAAAAAGGCATCAAGGATGCCGGGCTCGTGGAGGCCTTCATCGCCGCGGCCCATGCAGGAGTGGAAAACGCATGACCCAGCCTATTGATTACGCACAGTTCCCGGATGCGCGCGGCCATTTCGGCATCCACGGCGGCCGCTTCGTTTCCGAAACGCTGATGAGCGCGCTGACCGACCTCGAGCGCCTGTACGCGCGCTTCAAGGACGATCCGGGATTTCTGGCCGAGTTCGACCGCGACCTCGCGTTCTACGTCGGGCGTCCCTCGCCGCTCTATCACGCCGAGCGCTGGAGTCGCGAGCTCGGCGGCGCGCAGATCTACCTCAAGCGCGAGGACCTGAACCACACCGGCGCGCACAAGGTGAACAACACCATTGGCCAGGCGCTGCTGGCCAAGCTGTCGGGCAAGACTCGCATCATCGCCGAGACCGGCGCCGGCCAGCACGGTGTCGCCACCGCCACCATCGCCGCGCGCCTGGGCATGGAGTGCGTGGTGTACATGGGCGAGGAAGACGTCAAGCGCCAGAGCATGAACGTCTACCGCATGAAGCTGCTCGGCGCCACCGTGGTCCCGGTGACCTCCGGCAGCAAGACCCTCAAGGATGCGCTCAACGAAGCCATGCGCGACTGGGTCACCAACGTCGACAACACCTTCTACATCATCGGCACCGTGGCCGGCCCGCATCCCTATCCCATGCTGGTGCGCGACTTCCAGTCGGTGATCGGCCGCGAGGCGCGCGAGCAGTGCCTGGCGCAGGCCGGGCGCCTGCCCGATGCGCTGGTCGCCTGCGTCGGTGGCGGCTCCAACGCCATCGGCCTGTTCCATCCTTTCCTGAACGATGCGGAAGTGGCCATGTACGGCGTCGAAGCCGCCGGCCACGGCCTCGACAGCGGCGCCCATTCCGCGCCGCTCAATGCCGGTCGTCCCGGCGTGCTGCACGGCAATCGCACCTATCTCATGGAAGATGACAACGGCCAGATCATCGAGACCCATTCGGTCTCCGCCGGCCTCGACTATCCCGGTGTCGGTCCCGAGCACAGCTGGCTCAAGGACATTGGCCGTGTCAGCTACGTCGGCATCACCGATGACGAGGCCCTGGCCGCTTTCCGCATGCTCTGCCTTACCGAGGGCATCATTCCCGCGCTCGAGTCCAGTCATGCCGTCGCCTATGCAACCAAGCTCGCCCCCACGCTGTCGCCGGAGCAGATCATCATCGTCAATCTGTCCGGTCGCGGTGACAAGGACCTGCTGACCGTGGCCAAGCTCGACGGCATCACGGCCTGAACCTGCCAAGGAATACCCGCGCCATGTCCCGTATCGCTGAACGCTTTGCCCACCTCAAGGCCTCCGGCCGCAAGGCCCTCATTCCCTACATCACGGCCGGCGACCCCACGCCCTTCGTGACCGTGGATGCCCTGCATGCCATGGTCAATGCCGGCGCCGACATCCTCGAGCTCGGGGTTCCCTTCTCGGATCCCATGGCCGACGGCCCCACCATCACCAAGGCCCACGAGCGAGCCCTCAAGCACAATGTCAGCCTGACCGACGTGCTGGCCATGGTGCGCGAGTTCCGCACCCGGGATCCGCGCACCCCCGTGGTACTGATGGGCTACCTGAACCCCGTGGAGGCCATGGGCTATGCCCGTTTCGCCGAACTGGCCGCCGATGCCGGGGTGGATGGGGTGCTGACCGTGGACCTGCCCCCCGAGGAGGCCGAGGGCCTCACCGCCGAGCTGGGCCGCCATGGCCTCGACCCGATCTACCTGCTGGCGCCCACCACCACCCCGGAGCGCATCCGCCTGATCACGGCGGCGGCCAGCGGTTACGTCTATTATGTTTCCCTGAAGGGCGTGACCGGCGCCGCCACCCTGGATGTCGCCGAGGTGGCCGAGCGCCTGGCGACGATCCGCGCGGTCAGCCATTTGCCCATCGGGGTCGGTTTTGGTATCAAGGACGCAGCATCTGCGGCGGCCGTGGCCGTTCATGCGGACGGCGTGGTGGTCGGCTCGGTGCTGGTGGAGGCCATGGCCCGCCTGCAGGAGGACACGGCCGCCATCCCTGGCGCCCTGGCGGCCATCATGGCCGACATGCGCAGCGCCATGGACAATCGCTGACCCGCTCAGCCAAACCGCAAGCCAGCCGGCCGGGCGATCCCCGGCCCTTGTGCAAGGGTAGAAAAATGAGCTCCAGCTGGATCGAGAAAATCCTTCCCAACGTCGGCAAGAATGTCGACGAACGCCGCACCTCCGTACCCGAGGGACTTTGGCGCAAGTGTCCCAAGTGCGATGCCGTGCTCTACAAGCCCGAGCTCGACCGCAGCCTGAACGTCTGCCCGAAGTGCGAACACCACATGCGCATCAATGCGCGCGAGCGCATCGACATGTTCCTGGACAAGGACGGCCGCGAGGAGATCGGCGCCGACGTGGAGCCGGAGGACCGCCTCAAGTTCAAGGACTCCAAGAAATACAAGGACCGCATCACCGCGGCCCAGAAGGAAACCGGCGAGAAGGATGCGCTTATCGTAGTCAAGGGCCACGTCAGCGACCTGCCGCTGGTGGTCGCCGCCTTCGAGTTCAGCTTCATGGGCGGCTCCATGGGTTCCGTGGTCGGCAGCAAGTTCGTGCAGGCCTGCAACGTGTGCCTCGAGCACAACATTCCGCTGGTCTGCTTTGCCGCCTCCGGCGGCGCGCGCATGCAGGAAGCCCTGTTCTCGCTGATGCAGATGGCGCGCACCGCGGCGGCGCTGGAAAAGATGAAGCAGGCCGGCATTCCCTACATTTCGGTGATGACCGACCCGGTTTACGGTGGCGTCTCCGCCTCGCTGGCCATGCTGGGCGATATCAATGCCGCCGAGCCCAACGCGCTGATCGGCTTTGCCGGCCCGCGCGTGATCGAGCAGACGGTGCGGCAGAAGCTGCCGGAAGGTTTCCAGCGTTCCGAGTTCCTGGTCGAGCATGGCGCCGTGGACATCATCATCCACCGCCACGAGATGCGCGATACGCTGTTCCGGCTGCTGGCCAAGCTGACGCATTTCCCGCTCTGACGCGCCCCGGCCACGCCCGTGGCCTGCGTCATGGAAAATCGGCCGTCGCGGCCGATTTTTCGTTTTTAACGGCTTTCTTCTTTCTGCAGGCTGACATGACCTCTCCGCGTTCCCTGGCTGACTGGCTGGCCTGGCTCGAGCTGCAGCACCCCAAGGCCATCGACCTCGGCCTCGAGCGCGTGGGCGAGGTGGCTACCCGCCTGGGCGTGCGCGCACCGGGCTGCCCGGTCATCACCGTCGGCGGCACCAACGGCAAGGGTTCCACCGTCGCCACCCTGGTCAGCATCGCCCGCGTGGCCGGCCTGCGCGTGGGTAGCTACACCTCGCCGCATCTGCGGCGCTTCAACGAGCGTATCTGCCTGCAGGGCGTGCCGGTGGAGGATGCGACGCTCGTGGACGCCTTCGAGCAGGTGGAAGCCGCGCGCGGTGACGTTTCGCTCACCTATTTCGAATTCACGACGCTGGCGGCCCTCGTCGTCTTTCGTGCGGCCGGGCTCGATCTGGCCGTGCTGGAGGTGGGCCTGGGCGGACGCCTGGATGCGGTCAACGTGGTGGATGCCGATGTCGCGGTGGTGACCAGCATCGGCATCGACCATGTCGAGTACCTGGGCAATACCCGCGAGCTCATTGCCATCGAGAAGGCGGGCATCTTTCGTGCCGGGCGTCCCGCCATCTGCGGCGATGCCGAGCCACCGGACACGCTGCTGGCGGCAGCCGTGGCGCTGGGCGCGCCCTTGTCGCGCCGCGGTGTCGACTATGGCTTCAGCGATGAGGGCGAGTCCTGGATCTGGAGTGGGGCAGGGCGGCGCTTCACCGGCCTGCCGCGTCCCGCCCTCGCCCTGGACAATGCCGCCACGGCGCTGGCGGCGCTGCTTGCGTCCCCCCTGGTGGTGCCGGAGTCCGCCTTGCGCGAAGGCTTGCGCCAGGCCTCCCTGCCGGGCCGGCTGCAGGCCGTGGCGCAGGCGCCACTGGTCCTGCTGGACGTGGCGCACAATCCCCACGGCGCCGCCTTCCTGATCCGGCAATTGCCGCCTGCCCGTCCCGGTCAGCGCACGCGGGCGGTCTTCGCCATGCTGGTGGACAAGGATGCGGCCGGGGTGATGGATGCCTGCCTGGGCCGGATCGACGCCTGGCATGTGGCCAGCCTGCCGGTGCCGAGGGGCCAGCAGGCGGCTGTGCTGGCGGATATGTTGCTCGAACGTGGGTGCACTGTCGCAGGAACGTACAGGACGGTGGCGGAGGCGCTCGCGACGGCTCGTCAGCAGGCCCTGCCAACCGATAGAATCCTCGTCTTCGGCTCCTTCTACACGGTGGCCGCCGCGCAATCCGCGCTGGCGCCCGAGGCAAACTGAATCATGATGGAAAAGGCTATCAAGCAACGGCTGCTCGGCGGCCTTGTGCTGGTTGCGGGCGCGGCCCTCTTCCTGCCGGTGCTGCTGGACGGCTCAGGCGCCGCCCTCACCATTCCGCCCATGCCGGCCGCGCCCGAGGTGGCCACGGTCGAGGAGATGGCGCCGCGGCTGGATCAGAAGGTGATGACCGCCGACCAGGAGGTTGATGCGGCCCATGCCGGCCGTGATGCCGTGTCGCCCGAGGCCGATGGGTCCTCGGGCGCTATCGCAGCGGGAGCCACCGGGACCGATGCCGGCAGCGACGTGGCACCGGATGCCGCCGCGCTGGCGGTTGGCGGCGCTCCCGCCTCGGCCCCAGCCAGGCCGGTAACCACCGTCAAGCCGGCACCGGTCGTTGCCACTCCCGCCGCCAGCCCCGCGTCCGTAGCGCCGCTGCCGGCGGCCAAGTCGCCAGTCCCGACTCCGGTGCCGGATAAGCCCGTTGCCACCGCCAAGGCGCCGGGCCCTGAAAAGGTCGCTGCCACTGCCAGGCCTGCCGCGCCAACCCCTGCCAGGGACGCCGTTGCTGCCAGCCCGCTGCCGCGGGTCGAAAAGGCGGCCGCGGGCGCCTGGGTGGTCCAGGTGGCCAGTGTGTCCAGTCGCGAGAAAGCCCAGTCACTCCTGCAGCAACTTCGCCGCAAGGGCTACCCGGCCGTGCTCAGCCAGCACGGTGGCAACTGGAAGGTCATGGTCGGGCCCGAACTCAGCCGCGAAGTGGCCACTACGATGAAGAACCGTCTTAATGCCGATGGCGATCTCGACGTCAACGGCGCCTGGGTCCAGGCCTACAAGCCCTGATCGCGTCGATGGATATTTGCGGCGCGGCCTCCTACAATTCGCGCCGTGCGGCAGGCGGCATCGATTGCCGCCTGTCGTTTCTGCAGGCCTGAGCCGGGGAGAGCGCGGACATGCATCCCGCCGATGGCGTCATACTCGCGATCATCACACTGTCAGTCCTGTTCGGCGTGTTTCGCGGCTTCGTGCGCGAGGCCTTCGCCCTGGCCGGCTGGGTCGCGGCCTATGTGGTGGCGCGTTTGTTCCACGCACCGCTGGAGCCCATGCTCATCGACTATATAGCGACCCCCTCGCTGCGCATGGCCGCGGCCTGGGGTGGGCTTTTCGTCACCACGCTCCTGCTGGTGGCGCTGGCCGGCTACATGGTCCGCAGCCTGATGGAGGCGGCGGGCGTGACCGCCGTCGACCGTGGCCTGGGTGGCCTGTTTGGCCTGGTTCGCGGCGGCATCCTGGTCCTGGCGGCGCTGGTACTGCTGGCACCCTTTGTCAATCGGGACGATTGGTGGCACGAGGCGGTCCTGCCCGGCATGTTCATGCGCCTGGAACAGCCGGGGCGGGCACTGCAAAAGAGTTTGATGACGGTGGCGAGGAAGGCCACCGCTGAGACGCCGGCACCCCGGGACCCGGGTGCAACGGCCGACGGGCAACCGTAAAACCCAGAGGTTCTTTATGTGCGGTATCGTGGCGATTGCAGGCAAGACCCCGGTCAACCAGGCGCTCTATGACGCGCTGACGGTGCTCCAGCACCGCGGCCAGGATGCCGCCGGCATCGTGACCTGCCACAACGGCCGGCTTTTCCTGCGCAAGGAAAACGGCATGGTGCGCGATGTGTTCCATACCCGCCACATGATGCGCCTGATTGGCAACTACGGCATCGGCCATGTGCGCTATCCCACCGCCGGCTCTTCCAGCTCCGCCGAGGCGCAGCCGTTCTACGTGAACTCACCCTACGGCATCACGCTCGCGCACAACGGCAACCTGACCAATGCCCACGAGATCGCGCGCGACCTGTTCCGCACCGACCTGCGCCACATCAACACTGATTCGGATTCTGAAGTCCTGCTCAACGTCTTTGCTCACGAGCTGCAGGCCCAGAACAAGTTCAACCCGTCCGAGGACGACATCTTCGCCGCGGTGACCCAGGTGCACCGTCGTTGCAAGGGTGCCTACGCCGTGGTGGCCATGATCACCGGCTATGGCATCGTCGGCTTCCGCGATCCCAACGGCATTCGCCCCATCATCTTCGGTGAGCGCGACACCGACGGCGGCAAGGAATACATCGTCGCCTCCGAATCCGTGGCCATTACCTCGCTGGGCTTTCGCGTGGTGCGCGACCTGGCGCCGGGCGAGGCGGTCTTCATCAATGCCGAAGGCCAGCTCTTCACCCGCCAGTGCGCGGAGAACCCGGTGTTCTCGCCCTGCATCTTCGAATACGTGTACTTTGCCCGCCCCGACTCCATCATCGACAATATCTCGGTGTACAAGGCGCGGCTGCGCATGGGCGAGCGCCTGGCGCAGAAGATCCTGCGCGAATGGGGTGAGCACGACATTGATGTCGTCATCCCCATTCCCGACACCAGCCGGACCTCCGCCCTGGAGCTGGCCAACCAGCTCAACGTGAAGTACCGCGAGGGCTTCATGAAGAATCGCTACATCGGCCGCACCTTCATCATGCCGGGCCAGGGCCAGCGCCGTAAGTCGGTGCGTCAGAAGCTGAATCCCATCGAGCTGGAGTTCCAGGGCAAGAACGTGCTGCTGGTGGACGACTCTATTGTCCGCGGCACCACCTGCAAGGAAATCATCCAGATGGCGCGCGATGCCGGCGCCAACAAGGTCTATTTTGCCTCGGCGGCGCCGGCGGTGAAGTACCCCAATGTCTACGGCATCGACATGCCGGCCAAGGCCGAACTTATCGCCGCCGGCCGCACGGATGACGAGGTCTGCGACATGATCGGCGCCGACCGCCTGGTGTACCAGGACCTCGATGATCTCATCGCCGCCGCGCGCGAGGGCAACCCCCATATCGAGCGTTTCGACTGCTCCGTGTTCAATGGCGACTACGTCACTGGCGACATCGACGACGCTTACCTGGACGCCCTGCAGAGCGCGCGCAGCGACGCGGCCAAGAAACGGAAGAATGGCGAGGACTCGCCCCAGGCTACCATCGTCGACTTGTCCAACGGCGCCTGAGCGCGTCCGGGAGGGCCGCTCCTGCAGCAGGGTCTGCGGGGGCGCCGCCGTCATAGAAAAGCCGCACCCCGGGCCGCCCAGGATGCGGCTTTTTTCATGGGCCCCGGGGAAGTCCTGCGGTGGCAATTTTTCAGGCGGTAGGCGGGAAGGATGCGCAGCGGCTTCTCGCCCAGGCTGGCGTCGCCGGGGCTGGAGCGGTACGCCTTGGGGCAACCCTCTTTTCACGGTCTCCGCCCAGGAGCCCGGCGCAGGCTGGCCTTGGGGCAGGGGTGGCGCTGGTGCATACTAGCGGGCTTGAATTTCCTGCCCCGGAGCCGGCCATGCTTTCCGAAGACGATTTCTCCTCCCTCGGCTTTGACAGCCTTGCCGTGCGCGCCGGGCACGCGCCCACCAACGAGGGCGAACACAGCGAGCCGATCTTCCTGACCTCGTCCTTTGTCTTCGGCAGCGCCGCCGAGGCCGCCGCCCGCTTCGGCGGCCAGGAGCCCGGCAACATCTATTCGCGCTTCACCAATCCCACGGTGCGCACCTTCGAGCAGCGCCTGGCGGCGCTGGAAGGCGGCGAGCGCTGCGTCGCCACCAGCTCCGGCATGGCGGCCATCCTCGCCACCTGCCTGGGCCTGCTGCAGGCGGGCGACCACGTGGTGTGCTCGCGCAGCGTGTTCGGCACCACCAATGTGCTCTTCGACAAGTACATGAAGAAGTTCGGGGTGGCCACGAGCTTCGTGTCCCTGACCGATCTGTCCGAGTGGGACGCGGCGATTACGGACAAGACGAAGCTGTTCTTTCTGGAAACGCCCAGCAACCCGCTCTGCGAACTCGCCGACATCGCCGAACTGTCCGCGCTGGCGCACCGCCACGGCATCCTGGTGGCAGTGGATAACTGCTTCTGCACGCCGGCCCTGCAGCAGCCGCTCAAGCTGGGCGCCGACATCGTCATCCACTCCGCCACCAAGTACATCGACGGCCAGGGCCGCGTGCTGGGCGGCGCCGTGGTGGGTCCGGCCAGGCTCATGGAAGAAGTCTTCGGGGTGGTGCGCACCTGTGGCCCGACCATGAGCGCCTTCAACGCCTGGGTCTTCCTCAAGGGCCTGGAGACCCTGCGCCTGCGCATGGAGGCCCATTCCGCCAGCGCGCAGCAGTTGGCCGAATGGCTGGAGGTCCAGCCGGGGGTGGCGCGCGTGCATTACGCCGGGCTGGCCTCGCATCCGCAACACGCGCTGGCGGCGAGACAGCAGCGCGCCTTCGGTGGCATCGTGTCGTTCGAGCTGGAGGGGGGGCGCGAGGCCGCCTGGCGCTTTATCGACGCCACCCGGCTCATGTCCATCACCGCCAACCTGGGTGACGCCAAGACCACCATTACCCACCCGGCCTCGACCACCCATGGCCGCCTGAGTCCGGAGGCCAAGGTGGCCGCCGGCATTACCGAAGGCCTGATCCGCATCGCCGTCGGTCTTGAGGATGTCGCCGACCTGCAGGCCGACTGCGCCCGTGGCCTCGCCGCCCTCTGACGCCCACCGGGCAGGGCAGGGAACGGACGCGCGGAATTTCCGTTGTCAGGTGTTTTTCCGACAAGACTTGATGCTATGTTCAGGTCATGGTGCCGGCGCCGCCCGGCCCCCTCCGGAAATTAAAAAAAATCGCCATGTCCTCGCCCCTGAATCCCGTCCTTGCCGCGCTGGGGAACATCATCCTCGGCAAGCCCGAGCAGCTCAAACTCGCTCTCGCCTGCCTCGTGGCCCGCGGCCACCTGCTGATCGAGGACCTGCCCGGCATGGGCAAGACCACGCTGGCCGAGGCCCTGGCCCGTGTCCTCGGCTTGTCCTACCAGCGCATCCAGTTCACCAGCGACATGCTGCCTGCGGACATCATCGGTGTGTCGGTGTTCAATCCGCAGAACCAGCAGTTTGATTTCCGGCCGGGGCCGGTCTTCACCCAGTTGCTGCTGGCCGACGAGATCAACCGCACCACGGCCAAGACCCAGAGCGCCCTGCTGGAGGCCATGGAGGAGCACCAGGTGTCGGCAGATGGCGCCACGCGCAAGTTGCCGGAGCCGTTCTTCGTCATCGCCACCCAGAACCCGATGTCGCAGATGGGGACCTTCCCGTTGCCGGAATCCCAACTGGACCGTTTCCTGATGCGTATCCAGCTCGGCTATCCCGACCCCCGCGCGGAACGCGCCCTGCTCAAGGGCGGTGACCGTCGCGTGCTGTTGCGCGAACTCAAGCCGCTGGCGAACGCCAGCCAGTTGCAGGCCTGGCAGCATGAGCTGGCCGCTGTCCACGTCAGCGACGCCGTGCTCGACTATGTGCAGCGTCTGGTCACCCATACCCGCACCGCGCCGGGCTTCCAGCACGGGCTTTCGCCGCGTGGCGCCCTGGCCCTGTTGCGCGCGGCCCAGGGCTGGGCCTTTGTCGCAGGCCGCGACCATGTCCAGCCCGAGGATGTACAGGCGGTGCTGCCCTCGGTGGCCGAACACCGCCTCCGCGGTGGCATGGAGGACCATGGCCGCACCCACAGCCTGACCTCCCAGCTGCTGAAAGCGGTGGACGTGATCGGCTAGCCCATGGCCAGGCAATCGGGGCTGCGCCACTTCTACCGGCAGCGCTGGCAGGCCTGGCTGGACCGGCGCATCCCGCGCCGGACCCAGGTTACCCTGGACCAGCGTCGCATCTTCATCTTCCTGACCCGGCAGGGTCTGGTGACGGCGGCCATGGTCGCGGCCCTTTTTGTCGCGGGCATCAACTACGCCAACAACCTGCTGCTGGCGATGAGTTTTTTCCTCGCCAGCCTTTTCGTCATTGCCATCCACCATACCTACGCCAACCTCTCCGGCCTGCGCATCACCGCGGTGGCGGCCGGGACTGCCTTTGCCGGTGAAGAGGCGCGCTTCCAGATGCGCCTGGATGACTTGCGCGAGCGCGAACATGAAAGCTTGCGCCTGGACTGGGATGGCGTGGTCAGCGAGGTGGAGCAGGTCAGTGGCTGGGTGGATCTCGCGCTGCCCCTGACCGCTCCTCGCCGCGGCTGGTTCCGGCCTCCGCGGCTGCGCCTTGAGAGCATCTACCCGCTCGGCTTGCTGCGTGCCTGGACCTGGCTGGACCTGGACCTGGCTGCACTGGTGTACCCGCATCCCGAGGCCTCCGAGGTGATGCCGGTCGGCCCGGGCCGGGAGGGCGAGGGCGAACGCACCCGGCGGCGCGGCCATGACGATTTCGACGGCCTCAAGGTGTTCACGCCGGGCGACCCCCTGGCGCATGTGTCCTGGAAGCATCTGGCCCGAGGCCAGGGCCTGCTGACCAAGACCTATGCCAGCGAGGAGGCCGGCAGCGAAATGCTGGACTGGAACGCGCTGCCCGGTCTTCCCATCGAGGCGCGGCTGTCGCGCCTGACCTGGTGGGTATTGCAGCTCTCGCAGCAGAACTACGCCTTCGGACTGCGCCTGCCCGGCCTCGAGATTCCGGCCGCGGTCGGCATCGAGCAGCGCGAAGCCTGCCTGCGCGCGCTGGCCCTGTTCGGGCGCGAGGAGTCGCCGCCATGAGTGTGCCCGCCATGAGCCGTGCCGCCCGCCACTGGCAGTGGTTTGCGCTGCTGCTCGCCGTGCTGCCGCAATATGACCGCCTGCCGTTGTGGCTGGCGCTGGCCGTGGTGGCGGCCTGCCTGTGGCGGCTGGAGAGCGTGGAGCGTCGCCTGGGCGCGCCGCCCCTCTGGCTGCGTGTGCTGCTGCTGTTGGCGGGTGTCGCCGGCCTGTTGATCTCGCATCGCACCTTGCTGGGGCCGGAAGGGGGCGTGTCCTTTCTTATCCTGAGCGCGCTGCTCAAGATGCTGGAGTCGCGCACCCGGCGTGACGCCTTC
Source organism: Pseudomonadota bacterium (assembly GCA_040385265.1). GTDB lineage: Bacteria > Pseudomonadota > Gammaproteobacteria > Pseudomonadales > Moraxellaceae > UBA2031. The sequence continues at coordinate 31,408 of JAZKHS010000025.1, read as the reverse complement.
GTTTCCGCCGTCCTCGATTTTTTCCTGCTCGCCACCGCCTTCCTGTTTTCGCAGTCGCTGCTGCTGACCCTTTATGTGGGCTTGGCCTCGCTGGCCGCGGTGGCGGCGCTGCTCGTGCTGCAGCAGCGTCCCGGCATCGGTCCCGGCCGCACGCTGCGTCGCGCCGCCGTGCTGGTGGGGCAGGCGCTGCCGCTGATGCTGGTCCTGTTCATGTTGTTCCCGCGCCTGCCGCCGCTGTGGACCCTCAACCAGTCCCAGGGCAGTGCGCGCACCGGCTTTTCCGACACCATGAGCCCGGGCGACATCTCCAGTCTCAGCGAGTCCACCGAAACGGCCTTTCGTGTCGAGTTCCAGGGCCAGCCGCCGCCATCCGGCCAGCTTTACTGGCGTGGCCTCGTGTTCGGCTTTTTTGACGGCAAGCGCTGGAGCCAGGGTTACCCGCTCACCGACCAGGTGCCGCTGCCGCCGCAGGGGCTGCCGGCCTGGGTGGAGGCGGCTGACGCTGCGCCCCTGCGCTACCGCATCATCCTCGAGCCCACGGACCAGCCCTGGCTGTTCAGCCTGGGCGTCTCGCGCTCGCCCACGGCCAAGGTCGGCCTGACCCGTGACCAGCGCCTGGTCTATCGTGATCCGGTGTTCCAGCGCTTTACCTACGAGGTGGAATCCTGGCCGGCGGCCCGCACCGATGTCCAGGCGATGCCGGAATGGATGCGGCGCCAGGCGCTGCAACTGCCCACCGGCGGCAATCCCGAGGCGCGGCGCCTGGCCGAGCGGCTGCGCAACAGCACTGCCAGCAGCGAACGGATGGTGCAGGAAGTCCTGTCCCTGTTTCGCGAGGAACGCTTCTTCTACACCCTGGAGCCGCCCGCCCTGGGTGAGGAGCGCATTGATGATTTCCTGTTCCGCACCCGGCGCGGCTTTTGCGAGCACTATGCGTCCAGCTTTGTCTTCCTGATGCGTGCCGCCGGCGTGCCGGCGCGTGTGGTGGCCGGCTACCAGGGGGGCGAGCCGGGCCCGCTCGGGGATTACTGGCTGGTGCGGCAACTGGATGCCCATGCCTGGGCCGAGGTCTGGATGCCGGGTCGCGGCTGGGTGCTTGTGGATCCCACCGCTGCGGTGGCGCCGCAGCGCATCCAGGCCGGCGCCGCCCAGGCTGCGCAGTCGCGCGCCTACTGGGGCGATACCGCCGGCGGCGCCCTGCGCCACAACAACTATCGGATGCTGCGGCAACTGCGTAACGCCGCCGACTACCTTAACTATCGCTGGCATCGCGATGTAGTGGGCTATGACAGCGCCCGCCAGGATGGCCTCATGTCACGACTGCTGGGAAGCAGCGACCTCAGGCTGCGCCTGCTGGTGATGGGCGCTGCGCTGGCTGTCCTGGCGGGCCTGCTCATGTGGCTGGCCCTGCGCGGGCAGCGCCGCGACCTGGACCCGCTGGATCGCCTCTACCGTGTGTACTGCCGGCGCATGGCCCGGCGCGGCATTGTTCGCGAGGCCGGGGAGGGGCCGCAGGACTTTGCCCGTCGTGTCGCCGTCACCCGGCCCGCCCTGGCCGAGGAATCCCGCGAGTTCGCCCGCCTGTATGCCGCCCTGCGCTACCGTCGTCCCGGCGACAAGGCGCCGCTGCTGTCGCGTCGTCTGCGCCGCATTGCGCGGGGTTCCTGGGGTGAACGCATTTTCCCTTGGCAAAGCTAGTCGACAGTATTGAATCCCCCCTTGTGATTCAGTAAGATGCGCGCCTCGCAACGGCCAAGCCGTTCCGACCCCAGGCGCGTAGCTCAGCTGGTTAGAGCATCACCTTGACATGGTGGGGGTCGCTGGTTCGAGTCCAGTCGCGCCTACCAGTTCTCCAGAACCCGCACTCCGCAAGGATTGCGGGTTTTGTGTTTTTGGGGGTTGGCCGGCCTTGACCCGGCACCGTGATGGATCGGGTGGCGCCGGGGCGCGACGTCGACCGCCTCCAACGGATACGGCAGCCGGCGCTACCTTCCTTGTCGGGAAGCCTGTGTGGCCGGGCCTGGAGGGCGGTAGTGGTGCCGAGTCGGCCTCCGGGGACGAGATGTCCGATACCCCGTTTGGATTAGCGGACGAACTGCAGGGCGGGGGCGGCCGACAGGCGGCTTGTCCATGGCATGATCAGTTCCAAGGCCCGCCAGAAGGCCGATCGTTGTCCCCATTCAAGGTGCTTGTTGATGACTCCTCACCCCGCCATCCTGGTCGTCGACGACCAGAGCAGCAACCTCATTGCCATGGAGGCGGTGTTTGATGGCGAGCCAGTCGAGCTCGTCAAGGCGAATTCCGGTGCCGAAGCCCTCAAGATCATGCTGCAGCGCGATTTTGCACTGGTCTTGCTGGACGTGCAGATGCCGGACCTTGACGGCTTCGAGGTCGCGGAGATCATGCGCAGCAATCCCCGCACCGAGTCGACCCCGATCATCTTCCTGACCGCCATCAGCAAGGAGCAGCGCTATATCTTCCGCGGCTACGAGACCGGTGCGGTCGACTACCTGTTCAAGCCCATTGATCCCCCTATCCTGCGCAGCAAGGTCCGCGTTTTCCTGGACGTCGAGCGCAAGAACCGCAGTCTGCGCGAGAGCCTGCGCCTGCTGCAGCAGGAGCGTGACCACAACCAGATGCTGCTGCGTTCCCTCTCGGAAGGCCTTCTGGGCATTACCCAGAGTGGCAATATCTTCTACGCCAACCCCACGGCGGAGGAGATGCTGGGCTGCAACCTGCGTGACCTGATCGGCCGCCGCCTGACGGAGATCTTCCAGCTCTATAACGAGGAGGGCATTCCCGCCGACTGGCCGTTGCCCGAGTTCCTGTCCACCTGTGCCCGTGGCGAGCGCGTTCACCGCGACGACTTGTTCATGGTCCGGGACGGACGCCAGGTCGCTGTCGAGGTATCGGCCAACCCCCTGCTGCCCGGGGATCCGGCGCGCCCGGGGGTGGCCGGCGTGGTGGTGGTCTTCCGGGATGTGTCGTCGCGGCGCCAGAACGAGAAGGCGCTGACGCGCAAGGCCACCTCGGATGCGCTCACCGGCCTTTGCAACCGCGCCGAATTCGAACGCCTGCTGGGGGAGAAGGTGGCGGAGGCGAATCGGCGGGAGACTAGCGTGGCGCTGCTCTACATCGACCTCGACCGATTCAAGGGCATCAACGACTCCCTGGGCCACCATGTCGGCGACCAGGTCCTGAAGGCTGCCGCCAAGCGCCTGCAGGACAGCGCCCGCCAGTCCGATCTGGTGGCCCGCATCGGCGGCGACGAGTTCATCATGGTGCTGGAGAGCACCGAGCCGCGCCGCGCCGCCAGCCTGGTGTCGGGCAAGGTGCTGCAGGCCTTTGCCCGCGTGGTGGATATCGATGACGGCAGCAAGCTGCAGATCGGCACCAGCGTGGGCATCGCCATCTATCCCGACGACTCCACCCACCCGGACGAGCTCATCAAGTGCGCGGACAAGGCCATGTACCAGGCCAAGTCCGCCGGCCGCAACACTTACCGCTTCTTCCGCGGCTGACAGCTTCCCCCGTCCTGCTCCCGCCAGGCGGCGGGGCAGGGCGCGGCGAACAAGCGTAACGATCCCCTTCTTTTTGCGTCCGCCGGCCCCCGGACCACAGCATGGCGGTGCCTCGCCTGCGCCGTCCATTCTTGCCCTTTTCGACCATTTCCGCCGTTCGTCGGCCCCGGAATGGTCAGAATATGTCCATCCCCGGTCACTTTGTGTCCTTATGTAAGTCATGGGGTCTGGGCACACTGTGTCCATACCGCGGGATGTACCCAGCCGCATAAAAGAAAAATACCCAGGGGTCACCACCATGAAGAATGTCGCTCTCTCCCTCCTTACTGCCGGCGCCCTGATGGGTGTGTCCGTGGATGCCTCGGCCTGGAGCCAGGAAGTGCACCGTCGTATCGCCATCGACGCCGTGAACTACATGAAGGCGAACCCCTCCACCACCAACTACGCCAAGCTGCTCAACGGTGCCACCAAGGCCGGCCTGACCATCGACCAGTTCGCCGCCGCCCTGGGCCAGGGTGCCTACGACGTGGACGACTTCGCCGACACCTACATCTGCGGCGCCACCACCGGCGACTGCCAGCTGGCTCCTGTCTGGGGCGCCGGTGCCAGCATCGTCAAGTACACTTCCTACTGGCACTTCCAGAACCACACCCAGGGCGCCGACGCCCATGGCAACGACATCGGCGGCTATAACTACGCCAAGCTGACCGTGTGGGGCGACATCGACAACATGGCGGCCAGCTGGCTCTACGGCGACTACCTGGACGATGGCGCCGGCAACCTGACGGGCTGGTTCTACTCGGACAGCTCCAAGTACAACGCCTACGACAAGACCGAGAAGAACTACCGCCTGGGCGGCTACTCCACTCGCTCCATGTACGCGGACTTCGAGAAGATCCCCTTCCAGCCCATCGACAACCTGGGCCAGTACTGGTTCCAGCAGTTCCTGGCGGCCCCGACCGTGCAGAAACTCGGCTTCGTGCTGCATACCACTGACCTGCTGCAGCCGCACCACACCTGGACCACCTCCGCGCTGAACCACAGCGGCTGGGAAACCTGGGTGAATGACTACTACTACACCCAGCAGCTGAACAACCCGACCGCCGTGACCGCTGCGCTCAACAACCTGACGCCGCTGGCCTCCACTGCCACCGACATCCGCCCGCTGCTGACCCAGGGCGGCCGCGTGGCTTACACCCAGGGTGGCATCGTGCTCTCCAGCACCGATGATGCCGATCGCCTGGCCACGGCCCGCGTCATGATTCCGCACGCCATCGCCATGACCGTACGCGTGCTGAATCGCGCCGCCGAGCGTTTCTGATACCGGGAGGGCGGTTGCTGCCGCCCGTCCTGAACACTGTTTAACTGTAGCTTTGGGGGCGTATCGTCAAGATCGCCCCCTTTTTTTTGCAACGGTCCCCCCTATGTCCCTACGTTTTCTCTTGCTGGCCCTGGGGCTTTGCCTTGGCCTGCCGGCATATGCCGACACCCGCTACGACCTCGAGGATCCGGCCCTCGCCGGCACTGTCAACGGCGAGCCGCTGTCCACCGTGTTTGTCGACCTCATGCACCGCATTGCCGCCAAGGGCGATCCCGACATTGCCCGCGCCACGGTCGTGCAGGCCCTGCTGGATGACCGCCTGATTGCGGCCCATGCCCGGGCCAGCAGCGAACCCGGCGAGCATCTCATCGAAGAGAACAAGGTGGTGTTCAGTCCGGAGATGCAGATCCGCCAGGCCATGGTGTCCAACCTGCAGGCCGGCTTCCGCCAGCAGATGGAGGCTCGGCTCAAGCGCGAGAAGGGCGGCAGCCTGAATGGCGTGATCCTGTCCGAGCGTGCGCCCACGGCGGCGGAGTGGAGGGCAATGCTGGGCCCCGACCAGGGCCTGCGCGCCGAATATGCTCTCGATGCCAAGGGCCGCGCCGCCGCCGACCGCGTCGTGCTGCTGCGCTACCGGTTCGGCCAGGACGCGCCGGGCAAGGTCACCCTGCTCGAGGTCTATGACGGGCAGAACGTGCAGGGTCGTGAGTTGCTGCACGCGCGCAATGACGCCTTTGCCGCGGACCAGGCACGCCTGCTGCTCAAGCAGCGCTGGATCCTGCGCTGGGGCCAGTCCGACGAGGCCCTCGGCGCCGCAGATTTCGCCGTGTTTGCGCGGGCCATGGAAGATCGCCTGGTGCACACCGGCTGGATGGCTCACCTGGGGGTCGCCGTCGACATCCATGACGATCCCCAGCACCTCAAGGACTTGCAGGCGCAAGTGACTCCGGAGGAGATCCGTGCCTACTACGAGGCGAACCGCGACGAGTTCCGGCGCATCGAGAAGGTGCGGGCGCGACATGTCCGGGTCAAGGACGAGGCCACCGCCAACAAGCTGGCGGAGCGCCTGCAGCAGGGTGCCAGCTTGGCTGACCTGGCACGGGAGCATTCCAGTGCCGCCGACGCCGCCAGCGGCGGCGATCTGGGCTGGATCGTGCACGGCGAGAAGGCACATGGCTGGCTGGACAGCCTCGCTTTCCTGCAGCAGCCGGGCAAGCCCGGCAGGCCGGTGCGGCTGCCGGGAGCGGCTGGCGAGGAGCCGGGTTGGGAGATAATGTTGGTAGAGGAGCGCGTAATGGGCTGGCAGCCCCTGGAGAGTGAGTCCGTGCGCTACCTGGCCAGCCAGGCCATCGCCAAGCACAAGGCGCTGGCTGAATATCGCGGCACCGTCGAACGGCTACGGCGCGAAGCGACCATCCGCCTGCATCCCGAACTTTCGCCGCTGGCGCGCCCGCAGGAGGCCGGGGAATGAAGGCCAGTCACTGGGCCATCGCTGCGCTGCTGCTGGTCATCGTCGCGGTCGTGGTGGCGGGGCGCCTGCTGTCGGGGGCAGATAGCGAAGGGCAGGGCGCCATCGCGCCCGGTGTCGAGCTGCGTCCGCTCAGTTCCAGCCAGGTGCCGACGCTGCCCGTCGACGGCGTGCTGGAGCCCGCGCCGATGGTCGGGACCGATGCGCCGCTGCCGCCGCTGCCGGAATCAACGGTGGATGCCGGGGTGACCATGCAGCAGGCCCTGGCCAAGGGGGATCCTGCGGCGCCGCCGGTGGTGCGCGAGGCGCCGCGCGAAGCGCCCAGCGCTGCCGAACTGGCGGATCCCAAGGCCTATCAGCGCTACGAAGCACGCCAGAACCAGCGCCTCTACAACCAGTACCTGAAGGCGGCCGATAGCGAGATCCCGCGCCTGCAGGCCGATATCGAGCGCGCCCGCGCGGCCGGCCTGACACCGGAGCAGCTGGCGGAAGGCGAGGAAAAGCTGCGCCGCATCCAGGCCATGCGCGACCAGTTGCAGGCCGAAAAAGGCGCTACGCCGGCGCCCTGAGACGTGCGCCTTGCGGCAGCCGTCGGCGATGGCCGGTGGCTGCCGGCGGCTTGCCGTATTGGCAGGCGCTTTCACGAGCGCCTATGATGGCGACAACGCGCATTTGCGCCGGCCCATAACAAGAACAGCTGCCTCCCATGACCCAGCCTGTCGCGGAAAACCTCGGTTTCATTTCCGTTCCGGCCCTGCAGCAGTACCTGCGCAGCGCCGAGGCCTGCGGCCTCGTCCGTGAAAAAATGCTGGCCGAAGCCGGCATTCCGGCCGAGCTGCTGCTGGATAACAATGGTCGCCTGCCGGGCGACGTGCTGCAGAAGCTGCTGCAGTTCATCCTGCCGCGCTGCGGCAACCCCCTCTTCGGCCTGCAGACCTCCCAGTACATCCAGCCCGGTTCCTACAGCGTGATGGGCTATATCGCCATGACCAGCAATACCCTGGCGGAGGCGGTGATGCGCATGCCGCAGTACGAGAAGCTGGTGGGCGACATGGGTACTTCGACCGTGGAGCATGAGCCGGGTGCCATCGTGGTGCGCTGGAACTGCCGGTTTGCCGATCCTCTGGTGCGTCGCCACATCATCGAGAATGTCCTGGCCTCCTGGACCACCTACTCGCGCTGGATGGCCGACAACCAGGAGTTGTCGCCACTGGCGGTGCGCTTCGAACATGATGCGCCGGCGGACCGCTCCCTGCTCAAGCACTACCAGTCCATCTTCCGCTGCCCGGTGTATTTCAATCAGCCGATGTCGGCGCTGCTGGCCTCGCCTCAGCTCTTCGAGTATCCGCTGCGCAGCCCCGACGCCACCCTGCGCGAGACCCTGGAGCAACATGCCCAGGCGACGCTGGTCTCGCTCAAGGAAAAGTATTCACTGGGCGACCAGGTGCGCTCCCTGCTGCGCGCGATGCTCTCCGACACCTCGCCGCGCAAGGAATTCGTGGCCGAGCAGATGGGCATGAACGTACGCACACTGCACCGCAAGCTGGCCGACGAGGGGACCTCCTACCAGCAGATCCTCGATGATCTGCGCGCCGAGCTGGCGCGCAGGTACCTGCAGCAGTCGCTGCTGTCGGTGGAAGACATTGCGCGCAAGCTCGGCTTCACCGAGAGCCGCTCCTTCATTCGCTACTTCAAGGGCTATGTCGGGCTTACGCCCGGCGAGTTCCGCGCCCAGCTCAAGATCGAGACTCCGCCCGAGCGCGAGGCCTGAGCGGCATCCTCTCATGGCGGCGTGCGCCCACGGGGCTATAGTGGGCGTTCCGCCACTGCCGTAGCCGCCGCCATGGGCCGAATCCCTCTGCTCGACGAGGTGCGTGCCTGCACCCTCTGCGCCGACCAGCTGCCCGCCGGGCCGCGTCCCATCCTGCAACTGCATCCGGAGGCGCGCCTGCTGATTGCCAGCCAGGCCCCGGGCCGGCGCGCCCACGCCTCCGGCATTCCTTTTGACGACGCCAGTGGCGAGCGCCTGCGCGAATGGCTCGGCATCGGCAAGGCCGTGTTCTACGACGAACGCCACGTCGCCATCCTGCCCATGGGCTTCTGCTATCCGGGCAAGGGGAAGGGCGGCGACCTGCCGCCGCGGCGCGAATGCGCGCCGGCGTGGCGGGCGCCCCTGCTGGCCTTGCTGCCGCGGCTGGAACTCACCCTGCTGATCGGCGCCCATGCGCAAGCCTGGCATCTCCCGGCACGGGCCGCGACCCTGACCGAGACCGTGCGCGACTATGCGCGCTTCGGTCCTGCGCTGTGGTCGCTGCCGCATCCGAGTCCGCTCAACAACACCTGGCTGCGCCGCAATCCCTGGTTCGAGGCCGAGGTGCTGCCGCGCCTGCGCGAACGCGTTGCCGCGCTGCTCGCGCTGCCGCCTTCCGGGGAGAGTCCACTGGCGGGTGTTGATCAGGAGCGGCGGTAGACGTCGTCGCCTGACTCGTTGTTGCGGAAGCGCTTGTAGGCCCACTGGTATTGCGCTGGCGCCATGCGGATCAGGGCTTCCATGGAGCGGTTCATGGCGGCGGTGGCGGTGGCCAGGTCCTGGCTGTAGACCTCAGGGTCCGGCTCGGACAGGAAGACCTCGAAACCATCTCCCTGCGGACGCCGCAGGCAAGCCATCATCATCGCCTTGCAGCCGGTGCGGCCGATCAGCTTGGGCACCATCACGCCGGTCCAGGTGGAAATGCCGAAGAAGGGCGAGTAGCTGCCGCCGTTTTCGTGCGGGACATGGTCCGGCAGGATGGCGCAGAAGCCGTTGGCCTTGAGGCCCTTGAAGACCGCCTTGACGCCACGTTCGTCGGCCGGTACCAGGGTCGCGGTCAGGCGGGTGCGCGCTTCCAGCACGAAGGCGTTGACGCCTTTGTCCTTGCCCGGCTTGTACATGATGATGGGGGCCGTGTACTGGTTGAGCCAGGCGTTCATGAACTCCCAGTTGCCCAGGTGGGGCACGATGCCGATGGTGCCGTGGCCGGAGGCGAGGGCGTCCCGGATCAGGTGCTCGTTATGCACCTTGCGGATCGCGCGGACGCTGTACTCGGGCGGCATGCCCCAGGTCTTGGCGAACTCCAGTCCGGTCTGCACGGTGCTGATGACGCTGTCGCGCAGCACCTGCTCGCGCCACGCCGGGGTCTGCTCCGGAAAAGCGATTTCCAGGTTGCGGCGGATGACATGTGCGGTCTTGCTCTGGCCGGCCACCGCCAGGGCGACCACGCCGAGCACCGCTCCCATACGCTGCAGGAAGCCCAGGGGCAGGCGGCTGAGCAGGTGCAGCAGCCTGAGGAGGAAGCGGTCCCGGCCGGAGAGGGTGTCGGCGGGGGAAGGCGGGATCGTTGCGGTCATGGAGGTACGGCGTGAGGGCTCGGGCCGCCAAGGATAGTGGAAGAGGCGGGGCAGGCCAAACCGGTCCGGCTTGCCGCTATAATCCGCCCGCCTGAGCCTCCCGGAGCTGCCTGTGGATTTCCTTGAACCCGTCCGTGCCTTCCTGGCCTGTCCCACTCCGGCGCGCTGGGTGGAGGCGGCCATCCAGGACCTGCCCCTGCTGCTGCAGGACCATGCCAACTGCGAGAAGAAGGCCGCCAGCACGGCCATGAACCTGTTGTTCCGCTACAGTGAGCGCAGCGAGCTGCAGGTGCTGCTGTCCCAGCTGGTGCGTGAAGAGATGCTGCACTACGAGCAGGTGCTGGAGATCATGGCGCGGCGCGGCATTCCCTATCGGCCGGTGCCGGCCGCGCGCTATGCCGGCGGCCTGCGCGAGCAGGCCCGCCATGACGAGCCCGGGCGGCTGGTGGACATCCTCATCATCGGGGCCTTCGTGGAGGCGCGCTCCTGCGAGCGCTTCGAGGCCCTGGCCCCGCACCTGGACGAGGAGCTGGCGCGCTTCTACACCTTCCTGCTGCGCTCGGAGGCCCGTCACTTCGAGTACTACCTCGATCTGGCGGAGAAATACTCTCCCGTCCCAATCGCCGGGCGCATCGCTTTTTTCCGCGAGATCGAGCGCGACCTGATCGAGCGGCCGGACCCCGAGACCCGCTTCCATTCCGGGCCGCCGGCCTGACGGGAAGGTGCCGCAGGGGCACCGGCCGCGGGCCAAGGCCAGTCTCGTGAAGCGGCGGTCCTCCCCTGTGGCGGTGCCGCGGCCGGGCCGGGCCGGGATGACGACAGTGAGGGGATGGAGGACGGCTGCGGTTAGCGGCTCGCGGCCTTCCACGATTCCGGTGTCACCTGCAGCGAACCGGAAGCCTCCGACAGCCATACCTCGCCGTCCTGCACCGTCGCCTGCAACTGCATGCTGCGCTGGGCGAGGGCGCCCAGGGCCGCGGCGGTTTCGCCGGCAATGTTGATCACGCGGAGCTTGTCCAGCTTTTCCAGGGCGCGCCGGTTCTGCTCCCACCAGATATTGGCGCCGTTGCCGCCATAGGGATAGACGATAACCTCGCGGGCGACGCCGCAGGCCTTGCGCAGGCGCTTCTCGTCCGGCTGCCCCACCTCGATCCACTTTTCCACGGCACCGGTGAGATCCTTCTGCCAGAGGTCGGGCTCATCATCAGCGGAGAGTCCCTTGCCGAAGGCCAGGGTCTCGCTCGCGTTCAGCACGAAGGCCAGTACCCGCATCATCAGGCGCTCGTCCGTCTCGGACGGATGGCGGGCGAGGGTGAGGAGGTGGCTGCCGTAGTAATGGCGGTCCAGGTCCGACACGGAAAGGTCGGCCTTGAAGATGGTGGAGTTCTGGGCCATGGCGGGCTCGGGCAGGGACGAAGCCGCGCATTCTACTCCCTGTCGCGTACTTTATCCCGGCCGGGGATTGTGGGATGGTTGAGGCCGATCAGGGCCGGGCATCCGGCCGCCACGCATGCCGGAATCCCACATGTCCAAGCAATATCCCGCCGTTGATCCCGATGGCCTACTCGAGTACTCCGTGGTCTTCACGGACCGCGCCCTCAACCACATGTCGCAGTCCTTCCAGCAGGTCATGCGCGAGCTGTCCGCCACCCTGAAGAAGGTCTACCACGCCGACGCCGTCGCCATCGTGCCGGGCGGTGGCAGCTTCGGCATGGAAGCGGTCGCGCGCCAGCTTGCCACCGGCCGCCAGTGCCTGGTGCTGCGCAATGGCTGGTTCAGCTACCGCTGGACGCAGATCTTCGAGATGGGCGGCATTCCTGCCGCTGCCAGCGTGCTCAAGGCGCGGCCGCAGGATCACGGCGTCCAGGCCGCCTGGGCGCCCGCCCCCCTGGAGGAGGTGATCGCCACCATCCGCGCCGAGCAGCCTGCCGTCGTGTTCGCACCGCATGTGGAAACTGCCTCCGGCATCCTCCTGCCCGATGACTACCTGCGCGCGGTGGGCGAGGCGGTTCATGCGGTTGGCGGCCTCTTCGTGCTGGACTGCGTGGCCTCGGGCACGGTGTGGGTGGACATGGCGGCCTGTGGCGTCGATGTCCTGATCAGCGCCCCGCAAAAGGGCTGGAGCTCCTCCCCGGGGGCGGCGCTGGTCATGCTGAGCGAGGCAGGCCGGCGCCAGGTCGAGTCCACCACCAGCACCAGCTTTGCCGCCGACCTCAAGAAGTGGCTGCAGATCATGCAGGCCTACGAGAATGGCGGTCACGCCTATCACGCCACCATGCCCACCGGGGTGCTGGTGCAGCTGCGCGATACCATGCGCGAGATGGAGACCATCGGCATCCCGGCGCTCAAGCTGCGCCAGGTGGAACTTGGTCGCCGGGTGCGCGAGCTGTTCGCGCTGCGGGGCCTCAAGAGCGTCGCGGCGCGCGGCTTTGGGGCCCCTGGCGTGGTGGTCTGCCATACCGACGATGCCGACATCCACAATACGAAGAAGTTCACTGCGCTGGGCCTGCAGACCGCCGCCGGCGTGCCGCTAATGTGTGACGAGCCGGCAGGGTTTCGCACTTTTCGCGTCGGGCTCTTCGGCCTCGACAAGCTCAACAACACCGAGCAGGCCGTGCGCAACCTCGAGCAGGCGCTGGACCAGATGCTCTGACCGCCGCGGTAGTGCCGTCCACCAATAAAAAGCCCGCCAATCGGCGGGCCTTTTATTGGCTCGGCTACATCTGCCGACCCTGATCCTCGTCGCGCCTGACCTTGAACCAGGCCGCATACATGGCGGGCAGGCTGAGCAGCGTCAGCGCCGTGGCAACGATCAGGCCGCCCATGATGGCGACGGCCATCGGCCCCCAGAACGCGCTGCGCACCAGCGGGATCATGGCCAGCACGGCGGCGGCCGCCGTCAGCATGATGGGACGGAAGCGCCGCACCGCCGCATCGACAATGGCGGTCCAGCGATCCACGCCGGCCGCGATGTCCTGCTCGATCTGGTCGATGAGGATCACCGAGTTGCGCATGATCATCCCGTTCAGCGCAATGATGCCGAGCATGGCCACGAAGCCCATGGGCTTGCCAATGATCAGCAGCGTCATGGCGGCGCCGATCAGGCCGAGCGGGCCGGTGAGGAACACCAGCAGGCTGCGCGAGAAGCTTCGCAGCTGCAGCATCAGCAGGGTGAAGATGATGAACAGCATGAGCGGGACATTGGCGGCGATCGAGCTGGTGCCCTTGCTGGATTCGGCCACGGTTCCGGCGATCTCGATGCGGTAGCCGGCCGGCAGCGCCAGGCGCAGTGCGTCCAGTTGCTCGTTCAGGCGCAGCGCCACCGTGGCGCCCTGGATGCCGTCCCGCACATCGCCCTGTACGGTGATGGCGAAATTCCCGTTCTGTCGCCAGATCACGCCTGGCTCCCAGCCGAGGTTTGCATGGCCGACCTGGGCAAAGGGAATGGACTGGCCGCTGGCCGTGGGCAGGTAGGCGCCGGAGAGGGCGGTCAGGGAGTTGCGCTCCTGCTCGGGCTGGCGCAGCACGATGCCGATCTGGCGGTTGTTCTCGCGGTACTGCCCGATGGGCAGGCCGGAGAGGATGGTTTCGCTGGCGGTCGACAGCGCCTCGCTGCTGACGCCGAGGGCGCGCGCGCGGGCCTGGTCGATGTCCAGCCGCAGGACCTTGATCTCCTCGTGCCAGTTGTCGTTGACGCCGCGCATGTCGGCATCCTTGCGCAGCACGGCCTTGACGTTCTCCGCCAGGGTGCGCACCTGGAAGGGGTCGGGACCCATCACGCGGAACATGACCGGATAGGTCACCGGCGGACCGTTGGGCAGCAACTGCACCCGCGAACGCACTTCCGGGAACTCCCGGGCCATCAGCGCCGGTAGTTCGCGACGTATGCGCTCGCGGTCGGCATGGGAGGCGGGCAGCACGATCAGCTGGGAAACGTTGTCCTGCGGAAAGATCTGTTCCAGCGGCAGGTAGAAGTGCGGCACGCCGGAGCCGATGAAGGTGGAGACGGTGGACACACCCTCGATCTTGCCCAGCCGCGCCTCGACCTGCGTCGCCATGGTCTCGCTGGCGACGAAGGAGCTGCCCTCCGGCAACCACAGGTCGACCAGGATCTCGGGGCGGCTGGAGTCAGGGAAGAACTGTTTCTCCACCAGTTGCATGCCGGCGATGCCGAGGATGAGCGCGCCGACGGTGGCGCCGATGGTGGTCCAGCGCTTCTCCACGCATTTTTCCACCAGGGCGCGCACGCGCTGGTAGAAAGGCGTGTCGAACACTTCCTCGTGGCCTGGATGCTCGCGCAGCAGCTTGTAGCCCAGGAAAGGAACGAAGTAGATCGACACGAACCAGGAAATCAGCAGCGCCCCCGTGGTCACCGCGAAGATGGCAAAGGTGTATTCGCCGGTGGCGGAATTGGCCAACCCGATGGGCAGGAAGCCCGCCGCCGTGATCAGCGTACCGGTCAGCATGGGCATGGCGGTGGCGGTGAAGGCATAGGTGCTGGCCTTGAGCCGGTCGAGCCCCTCTTCCATTTTACGCACCGTCATCTCGATGATGATGATGGCGTCGTCCACCAGCAGGCCGAGGGCGATGATGAGCGACCCCAGCGAGATCTTGTGCAGGTCGATGTTCCACCAGTTCATCATCAGGAAAGTGGCAGCCAGCACGGTGGGGATGGACAGCGCCACCACCAGGCCTGGCCGGATGTCGATGCGCCAGGGATTGCGCTGCAGGCCGAGGCTGAGGAAGGACACCGCCAGCACGATGATGAGGGCCTCGGCCAGCACCCGCAGGAACTCCTGCACCGACACCGCCACCGCCGCCGGCTGGTCCTGCATCTGTTCCAGTTCGACGCCGGCCGGCAGGCGCGCGCGCAGGTCGCCGGTGGCCGCCTGCAGGTCCTTGCCGAGCTGGATGATGTCGCCGCCCTTGGCCATGGAGATGGCGAGTGCCGTCACTTCTCGCCCGTTGAAGTGGACCTTGGGTGCGGGAGGATCCTGGTAGCCGCGCTCGATGGTGCCGAGGTCGCCGAGGCGGAAGGTGCGGTCATTGAAGCGCAGGGGCAGGGCGCGCAGCGTTTCCAGGTTGTCGAACTGGCCGCCGATGCGGATTTGCAGGTTCTCGCTGCCGGTCTGCAGTTCGCCGGCGAAGGCCACCGCGTTCTGGTCGTTGAGGGCCTGGATGACCTGGCGGAAATCAATGCCCAGGCGGGCGAGCTTGCGCTGCGAGATCTCGACATGGACTTTTTCCTCCTGCACGCCCAGCAACTCGACCTTGGCGACATTGCGCACCTGCAGCAGTTGCTGGCGCACGAAGTCGGCCTGGTCGCGCATTTCGGCACGTGAGAAGCCCTCGCCGCTCAGCGCATAGATGACGCCATAGACATCACCGAACTCGTCATTGAAGACCGGCCCCTGCACGCCGGCGGGCAGGCGCGACTTCATGTCGCCGACCTTCTTGCGCACGGTGTACCAGATGTTGGGCACGTCGCCCGGCGGCGTGTAATCCTTGAGCTCCAGCAGGAAGGTGGTCTCGCCCGGCTTGGAGTAGCTGCGGATGCGATCGACGTAGGGGATTTCCTGCAGCGTCTTGTCCAGCGGGTCGGACACCTGCTGCGCCATCTGCATGGCGGTGGCGCCCGGCCAGAAGGCACGCACCACCATCACGCGGATGGTAAAGGGCGGGTCCTCGTCCTGGCCCAACTGGAAATAGGCCGCGCCGCCGGCAAAGAGCAGCACGACGAGCAGGTAAAGGGTGATCGCCGGATTCTGGATGGCGATGCGGGAAAGGTTGAAGCGCTCGCTCAGCTTGTCGGGCGCGGGCGGGGTGGGGTCAAGGTCGGCCATGCGGATGCTCCCTCAGCGCGCTGCTTGGGCGATGAAGGGCTGCACCTTCTGGCCCTCGGCCAGCACATGCACGCCCGCCGCGACGACCTGCATGCCGGGCGCCAGGCCCGCCACCAGCACGTCGTTGCCATCCACGCCTACGGTCTTCACCGGTTGTGCAGCCACGGCATGCGTCTTGGGGTCATAGACCCAGACCAGGGTCTGGCCCTGCTTGCCGAAGACAGCGGTGGTGGGCAGGCGCGAAGCGCCGGACTTCATGGCCGGCACCTGCAGGAACACGGTGGCGGACTGGCCAAGCGCCAGCGCACTGGCCGGGGCCTGCACGGTATAGCGGGCACGGAAGGTGCGGGTATGCGGGTCGGCGGCAGCGGAGAGTTCGCGCAGCGAGGCGGGCAGCCGGGTACCCGGGTTGGCCCACAGGGCGACCTGGGCGCGCGCGCCGCGGGCAAGGGCGGTGCGGTTCTCGGGGAACTCCACCTCGATCTCGCGCGGCCCGTCCTGGGCGACGCGGATCACGGCCTGGCCGGCCCCGACCACCTCGCCCACGTCGGCCTGGATGGCCGTGACCACGCCATCCGCGTCGGCGCGCAGCACGGTATCGGCCAGCCGGTTCTCTTCCAGCGAGCGGCCGCTGCGCGCTTGCTCATGCTGGGCCTCGGCGGCGGAGAGGTCGACGCGCTTGCGCTCCATGTCGGTGGCGGAGACAAAGCCTTTCCGGCTCAGCTCCTGGTAGCGCGCGAACTCGGCACGCGCATTTTGCAGCTGGGCCTCGGCGGCAATCAGGGCCGATTGCGAGGACTGCCCGGCGAGTTCGAAATCGCGCGGGTCAAGACGGGCGAGTTCGTCGCCGCGGCGCACGCGCTGACCGGTCTCGACGCGGCGTGAAATGAGCTTGCCGGCGACCCGGAAGCCGAGGTTGGACTCGATCCTTGCCCTCACCTCGCCGGCCAGTTCGGCGCTGGCGGCCACGGTGCCGACGCCCACCGTCACCAGCTTGACCGGACGCTCCGGTGGCGGCGGCGGCTCCTGCCGGCTGCAGCCGGCCAGGACAAGGACGGAACCGGAGAGGACGAGGGCAGGAAGCAACAGGCGAGTCATGGCGTGTTCTCTGGGGTCGGGGCCGATCCGGTGGCCATGTGGAGCATAAGCCCGTCGTAGAAGATGCTGACGACTTCATCGACGTAGGCTGAAATGGATTCGGGGGTCGCGAGGCGCGGCGCCAGGGCATGACGGTAGACGCCAGGCATCACCAGCATGCGCATGATGCCGAAGACCATGCCGGTGCAGGCCTCGTGGCTGAGCTGGCGGATCAAGCCTTGTGCCGCGGCTTCGTCCACCAGGTGGTGGATGCGGGCGGTATACGGATCGACGTAGGCCTGCCGCAGGTGTTGCGCGCGTGCGCTCTCGGTGTCGCCCTCGCGGAACATGAAGGCAATGATGTCGGGATAGGTGGCCAGCAGGGTCAGCGAGGCTTTTAGATTACGGCGCAGCTTAAGGGCGACGTTCTCGGCCTCGATGCCATCGAGGGTATCGACCAGCTGCCGGTAGAGGGGCGCAAAGACGCTATCCGCCGCCTCCTGCCACAGGCGCTGCTTGTTGCCGAAGTGATGGCTCAGCAGGCTGTCGCTGACGCCGCAGTCCGAGGCCAGCTGGCGCAGGCTGACACCGTCATAGCCCTGGCGTGCGAAGGCCGCGAAGGCGCGATCCAGGATGGCCTCGCGGCTCATGGCAGATCCCTCCCGGCGGGGACGGCCGGGACGACGGCTGGGGTTGCTGTCGACGGGAAGCGGAAGCTGGCTCATCTGCTTGTTATCGTGGCTGTTCTTATTGGGCGATCGCCCAATAAGAACAGCACTTCTGTTGTATGTCACCCCCGTCGAGGCGACTCAGGTCCTGATTTTGCGACCGTTGGGTTCTGATCCGCGCCCACGGCGCAAGAAGATGTCGGCCTGCTCGGCAGCCGCCCGCGCCGGCGCCGGCAGCAACTGGATTTGCCGGACTTCCTCGCCGAACCAGTGCCGTTGCAGGAAGCGCCGCCAGGGGGCGACCAGGAGGCCGCTGTCGTCCCCTTCGGCCAGCGTTACCCATTCCTGGCGCCAGCCTTCCGGGGCGCGAAGGCCCAGGCGCAGCTCGCGCGCCTGCCAGCCTTCGCGGCGCAGGCGCAGGTGCAGCTTGTCCGCCAGGCTCTGGAAGGCCGCGATGAGCCCGTCGGCCTCGCAACTGCCCGGGGGCAGCAGCCGGCCGAGCAGGGGCCCCGCTCCTGAAGGTGCGTGGTGGCGCCGGACTGGTGAAGGATCGCGGCCCTGGGCCATCAGCCACAGGCGGCGTCCATGGTTGCCAAAGCGCCGGGCTGGCAGGGAGATGGGGATGCGCTGCATGTCGCCGCAGGTTTGCACGCCATGGCTGGCCAGGAAGGCGGCGATCTGCGGCCCGGCCCCGCAGAGCTCATCCAGGGTCAGGGGTGCCAGCCGGGCGGCTGCCTCGGCCGGCCGCACCACCAGCGTCTCGCCGGCCCCTGCCGCGCCGGCCGCCCAACGCGCCGTGGTCTTGTCGCCGCCGATGCCCACGGCAGCGGCAGGGGCGCCGGCGGCGGCAAGACGGGCCAGCAGCAGGGCGCCGATGCGGTCCGGGTCGTGGCGGTAGTAGTCCTGGCAGGCGCTGAGGTCGAGAAAGGCGGCGCCGGCCGCGAAGGGCTCCAGATCGGGGCTGATTTCCTGCAGCGGGTCCAGCAGGCGGGCCGACTGCGCGGCGTAGTGCGAGGGGCGGGCGGTCAAGCGGCCCAGGCCCGGACAGCGAAGGCGGGCTTCTTCCCACGCCATGCCGGGGTACAGCCCGAAGGACTCCGCCTCGGGCGATGCCTCCACCAGTCGCGGCACGCTCTCCGAGTGCAGGAGCACGATCGGCCGCCCCGCAAGGCCAGGGTTGTCCTGCCGCTCCATGGCCAGGCCGAAACGGTCCATGCGGACAAAGGCGATCATGCGCCTCCAGGCGGCGCTTCTATATTGACTGCTCATCCGTACAGTATAGGCGTCTTGTTCGGACCTCGTCATCTGCTGCGTCGTCCGCCAAGCCATCGGCAGGACCATCGGTGAGGGCAGTGCCATAGCCGGAGCAGGGGCAGTGGCTGTTACCGGAAGTGTTACCGGCAGTGTTACCGGGCGCCGGCATACGTTTCGGTCGGTAACACCAGGGATGGGCGGTAGCGAAATCAGGATGAATGGCCAGGGGACATCCCGGGACAGGCCATGGACATCCCCTGACAAGGGGTCCTCCCGGGTAGACGGCGCAGGACAGCCAATGCACCGATGCAGCCAAAAATGGACTTGGCACGGTCTCCTGCCGGGTTCTGGCATGGCTACTGCTCTATGAGTTGCATCCGGAAGGACGGGCTCACACCCGACGCAGTCTCCCAAAAAAACGAACGACAAAATCAAGAATCCAAGGAGAGAAGAATGAAGAAGCTCATGGTCGCCGCCCTGATGATGGTCGCTGGAGTCGCCAACGCGGGCACTTATTCCCAGACCAGGTACCCCATCGTCCTCGCCCCGGGCGTGCTCGGCTTCGACAAGGTGCTCGGCATCGAGTACTTCTACGGTGTTGCCGGCGACCTGCGCGACAACGGCGCCCGGGTCTACAACACCTCCGCCTCCGCCTTCAACACTTCCGAGGCCCGTGGAGAGCAGCTGCTCTCCCAGGTGCGTACCGTGCTGGCCGTCACCGGCGCCCAGAAGGTCAACCTGATCGGCCACAGCCACGGCGGCTTCTCCGCCCGCTACGTTGCCGGTGTGATCCCCGGCCAGGTCGCCTCGGTCACCACCATGGGTTCCCCCGTGAAGGGCACCCCGGTCGGCAACCTGATGCAGCAGGCCATTGATTTCCCCCTGATCGGCGGCCTTGGCAACACCATCCTGAACGCCTTCTCCACCTTGCTGACCACCGTCGCCGGCAATTCCTGGAACGAGGACTTCAAGGGCTCCATGGCTTCCCTCAGCACCACGGGCGCGGCGACCTTCAATGCCCGCTTCCCGGCCGGCGTACCTGTCACTGCCTGCGGCGAAGGCGCCTACACCGGCAACGGCCAGCGCTTCTACTCCATGGGCGGCACCAGCGTCGTGACCAACGTGTTCGATCCGCTGGACACCTTCTTCGGCGTCACCAGCCTGGCCATGACCGAAGCCAGTGACGGCCTGGTCGGCCGCTGCAGCAACCACTTCGGCCAGGTCCTGCGCGACAACTACCCCTGGAACCATGGCGACGAGATCAACCACCTGTTTGCGGTCCGCGGCCTCTTCACCCCGGAACCCAAGGCGGCCTACCGTAACCAGGCCAACCGCCTGAAGAACGCCGGCCTTTGATTTAGGCACAATGGCAAACGACAATGGCGGCCTCGGCCGCCATTGTCGTTTCTGGCGTCCGCGCCCCCAAAACAAAAAATGACCCGGGAACGTGACATGAAGAAAAGCGTAGTGATCGGTATCGTCGCCACGGTGCTGGCTCTGGGCGGGGCCCTGTACTGGCTGTCGCCGGAAGATGCCATCGACGCGGCGGCCGATCCGGCCATGGCGGCGGCCGCGGCATCGGGTGGCGGCGGCAGTCACGTGGTCCCGGCCAGCTTTGCCACCGGCGTGGAAGGGCTGCCGCCCTCCCTGCGGGGCACCGAGGTGGATGGCGAGCTCGAGGTCGACGCGGCTGGCCGCCTCAAGATCACCGGCGGCATCCGCCGTGTCTTCGACTATTTCCTGTCGGCAGTCGGCGAGGAGCCGCTGGAGTCCATTCTCAAGCGCATCCGCGCCTACCTGCGCCACAAGCTGCCCGCCGGCGCAGCCGCCGAGGCGGAGCGCCTGCTCGACAGCTACATTGCCTACAAGAAAGGGCTGGAGGCCATTCCGCAGGCCCAGGCCACGCCCGGCAACCTGGATATTCCCGCGCTGCGTCGCCAGATGCAGGCGGTGCAGGCCTTGCGCGGCCAGTTCTTCTCGCCCGAGGTCATCACGGCCTTCTTTGGCGATGAGGACACCTATGACCGCTACACCCTGGAACGTCTGGACATCATGCAGGACAAGTCACTGACCGCGCAGCAGCGCGCGCAGCGGCTGGCCGCGCTGGAGCAGCAGTTGCCCGAGGCCCTGCGCGAGCAGATCAAGGTCATCAACCAGGTGCAGAACCTGGATGGCATGACCCGGGAGTGGAAGCAGCGCGGTGGTACCCCGGCCGAACTGCGCCAGATCCGGGAAAGCCTCGTGGGGCCGGAGGCGGCCGACCGTCTGGAAAACCTGGATCGTGAGAACCAGCAATGGGATCAGCGCATGGATAGCTGGTTCACCGAGCGCGATGCCATCCTGGCCAACAAGAGCCTGTCCGAGCAGGATCGCCAACGCCAGGTGGATGAAGCCCGCACGGCCCGTTTCAGCGAAGCCGAGCGCCTGCGCGTGGAGTCCCTGGAGCACATCCGGGAGCGCGGCGAGGTAGTGAACCGCTAGGCCGGAGTCAGCCATCGCCTGCCTGGCGCGACGCCACGCCCGGTCCCATGAAAAAGCCCGCATCAAGCGGGCTTTTTCATGGGGGTGGCCTCGTCGCAGGCTGGGGCCGGAGTAGCGGGGGCACAAAAGACGAGAAACACGGCTCCGTCAGAACCGGAATGTCTCCAGGCGCAAACCCTTCTCGTCAGCCACCGCGATCACCGCCTCGCCGCTCTCCTCGCGCCAGTCGCCCAGTACCAGGCGCTGCGCGGCCTCCCCGTCCACCTTGAGTTCATGAATGCCGGGCCGGTGAGTATGGCCGTGGAGAAGGGTGCGGGCCCCGCTCTCGCGCAGCACCCGCTCGGCCTCGGCGGGCGTCACGTCCATGATGTTCTCGGGCTTGTTGGCATTGTTCGCCTTGCTCTGCATGCGCCACATGCTGGCAATCATGAGGCGCTGCTCCAGCGAGTTGCCCAGCATTGTTGCCTGCCAGGCCGGGTCCCTGCTCTGGGCACGGAAAGCCATGTACTTTTCGTCCCCGGTGCAGAGCTGGTCGCCGTGCATCAGCAGCAGCTTCTGCCCGAAGGCCTCGACCACCTGGCTTTCCGGCAGCAAGCGGCCGCCCGTAGCCTCGGCAAAGGCCTGGCCGAGCAGGAAGTCACGGTTGCCATGGACGAAATACAGCCGGGTGCCGCTGTCCGCGAGGGCGCGGAACGCCACCAGGATGCGCTGGTTGTATTCGTCGGCATGGTCGTCGCCGACCCAGGACTCAAACAGGTCGCCCAGCACATACAGGGCATCGGCGCCGCGGATCTGCCCGAGCAGGGCGAGGAAGCCGGCGCTGACGCGGGGCATGTCGGGGGAAAGGTGCAGGTCGGAGATGAAGTAGGTCTTGGGCATGACGGAATCGGCGGACCGGAGGAGAGGGGCATGTCGTCCGCCGGGGTTCGCCCCGTCCCGGGCGAAGCGCCGGGTGCGGGGCGGGCTGGCGGCAGGCAGCCGGGTGAGGGCAGGGGAGGGACGCCGCCCTCCCTGCCGGGAGCCTTATTCGCTGATGACTTCGGCGGACTCGATCACCACCGGGGTGGTGGGGACGTCCTGATGGCCGCCGGTACGCCCGGTCGGGACCTTCTTGATGGCCTCGACCACGTCCAGGCCGTCGGTGACCTTGCCAAACACGGCATAGCCCCAGCCCTGCGGGGTCTTGGACGAGTGGTTCAGGAAGTCATTGTTCTTCACGTTGATGAAGAACTGGGCGCTGGCCGAGTGCGGGTCGTTGGTACGGGCCATGGCGATGGTGCCGACGTCGTTTTTCAGGCCGTTGTCGGCTTCGTTGGCGATGGGGGCGCTGGTGGACTTCTGGTCCATCGTGGCGTCGAAGCCGCCGCCCTGGATCATGAAATTCTCGATGACGCGGTGGAAAATCGTGCCGTTGTAGTGCCCGCTCTTTACATAGGACAGGAAGTTGGCGGTGGTCTTGGGCGCCTTGACGCTGTCCAGTTCCAGGACGATGCGACCCTTGTTGGTGTTCAGAGCAACGGTAGCCATGGGGATATTTCCTTGTAAATCAGGCGCTTTCAGCCTGAATGCCGGTTGAGGGGGAGGGGAGGCGGAGGTAGACTCTCCGCTTTCCCGCGTCCGCCCGGGCGGGACGGGGCCCGTATGATAGGCCCCCCATCCCCCCCTGTCATGTACGTGGCTCCAGGAACAGCCAGGCGCTCATTCCCGACATGATCGAACCCAAAGACTTCATCCGTGCCCAGGTCGTCGCCGACCTCGATTCCGGCAAGCATGCCCGCTCCGTGACCCGCTTCCCACCGGAGCCCAACGGCTACCTGCATATCGGCCACGCCAAGTCCATCTGCCTCAACTTCGGCATCGCCGTGGAATCCGGCGGGAACTGCCACCTGCGCTTCGACGACACCAATCCGGAAAAGGAATCCCAGGAGTACATCGACGCCATCCGCCGCGACGTGCAGTGGCTGGGTTTCGACTGGGCCGGCCCGGTGCGCTACGCCTCCGATTACTTCGATGTGCTGCACGACTATGCCGTCGAGCTCATCAAGCTGGGCAAGGCCTATGTCGACTCCCAGAGCGCCGACGAGATGCGCGCCAACCGCGGCTCGCTGTCCGAGCCCGGCAGGAATTCCCCCTTCCGCGAGCGCAGCGTCGAGGAGAACCTGGAGCTGTTCGCGAAGATGCGCCGTGGCGAGTTCCCCGACGGCGCCTGTGCCCTGCGCGCCAAAATCGACATGGCCTCGGGCAACATCAACCTGCGCGACCCTGTCCTCTACCGCATCCGCAAGCTGCACCACCACCAGACCGGCGACAAGTGGTGCATCTACCCCATGTACGACTACACGCATCCCATCTCGGATGCGCTGGAGTTCATTACCCATTCCCTGTGCACGCTGGAGTTCGAGGATCACCGGCCCTTCTATGACTGGCTGCTCGATACCCTCGCCAAGGTGCTGCCGCAGCCGAAGAGCGTGGTGGACATCTGGAGCAAGGTCGGCGCGCCGGCCGACGCCAACACCGTGCTGCCGCACCCGCAGCAGATCGAGTTCTCCCGCCTCAACGTCAATTACACCGTCACCAGCAAGCGCAAGCTCAAGCAGCTGGTTGACGAGGACCTGGTCAGTGGCTGGGATGATCCGCGCATGCCCACTATCTCCGGCATGCGCCGCCGCGGCTATACCGCCGCCGCCCTGCGCGACTTTTGCTCGCGCGTCGGCGTGACCAAGAGCGACGGCGTGGTCGATGTCGGCATGCTCGAATTCTGCGTGCGCGAGCACCTCGAGAATTCCGCGCCGCGCGCCATGGCCGTGCTGCGCCCGCTCAGGGTGGTGCTGACCAACTTCCCGGAAGGCGAGGTCAAGGCAATCCGCGCCGCGCGCCACCCCAACCAGCCGGAGATGGGCGAGCGCGAGATCCCCTTCACCCGCGAGCTCTACATTGACCGCGCCGACTTCGAGGAAGTGCCGCCCAAGGGCTACAAGCGCCTGATTCCCGGCGGCGAAGTGCGCCTGCGCAATGCCTACATCATCAAGTGCGACGAGATCATCAAGGACGCCGACGGCATCGTCACCGAGCTGCGCTGCTCCTGCGACCTCGACACCTTCGGCAAGAATCCCGAGGACCGCAAGGTCAAGGGCGTGGTGCACTGGGTCTCGGCCAGCCATGGTGTCCCCGCCGAAGTCCGCCTCTACGACCGCCTTTTCACCGACGCTGCGCCCGACCGCGGCGACGTCGACTTCAAGACCTTCATCAATCCGCAGGCGCTGCAGGTGGTGCAGGCCGTGATCGAGCCCTCGCTGGCGGCGGCACGGCCGGAGGAACGCTTCCAGTTCGAGCGCGAGGGTTATTTTTGCGCTGACCTGGCCGATAGCCAGCCCGGTCGGCCCGTCTTCAACCTGACGGTGGGTCTGCGCGACTCATGGAAGCCGGGGGCCTGACCATGCTCGTCATCCACAACAGCGAAACCAAGAAGAAGGAAGTCTTCAGCCCCCTGCACCCGGGCGAAGTGCGCATGTATGTCTGCGGCATGACGGTCTATGACTATTGCCACATCGGCCATGCCCGCGTGCTGGTGTCCTTCGACGTGGTCACGCGCTGGCTGCGCGAGTCGGGCTACAAGGTCAGCTATGTCCGTAACATCACCGACATCGACGACAAGATCATCAAGCGTGCCAACGAGAACGGCGAGGACTTTCACGCCCTCACCGAGCGCTTCATCGCCGCCATGAACCAGGATGCCGACGCTCTCGACGTCATCCGTCCCGACGTCGAGCCCAAGGCGACCGACTACGTGGCCGAGATCATCGCCATGGTCGAGAAGCTCATCCTGAACGGCCACGCCTATCCGGCCCGCAACGGCGACGTCTACTACGACGTGTCCTCCTTCCCGCGCTACGGCCGCCTCAGCAAGCGCAACCTCGAGGACCTGCAGGCCGGCGCCCGCGTCGAGATCGACGAGATCAAGGCCGACCCGCTGGACTTCGTGCTGTGGAAGGCCGCCAAGCCCGGCGAGCCCTCCTGGAATTCGCCCTGGGGCCCCGGCCGTCCCGGCTGGCATATCGAATGCTCCGCCATGAGCACCTGCTGCCTGGGCAACCACTTCGACATCCACGGCGGCGGCGGTGACCTCCAGTTCCCGCATCACGAGAACGAGATCGCCCAGAGCGAGGGCGCCACCGGCGAGACCTACGTCAACACCTGGATGCATGTCGGCTTCGTGCAGGTCAACGACGAGAAGATGTCCAAGTCCCTGGGCAACTTCTTCACCATTCGCGATGTGCTCAAGCATTATCCGCCGGAGGTGTTGCGCTACTTCATCGTTGCCAGCCACTACCGCAGCCCGCTGAATTACTCCAGCGAGGCGCTCGACAACGCCAAGGCGTCGCTGGAGCGCTTTTACACCACGCTGGCCAGCTTCGGCCTCGGCAATGCCGCCGCGCCGGGTATGGCCACCGTCCCCGAGCCTGACAGCGCCGCCGACTACCGCCAGCGCTTTGTCGCCGCCATGGATGACGACTTCAACACCCCCGAGGCGCTGGCCGTGCTGTTCGAGCTGGCGCGCGAGGCTAACCGCCTGGAGAAGGCCGGCCAGAAGGGCGAGGGCGCCCGCTTCGCACTGTTGATGAGGCAACTTGGCGGGCTGCTGGGTCTACTGCAGCAGGATCCGGACAGCTCTCGCCAGGGCGGCACCGACGCCAGCCTCCTGAGCGAGGTCGAGGCGGTCATCGCCGAGATCGCCGCCGCCCGTGCCGCCAAGGACTTTGCCCGTTCGGACGTACTGCGGGACGAGCTCAAGGCGCGCGGCGTCGTGGTCGAGTTCTCCCGCGAGGGCATCAAATGGCGCAAGGCCGACTGACCGCGCGGCCTTGCGCTTATCTCCTTGGGGGTAGTCGGAGCGAACGGGGTGAATGTCAGGGGCAGGGCGGCTCATTTAACGTTCTGTAACCCCGAAATGCCGCACCGTTCTCGGAACCGTAACGGCAGAGGTTCTACAACTTCTGCATTGCGAGAGCGCGGTCCGGGAGCAGGGTATGGCGGGGGGAATCAGGGATTCACCTGACTTCAGGCGGTTATTCGAGTCCGCCCCCGGGCTGTACCTGGTGCTGTCCGCCGACCTCCTTGTCCTGGCCGCCAGCGATGCCTATCTGCAGGCGACGCTGACTACCCGCATCGGCATCGTGGGCTGTTCCCTCTTCGACATTTTCCCGGACAATCCTGACGACCCGTCGGCCAGCGGCGTGTCCAACCTGCGCGCCTCCCTCGCGCGCGTGTTGGCGTCGCGTGAGCCGGATGCCATGGCGGTTCAGAAGTACGATGTGCGCCTCCCCGAATCGCAGGGCAGCGCTTTCGAGGAACGCTACTGGAGTCCGGTCAATACGCCTGTCCTGGATAGTGGCGGAGAATTGCTCTACATCATCCATGCAGTGGAGGACGTCACCGATTTCATGCACCTGCGCCATCAGGGCGCGGTGCAGGCGAAGGTGGCAGCGGAGCTGCGCTCCCGGACCCATCGCATGGAGTGGGAGGTGGTCGAGCGCGCCCGGCAGATCGAAGAGGCCAACCATTCCCTGCAGCAGGCCAATGACGAGTTGCGCCGCATCGACCAGGTCAAGACCCTGTTTTTCGCCAACATGAGCCACGAGCTGCGCACGCCCCTCAATGCCATCATCGGCATGAACGGCCTGTTGCTGGAAACGGAACTCACGAAGCCGCAGCGGGAGTACGCCGAGACCGCGCGCAGCAGCGGCGAGTTCCTGTTGCAGATCATCAACGACATCCTGGACCTGTCCAAGATCGAGGCGGGGCGGCTGGAATTCGAGGAGCAGCCTTTTGACATCCGGCGCTGCATTGTCGATTCCATCGGCCTCATGAGCGGGAAGGCGGTTGAGAACAACGTCAGCCTGGATGTGCACTGCAGCGCCAATGTGCCCATGGTGCTGGTGGGCGATGTCAGCCGCCTCCGCCAGGTGCTGGTGAACCTGCTGTCCAATGCGGTCAAGTTCACCCGCGATGGCAGTGTCCACCTGTCAGTGGGCTCGGATGCCCGGCCGGACAGCAGCAGCTGCCGTGTCACGGTGGCGGTGCGCGATTCCGGTATCGGGATCCCGCCGGAGCGCGTCGAGCGGCTGTTTACGGCCTATAGCCAGCTGGACAGCTCCACGGCACGCCTGTATGGAGGCACCGGCCTCGGCCTCGCCATCTGCAAGCGCCTGGTGGAGCACATGGGCGGCGAGATTGCGGTGTCGAGCACGATGGGAGAAGGAACCACGTTTACCTTCAGCTTCCACGCTCGGATCAGCGCGCTCACCCTCCCGCCCATGGTGTCGCGCGATGACGCGCCGCCGCCTCGTATCGAGCAGGCCTTGCGCATCCTTCTGGCCGAGGACAATCCGGTCAACCAGCGCGTGGCCCAGTCCATGCTCGAGCGACTGGGCCAGCGCGCCGATATCGTGGCCAACGGGCGCGAGGCGGTGCTGGCCGTTCAACAAATTGGCTATGACGTGGTGTTGATGGACGTACTGATGCCCGAAATGGACGGGCTGGAGGCGACCCGCGAGATCCGCCGCCTGCTGCCCGCCAGCGAACAGCCTTATATTGTCGCCATGACGGCCAACGCCATGACGGGAGATCGCGAGCGCTGCCTCAGGGTGGGCATGGACGCCTTTGTCGCCAAGCCTGTCCGCCTGCAGCGCCTGGCCGAGATCCTGTCCCGGCTGGCGGAGAACCCGGCGCCCCCCCCACCGGTCCGCAAGGCGCCGCGGCGCGCGCCGCGAGCCGAACGCCGCAAATAGGCTTGCCGGCGGCGGCGGTCTTCTCAGGCCGTGCGTTCCTTGCGTACGGGCCTGCCGTCCAGGAACAGGATGAGTTCATCCGGCTGGAAGCGGGTCCACTCCTCATTATCGGTCAGCGGCGCGGTGGCGATCACCGCCACGCGGTCTTCACGCGTGGTTTCCTGCGAGAAATCGATGCTCATGTCCATGTCGGCCAGGTGGGCCTCGCGGAACGGCCATTCGCGTACCACGTACCACAGGCTCGAGGTGCCATGGGCGAGCAGGCCCTGGCCGTTGGAGAGCAGGAAATCGAATTCGCCATGGCCGCGCAGGGCGGGTATCAGGCTCGCCACCGTGTCGAAAGCCGCCTCCAGCGAGGCGGGGCCATTGCCCGGGAAGGCATCGCGCAGGCCCTGCAGCAAGGTGCAGAAGGCGCGCTCGCTGTCGGTGTCACCCACCGGCAGGTAGACCCCGTCCAGCGCCGGCCGGTAGTCCGCCAGGTTGCCGTTGTGGGCGAAGAGCCAGTGCCGGCCGCCCAGCTCGCGGACGAAAGGGTGGCAGTTCTCCAGCCGGATCTCGCCCTGGGTGGCCTTCCGGATATGGGCGATGACGTTGCGCGACTGGATCGGCAACTCCCGCACCAGGCGGGCGAGGGGGGAGGAGACGGCCGGTTCATGGTCGATGAAGAGACGGCAGGCCTTGTCCTCGAAGAAGCCGATGCCCCAGCCGTCACCCTGGTGGTCGGTGCCGCCGCCCCGCTGCGCAAAGCCGGAGAAGGAGAAGGTAATGTCGGTAGGGGTGGCGCAATTCATGCCGAGCAGCTGGCACATGGCAGATACCGGATCAGGGCGGGGGCCCCTAGGATAGCGCCCCCTGCCGGTGACGGCACCCGGCTTTGGCGGCGGACGGCTTTGACCGTATGATGGCGGTCCCGGCGCCGGGCGCCTCCAGCTGTACCGTGAATGGACATCCTCATCATCCTGCTGTTGATCGTGATCAACGGTGTTTTCGCGATGTCGGAAATCGCCATCGTTTCCGCGCGTCGCATCCGCCTGCAGCAGCTGGCGGAGGAGGGCGACCTCGGTGCCCGCGCCGCCCTCGCCCTGGCCGAGCATCCCACCCGCTTCCTGTCCACGGTGCAGATCGGCATCACCCTGATCGGCATCCTGTCCGGCGCCTTTGGCGAGGCTGCCATTACCCAGCGCCTGATCCCGGTGTTCCAGGACATTCCGCTACTGGCGGCCTATGCCAAGCCGCTGGCCACCACCTGCATGGTGATCATGATCACCTACGTCTCGCTCATCATTGGCGAGATCGTGCCCAAGCGCATCGGCATGCATTCGCCCGAGAAGATCGCCCGCCTCATGGCGCCACTCATGCGCGCCCTGGCCTGGATCACCAAGCCGCTGGTGACCTTGCTCAGCGTGTCCACCGACTTCGTGCTGCGCCTGCTCGGCAAGCACCAGCACGAGGAATCGCCCATTACCGAAGAGGAAATCCGCGTGCTGGTGGCGGAGGGCACCGTGGCGGGCGTCTTCGACAAGTCCGAGCAGGACATGATCGAGAACGTATTGCGCCTGGAGGACTGGCAGCTGGCGCAGATCATGACCCCGCGCGCCGACGTCGTGACCATCGACCTCGATGACGATCCCGCCGGCCAGCGCGCCGCCATCGCCAATGCCCGCCACAGTTTCCTGCCGGTCTGCCGTGGCGGTTTCACCGAAGTCATGGGCGTGGTCGCCATGCACGACCTCCTTGCCCAGCACCTGCGCGGCGAGCCCTTCGACATCACTGCCCTGCTGCGCGAGCCAGTGTTCGTCCCCCTCAGCATCTCGCCGCTGTCCCTTCTCGAAACCTTCAAGGCCCGGCGCGAGCATCTGGCGCTGGCGGTTGACGAGTACGGTGCGGTGCAGGGCCTGGTGACCTTGCAGGACGTCATGGAGCCCCTGGTGGGCGAGCTCGAGGCGGCGGACGAAAGCCTGTCCGAGGATCCCGACATCGTGCAGCGGGCCGACGGCTCCTGGCTGCTCGACGGCTCCCTGCCCATGGAGCGCTTCCGCCTGTTGTTCCCGGAGGAAACCGAAGAGCTGGAGGTGGGCGGCCGCGACTACCAGACCCTGGCCGGCTTCGTGCTCTTCCATCGCGGTCACGTGCCCGAGACCGGCGAGACCTTCGACTGGAACGGCTTGCAGCTCGAGGTGGTCGACATGGACCGCCGCCGCATCGACAAGCTGCTGGTGCGGCGCCTGGACAGCGATATCCACATTGACCGCTGAGCCCTGCCCTAACCAGGAGCGGGCCGCGTAACGGCGGCCGCTGCGTCATGACGAATAAAAAAGCCCGCTAACTGCGGGCTTTTTTATTGCTGGCAGAAATCAGCCGATCAGCTTTTCCCCGGCCTCCACCGTCTGGGTGATGAGGGTGGCGATGGTCATGGGGCCCACGCCGCCCGGCACCGGGGTCCAGGCCGCCGCGCGGTCCTTCACCGCCGCCAGCTCGATGTCGCCGACGCCGCCCGGGTGGTAGCCGGCATCCACGACCACCGCGCCATCCTTGATCCATTCGCCCTTGATGAACTCGGGCCGGCCCACGGCGCCCACCACGATGTCGGCCTGACGGATGAAGTCCGGCAGATTCCGCGTCCGCGAGTGGCAGACCGTCACCGTGCAGTCGGCGCCCAGCAGCATCAGTGCCATCGGCTTGCCCAGGATGGGGCTGCGGCCGACCACCACGGCGTGCTTGCCTGCCAGGGGAATATCGTAGGACTTGAGCAGGGTCATGATGCCGGCGGGGGTAGCGGACCCGTAGGCGCGCTCGCCCATGGCCATGCGCCCGAAACCCAGGCAGGTGACGCCGTCCACGTCCTTCTCCAGGGCGATCGCATCAAAGCAGGCGCGCTCGTCGATCTGGGCCGGCACCGGGTGCTGCAGCAGGATGCCGTGCACGTCAGGGTTGGCGTTGAGGCGGGCGATCTCGGCCAGCAGTTGCGCCGTGGTGGTGCTGTCCGGCAGCTCGATCTTGAGCGAATCCATGCCCACGCGCTGGCAGGCGTTCCCCTTCATCTTCACGTAGGTGGCGGAGGCGGGGTCGGCGCCCACCAGCAGGGTGGCCAGGATGGGGGTGCGGCCGCTGCGGGCCTTGAGGGTGGCGACGCGGGCGGCCAGTTCGGTTTCGATGCGGCTGGCGAGTTGCTTGCCGTCGAGCACAAGGGCGGGCATGGGAGACTCCGGCGGGTTTTGCGGGGGGCGCGGATTGTCGCACGCGGGTCGCCCCCGGCCAAATCCGGCGGGGCAGGGGGGGGAAGCGGGCGGGCGCCATGGCAAGTCGGTGTGGATCCGGGCCGGTGTCGTGCAATTAAGTCTTGGAAAACCCGAGAAAAAAGCTATCTGACCGCGTTGACGCCCCGGGGGGGCATCAGTATTATGCGCCCTCGCATCGAGGCGGGCCCGAAACGGTATCGCTGAGGGCAGCGGGGCATAGCGCAGCCCGGTAGCGCGTCTGCTTTGGGAGCAGAATGTCGGGGGTTCGAATCCCTCTGCCCCGACCACCCGTCCTCGCCCGCGGGCATCCTGCGCTCGTAGCTCAGCTGGATAGAGCATCGGCCTTCTAAGCCGAGGGTCG
>JAZKHS010000024.1:37517-43387 GCA_040385265.1 Pseudomonadota bacterium | reverse complement strand
CCCAGCTTCCACCTGATCGACGCCGCGGCCCTGGCGCGCCTGCCCGACCACGCCATCCTGGTCAACGCCAGCCGCGGCGAGGTGGTGGCGGGGGCGGCCCTCGAGGCCGCCCTGGCGGCACGGCCCGGGCTGACCGCGGTGCTTGATGTCTGGGAGGGCGAGCCGGTGGTCGATCCCGGCCTGCTGGCGCGGGTGCGTTTTGGTTCGCCGCATGTCGCCGGCTACAGCCAGGAAGGCAAGTGGCGGGGCACCGCCCAGGTCTGCGCGGCGCTGTGCGCGCACTTCGGGCTGGCCCCGCCGCCGCCCCTGGAATCCCTGCTGGCCGCCATGCCGGCGCCGGCGCCCCTGCAACCGGCGGGCACGGGGAAGGCGCAGCGCCTGGCGGCCCTGCTGCAGCAGGCCTGTCCGCTGCCGCGCGACGATGCCGCCCTGCGCGCCAGCCTGGCGGCGCCCGACCCCGGCGCCGCCTTTGACGCCCTGCGCCGGCACTACCCGGCCCGGCGCGAGTTCACGGCGCAGCGGGTAGCCCTGCCGGCGGATGACGCGCTCTGGCCCCTGCTGCAGGGCCTTGGCTTCCGGCCGGTCGCCTGACCCCGCCCGCGGGGAGGGCCGTCGGGCTATGGATATTTGCCGGGAGCCTCCCTACACTCTGGCGCTTATGCCGCCGGGGCCTGCCCCGGCCCCAAAATAACAAAGCCGCAGTGCCCAGCACCTGTGGTCGTGGCGCCGGATCCCCATGCTCAAGACTTTCAAGCCCCTGCTCCTTGCCTCCCTCCTGGCTCCCGTCCTGGTTCATGCCGAGGGCGAAGCGCCCACTGGCGTCGCCGCCAAGGGCGATGAACCCATCAGCGTTGCCGCCAAGGGCAAGCACCTGTTCCTGGGCGCCGGCCTGTTCAGCGAAATGCTGCACCTGAACGCCGAGCACGTGAACGACTACGGCAACTTCATGCTGCGCATGGGCAAGTTCCGCAAGAAGGACGGCCTTGCCGCCAACCTGTCCTGGCGTCGCCATATCGACGGCGTCGACGGCTACCGCAGCGGCGTCTATGTGGGCGTCTTCGGCGGCCATGTGCAGGCCGAGAGCATCGGCGGCGACGACTACCTGCGCCTGGGCATCGGCGGAGAAATGGGCTATCACTGGGTCAAGGAGTACACTCGCTCAGAGCTGACCGTGGGGCTGGGCGCCGCCGAGCCCCTTGACGAGAATGGCGTCGAGTACAAGGCCGAGCCCACCTTGTTCATCAGCTATACCATGGCCCTCGGCTACTGATCCGTCGCCCGCGCGGCGCGCCTGTCCGGCGCCGGTGGCGGGGGGCCGGGACCACACCGCATCCTTGGGCGGTGTCTCCACCCCGTTAACGGTTGCGCCGTCATGAATCCAGCGCCCCCCGGCACCCGCGATCACTCCCTCTACGAATCCGCCTGGGCCGCCAGCGGCAAGGGCAGCTGGCGCCTGTCATGGGCCGAGCCGCTGGAGTCCGATTTCCAGTCCAGTTATTCCGAACGCTACCGCAACCACATGGCGGCCGGCCTCGCCGTCGGCGCCCTGGCCATGGTGGTGTCCGTCTTCGAAGACTTCATGCTGCCGCCCGGCGATCGCGCCGGGCCGCTGTTCGTGCGCTTCGGCGTGGTCATGCCGGTGGTGCTGTTCCTGCTCTGGCTGATCCGCAAGCCGGCCATGGACCGCCACCAGCAAGGCCTGCTGCTGTTTGCCACCCTGGGGGGCGCGGCCGCCTTCCTGATGATGGGCTACTTCGTGGAATCGCCGCTCGGGCGCATGTACCTGGATACCCTCATCCTCATCCAGTTGTTCGGCCTCACCTTGCTGCGCATGCAGTTTGCCTATGCCGTGGTCAGCGTGCTGGTGATTGCCGCGGGCACCACCCTGGCCCTGGCCTGGCTGCGCTTCCCCGGCCATGCCGGCGAGCATGTCATCGATCTCATGCTCATCACCTTTGCCGGCATGCTCTGCCTGGTCGCCAACTACCTGATGGAGCGCTCCGCGCGCTCCGACTACCTGCAGCAGCGCCTGCTCGAGTTCCGCCAGGAGGATCTGGAGCGAAGCAATTCCCACCTGGAGCAGCTGTTGCGCAGCGATGCCCTCACCGGCATCGCCAACCGCCGCTGTTTCGACCAGGCCCTGACCGACGAGTTCCGTCGCGCCGAACGCGGCAGCTACCCGCTGGCCCTGCTCATGCTCGATGTCGACTGCTTCAAGCAGTACAACGACACCTACGGCCACCAGGCCGGTGACGAGGCCTTGATGCAGGTGGCGCAGGCCATCGAGCGTTTTGCGCGGCGCCCCGGCGACCTGGCGGCGCGCTACGGCGGCGAGGAGTTTGCGCTGATCCTGCCCGGCTCGGGCGAGGAGGATGCGCTCGGCATCGCCGACGAACTGGTCGCGCACATGTATGCGCGCCACCTGCCGCACGGCACCTCGCGCGTCTGCGACCGCATCACCGTCAGTGTCGGCGTCGCCGTCATCCAGCCGGCCGAGGGCAAGACCAGCATCGCCGAGCTTATCGCCAATGCCGACCAGGCGCTGTATCTCGCCAAGGCGCGTGGCCGCAACCGTGCCTGCACCTGGAGCATGCTGCAGGCGCAGGCCGAGCCGGACTGAGCCGGACTGAGCCAGACCAAACCAGCGAAGCCAGACCAAACCAGCGAAGCCGTGCCAAGCCGGACCTGCCAGTTTTCCCGTCAGGAATTTCCATAAAAAAAGCCGGCGTCAGCCGGCTTTTTTTATTCAGCAACTGCTAGGCAGTCAACGTCTCAGCGGTTGCCGAGGTCGTCACGCGGCGAGTCTTCGCCAAAGCGGCGACGGGCCTTGGTCTGCACGACCACGGCGGGCTTGTCGCCGGTGTGGTCACGCTGCGGACGCTCTTCGCGGATGCCGCCTTCGTGGCGCGGGGCGAAGCCGCGGCGTTCGCCACCGAAGCCGCCATGGCCGTTGCCGTTGCCGTTGAAGCCGCCCTGCGGGCGCGGCTTGCGCGGGCCGCCGAAGCCGGCGCCAGCGCCGCCACCGGTGCGCGGCTTGCCGCCGAGGCCGGTGCGGGCCATGAAGTCACGACGCTGGTATTCGCCGAAGTCACCTTCGATGCGCGGCTGGCGCTCTTCGAAGTTGCCACGGTTGCCGGCGTTGGCCGCCGCGTCCGGACGCTGGAAGTTGCCTTCGCGCGGACCCTTGTTGAAGTTGCGGGCCTCGCCCTGGGGACGGTCGCCAAACGGCTTGCGATCACCAAAGGGCTTGCGGTCGCCGAACGGCTTGCGGTCACCAAAGGGCTTGCGATCACCGAAAGGCTTGCGGTCGCCGAACTCGCGCGGCTGGCGGTCGCCGGCATCACGCGCCGGACGGTCGCCTTCGGCACGGGCCGGACGGTCGCCGTAGGGCTTGCGGTCACCAAAGTCACGCGGCTGGCGGTCACCGCCCTCGCGGGCCGGACGCTCGGCAAAGCCTTCGCGGGCGGCGCGCGGCGCGGCAAAGCCTTCGCTGCGGCCGGGGCGTGAGGGGGCGCCGTCGATACGGGCCGGACGGTCGCCGAAACGCTTCTGGCGATCGTCACGCTGGGCGCGGTCCTTGTGCTCCCAGCGCGGCTTGTCGCCCGGGCGGCGGGGGCGATCCGGATCGAAACGCTTCTGCGGCTCCAGGCCTTCGATGGTCTGGACTTCAATCTTCTGCTGCAGGAAATGCTCGATGCGGCGCAGCACGCTGCGGTCGCGGGGGCCCACCAGCGAGAACGCCATGCCGCTGCGGCCGGCGCGGCCGGTACGGCCGATGCGGTGCACGTAGTCTTCGGCGTTCTTGGGCAGGTCGTAGTTGATCACGTGGCTGATGCCGGGCACGTCGATGCCGCGCGCGGCGACGTCGGTGGCGACCAGCACCTTGGTGCGGCCGGAACGCAGGCCGGTCAGGGTGCGGTTACGCGAGGTCTGCTTCATGTCGCCGTGCAGGGAGTCGACCGGGAAGCCGAAGCTGGCCAGTTCGTCGGCAAGGGCATCGGCGTCGACACGGGTGCCGGCGAACACGATGGCCTGGTTGACGTCCACGCCGGAGAGCATGTGCATCAGCAGCTTCTTCTTGTGGTCCTGGTCATCGGCGTAATAGGCCTTCTGCTCGATCGACTCGTGCTTGGTCTGGTGACCGGCGATGTCGATGCGCTGCGGGTCCTTCAGCAGGGTCGCGGCCAGCTTGGCCATGCGGTCCTCGAAGGTCGCGGAGAAGAACAGGGTCTGGCGATCGGGCGGGCAGGCCGCGGCAATCTGCTCCACGTCATCGATGAAGCCCATGTCCAGCATGCGGTCGGCTTCGTCCAGCACCAGCATTTCCAGGCGCTCGAACACGATGCGGCCACGGCTCATGTGGTCGAGCAGGCGGCCGGGGGTGGCGACCATTATGTCGTAGGGGCGGGACAGCAGGCGGTTCTGCGCCGGGAAGGGCATGCCGCCCAGCACGGAGACGTAGCGCAGCTGGTTCATGCCGGAGCCGTACTTTTCGGCGGCGGCGGTGACCTGCTGGGCCAGTTCGCGGGTCGGGGTCAGCACCAGCACGCGGGGGCCGCGGCCGGCCTTGCGCGGGTCATTGGCGATGGCGGACAGGGCCGGCAGCATGAAGGCGGCGGTCTTGCCGGTGCCGGTCTGGGCGGACACGATCAGGTCGCGGCCTTCGAGTGCGAGCGGAATCGCTTCGGCCTGCACTTGAGTGGGTTCAGTGTAGCCGGCAGCCGCCAGCGCGCTCTGCACGGACTCGTGCAGGTTCAGCGAGGAAAAAGACAATATAAAACTCCGGGGCATGGAGTGCCCTGATGGATCGATCAAAAATGCAAGCCGGAACCGGGGCCGTGGAGGGCCCGGACGCAACTGGCGCGATATCGTCGCCAACCGGATTTCACTGCACAGGGGCAGGAGGCAAGGTCAGGAAACGATGGAAAGTTCCTGAGCCTTCAAAAGAGGAGGGGCTGTAGGAGCTTTCAGCAGGACTTGCAGCCTTTCGTGGCTGGCCTGCGCCCGGGACGTTTCCCGGACAAGCAGAGGGCCGCATTGCGAGCCTTGCACTGGCGTTTACCCCCCGTTATTGCAGGGCACCGCCGCTACCTTCGGCCAGTGTTCGGGCTCGAGGTGGACGCACTGTACACGTTGCCAGTATAAAAACCAAGAAAATTCATGTGGCCGGTTTTAAGGGCTTCTGCAGGAGCTGGGTAAGGAGGGCGCCGGACAAGCCCCGATGTGCGCGGCCGGCGGCTAGGCTGGCTAGCGATGGCCTTGTCTCCGGAGCCTTGCATGCCGGACCTCCCTCCTGCCCTGGACTGCCTGGTGATCGGCGCCGGCCCCGCCGGCCTGACCGCCGCGCTCTACCTGGCCCGCTTCCGCCGCCGCATTGCCGTGCTCGACAGCGGCCACAGCCGCGCCGCCCTCATCCCGGTCTCGCACAACTTTCCCGGCTATCCCGACGGCATCGGCGGCACCGCGCTGCTGCGCCTGCTTACCGCGCAGGCAACGCGCTACGGCGCGGTCGTCACGCCGGCCCTGGTCACGCGCCTGGACACGGACGGCGCCGGCGGCTTCGCGACGGTGACGGCGGCAGGGCCGCTGCGTGCGAGCACCGTGCTGCTGGCCGCCGGCAGCCTCGACCTGACGCCGCCCTGGCCCACTGCCCGCGACGCGGTGCGCGGCGGCTACCTGCGCTACTGTCCGGTCTGCGACGGCTTTGAAGTGATTGACCGCAACGTGGCGGTGCTGGGACGGGGCGAGCATGGCGCTCGCGAGGCGCTGTTCCTGCGCCACTTCACGCCGCGGGTGACCTTGCTGACCGGGGGCGGGCCGGCGCGGCTGCCGCCGGCACTGGGGACGGCGCTGCCGGCGGCCGGCATCCG
>JAZKHS010000024.1:3856-37507 GCA_040385265.1 Pseudomonadota bacterium | reverse complement strand
CAGCACGGTCAACTGGCCCTCGTACGAGGTCAGGCCGAGGATCGCCTGCAGGGCGGGCAGGTGGAGGGCGATGCCTGGGTGTGCCGGTTCACGGCGGGGCGGCGTGTCGCTTATGACTGTCTTTACCTGGCCCTGGGGGCGCGCATGCGCTCCGGCCTGGCGCGGCGCCTGGGGGCCGCCATGACGGCACGGGGCGAGCTGGTGGTGGACCGGCATATGCAGACCACGGTGCCCGGGCTCTATGCCGCCGGCGATGTGGTGCTGGCACTGAGCCAGATCGTGGTCGCCACCGGCCAGGCGGCGACCGCGGCCACCGCCATCCATAACCACCTGCGCGGGCTGTCGCCGGGCTGAGCGGTGGCGGCGCCTACCAGCGCACGCTGGCCTCCACCGTCACGCTGCGGCCGGGCTGCGGCAGGTCCTCGGGAATGGAGGGCAGGGTCTGGCCCGCTTCGGGGCCGCGGCTGGGTTCGCGCACATCGGCGTCGAAGAGGTTGCGGACCGTCAGGGCCAGGTCCAGCTCCTGCCTCCACTGTCGCCGCAGGGAAACATCCAGCGTCGTATAGCCCTCCAGGTCAGCGCGTCCGTCGCCGGCCGCGCGCTTGCGCTCGCCTGTCCAGATGACTTGCGGGCTGAGCTGCCAGTTCGGCGCCAACCGCCAGTTGGCCCGCAGGGAGGCCTCGTCCGAGGGCGCCAGCCCCAGGGCCTGGCCGGTATCCCGGTCGCGGGCCTGCTGATGGCTGTAGTTGGCCAGCAGCTGCAAGGTGCCAACGGGCTCGTAGCGCAGTTCGGTTTCCACGCCGCGGCCCCGGAGGCGGCCGGTATTGCGGGTGGTGAAGGTGCCTGCGGGGTCGGGCACGAAATCGATGAAATCGTCGATGCGATACTCGTAGAGATTGAGGTCCCAGTGCAGGGCCGATGTGGGCCGCCAGCTTAGCGCCAGCTCCAGGCTTTTCAGCTTTTCCGGCGCGAGATCGGGGTTGCCCAGCGCCACCGGGTTTTGCCGGGTGTAGAGCTCGGCGAAGGAGGGCGCGCGGAAGGCCTCGCCGTAGAGCAGCTTGCTGGTGAGCGTGGGACTGGTCTGCCAGACCAGGGCGAGCCGGGGATTGGTGGTATCGCCGAAATCCGAATAGTGGTCGTAGCGCAGGCCGGCCGTCAGTTCCCACTGCGGGGCGAAGGCCCATTCATCCTGGATGAAGGCGTACTGGTTCGTGCGCTGGTTTTCCGGCAGGAAGATGTCCGGCGTGTCGCCGAATTCGACAAGCTGGGGCAGGCGCACCGGGGCGCCCTGCTCGAAGCGGAAGTTGGTGATGACCCCGGTCTTGAAGATGTCGCCCCAGTAATAGCCGGTGCCCAGCCGCAGGCGGTGGTTCTCGCGGCCGGTGTAGAGGGCCGTGAGGCCGGCGCGGACATTCTCCTCCTTGAGCAGGGGGTCACTGATCAGGCCTTCCGGGAAGCATTCCGGCAGGCAGGCGCCGGGGGGGTGCTGCCGCAGGTGGGGCGGCGCTTCAAAGTCGTTATAGAAGTAGCTGAGCTGCGTTTCGATATCCCAGCGGGACGTGGGCGAGGGGGCATGCCAGGTCAAATCCACGGTGCCCAGCTGGGCGACGAACTGGCTGCCGGGATCGAGGGCGTCGTTGAGGCCCTGGGCGGTCTCGATGCGGCTGCGGCGATAACTCATGCGCAGCCGGAAGTCGTCCCAGGCGAGATCGCCGCGGGCATCGAGCAGGTGGAAGCCCAGGTTGACCGGTCCGGGGGCCAGCGAGGCGGACGTACCCGACTGGGCATCGATCTGGCTTTGCGCATCGGCGGCAATGACGGGGTCGTCGCCGTCGCTCTGGTCATAGGTCAGCGCCAGCAGGCCGCGAGCCGGCCCCAGGGTCATGCTTTGCCGCAGGTAGGCGCGCGTGGTGTCGAAGCTGCCGATGGCCACGCCGCTCTCGCCCCGTTTCTCCGTCGGGCCCTTGGTGATGACGTTGATCACCCCGGCAAAGGCATCGGCGCCGTACACGGCAGAGCCCGGCCCGCGGATGATCTCGATACGCTCGATCATGTGCACGGGCAGGCCGGTGCGGGCCGGCAGGTGTTCGCCGCGATCCCCCAGGGAAAGGCTGGGGATCGGGATGCCGTTGACCAGCAGCAGGGTATGCGGGTTGTAGGTGGAGACGATGCCCCGGATGAAATAGCGCGACGCGTAGATAAAACTGCCATGCGATACGTGCAGGCCGGGCACGGCTTCCAGGGCCTCATCCAGGTCCTGCGCGCCCATGGCCTCCAGCTCGGCGGCGGTAATGACGCTGGTGACCGCGGGCGCGGCGATCAGCGGCTTGGGGGTCCCGGTGGCAACCGTCACTTCCAGCCGGCCCAGCTCCTCCAGGGACAGGGCAAACAGGTCCGTACTCTCCGCCGCCGGTGTCCGGCAGGGGAGAGCGATCAGGCAAGCCGCCAACAGGCAGGGGGCGTAACGCATGGCGCGGTCCCGGGCGATGCATTCGACACCAGTCTAGACGACGGCGGTTTCGCTTCACCGGGCCGCTGGCGGGGCGAGCAAGAACACCGGGCGGGCGACTGCCACCCCTGACCGGAGTCCGGAAAATCCAGGGAGACAGGGCAGCAGCGGGAAGGACGCGCGCGGAGGCGGCAATAAAAAAGGCCGGAAGCCTTGAGGGGGCTTGCCGGCCTTGCGTGGATCGCAGTGGATCCTTGTATGGTGGGCGGTACTGGGATTGAACCAGTGACCCTTGCCGTGTGAAGGCAATGCTCTCCCGCTGAGCTAACCGCCCCGCTGTGAAGCGAGGCGCGTATCTTACTGATTCAGTGAAGGAATGCAAACCCTCCGCAACGGAAATTTCGCGGCGGAGACCGCGCACGGCGCCGCCGGCCGGGCCTTGCCGAGCCATCCCTCTCCTCCCGGGCCACCGGGCGGCGGCCGGGGAGGAGAGGGCGGTCTCAGCGGCCGACCACCTGCGCCAGGTAATCCAGCAGTTCGCCGCGGCCGATGTCGCGCGATTCGGCGTCGCGGCGGCCCTTGTACTCCAGGGTGCCGGCATCCAGGCCCTTCTCGCCGACCACGATGCGGTGCGGGATGCCGATCAGCTCGGCGTCGGAGAACTTGACGCCGGGACGCTCGTTGCGGTCGTCGAAGTAGACCTCGTAGCCGGCCGCGGTCAGTTCCTCGTAGAGCCGGGTGCTTTCTTCCTGGATGCGCACCGACTTGCCCCAGTTCATGGGGATCAGCGCGACCTGGAAGGGAGCGATGGCGTCCGGCCAGATGATGCCCTTGTCGTCCCAGTTCTGCTCGATGGCGGAGGCGACCACGCGGGTGACGCCGATGCCGTAGCAGCCCATGGTGACGGTGAAGGGCTTGCCGTCCTCGCCCAGCACACTGAGCTTGAGGGCTTCGGAGTACTTCTGGCCGAGTTGGAAGATATGGCCCACTTCGATGCCGCGCTTGATCACCAGGCTGCCCTGGCCGCAGGGGGAGGGGTCGCCCTCCACCACGTTGCGCAGGTCGGCGACCAGGGAGGGTTCCGGCAGGTCGCGGCCGAAGTTGACGCCGGCCAGGTGGAAGCCCTCACGGTTGGCGCCGCAGACAAA
This sequence comes from Pseudomonadota bacterium, assembly GCA_040385265.1. GTDB lineage: Bacteria > Pseudomonadota > Gammaproteobacteria > Pseudomonadales > Moraxellaceae > UBA2031. Next base: position 33,910 of record JAZKHS010000024.1, on the reverse strand, counting down.
GTCGGCCATGGCGGCGACGCTGCGGTCGGCAATGATGCGCACGTTCGCGGCTACGTTTACCGGGCCGATGAAGCCGGGCTTGCAGCCGAGGGCGGCCACGATCTCTTCCTCGGAGGCCAGGCGGAAGTCCTTGAGGCCCTCGATCTTGCCGGCCTTGACCTCGTTGAGGTCATGGTCGCCGCGCAGCAGGCAGAGGGTGAAGTGCTTGACGACCGGCGCCTTGGCGTCGGCCTGGGTCTCGGAGTACAGGGCCACGGCCTTGACCATGCAGGTCAGGGGAATGCCGAGCAGGGCGGCGACGTCGGCGCAGGCGGTCTGGGTGGGCGTGGCCACCTCGCGCATCTGCTCGGTCGCCGCGTGGCGCGGGGCGGAGGGGGCCAGGGCCTCGGCCATCTCGATGTTGGCGGCGTAGTCGGAGCCGTTGGAGAACGCAATGTCGTCCTCGCCGGAGGAGGCCAGCACATGGAACTCGTGCGAGCCGGTGCCGCCGATGGAGCCGGTGTCGGCCTGCACCGGGCGGAAGTCCAGGCCCAGGCGCGTGAAGATGCGGCAGTAGGCGGCGTACATCACGTCGTAGGTCTCCTGCAGGGAGGCCTGGTCGGTGTGGAAGGAGTAGGCGTCCTTCATGATGAACTCGCGCGAGCGCATGACGCCGAAGCGGGGGCGGATCTCGTCGCGGAACTTGGTCTGCACCTGGTAGAAGTTCACCGGCAGCTGCTTGTAGCTGTGCAGCTCGTTGCGGGCGAGGTCGGTGATGACTTCCTCGTGGGTGGGGCCGAGCACGAAGGGGCGACCATGGCGGTCCTGGAAGCGCAGCAGCTCGGGGCCGTACTGCACATAGCGGCCGGACTCTTCCCACAGCTCGGCGGGCTGGGTCACCGGCATCAGCACCTCCAGGGCGCCGGCGCGGTCCATTTCCTCGCGGATGATGCGCTCCACCTTGTGCAGCACGCGGCGGCCCAGCGGCAGCCAGGTGTAGAGGCCGGTGGCGACCTTGCGGATCATGCCGGCGCGGAGCATGAGCTGGTGGGAGATGACTTCGGCATCGGCCGGAGTTTCGCGCAGGGTGGCAAGCAGCATTCGGCTGACGCGCATGGGGGTTCCTGTAACGGCAAGGGTGGGAAAGGCCGGAATTGTACGAGGCGGGCCGGGGGGCAACAATCGTTTATCGCCCGGCCCGGGCCGGGCCGGCGGCGAATCCCGGCCACTGCCTCGGCAGCCGGGGCCTGCCTCGGGTACACTTCCGCCAGCGCCACCCATCCTTATGCCCCCACTTCCGCCCGGATTCTTCCCATGAGCCTGACCCCCGCCGCCATTACCGACGTGATCCGGCAAGGCGTCCCCGCCTCCGAGGACAGCGGTTTCGCGGTGGAGCAGGTCACCCCGCGCGGGGTGGTGTGCCGCCTGCCCTACCGGGAGCGCAGCCTGCGCCCGGGCGGCACCCTGTCCGGCCCGACCATGATGACCCTGGCCGACGCCGCCATGTACGCCGCCGTGCTGGCGCGGCTGGGGCGGGTGGAAATGGCGGTGACGCAAAACCTCAATATCAACTTCCTGGCCCGGCCCCGGCCGGCGGACCTGTTGGCCGAGGTGGAGGTGCTGAAGATGGGACGGCGCACCATCGTGCTGGACGTGAAGATTTATTCCGCCGGTAGCCCCGAGGTCGTGGCCCATGCCACCGGCACCTACTCCTTGCCCCCGCCCGGCAAGGATTGACCCGAATTGCCGGGCGCCGGCCTTCCGAACAAGCTGAGAGATGTGTAACTGATGGCAAATCCCAAGCCGCTGGCGCTTAGCCAGCTCTACAAGGCCTGCAAGGCGTCCGAGTTCCCCTTCCGCACCACGAAGGAGTGTGAGCCGTTCAACGATTTCCTGGGCCAGGAGCGCGCCAAGGAAGCCGTGGCCATGGCCGTGGCATTGCCGCACGACGGCTATAACATCTTTGCCGTGGGCACCAGCGGCCTCGGCAAGCGCACCATGATCCGCCGCTTCCTCAAGGAGCACGCCGCCACCCGCCCCGCGCCCTCGGACTGGTGCTACGTCAACAACTTTGCCGAGCCGCGGCATCCGACCGTGCTGGAATTCCCCGCCGGCGTCGGCGCCGACGTCAAGAAGGACATGGCCCGGCTCTGGCGCGACATGTCCGAGGCCGTCATGGCCGCCTTTGACTCCGAGCAGTATTTCGAGCGCATGGAGCTGCTCAAGGGCGAACTCTCGCGCGCGCAGCAGGACGCGCTGTCCGGGCTGGCCGCCGAAGGCGAGAAGAAGGGCGTCAAGCTGGTGCTGCGCACGCCGGGCGGCTACGGCTTTTCACCCATGAACGCCGCCAGCGAGGTGATGAGCCTGGACGATTTCGGTGCCCTGCCCAAGAAGGAGCAGGACCGCCTCAAGGAAGTCATGGCCACCATGGAGGCCAAGCTGCGCAAGGTGGCGCGCGGTCTCAACCAGGCCGAAGAGCAGAATCGCGACAAGGTGCGCCAGCTCAACGACGAGGTGACCTCGCGCGCCATCGACAGCCATCTCGACAGCATCCGCAGCAAGTACGCCGCCTTCTCGGCCTTCCAGCACTACCTGAATGCCTACGAGAAGGATGTCATCGACAATGTCGATGTCATCCTGAACGCGCAGGAGGCGCAGCAGGACGCGGTGGCGGCGGTCAGCACCGACAGCGGCATCCCCTCGCGCTACCAGGTCAACCTCATCGTCAGCAATGATCCCGACCGGGGCGCGCCGGTGGTGTTCGAGGACCTGCCCACGCACTACAACCTCATGGGGCATGTGGAGCAGGTGACCTATATGGGCACCGTCGCCACCGACTTCACCCTGATCCGCGCCGGCGCCCTGCACCGCGCCAACGGCGGCTTTTTGCTGCTCGAGGCCGAACAGGTGCTGGAGCAGCCCTATGCCTGGCAGGGCCTGAAGCGCGCCTTCCGTTCCAAGTCGCTGAAGCTGTCCTCGCTGGAGCAGATGCTGACCCTGACCGGCACCATCTCCATCGAGCCGGACGGCATTCCCTTCCACGTGAAGGTGGTGCTGCTCGGCGACCGCGAGACGTTCTACCTGCTGCAGCAGTTCGACCCCGAGCTCGGCGAGTTCTTCAAGATGCGCGCCGATTTCGAGAACACCATGCCGCGCACGCCGGAAAACGAGATCAGCTATGCCAGCTTCCTGGCCGACTTCGTGCAGAAGGAAGACCTGCGCCCGCTCGACCGCAGCGGCGTGATGCGCCTGGTGGAGGAATCCGCCCGCGACGCCGAGGACCAGGAAAAGCTCTCGCTGCATGCCGCCAGCGTCGGCGACCTGCTGCGCGAGGCCAATTACTGGGCCGGCGAGGATGGCGCCAGGCTGATCAAGGCGGAGCACATCCGCCGCGCTCTCGAGGGCCAGGAGCGTCGCCATGAGCGCCTGCGCAAGCTGTACATGGAGGAGATCCTCAAGGGCACCCAGCTCTTCACCGGCGAGGGCGAGGTCGTGGGCCAGGTCAACGGCCTCACCGTGGTGCACTATGCCGATGCCGAGTTCGGCATGCCGTCCCGCATCTCGGTGACGGCGCACTACGGCCACGGCGACATCAACGACATCGAGCGCGACGTCGACCTCGGTGGCGCCATCCATTCCAAGGGCGTGCTGATCCTTTCCAGCTATCTCAAGTCCATCTTCGGCGCCGAGCGCAACCTGCGCTTTGCCGCCAACATCGCCTTCGAGCAGTCCTATGGCGGCGTCGACGGCGACTCGGCCTCGCTGGGCGAGCTCTGCGGCCTGCTGTCCGCGATCGGCCGCCTGCCCATTCGCCAGGGCGTGGCCATTACCGGGTCCATGAACCAGTTTGGCGAGGTGCAGCCGATTGGCGGCGTCAACGAAAAGATCGAGGGCTTCTTTGCCGCCTGCCGCCTCAAGGGCTATGAAGGCCCGCAGGCGGTGGTGATCCCGGTGCAGAACGTGCGCAACCTGATGCTGCGCGAGGACGTGCTGGAAGCGGTGCGCGCCAAGCGCTTCTTCATCTACGCGGTCAGCCACGTGGAAGAGGCGATTGCGCTGCTCATGGGCATGCCGGCGGGCAAGCCAGACAAGAAGGGCGTGTTTCCGGAAGGCAGTGTGTTCCGCGAAGTGGCCGACCGCCTGCAGCAGTGGCACGACGCCGAGAAGCGCAACGACAAGGAGCGCGACGAGGAAAAAGAAGAAGAGGAGCTGGCGGCGCTGAAGCAGAAGGAAAAGCATCCGGTGCCGGACGAGGTGCCGCTGCCGCTGCACAACAGCCGCTCGCGTCCCCGTCCGCGACGCTGACGTGCCGCCCGGTGGCCCAGCCGGCCACCGTGGCGCTGCCCACAGGGTGAAACGGTACTGACAGGAGGCGGCCCGCGGGCCGCCTTTTTCATGGCGACGCGCCGCGGCCCTCAGGCGGCGCCGGTGGCGCCCTGGTTCATGAGGGCGTCGACCTGCCCGATCAGCGCGAGCAGGCCGGCGGTCTCGATGCCCTCCAGCCGGGCGAATTCGTGCTCGGCCAGCGCCTGGATATGGCAGTTGCCGGGCAGGCGGCCGCCGGCATCCATGACCGCCCGCGTGCGCGGCAGGAACACCCACTGCAACCATTCGTGCAGGCGCAGCGTGTCGTACATGAAAGGCATCACCGAACTCATGGCGGCGGGCGAGGGCGGCATGGCGGCCCAGAGGCCGCGCGCGCGCATCTCGGTTTCGACGGCGGCGAGCAGGGCCCGCATCGTCTGGTGCTGTGCTGCCTCTTGCATGGTGCGGTCCTGTAGTGGCCCTGGCGCGAGGCTCAGGGCGGTCGTGAGGGTGTCAGGCAGGTGGGGGTGCCTGGCCGGGTCTTCAAGTCGGTGCTACCGGCCGAGCAACCTGCCGAGCAGCAGGCCGAACTACAGGCCGTGCGCATCCAGGTGGGCGATAAAGCCGTCCGCATCCTTCTCGCCGACCAGCCGCGCCGGCACCAGCTCGCGGCCGTCGCGGCCAAAGAACAGCAGCGTGGGCGGGCCCAGCAGGCCAAAGCGCTGCAGCAGGGCGCGGTCGGTGGCGTCGTTGGCGGTGACGTCGGCCTGCACCAGGCGCAGCCGGGCCAGGCGGGCGGCGACATCGGGGCGGCGGAACACCTGGCGCTCCATCACCTTGCAGCTCACGCACCAGTCGGCATAGAAGTCCAGCATCAGCACCTGGCCTTGCTGTTGCGCCAGCGCAATTTCGCGATCCAGGTCGGCGCCGGACTTGATGCGGATGAAGGGCGTGGCTTGCGCTGCCTGCCCGCTGCTGGTGAAGGGCGCCAGCGGACGCAGCGGGTCGTCGCCGCCGGCGGCGGCGCCGGCCAGCAGGGCCGCGGCATAGGCCAGCGCGGCAATGGCGCCGGCACGGGACACCAGGCCGAGGCGGGCGCGCGCCGGCAGCAGGCGCCACAGCCAGACGCCGACAGCGGCGGTGCACAGGCCATAGAGCAGCAGCGCCAGCGGCGCCGGCACCAGGCGCGTCAGCAGCTCGGTGCCCACGAACAGCAGCAGCAGGCCGAAGAAGGTCTTCACCTCGTGCATCCACGGCCCCGACGTCGGCAGCAGGCGGCCCTCGGTCGCGCCCAGCACCAGCAGCGGCACGCCCATGCCCATCGCGAGCAGGAACAGCGCGAGGGCGCCAAAGCCGGCATCGCCGGTGCTGCTGATGTGCAGCAGCACGCCGAACAGGGGCGCGGACACGCAGGGGGAGACCACCAGCGCCGAGAACAGGCCCATGACATAGCTGCCGGCCAGGGCGCCGCCGCGCTGGCGCTGGCTGAGGCCATGGAAGTGGCTGCTGATGGCCACTGGCAGGCGCAGTTCAAACAGGCCGAAGAGGCTGAGCGCGAGCGCAAAGAACAGGCCGGCGAAGACGATGAGCACGACGGGCTGCTGGAACCAGCCGGGCAGGTTGATTTGCTGGCCGAAGAGCCCGACCAGCGCGCCCAGCAAGGCATAGACCGAGGCCACGCCCAGCACGTAGGCGAAGGCCAGCGACAAGCCGCGCCAGGCCGAGCTGGTGTGCTGGCGCGCGACGATGCCGGCCAGGATGGGCAGCATGGGCAGCACGCAGGGCGTGAAGCTCAGGGTGAGACCGAGCAGGAAGATGACCAGCAGCTGGCCGGCGCGGCCGCCGTCGCTGCCGGGCAGGGCCGGCAGCGCGGCGCTGGCGCCGGAGCGCTCCGTGGTGCCGGCCCGGGAGCCGGCTCCGGCATCGCTGCCCGTGGAGGCGGCCGGGGGCGCGGCAGGACGCGGCGGTGGCGCCACCGCGGTAACGCCGGTGGCGTCCACCTGCAGCCACTGCTCCTGCGGTGGGTAGCAGAGGCCGGCGTCGGCGCAGCCTTGCCAGCGCACGCGCAAAAGACCGCTGCCGCTGGCCGGCAGCGTCACGGTGAGGGATTCATGATGGACCTGCACCCGGCCGAAGGTGGGGTCGTCCTTCCATTCGCCGGGGGCGGAATAGACCGGCGTGCCGAGGCGGAGGCCGGCGTCGTCGCTGCTGAAGCCAAAGCGGTCGCGATAGAGGTAGTAGCCCGGCGTGACCTCGAAGCCCAGGCTGAGGCCGTCGGCCGAGCGCGAGGGCACGAGCTGGAAGGCCTCCTCGGCGCGCAGGAAGCTGGTCTGGGTGGCCGGGCCGATCTTCTTGAGCTGGGCGAGGGCCGGGGCGGGCGCCAGGACCAGCAGCAGGGCCAGGCCGGCCAGCAGCAGTAGCGGCCAGTGGCGCGGGCGGGGGGAGGGCAGGGTCACGGCAGGCTCCATCGAAGGCTGGGGCCATTGTCGTAGCCGGGCCGGCCGCAGACAAGCGGACAGGTCGGTTCAGTCCGAGATAACCGAGAAGGCCGAGCAGGCCGAGAAGGCCGAGAAGGGTGGAATGGCTGAAATAGCCACCATAGCCGAGGGGGCGGGCAGGGCTGACAGCGCCGGCGGATTGCGCCATGCTCAGCGGCTTGGCACTTTAGAGCCAGAGCCCCCGGATATTCCGCCCCCCCAAGGATCCCTTCATGCCCCCGCAACTGCTACGTATTGCCCTGCCCGCCCTGGTGGCGGTCATCTTCCTCTGGATCCTCAACCCCTTCGTGGTCATCGGTCCCGGCGAGCGCGGCGTGGTGATGAATTTCGGCGCGGTGCAGAAGGAGATCATGGGCGAAGGCCTGCACATGCGCATTCCGATCATGCAGCGCGTGGTGATCATGGACGTCAAGGTGCAGAAGGGCGAAGGCCAGGGCGATGCCGCCTCCAAGGACCTGCAGTCGGTCACCACCAACGTCGCCATCAATTACCACCTCGACCCGGCGCGCGTGGGCGAGACCTTCCAGACCGTGGGCACCCTGCAGGCGGTCAGCGACCGCATCATCCTGCCCGCGGTGCAGGAGTCGGTGAAGGCGGCCACGGCCCTGTACACGGCCGAGGAGCTGGTGTCGCGCCGCCAGGAAGTGCGGGACCAGATCCGCGCCCAGCTGCGCGAGCGCCTGACCAAGAACGGCGTGATCGTGGACGAGTTCTCCATCGTCAACTTCGCCTTCTCGCAGGAATTCAGCAACGCCATCGAGGCCAAGACCACCGCCGAGCAGTTCAAGCTCAAGGCCCTGCGCGACCTCGAGCGTATCCGCATCGAGGCCGACCAGAAGATCAGCAGTGCCAAGGCCGAAGCCGAGTCCCTGCGCCTGCAGAAGGAAATCGTGACTCCCGACCTGATCGAGCTGCGCAAGATCGAGATGCAGCAGCGCGCCATCGAGAAGTGGGACGGCAAGCTGCCCCAGGTCACCGGCGGCGCCACGCCGTTTATCGACCTCAAGGCCGAAGGCCGCTGAGAGGCGGCTCGACCAGGAAACAGCCGGTCCTCGTGACCGGCTTTTTTTTTGCCTGGCGTGGACCTGCCTGTTCCGTATGGATGCGCGCCGCCAGCGCCCCTGCACTTGAGCCTTGTCCCTGATTGTCCGGACGGGGGTGGTATTCGCTAGTGTGGGCGGGCGCAGGCGCGACCCCTCGGCGAGCAGCGCCAGCTCCATCCCCCCTCTGGCGACAAGGAGTGTCGACATGACCACACGCACATCACACCTGTTTCTCCGCGGCCTGCTGTCCGCCGCTGCCCTCGCGCTGGCCGGCCCCGCCGTGGCCGCCGATGTCTACCAGGCCTGCGCGGATGGCAACAACCACCAGATCCGCCCCAGCAGCATCCACGTCAACAACTCTCCTGCCTGCACGGCCAAGGAAGCACTGCATTCCTGGAACCAGAACGGGCCGCAAGGACCGCAAGGACCCCAGGGCCCGCAGGGGCCGGCCGGGCCCTCGGCCGTCTATCTCAAGCAGGGACAGCCATTGGTGACGCTTCCGGTCTCGCCGATCTTCCATAATGCGAACTACACCGAGGTCGGCAGCATCGACTTGCCCGGCGGCATCTATGCCGTGACGGCGACAGTGGCCGGCATCAGCAACCGCTCCCCGAATCCGGGCGATATCGCCGATGCCGCCTGCGCGATCACCACCGATGATCGCACCTACATCGCCAATGTCGTCCCAGGTCACGTCAGCCTGGGCTTGCGTCAGACCACATCGATGGCCATCACCGGCATGGCGCATTCCCCCGTGCCCAAGACCTTCCGCGTTCTTTGCGCCAATCGCGCCCCGGTCGGTGACGTGCTCGTCGACTCCTACAACATCATGGCGATCAAGGTAGGGGCCTTCTTCCAGCCCTGAGCCGCTTGCGGGCGCCAACCGGCCTTCGCGCCTGAGCCTTGCGCCCGATTGCCCCGTCCGGGGCCTCCGCTAGGCTGACGGGGCGGTGGCGCCCGGGCCGGACCTGGACGGCGCTTCGCCTCTTTCCCGGCAAGGGATTCCTGCAAGGAGCGTGGACATGATGGCAATGAAGTGGAAGTCGCGGCTGGCCGCGGCGGGCATGGTGCTGGGCGGCCTGGCAGCCGGCGAGGCGGTGGCCGGGGACGTGTTCCGCGGCTGCTCCGACAACAAGACGCAGGCCTTGCGGGCCGGCAGCGTCCAGGTCAACAGTGCGGCGGCTTGCGGCGCCAAGGAAACGGCGCGGACCTGGCATGAGTCCGGGGCCGCGGCGCCGGCGACGGTCTACAGCCAGCACCGGACCTCCCTCGACATCAATCTTCCCTTTGCCCATGGGCTTCCCTACCAGGTCGGCGCCCTCAACCTGCCGGCCGGCAGCTACATGGTCATGGCGACGGTCAACCTGCAGAATTTCTCCGGGCAGCCGGATGACCGGCCCCGGATGACCTGTGCGCTCGAGCACGGCGGCGAGGTCTCGGGGAATTCGACCACGCTGGACCCTGGCGTCGGCCTGAACATCCCGGTGCTGTGGGAAGGCACCCTCGCGAGCGCCGGCACGGTAACGCTGGTGTGCACGCAGTCGGGCGGACCGGCGCAAATCGTGAACCTGTTCGGTCATCGCCTGACGGCGACTCCCGTGGGCGCCATCGAGCGGCAATAGCCAGGCCTGGTGCGAGGGCAGGGCCGGGTCACGGAGCCGGGGAGGGCGCGCCCAGGGCGGACCGGACCGCGGCCTCCTGGGCGGTCGCCAGGCGGAAATGGGCCTCGGCGGCCAGCGTTTCCCGGTCCTCCAGCGCCGTCGCCAGCGTGGTCTGCAGCAGGGCCTTCATGACCGCGTGCTCGGCGCCACGCCGGTCGGCCAGGCGTTGTGCGGCCACCACGCCGGCGGCCTGCTCCTGGCGCCAACGAAGCGCCAGGCGCTCCTCATTGGCGCGCAGGTAGGCCAGCTTCTTCTCCATGTCCTGCAGGCGGTTGCGCCAGCCGGTCAGGGCCCGGCCCTGGCGGTCGTGCTCGACCTGCAGGGCGGCGCAGTCCTGGCGCTGGCGGCGGCAGTCCTTCCACTGGCCCGCGGTGTCCAGGAAACGGCGCTCCCGCGCCGCCAGCTCGGCACGGCCGGATTGCAGCGGCGCTTCCAGCGACTCGACCGTGGCGGCCAGGTCCGCCAGTAGCCGCGGGCTTTGCTGCTGCAGGCGGGCGCGGGCCTGCTCCAGCGCGCTGAGGCATTGCAGTTGCCGCCTGGCCTCGGCCTGGGCGGCATCGGCCTCGGCAAAGGCCGGGTCGGTCAGGGCCGCCTGCGCCAGCCGCCACAGGCCGGGCGGCAGCGCCTCGACGCGCTCCAGGAAGTCCGGCTGGCGGCTCCGCTCCAGCCACTGCTGCGCCACTTCGCGGTCCTGCCCGGACAGGGCCGCGGCCCGTTGCAGGAAGCCCATGGCCGTCGCCGGATCGGGGCTGAGTTCGGCGGCACGCCAGAGCCCGCGCACGGCATGGGCGTCGTCCGGGAACAGCTCGGCCAGCTGCTGCAACCAGCGCAGTGCCGCCTCGGGGCGGCCGAGCTCGAGTTCCAGCTCCGCCATCAATTGCAGGGCTTCGGGTGCGCGCGGGCTATCCAGTGGCAGCTGCTTCAGGGTGGCGATGGCGCGGTCCGGGCGCGCACTGGCGGCCTGCGCCTGGGCCAGGGACAGCAGCAGGCGCTGCCGCACCAGGGCGGCTTCCGGGGCGCGCGCCCGCTCCAGCCGGGCGATCTCGTCGGGCAGGCCGTCCAGGCGCTCGCGCGCGTCCGGGTGCATCAGCAGCCAGTTGATGGCGGTGTAGTCGATATCGTCGGGCGTCCGCGCGGCGGCGGGGGTCCGCGGCCGCTCCACGCAGCCGGGAATGGCGGTCGGCAGGGCCGGGGCGGCGAGGGCGGGCGCAGCGACGACCAGCCCCAGCAGCAGGCCAGGGATCAGGGGAATCAGGCGGGGCATGACGGTTCCTTCCGTGGGCGGGGCGTATTGTGCGAAATCCGTCAGCATAATTTCCACAACAGAAGTCTAATAAATTGTCACGCGGCGCCAGGCTGACTAGAATCCGCCGGCTTTTGGGCCACGGAGAGGCACGATGTCAGCAAGGAGGCAGGCGCTGCTGGGGATGATGCTCGCGTTCGCGTTCTCGCCGGTCCAGGCGGTGACCGAGGCGGAGCGGCTCCTGAAGCAGGACATTGACCGCCGCGAGCAGGAGCGGCGCGAGCAGCGCTGGGAGGAAGCCCATACCCCGGGCGCGGCGCCGGCCGTGGCGCCAGCGCCGGCGCCGGCCGCCCGCAGCGCCGGCCCCTGCTTCCCGGTCCGCCGCATCCTCCTGCATCCCGCCGGCGTGCTGTCCGCGCCGCGCGTGCGCGCCATCCTCTCGCCCTATGAAGGCCGCTGCCTGAACGCCGGCGATCTGGCCGCGCTGCAACAGGCCCTCAATGCCCAGGCCCTGGCCCAGGGCCTGGTCACCACGCGCACGGTGGTGCCCGAGCAGAACCTGGCCGCGGGCGAGCTGCGCCTGGAAGTCTGGCCGGGCAGGGTGGAGGCCCTGCGCGCCAGCGGCCTCAGCGCCCGCGAGCTGGCCTTCGCCACTCCGGTCCGTGCCGGCGACCGCCTGCAGTTGCGCGCCCTCGAGCAGACCATCGACAACCTCAATCGCCTCGGCTCCTTCGACGCCTCCCTCGACCTGCAGCCGGGTGCGCAGCCGGGCGGCTCCATTGCCGACGTCCGCGTGCAGCGGTCCGCTCCCTGGCAGGCGGGCCTGTCCTGGCAGGGCGAGGCGCTGAACGGCGCGGAAACCCATGCCCTGCGGGCCAGCCTGACGCTGGACAGCCCCTTCGGCCTGGTCGATCGCCTTAACCTGGGCGTCAACGGCAACCTCCAGGACGGCCAGGTGGATGACGCCCGTGGCGGCAGCGTGGACTACGACCTGCCTTTCGGCTGGTGGCGCGCCAGCGTCGGCGCCGACCGCTTCGACTACCGCAATCCGGTGCAGGCCGGCCTGACGTCCTTCACCGCCAGCGGCAAGAGCCGCGCCTGGCGCGCCGAGCTGGCGCGCAGCCTGTACCGCGATGCCACCCGGCGCATCAGCCTGGGCCTGCACGGCAAGCAGCGCCTCAGCGACAACTTCATCGACGGCGTCACCCTGGGCGTGTCCACCAGCCGCCTGCGGGCGACCGGCCTGCGCCTGGATTTTTCGCGGGTGGCGGCGCCCTGGGTCTGGGACGCCAGCCTCGACGCCGAGCACGGCCGTGGCCGCTCCCCGGCCCTCTATTCGCCCCTCGACGCCGAGTATGTGCGAGTGCTCGGCAATACCCGCGCGCAGTACTACCTCGGCGCCGCCAGCGTCTCCGCCAGCCTGAGCTGGCAGTGGAGCGACGCCCGCCTGGCGCCCAGCGAGCAATTTGCCCTGAGCGGCCATGTGCAGGGCTTTTCGCCGCGGGGCCTCAACGCCGACTCGGCGGCAGCGCTGCAACTGGAATTCGTGCGCCCGGTGGCGGTGCAGCGGGCCGGCGTGTCGGCAGTGCGCCCCAGCCTGGGCCTGTCCTGGGCGCTGGCGCCGCATGCCGGCGGCAATCCCCGCCGCGAGGAACTCGCGGCCGTCACCACGGCGCTCGCCGTGCCCTGGCGCAAGGCGGTCGCCAATGTCGGCGTCGCCTGGCCCATTCCGCAGATCAATACGCTTGAGGCGCCGCAGGGCTGGCAGCTGGATGCCAGCTTCAGCCTGCAGTGGTAAGGGAGAAGGAAGACCATGTCGAAGCAAGCCTCGTCATTTGCCGCGCAAGGATGCGTCAGGGCCATCATCCACGGCCTCGTCCTGCTGCAGGTCCTGCAGCCCTGGCTGACGGTCGCCCACGCCGCCGAGCTGGCGCCGACCACGCCCGGGGTCACGCTGGACGCGGCGGCCAACGGCGTGCCGGTCGTCAATATCGCCACCCCCAACGCGGCCGGCCTCTCGCACAACAGCTACCAGCAATTCAACGTCGGCAGCGAAGGCCTCATTCTCAACAACAGCGCCCAGCCGGTGAACACGCAGCTCGGCGGTTACATCACCGGCAACGCCAACCTGGGGGCGGGCGGCGCCCGTCTTATCCTCAACGAAGTCACGGCGGCCCATCCCAGCCAGCTGAACGGCTATCTGGAAGTGGCGGGCCAGCGCGCCGGCGTGATCGTGGCCAACCCGCATGGCATCACCTGCGATGGCTGCGGCTTCATCAATACCAGCCAGGCCACCCTGGCCACCGGCGCCCCGCAATGGAACGCGGATGGCAGCCTGCAGGGCTTCCTGGTCGAACAGGGCACGCTGCGGTTTGACGGCGCCGGCCTGAATGCCGGCAACGTCGACGGACTGGCGCTCTATGCCCGCGTGCTGGAGCTGAATGCCAACCTCCATGCCACGACCCTGGACGTGGTGACGGGCGCGAACCGGATTGACGCCGGCACCGGCGCCGCCACGCCGCTGGCGGCCGCCTCCGCCGCCCCGGCCTACGCCATCGACAGCAGCGCCCTCGGCGGCATGTTTGCCGACACCATCCGCCTGGTCGGCACCGAGGCCGGCGTCGGCATGCGCCTGGCCGCGCCGGTGGCGGCCCTGACCGGCCAGCTCGAGATCCTGGCCAACGGCGACGTGCGCCTGGCCCGCAGCAGCGCCGTGACCGACCTGCGGGTCGAGTCCACCGGCGCGCTGGCGCTGACCGACCGCATGTCCGCCGGCGGCAACATCCGCCTGGACGCGGTCGCCGCGCTGCAGGCGCCGGTCGCCGTGGATGCGATTGGCGATCTGGACGTCACCGCCGGCGGGCTCCTGCTCGGCGGCGGCTCCCTGCGCGCCGGGGGCGATCTCACGCTGACGCTGCCCAGCTTCGATCGCGCCGCCAGCGGCGGCAGCTACAGCGCCGGCGGACGGCTCAGCGTGCTTGCCACCGGCGACATCGTGTTCAGCGGCGCCGAGGTCAGTACGCCGGGCGCGCTGACGCTGGCCTCGAACGCCGGCGCCATTCGCCTCGACAGCCGTGTGCTGAGCGGCGCCGACACCGCGCTCCGCGCCGGCGACATCCGCGTCGGCGCGGACGGCTTCCTGGCCAGCATGGGGACGCTGGACGTGTCGGCCGGCCGGCTCGACAACCTCGGCCTGCTCTATGGCCGCAATGCCCTGTCCCTGCAGGTGGCGAACGCCCTCAACAACGGCAGTGCGGACCAGGCGGCGCCGGCCTACCTGCTCAGCGATGGCGAGATCCGGATCCGCAACCAGGCCGGCGGCGCGCTTGCCGAGCTCAACAACCTGGGCAGCAGCATCGAGTCGCGCAGCGGCGCCATCGACATTGACGCCACCTTGCTGCGCAACATCAATGTCGGGTGGTCGCTCACCCGCAACGAACTGGACCCGGTCTACACCTACAGCCCCAGCTATTACGATTGGGCCAGCTACTACGGCGTCAGCTTCACCAGCACCAGCGGACTGCATGCCTACCGTCGCGAATACCTGACCACCGACTACGTGGCGGAGCCGGGACGCCGCGGCAACATCATCGCCGCGGGCGACATCACCATCGCCGCCGGCACGGTCGAAAACGACCGCAGCACCATCTCCTCGGGCAACAACCTGAAGATCACGGCCGATCACGTCTACAACACCGGCACGGCGGCTACCGACCTTACCCGCGTCAACGTCTCTGACCGCTGGCACACCTGCAACAAGCACTCGGACGGCAATACCACCTGCAATGCCTACGAGGCCTTCTTCCGCGAGCCGGACCAATCCAAGGATACCGCGCTGATCCTTGCCCTCATCGAGGGTCGCAACAAGGCCGAGGTCATCGGCGCCACCGTGAACTGCGCGCCGGACCAGGCGGGCCTGCCGGGCACCTCCTGCCCGAGCGAGTCCACCGGCTCCCTGGCCAATACCCTTGCCGGTGAATGGAGTTCCGTGCCCTGGGGCGTGGCGGGCCTGGTGCCGCCCGGCGGCCTCTTCCACCTCAACACCGACCCCCTGCACCCGTACCTCATCGAGACCGACCCGGCCCTCAATACCTATGCCGGCTTCCTCGGCTCCGCCTACCTGCTCGCCCACCTCGAGGGCTGGGCACCGGGCCTGACCCAGCGTCGCCTGGGCGATGCCTACTACGAGCTCGCCATCATCCGCGAGTTCCTGCTGGCCAGCCTGGGCTCGCGCTTCATCGATCCGGCCATCAGCGACGAGAAGGCCCAGTTTGAATACCTGATGCAGAACGCCATCGCGGCGGCCGATTCCCTGCACCTGAGCCCGGGCATCGCACTCAGCCGCGAGCAGATCGATGCGCTGCAGGCGGACATCGTCTGGCTGGAAGAGCGCAGCGTGGCCGGCCAGCAGGTGCTGGTGCCGGTGGTTTACCTGGCCCAGGGCAGCTCGCGCCTGCTGCGCCACGGCGCCGTCATCGGCGGCGGCAGCGTCAGCATCGAGGGCGAGACCTTTGCCAACGGCGGCCTGGTGCAGGCCCGCGACGGCCTTGCCATCACCACGCAGCAGGACCTGCTGAACCAGGGCGGCAGCCTGGTGGCCGGGGGCGATCTGAGCCTGGCCAGCCGGCAGGCCGACATCGAGAACGTCAGCGGCCACATCAGCGGCGCCAACGTGACCCTGGTGGCCGCGGGCGACATCGTCCACCGCACGGCCGTCGAGGAACACACCGTGCAGGTCGGCAGCGCCGTCTCGACCTATACCAATGTCGGCGACACCGCCAGCGTCCGCGCCAGCGGCAACCTGGTCCAGGCCGCCGGCCATGACCTGCGCCTGGAGGCGGCCACGGTCAGCGGCAACAACGTGATCCTTGCCGCCGGTAACGACATCGTGCTGGACACGGTGCAGGTCCGGCAGGCGCGCAGCTTCAGCGGCGCCGACTGGGAGATGGCCGAAGAGCAGCTCGCGCACCTGCAGACCCAGGTGGAGGCGGTGCAGCAGCTGAGCCTGACGGCCGGCGCCGACATTGCCGCGATTGGCGCCTACCTGAAGGCCGGTGGCGACATCGACCTGCAGGCCGACAACATCCGCGTAGCCGCGGTGCTGGACAAGGAAAGCCGCTCCGACCACACCGCCATCGACGAGGACTATACCCACACCGAATCGCTGGACGAGACCCTGCGCGGCGGCGTGCTGGCGGCGGGCGGCAACCTCACCCTGCGCGCCCGCGACGGCGACGTCCACCTCACCGGCGCCACGCTGAGCAGCGCCGGCGGCACCGTCACCCTGGCGGCCGCCAACGACCTCATCCTCGATACCCTGAGCGAGACCCACTATTCCTACTTCGAGTCCCACACCGAGCAATCGGGCGGGCTCACCACCACCCTCACCGACGTGCGCAAGCTCGACCTGGACGTGCTGGCGCGCGGCACCGTGGTGCAGGGCCTCAACCTCGACCTGTCGGCCGGCAACGATGCCAGCTTCACCTCGGCCCAGCTCGCGGCGGCCGACACCCTGGCGGTCGTGGCCGGCGGCGACATCAGCGTGCGCGCCGCGCTGGACCTGCACGACCACCAGGAAAGCGTCACCCGGCAAAAGAGCTTCACCGGCGTGGGCGAGCTGCTGATGAAGTCGCTGGAGGTGCTGCAGGACCTGAACAAGTTCATGCTCATCACGTCCCGGCCCATGGAAATCCTGAGCAATACCTGGATTGCCGAGAAGCTGGAGCTGCCGACCCCCGAAGACCTGCTGGACGCCAGCACCCTGTCGACCTCCCTGGTCCTGAGCGGGAGCCGGAGCGTTACCAGCGTCCAGTCCGAGTCGCTGGCCGCCAGCACCTTCCATGCCGGCAAGACCCTGGCCCTGACTGCGGGCGCGCCGTCCACGGCCGTCGCGGCGGACAATTCCGCGGCCAGCGGCGCCAGCGTCGACGCCACCCCGACCGCTGCCGACGCGCCGCGCCTCGGCAACATCAGCATCACCGGCAGCCAGCTCACCGCGGGCGCGCTGCAGGCGCCGTCCGACAGCGAGGCGCCGCCGCCGGGCACCATCCAGCTGACCGCCAGCGGCGACATTGCCATCGGCACGCAGCAGGTGGCCTACACCGAGTACGGCAACCAGTTCACGCTGGACCGCGACATCACCCAGACCCGCGAGCTGGAGCAGACCCACCACCTGCAGGCCAGCTATGCGCAGGGCAGCCTGCTCAGCGCCGATGCCATCAGCGTTGATGCCGGTCGCCATCTGGCGATCCAGGGCAGCGACGTGGTGGCCGAGCAGGACATCACCCTGGTGGCCGGCGGCGCGGTGTCCATCACCGGCGCCACCAGCAGCGTGCACAGCGTCAGCGAGGAGCGCGTCGAGAAGGACGGCCTGATGAAGGCGTCCAGCGGCTGGGGCTTCACTGCCGGCGAGCGCGTCAAGACCAGCACGCAGGAGCAGACCGCGACGCAGTACAGCGGCAGCACCGTCGGCAGCGTCGCCGGCAACCTCACCATCCGCGCCGGCGAGACCGCCACCGTCGAAGGCAGCCTGCTGAGCGCGGGGCGGGACATGGCCATCGACGCCGAGCGCATCGAGTTGCTGGCCGGCATCGACCAGACCGACGTCATCGATACCCGGCGCTTCACCGAGACCGGCCTCACCCTGGCGTTTGGGGGCACCTACATTGATGGCGCCACCGCCATCAACCAGTACCTTGAGCGCGCCGACGACGTCGAAAACGAGCGACTGGAACGCGTCAAGCAACTGCAGGCGGCCTACAAGGCCTACCAGCTCTACAAGGCGGCGGCGGCCCTGGCCAAGGCCAGCGCCAAGGACAGCGCCGCCGTCCGCGTCAGTCTCACCGCCGGCTTCAGCCAGAGCGAGACCGTCACCACCACCCATAGCGAAAGCGCCATCGGCAGCGCGCTGCTGGCCGGCAACAACCTCACCCTGATCGCCCGCGGCGGCGAAGGGGAGGGCGCGGTCGCCGGCGACATCCTCAGCCGCGGCAGCGTGCTCAGCGCCGGCAAGGCCATGGCGATGACGGCTGCCAACGACATCCAGTTGCTGAGCGCGGTCAACCTGTCCACGTCGGACCGCGAAAGCCAGTCCATCAGCGCCGGCGCCGGCGTCGGCGCCAGCCTCAGCAACTCCGAAGCCGGCATCGGCGCCACCGGCAACGCCAGCGGCTCCTACGGTACCGGCGACCAGTCGATGCGCGAGCATCAGGAAACCACCGTCAACGCCGCCTCCTTCACCTTCGCCAGCGGCCGCGACACCACCCTGCGCGGCGCCGTGGTCACGGCCGAGCGCATCGACGGCAGCGTGGGAGGCAACCTGGTCCTGGCATCCGAACAGGACCACGTGACCTTCGGCGCCACCGACATGAGCCTGGGCGGCAGCGCCACCGCCGGCCTGGGCGGCGGCTTCAGCTTCTCGGCCAGCGCCGGCGACATCGCCTCCGACTACTTGAGCGTGATCGAGCAGACCGGTTTCTTTGCCGGCGCCGGCGGCTTTGACCTCCGCGTCGGCGGCAAGACCGACCTCACCGGCGCCGTCATCGCCAGCACCGCCAGCGCCGACCGCAACGCCCTCAGCACCGGCTCCCTGGTCTATCGCGATATCGAGAACCATGCCGAATGGTCCATGGAGCAGGCCACGGTCGGCACCTCGCTGAGCTTTGGCCTGGCCGACGGCGACAGCGACCGCAATGTCACCCGCGCCGCCGTTGCCGCCGGCACCCTGACCGTGCGCGACGACGCCGCGACCGGCCGCGACAGCACGACCGGCCTGCTGCGCGACACCGGAAAAGCCCACCAGGTGCTGGGCCAGAACTTTGACGAGACCGAGGCGCGGGAGACGGCGGAACTGGTGCAGTCCATCGTGGACCTGGGCACCACGATCACGCGCGACCAGCGTCAGGATGCGGCAAAGGCCGCAGCCGCTCAGAGATACCTGGAGCTCAGCGCCAGGGAGGCCAATGGCGAGATACTGAATGAAGAAGACGCGGCCTGGCTGGCGAGCAGCGGGAAAGAGTGGAACGAGGCCGACGCGAAGGCGGTTGTTGGCGACAAGTCCAAGCAGGAGATTGAGACGACGGCCAAGCAGTGGGCAGTCGGCGGCAGCTATAGCCTGGGCATGGGCCTGCTGACAGGCGTGCTGGGTGGCGGCACGATTGGAGTTGAACAGGCGCTGGGCAATGCCTTTATCGTTGCATCTCCGGATGTGAATCGGCAGATCGGGGATTTCAAGGCCAATCAGTCCAAGGATGCCCTTGTTCGCATGGATGATGCGAGCAAGCGCTATGCAGAGGCGCAGGCACAAGGACTTGGATCGGTCCTGGAGCTTATGCTGGCGAAGAGCGACTTTGACGAGGCGCAAGCAGATCTCAATTTCTGGAATGACGGCGGGCTTGGTGCAATTTCTCTGCATGCGCTGAATGGCGCCTTGCAGGGGCTCTCCTCGGGCAATATCGTCAGCGGGCTCCTGGCTGAGGGTCTGACGGAGGCGGGCGGATCCTATTTCAGCAACGGTCCGGCATGGCTGCAAAAGGCGGGGAGCATCGGCCTAGGTCTTGTGGGCGGAAGTGTGGGTGGCGATGTCTCCTCGGTATTGCAAGGAGCTGGGATTGCCAATACGTCCGACACGTATAACCGCCAACTGCACTTGGAGGAAATGAACGCGATAAGAAAGATGGCGAAGAAACTCGCCGCGCTTCATGCCCACGATAAAGGGCGTCCAGAGCAGCAGCGGTCGGTCGAGTATTGGGAAAATATGCTGATGCAGGAAGCATTGGCGCAGGTTGATACGCAGGGTCTGAGTGAGCGTAATGCATTCCTGCAGAGTATGGGGGCAGCTTCCCGGAATCCGCTTTCAGAGGGCGCTGTAACGGGGCAGGCCTCTCTGTATATCAGCGACTCGCAAGTGGCCATGGATGCAGTTCTTGGAATGAAGGGAGCGGTGCTTGAAACAGATCCCTTACACGGCACGATTGTGGCCTTCTGGGCTACGGATGCGCAAAAGAAAAACAGTCTTTTGTATGGTCGAGGTGGAGCGACTCCAGGATTCGATGATTATCAGAGCAAAAATTATGTACAGAGTCAGAATGCTCAATTAGATAGTCGCTTGAGTCGCTTTCATGAGCAAGTTTCGTCTGGAATGAGTGTCGCGAATGGATCGGCAGAGGCGCTGTACATTGTCGAAGAGCTTGCTCTCGGTGGTGTACAGGCAAAAGTTGCTGAGGGAGCGATAGCTGTAACTAGGGTTGCGGTCAATGCGGTCAAGGAAGTGGTTGAGGGCGTTGTCGAGAAGCGAGCGATTGCAACTGCTGAAGAGGCTGCCATCAAGAAGTTGGCGATTGAGAATAACCTCTATGCAGATGCCGATGGATTTTCCAATGTCGTGGTCAGGGATTTCGACCCTGGAATTACGCACCGGGCAGAAATCATCAACGCCGGCCAAGTTACTGATCGTGATGGTCTGCCGCGTTTTGAAGATGCGAAAGAAATAAATGACCTAATATCGGGAGGTAACGGGGATATTTTTCGCTGGAGCACTCAGCGCCCAGCCTGGATGGAAGGAACCTCGGTGACTGATCGTGTGACAGATGGGTTGGAAATCTATCGAATGGTTGTTGATGAAAAAAGCTTTATTGACATACAGCTGGCTATGCGAGCCGGTGATCCTGAAAGGGCTGTTGGGAGCTTGGGTGGGTGGGCCACAAAAGATCCTATCAACAGTGTTAGTGATGTGAGAAATCGTCTGGCAATTAGCAGTGAGTGGAAGGGTGAGGCTGGAAGTGCCATGTATGTCGTCGAGTTTTCCGTAAAGCCCGGTGTTGGGCTTCGTGAAGGAACGGTAGGGCCGATGTATGACAAGCTTGTAAATTCTACTTATCCAGGCGGGGGGCATCAGGTTCAGTTCATGCAGAATGCGCCTTGGCAGTCGCCAGATAAGTTCATTATTGATCTAAGCAAATCCAGGGTGTTGCCATGAAAGACCTAATTAATGAGGTGGTGTCAGTCTGGGAAGCCGGTGATGGAATGATTGCGAAAGTAGTTATCGACGGCGGTGGCGCTGATGCAATTGAGGCGTTCAAGGCGCTTGACTCCATGAGGCAGCCGGTAAGGAATATTGAAACGTCTCTTATATTAAAAAATGGTGAGCGCGTTCTGCTTCCTTTCATTGGTTCTGCGTACATGACTCCAGATCGTACGGGCGTGGTGTCGATTTTTTCTCCAGGTCAGTATGTGAATGATAAAGAGGATGACTATTTCAAGAAGCCAAATAATGCGGCCGTATTCAATGCAGACGGGACATTGAGATTCCAGCTTTGCCTAGATAGAGGCGTTCGTATTGCGGCCTTTCATGGCGGTGAAATGCCGGAGGAGTTCAAGGGGTTAATGGGGGTCGTCGTGCAGCCCGACTTAAGTTCACCGCCGGAGCTGCTCTACGCCATTGACTCTGACAGTCCCTTATTGATTTCGACTGGAAAGCGGGTTCGTTGGTAGCAGAGGCTTCGCGATAATTGTGGTTCGACTCGGTAGCTTGCTTTGGCCTTTTCGCTCTGAAGGGGCGTATGCGTTCTTCTGGTCTTTACTCTAAAAGGGAGGCTCCTGCGGGCAGGGCTTTCTACCTTTTGTAGGATTACATCAATGGGTTTCAATAAGTATTCACGTCTTGTTCTCGTGGCCTGTGCCGGCCTTCTTCTCAGCGCCTGCTCCTTCCGCAGTGGCGAACTCCCGAACAACTTTGCCTGGCCACCTGCCAGTGCCGCGCCCAAGGCCGTGCAGTTCAAGCTTCGCGCCGTCGAGACCAGCAATGGCGAGCTCTACATCTATGGCTCTGATGAGGCCACTTGGCGAAAGGATATCCGCAGGGAGTTCTTGGCCTCGGGCCTGTTCTCCGCTGTCGACGAGCAGACGGACAGGAGTCCCAGCGCGCATGCGCTGGTCGAGGTCGTCGGCCGGGATGACTTCACCTACAGCCCCGTTCTCAGCCAGCTCAACCAGTCCACGTTCTTTATTGTCCCGGACCGCTCCTGCCACAATTACACTCTCACCATGACCTTCAAGGATGCCGGCGGCAAGGTCCTCGGCACCATCGAGAAGAGGGAGAAGGTGGTGTACTGGTCGCAGATCGCCCTGCTGCCGTTCTCGCCCTTTACCCTCACCGTTCGGCGCAAGGTCCGCGCCGACCTCATCAGGTCGACGCTGGCGGAAGCCCGCCAGCTCGGCTACTTGTAGCGGCGGCGGCACACCCCAAGGCGGACAGTCCTGCCTTGGGCGGTGCCTTGCCCCTGTCTCCCGGCATCGCAAGGTGTAGCCATGACCGTCCCGATCCAGTACTTCTACGAAGAAGTCACCTTCGGGAGAGGTGACATCGTCACTGCCTTTGCCGGCGGCGACCGGCCGAGCCTAACTCACGCTTCCGGACCGTATGGCCATGTGCTGGGCGAGCTGCCGGCGTCTGTCCATGAGCTGTGGGTGCTGGCAGGGGCGTGCGGCCACCCGCCGGAGTGGTTCCTGCGCTTCGATAGCCACCGCCCCGAGCTGGGCCTCTGGGCCCGCTACTGATCCGGCTGGCTGGCTCGTGGCGTACGGGCAGCCCGATCGATCCTGGCCATCACGCCCCCCACCCTTCCGATCCATCCTTCCCGGAGGGCCGCCCTAACCCCGACCAGTCCGTCACCCCGGCCCTGACATCCCCCGATGTCACTGTGGCCGCCCGGTCATGTTTAATCCCCCCTTTGCGTTAACAAACCCCCTCCAGATGCATACACTTGGGCACCCTGTGCGCCGGCCCGGACGCCCGCTTGGTATTTTCCAGGCTTTTGGGCTCCGGCTTCCCACAGTGCGCTGCGGCGACCTGCGGCCTCGTTCTCCCCGGGGCTAACCGTGCAGGCAAACGCTCACCATCCCACTACGGAGATCACTCATGATTTATTCGGGATCAGCCATCAGCGTCTCGCTCCTGGGCGACGGCATCGCTGAACTCAAATTCGATCTCGCCAACGAATCCGTGAACAAGTTCGACCGTGCCACGCTCACCGAGCTGGCCGCGGCGACCGACGCGATCAAGGCGGACAAGAACGTGAAGGGCGTGGTCGTCACGTCCGGCAAGGGCGTCTTCATCGTCGGCGCCGACATCACCGAATTCGGCGAGCTTTTCAGCGGTGGCGAGCAGCAGATCGCCGCCTGGGCCATCGAGGCCAACAAGGTGTTCTCCGCGTTCGAAGACCTGGAAGTGCCCAAGGTCGTGGCCATCAACGGCTTCGCCCTCGGCGGCGGCTTTGAAATGTGCCTGGCCTGCGAATACCGCGTCATGTCCACCGCCGCCAAGGTCGGCCTGCCGGAAACCAAGCTGGGCATCATGCCGGGCTTTGGCGGCACCGTGCGCCTGATGCGCGTGATCGGCGTGGACAACGCTGCCGAGTGGATTGCCGCTGGCGCCGAAAAGCGTCCGGAAGTGGCCCTCAAGGACGGCGCCGTCGATGCCGTCGTCACCCCCGAGCTGCTGAAGGATGCCGCCGTGGCCCTGGTCAAGGAAGCCATCGCCGGCAAGCTGGACTGGAAGGCGAAGCGCCAGGAAAAGCTGGACCCGATCAAGCTGAACGGCATGGAACAGATGATGGCGTTCAACACCGCCACCGCCATGATCGCCGGCCAGGCCGGCCCCAACTACCCGGCCCCCAAGCTGGTCGTGCAGAACATGCAGGCCCAGGCCAACAGCAAGCGTGACGAGGCCATCGCCATCGAGGCCGCGCACTTCGCCAAGGCCGCCATCACCCCGCAGGCCAATGCCCTCGTCGGTCTCTTCCTCGCCGACCAGGCCGTGAAGAAGGCCGCCAAGAAGCACGAGAAGGGTTCCGCCAAGGAAGTGAACATGGCCGCCGTGCTCGGCGCCGGCATCATGGGCGGCGGCATCGCCTACCAGACCGCCAGCAAGGGCACCCCCATCATCATGAAGGACATCGCCTCCAAGGCGCTGGACCTGGGCATGGGCGAAGCCACCAAGCTGCTGTCGCGCCAGGTGGAGAAGGGTCGCCTGACCCCGACCAAGATGGGCGAGACTCTGTCCCGCATCCGCCCGACGCTGAACTATGGCGACTTCAAGGAAGTCGACATCATCATCGAAGCCGTGGTGGAAAACCCCAAGGTCAAGGCCGCCGTGCTGTCCGAAGTGGAAGGCCTGGTGAAGGAAGACACGATCCTCGCGTCCAACACCTCCACCATCTCCATCTCCTTCCTGGCGGAATCGCTGAAGCGCCCGGAAAACTTTGTCGGCATGCACTTCTTCAACCCGGTGCACATGATGCCCCTGGTCGAAGTGATCCGCGGCAAGAAGTCCTCCGACGCCGCCGTCGCCGCCACCGTCAAGCTGGCCGGCAAGATGGGCAAGACCGCCATCGTGGTGAACGACTGCCCGGGCTTCTTCGTCAACCGCGTGCTCTTCCCCTACTTCGGCGGCTTCGACATGCTGGTGCGTGACGGCGCCGACTTCCAGGCCGTCGACAAGGTCATGGAGCGTTTCGGCTGGCCCATGGGCCCGGCCTACCTGCTCGATGTGGTCGGCATCGACACCGGCGTGCACGCCGCCAAGGTGATGGCGGAAGGCTTCCCCGACCGCATGCAGCCGGACTACAAGTCCGCCACCGAAATCATGTTCGACAACAAGCGCTACGGCCAGAAGAACGGCAGCGGCTACTACATCTATGTGGCCGACAAGAAGGGCAAGCCCAAGAAGACCGTCGATCCCACCACCTATGAGCTGATCAAGGGTGTGGTCGCCGAGCGCAAGGAATTCGACGCC
Organism: Pseudomonadota bacterium; assembly: GCA_040385265.1. Taxonomy (GTDB): domain Bacteria; phylum Pseudomonadota; class Gammaproteobacteria; order Pseudomonadales; family Moraxellaceae; genus UBA2031. The sequence goes on along the minus strand of JAZKHS010000024.1, from coordinate 9,389 downwards.
GATGAAATCATCGCCCGTTGCATGATTCCGCTGGTCAACGAAGTCGCCCGCTGCCTGGAAGAGAACATCGTGGCCTCGCCGGCCGAAGCCGACATGGCGCTGATCATGGGTATCGGTTTCCCCCCGTTCCGCGGCGGCGCCTGCCGTTACGTGGACCAGATGGGTGCCGCCAACTATGTGGCCCTGTGTGAAAAGTTCGCCCACCTCGGCAAGGCCTATGAAGCGCCCAAGCTGCTGAAGGACATGGCGGCCGGCAACCAGAAATTCTTCGGCTAAGGCCCAGTACGAGATTGGAGAGTTAAAAAATGAGTCTCAATCCGCGTGATGTAGTGATTGTGGATGGCGTGCGCAGCGCCATGGGCCGCTCCAAGGCCGGCATGTTCCGCAATGTGCGTGCCGACAGCCTGTCTGCCGAGCTGGTGAAGGCGCTGTTCAAGCGCAACCCCGGTGTCGACCCGGCCGAAGTCGAAGACGTGATCTGGGGTTGCGTGAACCAGACCATGGAGCAGGGCATGAACATCGCCCGCAACATCGCCATGCTGGCGGAACTGCCGCGCACCGTGCCCGGCCAGACCGTGAACCGCCTCTGCGGTTCTTCCATGCAGGCGCTGCACACCGCCGCTGCCCAGATCATGACCGGCCAGGGCGACGTGTTCGTCATCGGCGGCGTGGAGCACATGGGCCACGTCGGCATGATGCACGGCATCGACCTGAACCCGGCGGCCTCCAAGTACTACGCCAAGGCCTCCAACATGATGGGCCTGACCGCTGAAATGCTGGGCATGATGAATGGCATTTCCCGCGAGATGCAGGACGAGATGGGCCTGCGTTCGCACAAGAAGGCCTGGGAAGCCACCCTGGCCGGCCGCTTCAAGAACGAGATCATCGGTATCGAAGGCCATGACGCCAACGGTTTCCGCGTGCTCTGCGAAATCGACGAAGTGATCCGCCAGGACGCCTCCCTGGAGCAGCTGGCCTCCCTGAAGCCCGCCTTCAATCCCAAGGGCGGCACGGTCACCGCCGGCACCTCCTCGGCCCTGTCCGACGGCGCCTCCGCCATGCTGATCATGAGCGCCGAACGTGCCAAGGCCCTGGGCCTGACGCCGCGCGCCAAGATCCGCTCCATGGCCGTGGCCGGCTGCGAAGCCGCCATCATGGGCTGGGGCCCGGTGCCCGCCACCCAGAAGGCGCTGCAGCGTGCCGGCCTCAGCATTGACGACATCCAGACCGTGGAGCTGAACGAAGCCTTTGCCGCCCAGGGGCTTTCGGTGCTCAAGGGCCTCAACATCCTCGACAAGATGGAAGAGAAGGTGAACCACAACGGCGGCGCCATCGCCCTCGGTCACCCGCTCGGCTGCTCCGGTGCCCGTATCACCACCACGCTCATGAACGTGATGGAACAGAAGGACACCGAGCTCGGTCTCGCCACGATGTGCATCGGCCTCGGCCAGGGCATCGCGACGGTCATCGAACGCCTCAAGTAATTCGTATTGCGACAGGAATTTCCGCTCCCCCTTACCCGGGGGAACCGGGAACACAAAACCGCGGCCACAAGCCGCGGTTTTTTTATGCCCGGTCTTACATGCCTGGGCGGGGGAGACCGGCCGCCAGCGGGCAAGGGCCATGGTCGACCTTGGCGGCGGGGTGTCCCATGCCGTGACGCCGGCGGTAAAGGCACGCCACCGGTCACCGATCCGCGCTACCCATGTTCAGGGGAGGTGACAGTTTCCGGGCGCGGGCGTAGGTTTGTCAGGTCATCCTCGGATGTACATTTTTATAACAATAGTTTTTTCAGGGGTTGGGGATATGAAGAACTGGTTCAGGATGGCCTGCATGGCGGGCGCGCTGGCGCTGGCGCCGGCGGCATTCGCGGAAGAAGCCTCCGTGGTGGAGGAGCCCGTCGCAGTGGCCGCGGAGGCCGAGGCGGCGCCGGCGGCAACGGTGGAAATGTCTGCGACCGGCGAGCAGGTGGTGAAGGTCAATACCGGCAATGCCATGGTCGATGCGGCCGCCAACCTGGCGGTCAAGTGCGCCGAGCGCAGCGCCGCGATGAGGACCTGCGAGTCCCTGGGCGGCTTCTAGGCCATGGGTTGCCGCAAGCTGGCCGAGATGCGCTACAAGGATGTCATCTGCTCCCTCTGAGCCGGTGCAAGGCATGAAAAAAGCGGGCGATGCCCGCTTTTTTTATGGCGGCGCGAGCTCAATTGGCAAGCTGATCCAGGATATGGGTCTGCACGAAATCCTGGATCGCGCCGTCGCGGCCGGCGAACTGGGCATCATCACAGGTCAGCACGATGACCAGTTCCTTGTCACGGAAGGCGTGTATGTACTGGCCGCCCAGCCCGCGGGCAGTAATGGCGGGCGTACCGCCAAAGCCCGGGCCGGTCATGCGCCACCATTGCAGCCCGTAGGGAATATAGGCGGCCGTGCTGCCGGATGGGTTGCCGCCGCCATCGAAGGCCGCGACCTGGCCGTCGCCCTGCGCGTTCAGCGACAGGTTCATCCATTCCTCGGACACCAGGCGGCTGCCATCCCACTCCCCGTTATAGAGCGCGAGCAGGCCGATGCGCCCGAGGTCACGCGTGGTCAGCGTGAGGCCGGCGCCGCCGAAGGTATAGGTGCCGGGCGTGGGAACGTCTTGCCAGTCGGTGGCCGGATCGAAGCTGATCCCCATGGGCGTGAACAGGTGGGTGCCGGCATAGATGCCTAGGCGCTCGCCGGTCAGGTGCTGGAAGAAGGCGGACACCAGATAGGTGTCATAGGTGTTGTAGTTCCACACCGTGCCCGGGGTCCAGGCGACGGGCTGCTGCAGCACCGCGCACAGCACGCTGTCGCCGGCCGCCAGCGTCTCGCTGCCGTTCTTGGGGCAGGCGGGCTCCAGGCCGGCACCGGCGCGGATCATGGGATTGTTGAGGCTGAGCAGCCAGGCCGACTCGTTCCAGCGCAGGCCGGAGCGCATCTGCAGCGCATGGCGCAGCGTGATGCCGCGCCGGGCATCGCCGGACGGCAGGGTCGCCACCACGCCCGCGGGGAGGGTGTCGGCCACGCTGGCATCCAGGGTGTCGAGGTCGCCGCGGGTCCAGGCGCGGCCCACCACCAGCGAGGCCACGCTCTTGCTGACCGAGTACAGGACATGGCGGGTGCTGTCGTTGACCACCGGTTCATTGGCGGTCTCGTGGTAGCTCTCGTGCACGATCCAGCCGTTGCGGATCACCATCACGCTGGTGTGGTAGGGCAGGGCAGCGGCGGCGTCTGTCGCCAGGGTGGCGAAAGCGCCGGGCAGAAAGCCCTGGGCCTCGGGGGTGGTGGTCTGCCAGCCCTCGCTTGGCCAGTAGTCGGGGGCAATGGCGGCAGGCGGGGTACCACCGCCGGATGCGGTGGCCGCGGGCGTATCGTCATGGCGGCAGCCAGCCAGGGCCAGGCTGAGGAGCAGGGAAAGGCAGGCGAAGTGGCGCAGGTTCAAGGCGGCCCCCGTCGTTCTTGTTGTTATGACCCGGAAGTGTCCCGCGCGGCCCCGCCACCGGCAAGATGACATCTGTCATGTCGGACGGCGCCGGACCGCCGCCAGGCGCCTGCCGGAATCGGGGCGCGGGGCCCCCGCCGCCGCGTAGTGGCCGTCCGGCGCCGCACGGCCCAGGGTCAGCGGTTCTCCCAGCGGTTGAGGTCCAGGATGCCGGCCTCGCGCGGGTCCTTCTCCTGCTGCCAGGCCGTGAAGTCGTTGACGATCTCCCAGAAGCGCGGGTGCGTGCGGCGCACGCCCCAGCGCTGCACCACCTTGTCGAGGTCGGCCTGGCCGCGCACCGCCAGCAGCGCATCGCTGAACTCCGGCACCTGCTCCACGGGCAGGTTGAAGGCGAAATTGGGGTAACTGGTCAGCAGTCCCGGGAAGACCATGAGGCGGTCTTCCTCTGGCAGGAAGCGCAGGGATTCACCGGCCATCCAGGCCACGTTGCTGTGCGCGCGGTGGCGCAGCAGCGTGTACAGCTCGCGGCGGCCGTCGGCCGCCTGCACGCGCAGCAAGGTCGCCTCGGGCAGCAGCGTCACCACGGGCAGCTCCGCCCCGCGCGGGCGGGTGAGGCGGGACAGGGCGTGCTCGGGCCCGTGCAGCCACAGCGGCGCTTGTGGACGGAAGCAGGCCAGTCCGCTGCTGCACTGGTTGATCGGGTCCGGCGTGTCCACGGCGCTCAGCTTGCCCATGAGCAGGCCGGCAAACTCCGTGCGCACGTCGCTGTCCCGGAAGGCGATGCCGCTGGGCTGGCGGGTGTCCGTCGCCGGATAGTACAGCCGCACTTTGAGGCGGCCACTGCTCCGGTACCAGTCCTCGAGCAGCGCCGGGCGGGCCGCCGGCGGCATCAGGCGCAGGAAGTTGCTTTCCGCGCCATAGCGGATCAGGTCGAAGTAGAGCCGGGTCTGCGCCTGGTGCGAGACCGTGTCAAAGACGTTGAAGTTGGCGACCAGGCTGTAATAGGTCAGCTCGAAGAGCGGGTAGTCCAGCCACCACAGCGTCTGCGGCACGTCGCCCTGCAAGCCCTGGGTGACGGAGGCGCTGTCGTGGTGGCGCACGACCGTGAGCAGGGCATTGCGGTTGTGGCCGTCGCCGTTCCACAGGTCCGCCAGGGTGGCGCCCCCGGGCCGGGCGGCCGCGTAATCCTGCGTGCGCACTTCGCTGTAGCGATTGCGCAGGCGACTGTGCCGGGTCCATTCCGGCAGCAGCTCAACCATGCCGCTCTTCTGGCCGGGCATGGCCAGCAGCGGGGTGGCGCGCGCCCGGTGGCCGGCGCTGCTGACATACAGGTCGCTCTCGGGCGCCTGGAAGAATACCCAGAAGTGGTCGCGGATGACGTCGGTGGCGATGCTGCCGCGGCAGACCGGACCGCGGATGAAGCTGCGCACGAAGTATTCGGCATTCTCCAGCATGAAGCGGTAGCGCGCCCGCGGCGGCAGGGCGGCAAAGGTGGCGAAGGGGTTGGCGCGCGCCGCCTCGTCATAGCCCGGCAGCGCCTCCACGCGCCAGTCGCCGGCCAGGAAGTCGCGGCGCAGGCGCGCCAGCTTGCCGGCATCAAGCGCCAGGGTGATGTGGGTCTTGTGGACGATGGCGCCCTGCAGGGGGCGCAGCCGGTAATAGAGGCCGCCCGGGCCGGGCGCGCTGTTGGGCTGTGCCGTGGCGATCGGCACGATGGCCTGCCCCGGCGGCGTGCGCGAGCGCAGCAGTTCGAAGAAATGCCCGCCGGCGGCATCCGGAAAATACAGGTGGGCCAGGAACAGGTGTTCGTAGAGCCAGCGCGCCAGCAGGCGGCCGCGGTTGTCGTCGGCGTTGAGGAAGGCTTCCCAGTCGGCGATCTGGCGCGCCTCGGCGGCCGTCGCGACCACGGGCTCGGCGTCGACGGGCGCGCCCGCCGCCAGCCAGTGCTGCAGCGTGGACCGCTCGGCATCGCTGAGGCCGGTGGTGCCGAGCGGCATGCCAAGGTGCGGCGACTTGCGCGCCAGTGTCTTCACCTCCGCCGCAGTGGCCGGGCAGGCGTACTCGGCATTG
>JAZKHS010000024.1:0-3846 GCA_040385265.1 Pseudomonadota bacterium | reverse complement strand
CTGTTGGGGGGGAAGCGCCGCTCCTGTCCGAGCGTGAGCATCTGGCCCATGAGCGAGGCCTCGGCGCCGCCCCCGAGCACCGATGCAAAGCCGCGCTGGCGCCACTCCGCCGGGTTGCCGGCATCGGTGAACAGGCGCGTCGGCGCCTGCGGCCGGGTGCGGCGGCTGTCATAGACCTTGAGCTTGCTGGCGCCGCGCTGCACGCCCTCGGCACTGCCCAGGTTGAGCTGGCAAGGGGCGTCGTAGCAGGCATGGCAGGCCACGCAGTTGCGATCGAACAGGGGCTGGATGCTGGTGCGGTAAGAGGGCGCCGCCGGTGCATTGGCGGCCGGGCCGGTGTCGGCCTGTGCGGCCGGGGCAGCGATGATCAGGAGCAGCAGCAGGGGGGCGAGCGAGCAACGGCGCATGCGCGGTTTCCGTGCGAAAGGAAGGGTCCGAGCATAGCAGGCAGCGCCGCGGCGGCTTTGGTCTGGCCGCCGGGCGGTGCCGGCCGGGCGGTCAGATTTCGACCTGGGTACCGAGTTCCACCACGCGGTTGGTGGGAATCTGGAAGAAGTCGGTGGCGGCGGCGGCATTGCGCGACATGCCCACGAAGAGCTTCTCGCGCCACAGCGCCATGCCCGGCGCCACGCTGGAGATGATGCGCTCGCGCGACAGGAAGAAGCTGGTGTCCATCATGTCGAACTCCAGCCCTTCGCGCGCGCACTCGGCCAGCAGCGCCGGCACGTCCGGCTGTTCCTTGAAGCCGTAGTAGCCGTAGATGAGGTAGAAATTATGCGCGATCGTGGTGACCTTGAGGCGGTCGGCCTCGGGCACGAAGGGAATGTCGCGCGTCACCAGCGTCAGCAGCACGTTGCGCTCGTGCAGCACCTTGTTGTGCTTGATGTTATGCAGCATGGCGTGTGGGACGTACTGGTGGCTGCCGGTCATGAACACGGCGGTGCCGGGCACGGTCTGCACCGAGCCGCCGCCGATGGAGTTCACGAACAGGCCGAGCGGCATGGTCTCGTTGGCCAGGCGCTCGAACAGCAGCTGGCGGCCGCGTTTCCAGGTGGTCATCACGGTGAACAGGATGATCCCGATCAGCAGCGGCACCCAGCCGCCCTCGGGAATTTTCATGGCTGCGGTGCTGAAGAAGGCGACGTCCACGATCAGGAGGGGGAGCACGATCAGGGCGATCAGGGCGGGCTTCCACTTCCAGATGGTATGCGCCACCACGGCGGCCAGGGCCAGGTCACAGATCATGGTCAGGGTGACGGAGAAGCCGTAGGCGCCGGCCAGGTTGCTGGAGGAGCGGAAGGCCAGCACCAGCACCAGGATGGCCGCCAGCAGGCCCCAGTTCATGCTGGGGATGTAGATCTGGCCGATCTCGCGTTCGGAGGTGTGCTGGATGTCGAAGCGCGGCAGGTAGCCGAGCTGCACGGCCTGGCGGGTGATGGAGAACACGCCCGAGATCACCGCCTGCGAGGCGATGACGGCGGCCAGCGTGGCCAGGAACATGAGCGGGTAGAGCCCCCAGGCCGGGACCAGGCGGTAGAAGGGGTTGACCACCGCGGAGGGGTCGTTCAGCAGCAGCGCGCCCTGGCCCAGGTAGTTGAGCAGCAGGGCGGGGAAGACCATGTAGAACCAGGCCAGGCGCAGCGGCTTGAGGCCGAAGTGGCCCATGTCGGTGTACAGGGCCTCGCCGCCGGTGATGGTCAGCACCACGGCGCTCAGGGCGAGGAAGGCCAGCACTTGGTGTTCGAAGATGAAGCGCAGTGCCCAAACCGGATTAGCGGCCTCCAGCACGTGCGGATACTTGGCAATCTGGAGGACGCCCAGCACGGCGAGGGTGGCAAACCAGGCGAACATGATGGGCCCGAAGAGCTTGCCCATGGAGCCGGTGCCGTGGCGCTGGATAGCGAACAGGCTGATCAGTACTGCGATGGTGATGGGCACCACGAAGTGCGACAGCCCCGGCGCCGCCACCTGCAGGCCTTCGACGGCAGACAGCACCGAGATGGCGGGGGTAATGATGCCGTCGCCAAAGAAGAGGGCGGCCCCGAACAGGCCGAGTACCACCAGGATCATGCGACGGGTCGTGCTTTTCTGCTCGTTGCGCAGGGTCAGGGCCAGCAGCGCCATGATACCGCCTTCGCCGTTGTTGTTGGCGCGCATGATGAACAGCAGGTACTTGATCGACACCACGAGGGTGATGGACCAGAAGATCAGCGACAGGATGCCGAGCACATTGTCGTGGTTGAGGGGAATGCCACGCTCGGGATTGAAGCATTCCTTGAGGGCGTAGAGCGGACTGGTGCCAATGTCGCCGAAGACGACCCCGAGCGCGCCAAAGGTCAGCGCCGCGGTGGAGGTTTTATGGGCGGAGGAGTCGGTCGCCTGCATGAGGGCTTCCCTTGGGACAGCATCAGGCCGGTGGACGGGGTCGCCGGGAAGAGGGCGGGTCCGGACACGGCAGGACTGTACTGGTTGTGTAAAAACGCCAATCTTACACCCGCCCTCCCCGTAGGGGCCAATAACCCTGTCTGGCAGTCCGGGAAGCACTAGCGGGAGTTGCAGAAAAAGCGTGATTCCGACTTTGCCTTTGCGGGAGGCTCGTATATTATGCGCGCCTCGCGACGGTTCGCCGCCGCGACCCCGGTGAGGTGGCCGAGTGGTTGAAGGCGCACGCCTGGAAAGTGTGTATACGCTAATACCGTATCGAGGGTTCGAATCCCTCTCTCACCGCCAGATTGATGAAAAAGGCTCCGCTTGCGGGGCCTTTTTCATTTCCGGGCCCAGGCGAGAGGGATTGGAACCCGACGGAGGGTTCGACAAAACGGCCGTGGCCGTTTTGGACGTCCGCAGGACGGCCCCGCAGGGGCGGGCGGCGCAGCCGGCCGCCATCCCTCTCTCACCGCCAGATTGATGAAAAAGGCTCCGCTTGCGGGGCCTTTTTCATTTCCGGGCCCAGGCCGTCGGCCCGCTAATGCCAGAAGGTCAAAGGCCTCGCATGGCGAGGCCTTTCTGCGGTTCCAGGCGGGGCGGCGGCGCCTGTGCGGGGGCCCGCCCGCGGCAACCTTCCGCCAGGCGTCAGCCCTTCCCGGGCCGTGGCGTAGGCCCTGACGGCAGGGGGGCGTCTGCGGGAGTCGGTGCGGGCAGCGCCAGGGCGCCTTCGTGCGCCAGCAGCCAGCGTTTTCGCGCCAGCCCGCCGACATAGCTCACGAGTTCGCCGGCGCTGTCGACCAGGCGGTGGCAGGGCACGATGATGGCCAGGGGATTGCGCAGGGCGGCGGCGGCCACGTCGCGGGCGGCGCCAGGCTGGCCGATGCGGCGCGCGACATCCGCGCAACTCCAGAGCCGGCCGGCCGGGATGGCACGCAGGGTGTCCCAGACCTGGCGCTGGAAACGGGTGCCGCAGGCGTGCACGGGAATATCGTGCACTGCCTGCATGTCCTTGCCGCTCAGGTAGGCCGCCAGCGGTTCGCGGATCGCGACCGGGATGGGACGTCGCTCCAGCGGCAGGTTGCCGAAGCGGCGCGAGAGCATCTGTCGGAAGCGGGACTCGTAGTCCTGGAAGTCGAGAGCGCAAAGGTAGCCGCTGCAATGGGCAACCAGCAGGACGCCCACGGGCGATGAAATAATGTCGATGTATATCGGTAAGGTCATGGCGGCGCTCCTGTCGTCATGGCCGAGCCAGTCTGTCATTTACGGATGACAGGCGGTAGACGAGCTTTGTTAGGGCTGTGTTGGGCATTTATGCAGATTACATATTGCCTGTGGCGATTCGATGAACTGCAGACTAAAGGCACAGGCACAGGCACAGGCACAGGCACAGGCACAGGCACAGGCACAGGCACAGGCACA
>JAZKHS010000023.1:0-12689 GCA_040385265.1 Pseudomonadota bacterium | reverse complement strand
ATGCTCATGCTCATGCTCATGCTCATGCTCATGCTCATGCTCATGCTCATGCTCATGCTCAGGTAGAGCCACTCTCTAAAAAATTCCCGCGAGTCTGGTCTTTGGCTGAATATCCGCATCTGGCAGATGCAGATGCAGGTGCAGGCGAAGATGCAAGTCAGTGCAGAAGCAGAAGCGGCGAGACGACTTTCCTCAACGCCGTCGCGCCAGGTCTTCTGCCTCTTCCAAGTTGTGGTGAAGCGCCTCGAAGTCGCCCGCATCCGCGCGAGGATCCAGTTCGGTGGCTTGGGGCGACGCCCCCGGGGGGAGGGCGACGACGCCATGGACCTGCTCCGCCACCGGCACGGTTGGCTGCCGCCGTTGCAGCGCGAACAGCAGCAGAACCAGCAGGGCCAGAGCCCCGGCAATGAACCGGAATAGTCCGTTGGGCCCCCACACCGCCATTGCCAGCGGCGCCGCCAATGGGCCGATCACCGTGCCCAGCCCGAACGACAGCAGCAAGGTGGCGTTGGCGGGAATCACATGATGTGCGTCCAGGGCATCATGGGTGATGGCCAGGCTCATGGGATACAGCACGGAGGCCAGGGCGACATGCAGGGCAATGGTGGCCGCCAGCGGGCCGTAGCCGAGCTGGCCCGCCAGGGGAATCGCGAGCGCCGCCGCCAGTGCCGCCAGGGCAGTGACGCCAAGCACGGATTTGCGCGGCAGCCGGTCCGAGAGCCATCCCACCGGCATCTGGACCAGCATGGACGCGACAATCGGCCCTGCCATGAATAGTGCGATGGTTTCCGGCGCCAGGCCGATGCGCACCGCATAGATCGGGCCGGCGCCGGAAAAGGCGCTGGTGACCACGCCGGCGCTGACGGCCGCCGCCACCCCGAGGGGCGCATGCCGGGCCAGCTCGCGCAGGCGCAGGCGCGGCGCCGGCAGGATCTCCGGTGCCGACTCCCGCGTGAGCGCGAGGGGAATCACGGCCAGTGCCACCAGGATGCCGGCCAGGCTGAACAGCGGCAATTGCGCCGGATTTCCGAGGCGCAGCAGCAGTTGCCCGCAGGCGGCCGCGAGAAAGAACACCACCATGTAGGTCGCCAGCAGCCGGCCGCGGTTCTCCACGGTGGCGCGTCCGTTCAGCCAGCTTTCCATGACCAGGGTGAGACCGGCGATGCAGAAGCCGGTGAGCACGCGCAGGACAATCCAGCTGGTCACCGAGACGTGCAGCGGGAAGGCCAGGATGCAGGCGGAGTAGAGCGCGGCAAAGGCGGCAAAGGAGCGGATATGCCCGACGCGGTGGATGACGCGGTCGAGCCAGAGACTGCCGGCAATGAAGCCCAGCGAATAGATGGACAGCACGACGGCGGTACTGGCGGTGGAAAACGCCTCCAGCTCCAGGCGCACCGACAGCAATGTGCTGAGCAGGCCATTGCCGGCGATCAGCAGGGCCATGCTGGCGAACAGCGCCACCACGCGGATCAGGGTTTTCCTCATCGCGGTGCGCCTCCGTTTCTGTGCAGGGGGGGCTGGCGACGAGCTGGAGGCGGCACGCCCGGTCTCGTGCCACGGCGCGGAGCCCGCCGCTCGGCAGCCTTCAGGGATACTCTGAACTCTAGCCCTTTGGCGCGGGCCGGCCCGGCGCTCCGTGCATGAGGGGGTAGCGGTGGGCGTCGGGACGCCGCCCCTTCTGCGCAGAAGGAGGGGTGGACGTGGGCAGGGCTAGTCGTCGGAACAATCCTCCGCGCCGCTAAATTGCATTATCGTGTCGGCCCTGACCGTCAACCCTGACCGCAGAGCCCGACGCCACCATGACCGACCTCATCCTGCATCACTACCCCATGTCGCCCTTCTCGCAGAAGATCCGCAGCCTGCTGGGCTATGCCGACCTGCCCTGGCAGTCGGTCAGTGTCCGCGAAAGCCCGCCGCGTCCGCATCTGGCGGCGTTGGCCGGCGGCTACCGCAAGGTGCCGGTGGCCCAGGACGGGGCCGACGTATTTTGCGATTCCCGCATCATTGCCGAGGAGATCGCCGCGCGCGCCGGCAAGCCGGCACTGGCCCTGGCCAACTGCAGCGCCGAGGCGCAGGCCTACGTGGCTCGCGTCGACCTCGACGTCTTCTTCGCCTGCGTGCTGGCCGCCGGCAACCGCACGCTGCGCCGCAAGGCCTGGGAATCGATGTCGGTGACCGACCTGCTGCGCTTTGCCTGGGACCGTATCAACCTGGGGCGCACGGCGACCGCGCCCATTGTCGGCCTGCGCGAGGCGCGCCCGGCGGCGCTGGCCCATGCCGCCGGCGTGGAGGCAATGCTGGTGCAGGACTTCCTGTTCGGTCCGACCCCCAACCATGCCGACTTCTCCACCTATCACAGCCTGTGGATGATTCGCGAGCTGGCGGAATCCCGCATGCTGCGCGACCTGCCCCGGCTCAATGCCTGGATGGACCGCATGCGGGCCTTCGGCGAGGGCCGTCCCGTGCCCCTGTCCATCGAGGCGGCGCTGGCCCTTGCCCGCGCGGCCACGCCGCGGGCGATTGCCGCGGAATTCCGCTCGGATGTGCTGGTGGGGCAGCGGGTCTCGGTCGCCCCCTCTGACTACGGGCAGGTGCCGACCGCCGGCGTGCTGGCAGGGGCCACGCCCACGCGCTGGATCGTGGCGCGCGAAGATGCCCGGCTCGGCCTGGTGCATGTGCACTTCCCGCGGCAGGGCTATGTGCTGAGCCAGCTGACGGCGCGCTGATCCTGGCGTCCCGGCGCCTGCCGGGACGGGCTGCGATGGCCTGGCGTCAGGCCGGCTTCGACGCCGGCTCGCCGACCACGACCTGGTTGCGGCCGCCGTGCTTGGCGCGGTAGAGCGCCTCGTCCGCGGCCTTGATGAGGGTTTCCACGGGCATCCCCATGTCTTTCTCGTTGTCGACCAGACCGAAGCTTGCACTGATGTGCACACGCTCGCCGGTATCGGCGGTGATGACGGTGTCAGCCAGTTGGGCGCGGCAGCGCTCGATCAGCACGATGGCGCCGGCCAGGGTGGTGTCCGGCAGCACGATCATGAATTCCTCGCCGCCATAGCGTCCCACCACATCGGTCTTGCGCACACTGGCGCTCAGCACGCGCGCGGCCTCCTTCAGCACGCGGTCGCCGGTGGGGTGGCCCCAGGTGTCGTTGATGCGCTTGAAATGGTCCAGGTCGAGGATGACCACGGCCAGGGGCGGGCCATGGCGCAGGGTGCGCGCCACTTCTTTTTCCAGCATTTCCAGGATGGCCATGCGGTTGGTAAGCCCGGTGAGGGTGTCGGTGCGCGAGAGCACGCGGATGGTGTCCTCGCGATGCCGCCACCAGTTCAGGGTCTGGTCCGCCAGCAGCAGGATGAAGATGAAGTGGGGCGCAGCGAAGATGAGTATGCTGTGCAGATGAAAGAGCTGGCCGGCGGCATCCACGGCAGGCAGCATCACCGGGGCATAGGGGATGTGGCCGAGCGCGGAGGCATAGTTCAGCACCACGGTCAGCGCAAGCCCGGTGGCGGTGCCCAGCCAGACCACCGCGCGTTCCAGCACGATGAAGCCGAACAGCGGCGCGCCGAGCAGCACGATGCCGGTGCTGAGCTCGTTCAGGCCGATGTGATAGCCCAGGTAGCAGAGTACGACGGCGTAGAACTGCGCCGCCAGATGCTGGAACCAGAGGCTGTCGGGACTCCGCCGCCGCCACCAGAGTCCGAGCAGGACCATGCCGAAGGCCATGCCCAGCATGATGGCTTCGTGCCATATCAGGGTGCGCAGGGTGGCGACGTCGATAAGGTGCTCGCGGTCCTCGCGCTGCAGCACGTAGAGCGCCCACAGCTGGTACTGGCACAGGATCGGGATCAGGATCATCAGCATCATCTGGCCCTTGTCGACCGGGGACCATTCGAGCACGGAGGCCAGCCGCTGGCGCCATGTCTTGTCGGAACTCATCTGCACTCCTCTCGGACCTACCTTCAAGTAGGTAGAAGTACCTAACTGACGGGCTTTTGCCAATCCCTCGGCGGGGCCGCCGGGCACGCAAGGGGGCCGTCCGGCGCCGGGCTGGATTCGGGTACGATCGTGCCTGCAATTTATCGCCAATGTCCTCCGCCCGGAGGAATTTCCGCGATACGCTTTGGGACCGGTGGCTGAATCGATTGGAGTCACCCGCCGGCGGTGGCGCCCGCGCGCTGCCGGAGTCGTTGCATCCCATAAAAACAACATGCTTCCTGCAGAGCAGGACAAGGCAGACCACCGTGACCGACGCCGCTCGTGCGCAGCCCCGGACGCAGGGCTCGCTGCTCTCCGCCGTGACCCGTATCACCGATCTTTTCTCCTATCCCCTGCGCACCTCGCACTATGTGGAGCTGGTCAACCCGCTGTGGTCCACGCACCTGCTGCAGGCGCGCGTGGTCGCGGTCTGGGACGAGACCCGCGACGCCCGCACCATCACCCTCAAGCCCGGCCTGAACTGGCGCGGTCACCGCGCCGGCCAGCATGTACGCGTGGGCATCCCGGTGCAGGGCCAGCACTACACCCGCACCTACACCATCTCCTCGCCCCCGGAGCGTGCCGATGGCTGCTTCACCATCACCGTGAAGGTGGTGGAGGGCGGCCGCATTTCCCGGCACCTGGTGCGGGATCTCAAGCCCGGCGACTACCTGCCCATCGGCCTGCCCCAGGGCGACTTCTACCTGCCCGATGCCCAGCCCGTGCGGCCGCTGCTGATTTCCGCCGGCAGCGGCATCACGCCGGCGCGCTCCATGCTGCAGAGCCTGGTCGCGCAGGAGCGCCTGCCCGATACCGTGCACATCCATTACGCACCGCACGAATTCGACACCATCTTTGGCAAGGAGCTGCAGGAGCTGGCCGCAAAGCACCCGCGCTACCGTTTCCTGCCGGTCTACACCCGCGCCCTCGGCGAGGAGCAACGCATCAAGCAGCACTTCAATCAGCTGCAGCTGGAGCGGCTGTGCCCGGACTGGCGCGAACGCGACTGCTATGCCTGTGGCCCGCAGGGGCTGCTGGCGGCGGTGGAGACTCTGTGGGGCGAGAGCGGGCTGGCGCGCCGGCTGCAGGTGGAGCGCTTCCGTGCCGCCTTTGCCGAAGTCCCCGCCGATGCCGTGGGCGGCGCGGTCGCCTTTGCCCGCAGCGCGGTGACGGTGCAGGCCGATTCGGTCACCAGCCTGTTGCGCGTGGCGGAAGACGCCGGGCTCAACCCGGCCCATGGCTGTCGCATGGGCATCTGCCATGCCTGCGACACGACGCTGCTGTCCGGCTGCGTGCGCGACCTGCGTACCGGCGAGGTGCGCAACGAGGCGGGTAGCATCGTGCAGCCCTGCATCTGCGCCGCCGCCGGTGATTGCGAGCTGGACCTGTAATTGTCGCTGGCGGTGCCGACGATCCGGCGCTGCCAGCGACACCACGTTGAATCTGTAATCGTTGCTGAAAATGTCCCTGCCTGGCCTGTGGGCCGGCAACAAATGCACCTGATCCAGCAGTGAACAAAACAAGGAAACCGCCATGAGCGCCAGCCCTTTCCCCGTGTCCCTCACCCCCCAGCAGATTGAAGAGTTTGGCCGCGAGATGGACGCCATCCGTGACGAGGTCATGGATTCCCGTGGCGACCGCGACCGCCGCTATATCCTGCGCCTGATCAAGACCCAGCGCAGCATGGCGCTTTCCGGACGCGTGCTGATCTATGCCGGCCTGTTCTGCCTGCCGGCCTTGGGTCATGTACTGGCCAGCTGGATGAGCGTACTCGTCCTCATGGGCCTGGGCGTGCTGACGCTTGGCGTCGCCAAGATCCTGGAGAACATGGAGATCGCCCACAACGTGCTGCATGCGCAGTGGGACTGGATGAAGGACCCCGCCATCCAGTCCAATACCTGGGAGTGGGACAATATGAGCCCCTCCGACCGCTGGATGCATTCGCACAACGTGGTGCACCACACCTGGACCAATGTGCTGGAGAAAGACCTGGATGTCGGCTATGGCATCCTGCGCATCACGCCGCTGCAGGAGTGGAAGTGGAAATACCTGCCGCAGCCCATTTATGCCTTCCTGCTCATGCTCTTCTTTGAAGAGGGCGTGGCCTTGCACGAGCAGTGCCTCATCGACTACGTCGAGAAGCGCAAGACCTGGGCAGACGTCAAGCCCATGATGCAGCACATCTGGCGCAAGATGCGCCGGCAGATGCTGAAGGATTACATCATGTGGCCGCTGGCAGCCCTGCTGGTGGCCTGGCCGGTGTCCCTCTACGTGCCGCTCTCGCCCTGGCTGGTCTTCGGCCTGGTGGCGGGCGCCAATGCCCTGGCCAACATCGTGCGCAATATCTGGGCCTTCATGATCATTTTCTGCGGCCACTTTCCGGAAGGCGTCCATATGTTCACGCCGGAGCAGGTGGATGGCGAGACCCGTGCCCACTGGTACATCCGCCAGATGCTGGGCTCCGCCAACATCGGGGGCGGCAAGCTCTTCCATATCCTCTCCGGCAACCTCTCGCACCAGATCGAGCACCATCTTTTCCCGGACATGTGCAGCAACCGCTATCCGGAAGTGGCGCCGCGCGTGCGCGCGATGGCGGCGCGCTACGGCCTGCCCTACAACACGGCCTCGATGACGCGGCAATTCGGCACCACCGTGTGGAAGATCCTGCGCTACTCGCTGCCGGGCGGCGGTGAGCCTTACAAGGCGGAGGGCGTGACGGCGGCCAGGGCCGCCTGAGCGGGCCAGGAGATTACGGCCGGCCCTGCGCTAAAGCGGTATGACGAGTCGGCCGCGGTAGCCAATAATCGGCGTCTGACCGATCACACAGGCGCGAGGGCAATGGCCGAGCAGTTGAAGGTCCTGCTGGCGGGACGCGACACCAAGGCGCTGCTGGCGCTGTCCAGGATCATCCGGCAACACGGAGGGGACGTGACCACGGCCGGCGATGCGGTGCACGCGCTGGCCCTGGCGCAGCGTCTGGACCCGCAGGTCGTGGTGCTGGATACCCGGCTGGCTGCCGACGGCAGCCTGGCGGTGCTCCAGGGACTGCGCGCCTCGCTGCATTCGGCGACGCGGCCGGTGCTGCTGGTCGGCTCCTGTACCGACGCCCGGCTCCAGTCCTTGCTGACGGCCGGGGCGCAGGATCATCTCGAAGATCTATTCGACGACGAGGCGGTATTTGCGGCGCTGCAGAAGGTGGCGGCGACGCCGGTGCTGCCTCCGACCGCTCCGATGGCGCTTCTGGGCCAGCCGCGGCGCCTGGCGGCGCTGGCGGCGACCGGCCTGCTGGATTCGCCCCCCGAGGAAGCATTCGAGCGTGTCACCCGGCTCGTGGCCCATCTGCTGAGCACACCCACGGCGCTGCTCAGCCTGGTGGACGAGGAGCGACAGTTCTTCAAGAGCCAGGTCGGCCTGGCGGATCCCTGGGCGCGCAAGCGCCAGACGCCGCTGACACATTCCTTTTGCCAGTGGGTAGTCGCCGGCGATTCGCCGGTGGCGGTCGACGATGCACGCGAGCACCACCTGCTGCGCCATAACCTGGCCATTCGCGACCTGGGCGTCATTGCCTATGCCGGGGTGCCCGTTCATTCCCCGCAGGGCGAGGCGCTGGGTTCGCTGTGCGCCATCGACAGTCGTCCGCGCGCCTGGAATGCACAGGATCAGGCCACGTTGCTGGACCTGGCCCGGCTGGCGGACTGCGCCGTGGCGCGGGCCGCGCTGGCGCGGGAAGCGCCGGCCGCCATTGCCTCGCTGGAGCGCTATGCCGAAGCCGCGGGCGCGGCCATCCGGGGCGCCATGGGCATCCTGCGCCGTCAGGGCGGCGCGCTGCAGCAGGCAGAGCGCGATTTGTTATGCAACCTGGTCGAGGAGTGCGGTAATCATCTGGTGCAGCTGGGCCGGATTGCGCTTGCCCAGGCAACGGTCGGCTAGCGTTTCTCGCGCAAGCACCTGTCTACCCACTCAGACTCAGGCTCAGACTCCGCCACTGCCACTGCCACTGCCACTGCCACTGCCACTGCCAATGCCAATGCCAATGCCAATCCCAATCCCAATCCCAATCCCAATGGTGCGCTTGGCGGCTCGGTGAGAGCCGGACCGTATTTGCCTGCCTGCCCGCCGCGACAGCGCTGGCCCTAGCGTGGCATCGGCTGTGCCCGTGCCTCTTCCTCCCGGCGGATACGCGCACGGGTGTCACCCTTCACCGCACCGGTGCCCGGAGAGGGCGAGTACAGATTGCCGGTAGTGGCGGGAGTCGCCGGCGCCCGCTCCATCTGCTGGTGGTGATAGAGCGTGGCCGCCAGCCACTCGGTCAGGTCGTCAAACAGGCGGTGCGCGTGATAGCTCAGCTTGCCCTTCCAGCCCACCGGCATTTCCTCGCGCGGATGCAGGGCGGCGTGGAGGATGACGTTCACCACTTTCTGTGGATCGTCCAGCAGCAGGGAGCGCGGGGTGTGGCCGCTGAAGTTGGCGATGTGGCTGTACAACGGCGTGTCGGTGCCGAAGGGCATCACGGTGGCCACGGCAGTCTGCCTCTGCCCGGCCAGGCGCAGTTCCTCGTTGAGCGCGCGTCCAAGCGCGAGCACGGCATGCTTGGAGGCCGCATAGCTGGCCTGGTAGGCCAGCGGCACTTCGCTTTCCACTGACCCCACGTTGACGAGGGTGCCGCGGCCCTGCTGCCGGAACTGCGCCAGTGCCACATGGCTGCCGTAGATGACACCCTTGAGATTGACGTCGATGACGCGTGCCTGGTGCTGCACCGGGATGTCCTCGAAGCGGCCGATCAGGCCGACGCCGGCATTGTTGATCCAGACGTCGATACGGCCGAAGCGCAGCAGGGCGGCGCGGGCCAGGCGCTCGACGTCGCCGGGCCAGCTGACGTCGGTCGTCACCACCAGGGCGGTGCCGCCCGCCGCCTCGATCTGCGCCGCCACCGACTGCAGGCCTGCGGTGCCGCGAGCGGCCAGCACCACATTGGCGTGGACGCGGCCCAGCGCCAGCGCGACACCGCGCCCGATGCCGCTGGAGGCGCCGGTCACCACCACGGTCTTGCCGGCGAGTTGCCGGCGCTCGCTGCCGCGCAGGGGTGAGGTGGCACAGCCGGCCAGCAGGCAAAGGCAAAGCAGCAGGAGCAAGGGCCGCGCCGCTCGCGCTAGCGTGGAGCGCATGGCGGTTGCCACAGACGGGACAGGGCGAGCAGGGCAGCCGGACGGGATTCTGACTCTTCCATGCGCAGTCTCCCGATGCCTGCAAAGCGGTGCACAACACGACCGTGTGCCGGCACACCAGGCGTCGAGTCTGACTTTGCGGGCCTGACGCCGGCGGGGGCAATTCAATCCTTGCGGCGGAGCTGTAGTGATTTCGTGGCGACCGTGCACCGGCCCGGGTCGAAGTAATCCTGCGCCCCCGCATCGGGCGCGGATGCTACATGATTGCTCTTGTGCCCGGGCTATGGTTGAGGCGCCTTCCCGGCGTCCGTGGCGTCCGTGGCGTCCGTGGCGTCCGTGGCGTCCGTGGCGGCAGGGCTGGCGGGGACGCAGGCAGGTTCGCGAGCTTGGGGGACCCTATGCCTGGCCGGCGGGGGACTCCACTTCCGCGACTGGCGGCGCATCCCATTCTAGCCACTCGGCCTTCAGCCAGGCGTAGAAAATCGGCGCCGCCACCACGCCGGCAGCGCCGAACAGGCGCTCCATGAGCAGCATCCACAGCAGCAGCTCCCAGGCGCGGGCATTGATGCGGCTGCCGACGATGCGCGCGTTCACGAAGTACTCCAGCTTGTGCACGGTGATCAGGAAGACCAGCGAGGCGACCGCGACTTCGAAGGACACGCTCAGGCTGATCACGGTGATGGCGGTATTGGAGAGCAGGTTGCCCACGATGGGCAGCAGCCCGAGCAGGAAGGTGACCACGATCAGGGTCTTGGTCAGCGGCAGGTGGATGTCGAAGAGGGGCAGGGCGACGGCCAGGTAGAGCGCGGTCAGCACCGTGTTCACGCTGGAGATCTTGAGCTGGGCGGCGGCCACCTGCCACAGCGAGTCGCGCAGGCGGCCGATCTGGGCCAGCAGGCGGGTGGACACCACGCCCCAGGCCTTCTCGTCGGCGACCTCGTGGATTGCCACCATGCTGCCGAGCAACATGCCGAGCAGCACATAGCCCAGCATCTTGACCGCGCCGAGCCCGAAAGTGCCGATTTCCGCGGCATGCGCCTTGAGCCAGGCGCCGATGGCGGGCAGCAGGCTTTCCTGCTGCGGCAGCGCCTTCACCAGCCAGGCTGGCAGGTAGGCGCTGGCGGATTCCACGATCTCGCCGATTCTCTGCAGCAGGTCGTGCACGCCGCCGCCATTGCGCAGGAAGAGGTGCAGGCCGAGGCCGGCGGCAATGAAAAGACCGACCACCACGCCGGCGATCAAGGCCACCGACAGCCATTTCTCGCGGTGGCTGAGCATGGCGCCGGCCGGTACCAGGCGCGGCGCCAGACGCAGGACCGCGGCATAGACCACGAGGCCGGTCAGCAGCGGCACGAACAACCCCAGGCGGATCACGGCCAGGAAAATCAGCGCGACGAAAAGGAACGACAGGAAGCGGGCATGACGAACGGGCACGGGAACCTCGCAGGGGCGGGGCCGGCGCTGTCGGCAAGGGCGGCAGACGCTGGCGGTACTGATGGCTTATACCGCATGTGGCAAGGGCTGCCACGAAATGCCCGGACCGGGGGGCGGGCTGCCCGCCCGACCGGGGCTCGCCAGTGCCGGTGCAACGTCCACGCCTGCGGGCCTGGCGGTGGGTCGGGCCACAGGAGGCAGGAGCGTCCGGGTCGTGTTCCGGCAGGTCGGGTGAGACTCGCCCGCCGCCTCAGGCATCGGGCATCGGGCATCGGGCATCGGGCATCGGGCATCGGGCATCAGGGTGGCGGCTGCCCCGGATGTTGCAACTGTTTTAGGTACTTGTAGCGACTTGTAATTCATTCCCTGCAGCACAAACCGTGAACTAATCTGAAAAGTCCGTTGCATCGCAGCGGAGTGTGTTTTCGTGACCTCAACACCGGAGGTGTGCCATGGCACAGCAGCAAGGTAACCAACAGGGCGGCCAGCAGGGCGGCCAACAGCGTCAACAGGGCCAGCAGGGGCAGCAGGACCGGCAGCAGGGGCAACAGTCCCAGCAGCAGGACAAGCAGCGCCAGCAGGGCGGACAGCAGCAGGGCCAGCAGGACAAGCAGAGCCGCTGACCGGCGGCTGTCGCCGGGAGCCGGCAAAAGGCGACGCGGGGTGCCTGTCGCGCCGCCTTTTGCCTCTTGCCGTTTCCGGGGGATTTCTATTCTCTTCTCAAGGTAATTCTCAAGGTAGTTGCGCTGGCGAGCCTGGGCGCGTGCCGGCAAGCCTGTTGCCTGGGCGCCGCTGCGGCTAGCATGGGGCTTTCCCGCGTCCCTCCGGCCTGTCCATGCCCGCTGCCTCCACGGTCCGTCCCGTTCCCCTGCTGTTCCTGGCCGTGATGTCCATGGCCATGGGCCAGACCCTGGTCTTTACCTTGCTGCCACTGCTCGGGCGCGAGGTCGGCCTCGCGGAATTGCAGGTCGGCGTCATCATCACCCTGTCATCGGTGGTGTATGCGTGGTCGGCGCGGTTCTGGGGGCGGCGCAGCGACGACCTTGGCCGTCGCCGTGTCATGCTGATCGGCCTCGCGGGCTACACCGCAGGGACCCTGGTGTTCGCCGGGGGCTTCTACCTGGGCATGCAGGGCGCCTTGCAGGGCTTGCTGCTCTGGGGCTTCCTCATCGTCGCGCGCTGCCTGCAGTCGCTGGTGATGGCGGGCACCATGCCGGGCGCCAACGCCTACATCAGCGACATCACCAGCGCCGAGACGCGCACCGCGGGGCTTGCGCGCCTGGGCGCGGCCAACAGCACCGGTACCATCATCGGCCCGGCAGTAGGCGGTTTGCTGGCGGCCATCAGCCTGCTGGCGCCCTTGTATTTTGCCGCCGCCATCACCGCTCTCTGCCTGCTGCTCATCCTGCTGCGCCTGCCGGAGTCGCCACGCCACGATGCCCGCGGCATGGCGCGGCCGTCGCCGTCGCTCGCCTTCACCGATCCGCGCTATCGACGCGTACTGCTGGTGTCGGTGCTGATGCTGGTGGCGTTCTCGGTCGTGCAGCAGACGCTGGCGTTCTACTTCCAGGACATCCTCCATCTGAGCAGTCAGGAAGCGGCGCGGCAGGTGGGCCTGGCCCTCATGCTCTCCGCTGCGGCGGCGCTGCTGGCGCAGGGCTTGCTGGTGCAGCGACTGGGCTGGCCAGCGGCCCGGCTCAGCTTCTGGGGGCTGCTGTCGCTGCTGGCGGGCTCGCTGGTGCTGGGCGTGGCGGGATCGCTGCCGCTGCTCTACCTGGGCGTCGGGCTTTGCGGCCTGGGCATGGGCCTCGCCTATCCGGCCTGCCTGGCCATGGCCTCGCTGGCGGTGACGCCGGAAGAGCAGGGCGCGCTGGCCGGCCTTACCTCGGCGGTACCGGCGCTGGGCTCCATCATCGGCCCGGTGCTGGGCACCGGCCTCTACCAGCTGCATCCGCACCTGCCTTATCTGGCCAACGGGATTATGTTGCTGCCGCCGTTGTGGATGAGCTGGCAGTTCCTGCGCCAGGCGCCGGTACCGCGTTGACAGCAGGTCGCCCGGCGCGGACGCTAGCGCCTTTGCGGATTCGCCAGGAACCCTGCCATGCCTTTCGCCTT
>JAZKHS010000022.1:0-9591 GCA_040385265.1 Pseudomonadota bacterium | reverse complement strand
CTCTGGGCCGCGCGTCGCCACTGCAACTCGCTGGGCAGGCGGTAGTGGCGCTGCTCGCGGGCCGACAGCCAGCGCGCGTAGGCATCCGCTGCCAGCCAGTCCAGGTCGGAGGCGACGGCGGCATCGCTGGCGCCGGTCAGCTGCGGCAGGCGCCGCCCGCCGTCGGACTCGGCCCATTCGCGCAACTGCGCATTGCTGACCGGCTCGCGCGCAATCGCAAAGCTGCCGACATGCCGCACCTGGCCATCGGCACCGGCCACATCGCCGCCGGCCAGGCGCACGAAGCCCTTGGGCAGCGGCGCCACGGCAGGGGCCGCGATGCGGGGCTTGCGGGCCGGAGCTGCCGGCGCCGACTTCACCTCCGCCGCCGGCAGGGGAACCGACACCTCCACCGGCGGGGGCGGCAGCATGGCGGCTTCGGTTTTCGGGGCAGGCGGCGGCGGTTCCGGCGCGCGCTCGCAAGCCGCGAGCGACAACAGGGCCAGGGCGATGGGGGCTATCCGTTTCAGTTCTCGCATGGCATTACTCGAAATTGACCGAACACTTCAGGCCGGCCGGCAGGGCATTGTTGGGATTGGGCAGGGTCAGGCGCACCCCGAAGGTGCCGCTGGCGGCATCGACCACGGGATCGACGATGCTGACCCTGGCCTTGTAGGCGCCGCCCACCGGCTTTTCCGGGCGCACGGTGGCGATCATGCCCTTGCGGATGGAACCGTAGCGCGAGGCCGGCACCACGACTTCCACATACAGCGGGTCGACACGCACCAGCGTGAACACGGGCTCGTCTCCCACGTATTCGCCGGCGGACTTGTGGCGCTGCACCACGATGCCGTCGACCGGACTCAGGATCTGGCGCATGCGCAGGCGCTCTTCCGCCTCGCGCAACTCGAGCCGGGCGATGGCCGCCTCGGTCTCGAACTCATCCTTCTCGTGGGTGGAGATCATTTCCTCGGCAGCCAGCTCGTTGTTGCGCGAGCTCTTGCGTCCACCGAAATCGGCCTTGGCGCGCGCCAGGGTGACCGCGGCCTCCTCCACGCTGGAGCGCAGCCGTGCGAGCGTGCCGCCACGACGCACGGCGGCGCCGCGTTCGACCAGCACGGCATCGAGCACGCCCGGCACTTCGCTGGCGACATCGACGCGGTTGCTGGGCTCGAGCAGGCAGCTCCAGCCGATATCCCCGGCGCCGGCACGGGGCGCGGTCGCGGTCGCGGGCAAGGTCGCGGCCACGGCTGCGGGGCGGCGCGGGACTGCCGCCGCCGGCAGCGTGGTCCGCGGCGCCAGGCCGGGCGCGGGCGGTTGTGCCATGGCGGCGGTGGCAGCGAGTGCAAGGCCGGAGGCCAGCGTGAAGACGAATGATTGGCGCATGTCAGGCTTTACCAGCCTCTCCTGTGGATGCCTGGCTGCTGGAGGCAGGCGAACTGAACGCATAGGTACGACGTTCCTGCTGGCCGCGCAGGACCAGCGCCTGGCGCAGGGCTTCGCGCTCGGTGCCGGCACGGGCCAGCACCCAGGCGCCGAGGCCCCGCGCCAGAAGGCGGCCAGGGCCGCCAAGACGCAGCAGGCGACGCGCCAGCGCGGCCCACAGAGGCGGCACGGTCGGGTCGTCCGCGGCGAGGATGATACTGGAAACCCCGGACGGAAGCTGTCGTGGCGCGGCTACCACGCCCAGGACCTGCACGCGCCGGCCCTCCCCGATGGCCGTGGCCAGCGCGCGCTGCCCCTCACGACTGTCCAGGCAGGGCGCCTCCGGTGGCAGGCCGGGCAAACCCGCCAGGCGACGCGAACCCAGGCCGACCGGCACCTCCGGATCGGCGGCCAGCGCCGCCAGCGTATACGGCGACCACTCCACGCGCAGCGGGCGCGGGCCGTTGCCGAGTACCGGCAGCCCGTGCAGCCACCACAGGTCCGCCGCCTCACCCGCCAGGTTCTCGCCGGCGGCGCCAAGGCGGGCATACCCGGCAAAGAAATCGGTGAACCAGGCGCGCCGGCGCACGCGCTGCACCGGTGGCTGCCCCTGCAGGCAGCGCAGCGCCAGTTCCAGCGCGGGCACCTCCGCCGGCTCCGCCACCTTGGCCCCCGGGTCGATGAGCCAGCGCAGGCGACCGTTGTCCATCACGAAATCCTGCTCGGGGACGCAGGCCCGGGCGCGCAGCAACGCCTGGGCATAGCCACGACGCAGGGTCGGCACCGCCCAGAGGCCGCCGTGACACCGCGCCGCCGCTGCCAGTGCCGCCTCGCCGGCCGGCGTCAAGGCCTCACCGGCCGCCTCGCCGGCGTCCCAGGTCGCCAGCAGCCCGGCCAACTGCAGCATGAACCGGGACGCGTCCTCGGGACGGTCACTGGTGAGCTGCAGCGGGTGCCGCACCATGTCGAGCAGCACCTGCTCGCCATCCGCGGTGAGCAGCAGCGGCGCAAAGGAAAAGACGGCGCCGCCATCCCCGGCGAGTACGGCGGCGGCACGCGCCAGCGCATCGCGCTCGCCGCCCCAGCGCAGCCAGGCGTGGGCAAAGGCGGCGGCGGTGCCGATCAGCACGCCGGGCGCGACAGCGGCCACCAGCGGCCGGTCCTGGGCGGACTCCGCCAGCGCGGTGGCAGGCGCGGCCTCGCCAAGCGCCGCGCGCACCGCCTCCAGCATGGCCGCCACCGCGTCCTTCTCGGCACAGGCCAGGTGCACGCCCAGCCCGCAGCGCGCCGCCACGGCGGCGGCGACCGCCACCGCCGGCAGTCGCCGTGCGGCCGGCAACACCAGGTAGCAACCCCGTAGCAATCCCAGCACCTGGCTGGACGTGACGCCGGCTGCCGCCTCCCCGGCCGCGGCCAGGCTCGCCGCCAAGGCGCGGCGGACGCAGGCCAGCGTCAGGTCGCCGGGCCGTGACGCGGGACCGTTGTCCGGCACCGGAGAACTGGCCCCGGCCGCGGCGAGGAAGGCTTCCTCACCGCGGCGCGCCAGGCCGTGGCGCAAGCGCCAGTCAACGCCGGCGAGGCCGCCCAGGGGTTGGTGCCGGCCTGCGGGGGCGCGCCCCGGCACCGCCGGCATGCGGGCGTCGCGCGACCACACCACGAGGTCAGGAGGCAGGCGGGACTCAGACATCCAGCCTCCGCAGGAAGACGCGACGGACATCGCGGCGCAGGCGACCCCACAGGGGCTCCGCCTCATGCACAAAGCGGACATGGACTCGCTCGCCCACGCGCCAGTCCTTGCGCGCCGGTGCCAGCAGCTCGAACTGGAACAAGGGTTCGATGCTGGCCAGCTCCTGCCCTGCAGCCGGATCAAGCGCATGGCGGCCACCGCCCTCCAGGCTGAGCGCGCCGCTGGGCAACTGGCGCTGCGCCTCGGGCACCTCGCGCAGGGTGCGCACCGGCACCACGGTGCCAAGGTCGCTGGCAAAGCGCACTTCGACCCGCTGCGTGCGCTGCCGCACCAGGTCAATGTCGTCCTGGCTGACCACCACGCGCAACAGCACTTCGCGCCCGGCGATCACATAGCCGACCAGCGAGCCGCGCGGCAGGAAGCGGCCCATGAGCCCGTCGCGCTCTTCCAGGGCGAGCAGACCGCCCTCCCCGGCCACGAGATCGAGGCCGGCCAGGCGTTGCTGTCCGTCTTCCAGTTCGGCGGCAGCGCGCTGGTATTCCTCGGCCAGGATGGGCAGTTCACTGCGGCTGGTGGCCGCGGCCTCGCGGTAACGCAGGTCCAGCTCCTGCACCCGCGCAGCCAGGGCCTGCACATTGCTTTCGAGCTCGGGATTCTCCAGGCGGGCGAGCACTTCGCCCGCGCGCACGGTATCGCCGCTGCGCCGGTTGATGCGGGCCATGACGCCATCGGCGCCGGCATAGAGACGCGCGGACTCCGGCACCCACACCACGCCCTCGGTGACGGTATACGAGGGCAAGGGCACGAACACCGCGAACAGCACCAGGCCGCCGAGACTGCCGCCCAGCCACGCGACTGGGTGAAGCGGTGGTCGGTGGCCACCGTCTTCAGCACACGCCAGGCCGGCATCACCAGGGAATTGGCCAGCGACAGCAGGGCCAGCAGCACGCCAAAGATAAAGAAGCGCCCCGCCACGGCGAAAGCGATGCCGAAGGCGATGATGAGCCGGTAGATAAAGGAGGCAATGGCATAAAAGCCGAGCCAGCGCCCCTCGCGCACGCTGGCGGCGGGATTCGGCACCGGCATCTTCAGCAGGCGCGACTGCAGCAGGTAGCCGATGTACTGGTTGGCGCGATTGCCGAAGCCCGGCATCTCCAGCCAGTCCGCGAGGATGTGGTAGGCGTCGAAGCGCAGCAGCGGATTGCCGTTGAACATCACGGCCGACACGCCGGCGATGATCATCACATTATAGGCAACGGCGCGCACCAGGCCCGGCTCCACCGACACCCACAAAAAGGTCGCGAAGGCCGCAAGCAGCAGTTCCACCTGCATGCCGGCGAAGCCGACCAGCATGCGCTGGCGCTTGTCCTTGAAGAAGGCGGCATGGGAGGCGTCGACATAGGGCGTGGGAATGAAGATCAGGAACATCACGCCCAGCTCGCGCACCTCTCCGCCCCAGCGCTTGACGGCCCAGCCATGACCCAGCTCGTGGATGAGCTTGAGCAAGGGATAGAGCAGGCCGAGCAGCACCAGGTTCTCGGTGGCGAGGATCTGGTCCAGCATGTTGAGGGTGAGCGGCTCCCAGTGCATGACGACCTGGAACAGCGCCAGGGCAATGATGGCCAGCCACAGCATGAAGCCGCGCCGCGAGAACAGCCAACTGCCCAGCGGCAAGGTAGCGGTGATGAAGCGGTCCGGGTCCAGCAGCGGAAAGCGCAGCGACAGGGGCGACTTGAAATAGCCCACCACGCGCTTGATGGCGACGTCCCGCGAGCGTTCGCCCAGCTCGGCCAGATCCGGCGGCAGGTCGGCCACAAGGAGATCGGAGCCGGCCAGCTGGGTCACCAGGCGCAGCACCTCGCCCTGGGAGGGAACGTCATCCCCCAGCACCTCGCACATGGTCTTCCACAAGCTGTCGAGGTCGTGCTCGCCGTCAAAGCGGGAAACGATTTCCCAGGCCGGCAGGGTCAGGCGGAACAGGCGGTTGCTGCCGGGTTCGCGCAGCACCATCCAGGTCTCGCCGCGGAACTGCTGGCGCGACACCTGCACCTGGCGGCGCAGCAAGGGCCGCATGGTGGCAATGCGGTACCACTCGGGACTGAAGAGATCGGGTTGCTGGCTCACGTCGGCTTCGCCACGTCAGGGCAGCCAGCGCCAGAGCCACAGGCGCATCCAGTCCACCACCGGCTGCATCCAGACCCACAGCAGCGGCCGGTAGCCGGCGACTACCTTGCCCACGCCCTCCATGCCGGGACGCAGGGCGGCGTCGGTCTTGAGCAGGCGGCCTTCGACGCGGAAATAGTTGATGCCGCCCTCCGCCACCGCGATGGCGGTCAGGCGCGTCACCTCGAAGTCGAAGGCCTGGTCGGGCAGCGAGGCCAGGACCAGGCGGCCACGCTGCTTGCGCGCGATGTCGGTGATGTAACGCTCGTCGACCTTGAGCACGACGCGATAGTCGGAGAGCGGCGCGATCTCGTAGAGCACCTCGCCCTGGCTGACGCGGCTGCCCAGGCGCTGGCTGAGATCGCCGCTGAGCACGAGGCCGGCGATGGGCGCCGTGATCTGCGTGCGCGACAGGCGTGTGGCCACTAGGCTGAGCTCGGCGTCGGCCTGCTGCGACTGCGCCAGGCTGATGTTGGCGCGGGCGCGGTCGTGCTCGCCGAGGGCCTGCTGGAACTGGCCCTGGTACTGGGCGAGCTGGCCCACCCACTTGAGCTGCTCCAGGCGCAGGTCGCGGTCGTCGAGCGCGGCCAGCGCCTGGCCGGGCTGCACCAGGTCACCGGCGCGCACCGGGGCGCTGGCGAGGAAGCCGTCGAAGGGCGCCACCACGGCGCGCTTTTCGGCGCCTTCCAGCACGATGTCGTTGCTGATGCGCCAGGGGACGGGGATGACGGCCAGCAGCAACAGCACGGCCAGCAGGCCCGTCACCACATAGCGGCGCAGCGTCGAGGCCGGCGCCAGGAAATCGCGCCAGCCCTCGCGCAGGCCCAGGCGCCATCGCTCGAGGCCGCGCACGGCGGCGCGGCGGCGCGTCTCCAGCACTGGCAGCAGGAATGCCACCAGGGCCTCGACGGTCTGCCGCTCGTCCGGACTGAAGGGCTCGCCGTCACGCTCCAGCAGGAGCACGGCACGGTAGGCGCCCTCCAGGTGACCGGGCACGGCCAGCACCTGCGGGAGGCCGGAATCCTGCACCAGCGCGCGCAGGCCGGGGGTATCGCGGGACAGTTCCGCGACGGTGGCGGTGGCATGCAGCGCATCTTCCATGCCGGCCACCATGGCGCGCACCTGCCCCATCTTGGGCGCGTGCTGGGCACTGTGCGACAGCGCCTCGACATGGACCTCGAGGCCGCTGACCACGCCCCAGCTGGCGCGATCACAACCAAGGGCGGACGCCAGCGACGTCACGGTGGCGAGGACGCTGGCATGGAAATCGGCCGCCGCCAGCGCCGTGGCCATCACCTCGAAGGCCACCTTGTTGCGGGCCAGCAACTGGTGGGCGCTGGTGCGGTCCTGGCGCAGGAACATCAACTCGAGACCGGACACACCCCAGCGCAAGGCCTCCATGGCACGCGCAACCTGGGCGCCGCCGGCAGCCTCGACCTCGACCACCACCACGGCCGCAATGCCGCCCTCCTCCAGGTGCACGGGAAAACCCAGCGCGGTCAGGCTGCGCCCGCCGGCAAGCTCGGGCTCGGACACCAGGCCACGGCCCTGCGCCAGGACATTGTCGGCAATGTCCTGCCAGGCGGGGTTGTCGGCATGAAGGGGAAAAGTGGCCACGGGGGCCAGTGCCGGCGCGGTGCCAGGCTCGGCGACCGCGGGCAGGAAGACGGCTCCCCTTGCGGGGAGGGCGAGCGCCCGGCATTGCAGGGCAAGCCAGGCACCCGCGTAGGAGGACAGGTCACTGGCGGCGAGCAGTTGCTGCCAGAGCGTCGCGCTGTCGTTCGCGGCAGGCGCGACGCGGTCCTCCTTCGCTACCACGGACTATCAGCTGTTCAGCGTTTCGGGGGCGTGACCGCCGTCGACCTTGAGCTCGCCAAAGCGCTTCTCGTAGGTGTTCACCACGTTCTGCAGCAGCAGCAGCATGCGCTTGGCGGCATACGGGTTCAGCACGATGCGGTCGGACAGGTTGATGGTCATTTCCTTCTGGCCGGTGTGCCACGCCTGGTTGGTGCCGAACAGCAGGGTCATTTCTTCACGCGTGCTCGCCACGTTGCAGACGTTGGCGTAGGTGCTGCGCATGTTGGTGTCGTCCCACTTGATCTTCGGGAGAACCGGCTTCTTGGCTTCAGTCACTTTCTTATACCCCTGTACGGTTTGGTTGATGTACTGAGAGGACCGGGATGATGACCAATTTCATCGTCCCAGTCCATCTTCAAACGCTTCCCACGATGTCAGCACGCTCTTGCGCTGCTTCGTGCCGCGGCGCACCACGCCCCAGCCCAGGGCAAGGGCGGCGGCGCTGGCGGCGTCGGAAATTTCACCGGCTTCGGCGGCGGCATCAGCGGCTTCCTCGCCCGGGAATTCCGGCGCCGGCAGCGTGATGTCGGCGCGCGTGCCCGGCAGTGCCGCGGGGGCGCCGCCCGGCATCGGCGGCGCCATCTCGACGAAGGCATCCTGCAACGTGGCGGGATCCACTTCCACATCCCGCACACCCGCCAGCTCGACTTCCTCGGTCATGCCGGAGACGCGGTGGCCGTCGGCTTCGGCATTCTCGCGCACCAGGCGCGCCAGCAGGCTCTCGCTGACGATCATCGGGTTGTAGCCGCGTCCGCCCAGCGACGCCGTTTCCTTGAGGAAGGGGTCGCTGGAGGCATAGACGCCCAGCTGCGAGGTACCGATGAGGTCGTTGCCGAAACGGATCATGGTCTTGGACTCCGCCGTGAAGCGGGCGTAGTCGCCAATGACCGCATCCTCCAGGAAGTTGGCCACGAAGGTGTCGTTGCCCTCACCCCCGAAGAGGATGTCCTGCCCGGCGCCGCCATCGATCCAGTCATCGCCGCCGCCGGTGTAGGGATCCAGCGTCTGCATCTGCTGCATGCGGCCGGCCGTGAACAGCACCAGGCCACCGTCGCCGATGACGAAGTCGTTGCCGCTGCCGCCTTCGAGGAAGTCCGCACCCGCGCCACCGATGACGACATCGCTGCCGTCGCCGGCACGGACGGTGTCCGCACCGCCCAGCATCGGGTCGCCGCTCTCGACCAGGTCGATGCTGGCGGCGATGCCGTCGCGGGAGACATAGTCCACCTGGCCGCCGTCGGCCAGCACGAGGTCGTTGCCCGCGCCGCTGGCGACGCTGTCGCCGCCGAAGCCGGCGATGACCCAGTCGTCGCCGGCACCGGTGTCGATGCTGTCGGCGCCGGTGGTGTCGGCCGTGGTATCGGTGCTGCTGGCGACCTGGAGGATGCCGCCGATGAAGGTCATGACGCCGTTGTCGCCGAAGACGCCATCCGCAGCGCTGCCGGTGGTGATGATGTCGCCACCGACCCCGCCGATGATCCAGCCGCGGCCGTTGCCGCTGGCGATGACGTCGTCACCGCCCTGCAGCGTCGGCAGGCTTTCGATCTCGAGCAGCAGCCCGGCCGCATCCAGCGTGATGTGCCCCAGGTCGCCCAGGATCACGTCGACGCCGTCGCCGGCGCTGAGCTGGTCGTTGCCGAGGCCGCCCAGCAGGCGGCCGTCGCCGGTGCCCACCACCACGGTGTCGCTGCCACCGCTGGAGGCGCCGACATCGCTGCCGTCGGTCGTCGCGAGGGACACGGCGATGCCGTTGCTGTAGACGATCTCGCCGTTGTCGCCGAAGACATCGTGCACGCCGTCGCCAGCGCGGACGCTGTCGCCGCCGGTGCCGGCCAGCACGGTCTTGTCACCGTCGCCGAGCACGATGACGTCATCGCCGCCCGTACCGGTGTCCTGGGTCGTGATGAGCTCACGCACCAGGTTGCCGGTCGTGCCGGTGAAGAGCACTTCGCCATTGTCGCCGATGACAATGTCGTCGCCGTCGCCGGTGGTGATGGTGTCCGCACCCACGCCGCCCAGGATGATATTGGTCCCGGTACCGGTGGTGAGGGTGTCGCTGTCGCCCAGCACGTCGAGGGAGACGCCGCGCAGGAGTGCGCCGTCGGTATCAAGGTGGACGAAGGCGTTGTCGCCGCTGATGACGTGGTCGCCGTCAGCCATCAGCAGGCTGTCGGCGCCGACGCCGCCCAGCAGCACGGAGTTGCCCGTGCCGCTGCCCAGGCTGACGCTGTCGTCGCCGCCGCCGAGGCTGTCGGCGGTGGCAGTATCGAGCAGGCCGGAGCCGTAGTACCGCAGCTCGCCGCCATCGCCGATCAGGTTGCTGTTGCCGACGAGGGCGGAGAGCGTGTCCGCACCGCCACCCAGGAGGGCATCCAGATCACCGCTGCCCAGGGTGATGGTGTCGTCGCCGTCATTGGCGGTAGTAGCCGCCACCAGGGACACGAGCGTGCCGTCTTCCTGCAGGGTCACGGTGCCGTTGT
>JAZKHS010000021.1:63100-74589 GCA_040385265.1 Pseudomonadota bacterium | reverse complement strand
TGGTCTGTGGTCTGTGGTCTGTGGTCTGTGGTCTGTGGTCAGTGGTCTGTGGTCTGTGGTCTGTGGTCTGAGGTCAATATCAGCGCAGCCACTACAAGAAGGCGGCGCAAGCCTGACAAATCCAAACAGGTGGAGCCGGGGCGGCCGCGACGCGACTGCTAGGCTTGATCAGGTTCCCCTCACCGCATGGAGCCCGATCATGAGCGACAAGCCCGTTCACAGCATCGCCCGCGTCACCGAGGTCATTGCCACCTCCGCCACCAGCTTCGAGGATGCCATCAACTGCGCCATCGAACGCGCCACGCGCACGTTGCGCGGCGTCAAGGGCGCCTGGGTCAAGGAAATGAAGCTGGATATTACCGATGGCCGCGTCTCCACCTACAGCGTGGACCTGCTGATCACCTTCGTCATGGACGAGGAGTGAGCGGCCACCACAAACAAATGGTCGATTGCCCTGTCAGCGAACGCCATGGGCCCCTCCCCGGGGCAGAGGGCTCCGCAACGGGAAGGCCCGCGCCGGCCGGGCGCGGAAATTGACCTGGCCAGGAAACAGCATCGTTAATTCAGGGCGCCTTCGGGCGCCTTGAAGCCTTGCCAGGGGCCGCTCCGACTTCCCTTGCGAGGACGCGCCCTGCTCTCCCGCTATGGCCTGCTGGCCCCTTCGCGTGACGCCGGGCCACCGTGACACTCCGCCAAAATGCCAGCCGGTTTAGGACCGGGCGGGCAGAAAATGCCACGCCATGATTCCACCGAGTGGCGCAGCCAAGGGACGTTGACGGCCGCGCCCTGCCTTCGACCGCCGCCGCCTTGCCTTGCCTTGCCTTGCCTTGCCTTGCCTTGCGCAACAGGCAGGCCGGCGCACAGCGACAGCCGCCAGCCTCAGGCGAACAGCGCGATGCGCTCCCGGCCCGGTTCCAGCACGAGCTTGTCGATCAGCAATTCGGCCTTCAGCGCCTCGACCGGGCGCGACACCAGGAAGCCCTGCACATACTGGCAGCCGAGCTGGCGCAGCGCGGAGAGCTGCAGGTCGGTTTCCACGCCCTCGGCGATCACGTCAAGGCCCAGGTGGTGGCTGAGCGAAGCGATGGCGCGCACCACGATGGCTTCCTTGCCGCCCGACTCCAGGCCTTCCATGAAGGAGCGGTCGATCTTGAGCGCATTGACCTTGAAGTTGGCCAAGTAGTTCAGCGACGAGTAGCCGGTGCCGAAGTCATCGATATAAACCCTCACCTCGTTCTCGTCCAGGCGCTGGATATTCAGCATGCACAGCTCGGCGTTCTCGATGATTTGCGTCTCGGTAATCTCCAGACGCAAGGTGCCGGGGAGCACGTCATGCTTGCGGATCAGGGCATGCACCTCCTCGGGCATGGCCGGTTCGGCAAAGTAGCGCGCACCCAGGTTCACGCTCACCGAGAGGGGGACGCCCACGGCCCTGTCTTTCTGCCACCGGCCCAGCTGGCGGCAGGCCTCGTTCATCACCCAGCGCGTCAGCGGCAGGATGAGGCCGGTTTCCTCGGCCAGGGGAATGAATTGGGCCGGGGAGATCATGCCGCGCTGCGGGTGCGGCCAGCGCACCAGTGCCTCGAAGCCGGACACCCGACCACTCTCCAGCGATACGATGGGCTGGTAGTGCAGCTGGAGCTGGTCATCCTCAATGGCGCGACGCAGTTCGGCCACCATGCGCAGGCGGTCCACCACCTCCTCGCGCATGTGCTGGGCGAACACCACCTGGGTGCCGCGCCCGCTGTGCTTGGCCATGTACATGGCGGTGTCGGCGTCGCGCAGCAGCTGCTCGGGCTCGGTGTAATCCGTACTGGAAATGACGATGCCGATGCTGACGCCGGCGTTGATTTCCTGGCCGTCCAGGCGCATCGGCAGGATCATGCGCTGCTGCACGCGCCTGGCGGCGAGCAGGGCGTCGTCCTCGCCGGCAATGTCGTCCACCAGCACCGCGAACTCGTCCCCGCCCAGGCGCGCCACCATGTCATTGGGCCGAAACTCCTGCTGCAGGCGGGCGCTGAACTCGATCAGCAGGCGGTCGCCCTTGACGTGGCCGAGGGAGTCATTGACCCACTTGAAGCGGTCCAGGTCCATGAACAGCACGCAGAAACGGTAGTCGGGATTGCGCTGGGCCCGGGACAGGGCCGCACGCAACTGGTCGAACAGGTAATTGCGGTTGGGCAGGCCGGTCAGGTTGTCGTAGAGCGCGCGCTTGCGCAGCTCTTCCTGCTGGCGGCGGCGCTCGAACACGCGCGCCACCTGGTTGCAGACCTGCTGCATCAGCGCCTGCAGGTGGTCATCCGGCTTCTCGTGGCGGGCCGACAGGAATTCCAGCACGGCCACCAGCTCGTCGTTCACGATGACCGGGAACGCCAGGCCGCTGACCTGGGTATCGGTGAGCATGCTTTGCAGGCGCACGGTCTGCAGGCTCCAGGCCGGCTCGCCGGTGCGCAGGATGTCCTGGAAGAGAGTGGAGCCCATGGTGGGCAGCGGCTCGGTCTCGAGATGCTCGCGCCAGCGCGCGTCGGCCTCGCGATTGATGAAGCGCACCGCGGTGCGCTCGCCCTTGGCCGGCTTCACCAGCACGGCGTGGCCGGCGATCCAGCCCATGTTGGAGCAGATGCGCGCCAGGCTGAGCTCGAGGATGGAGTGCACGTCGGCGCTCTCGTTGCCGATGGCAGCCATGTCATAGAGGAGCTGATACTTCTCCTGGCGATGGCAGAGGGTCTGCAGGTAATCGCGGCGGGCGGAGTATTCCATCATGAGGCCGGCCACCGCGCACACGGTCAGCGGAAACAGGAAATACAGCATGGCGTCGAGCAGGTCGGGCTGCACGCCGGTCAGCACGCAGGTGATGGTGGCCAGGCCGAAGCCGGCCACGGCGCCGGCACCTACCACGCGGGCGCGCAGTCGCAGCAGCGAGAAGCTCACGACCATCACGAAGATGGTCTCGTAGGCGCAGATCTGCCCGAAATAGCTGTGGCCCATGACCATGGCGCCGTAGACCGTGGTGGCAATGGCGGCGAATACCGCCGTCCCCAGCAGCGGCTCGATGAAGCGGGGCAGGTCGCGCAGGAAGGTCAGCGCCCACATTGCCATCAGGATGATGCCGATAGGCAGCACGCTGATCGCGAGCCACTGGCTGAGGCCACCGCGGTCGGGGGCAAGCAGGGTGACAGGCAGCACCACCGCCAGGTAAAGCAGCATGATGCCGTAGACGGAATAGCGGATCAGGTAGGCAGCCTTGCGCTGGTAATGCTCCTGGAAGGCTTCTTCAAGGCGGGGTTGCAGGTCCAGCAGGCCCATCGGCTTGCCACCCAGCACGGCGCGCAGTTCGGGAATCGAGGCCGGGAAACTGGCGTCGGTGGTGGCGTCGGCAATGGACTGCCCTGGCAAGGAATACATGAATGCCCCTGTGTGACGCAAAAAATGGCGGTTCGGCGGATGCGGGCCCTTCGCTGGACCTCTGCCTTTGGCGGATATATGGGTCCTTCATTGGACCTCTTCCTTATTAGCTCTCAGCCTAGGAGAGCGGGCGGGGCATGCCAAGCCCTTTCATGCCGCCGTTCCTGACGGGCGGCACTGAACAAGGCATGGACGGAATGCGCTCTTAAAAAAAAGACAAAAATGTGAAAAAAAGCACAGTTTTCGTCATCTCCACTCCCCCTGAACGGATGGAAGCGACTGTCCGCTGGCGCTTTTCCCCGCAGGGGCTAAAATCGCGCCGCCACTTCAGTTGTGGCTTTTGCCGTTTTCCGCCGAGGACTTCCCATGCCCCTGCTGTCCACCCTGCCCGCCTTGCCCGACCTGCCGCGCAAGCCGGGCGATCGTCGCCACTGGGGGCAGCTGGCCGGCAGCGGACTGGCCCTGACACTGGCCGCCACGGCGGCACGCCATGGCGGCGTGGTGATGGTCATCACCGCCGACACCCAGGCCGCCACCCGCCTCGAGGAGGAGCTGGCCTTCTTTGTCGGCGAGGACCAGGCCCTGCTGCACTTCGCCGACTGGGAAACCCTGCCCTACGACCCCTTCTCGCCGCACCAGGACATCGTCTCGGCCCGTCTCAAGACCCTGGCCCGGCTGCCGACCCTGAAGGGCGGCTTGCTGGTGGTGCCGGTCACCACCCTCGCCCACCGCATCGCCCCCCGCGGTTACCTGGGGGGCCGCTCGCTGTCCCTGAAGAAGGGCCAGAAGCTGGATATCGCCGACTTCCGCCGCCAGCTCGAGGCGGCCGGGTACACGGCGGTGGACACGGTCTATGAGCACGGCGAGTTCGCCGTGCGCGGCAGCCTGGTCGACCTTTTCCCCATGGGCACCGACGCCCCCCTGCGCATCGAACTCTTTGACGACGAGATCGAGACCCTGCGCAGCTTCGACACCGAGACCCAGCGCACCATCATGGCGGTGGATGCCCTGGAACTGCTGCCGGCCAAGGAGTTCCCGCTCGACAAGGCCGCCATCCGCCGCTTCAAGGACGCCTGGGCCGAGGCCTTCAGCGGTGACCCCAAACGCTCGCCTGTCTACCAGGACGTGAGCAACGGGCTGGCCGCCTCCGGCATCGAGTACTACCTGCCGCTGTTCTTCGAGGCGCCTGGCACCCTGTTCGATTACCTGCCGGAGAACACCCTGGTGCTGCTGGACAGCGGCGCCGGCCTGCAGGTGGGGCACTTCTGGCAGGACATCCGCGACCGCTACGAGGATCGCCGCCACGACAAGTCGCGACCGCTGCTGCCGCCGGAGCGCCTGTTCCTGCGCGACAACGAGCTGTTCGAGGCGCTGGGACGCTTCCCGCGCATCGAATGGCAGGGCGGCGCGCTGGACGAGCGCGTCGGCCAGGCCAACCTGCCCTTCCAGCCGGTGCCGGCGCTGCCGGTGGATATCCGCCAGGAGCTGCCGCTGGCGGCCCTGGAGGGGTTTGTCCGCGAGCACCCCGGCACCCGCCTGCTGTTCTGCGCGGAAACCGCCGGTCGTCGCGAAAGCCTGCTGGAGCTGCTGGCCAAGGCCGGCATCAGGCCGCGCGCCAGCGCCGGCTGGCTGGACTTCCTCACCAGCAGCGATCCCGCGCCCGCCGTCACCGTGGCGCCGCTGCAGCAGGGGCTGTGGCTGACCGAGCCGCCACTGGCGGTGATCACCGAGTCGCAGCTGCTCGGGCAGCGCGTGATGCAGAGCCGCCGGCGCAAGGCCTCCAGCCAGGACGTGTCCGGCGAGATGGTCATCCGCAACCTCTCCGAGCTGCAGCCGGGGGCGCCGGTGGTGCATATCGACCATGGCGTCGGCCGCTACCAGGGGCTGGTGACACTGGACATTGACGGCGAGGTGCAGGAGTTCCTGCTGCTGGAATACGCCGACAACGCCAAGCTCTATGTGCCGGTGTCCAGCCTGCAGCTGATTGCCCGCTACGCCGGCAATGACGACGAGCACGCGCCGCTGCACCGCCTGGGTACCGAGCAATGGAGCAAGGCGCGGCGCAAGGCTGCCGAGCAGGTGCGCGACACCGCCGCCGAGCTGCTCAACATCTATGCCCGCCGGGCCGCGCGCCCGGGCCATGCCTTCACCTTCGCCGAAAGCGACTACGCCCTCTTCGCCGCGGGCTTTCCCTTCGAGGAGACCGCCGACCAGGCCGCCGCCATCGTCGCCACCATTGCCGACCTGCGCCGCGCCCGTCCCATGGACCGCCTGGTCTGCGGCGACGTCGGCTTCGGCAAGACCGAGGTGGCGATGCGCGCCGCCTTTGTCGCGGTGCAGGACGGCCACCAGGTGGCGGTGCTGGTGCCCACCACGCTGCTGGCGCAGCAGCACTACGAGAATTTCCGCGACCGCTTTGCGGACTGGCCGGTGAAGATCGAGGTGCTGTCCCGCTTCAAGAGCGCGAAGGAGCAGACGGCGGCGCTGAAGCAGCTGGAAGAAGGCAAGATCGACATCATCATCGGCACCCACAAGCTGCTGGGCGAGGACGTGAAGTTCCGCAACCTCGGCCTCATCATCGTGGACGAGGAGCACCGCTTCGGCGTGCGCCACAAGGAGGCGCTGAAGAACATGCGCGCCGAGGTGGACATGCTGACGCTGACGGCGACGCCCATCCCGCGCACGCTCAACATGGCCTTTGCCGGCATGCGCGACCTGTCCATCATCGCCACGCCGCCGGCCCGTCGCCTGGCGGTGAAAACGTTTGTGCGCGAATCGCATCCGGCCGTGGTCAAGGAAGCCATCCTGCGCGAGCTGCTGCGCGGCGGCCAGGTCTACTACCTGCACAACGAGGTGGATTCCATCGAGAAGTGCGCGCAGGAGCTGCAGGCGCTGGTGCCGGAGGCGCGCATCGGCATTGCCCACGGCCAGATGCGCGAGCGCGAGCTGGAACAGGTGATGCAGCAGTTCTACCACAAGCAGTTCAACGTGCTGGTCTGCACCACCATCGTCGAGACCGGCATCGACGTGCCCACCGCCAACACCATCATCATGGACCGCGCCGACAAGCTCGGCCTGGCCCAGCTGCACCAGCTGCGCGGGCGCGTCGGCCGCTCCCACCACCAGGCCTATGCCTACCTGCTGACGCCGAACGTGAAGGCCATGACCGGTGATGCGGAAAAGCGCCTGGAAGCGATTGCCGCCGCCGGCGAACTGGGGGCGGGCTTCGCCCTCGCCTCGCAGGACCTGGAAATCCGTGGCGCCGGCGAGCTGCTGGGCGAGGAGCAGAGCGGCAACATCAATACCGTCGGCTTCACGCTCTACATGGAAATGCTGGAACAGGCGGTGAAGGCCATCCGCGCCGGCAAAACCCCCAACCTGGACCAGCCGCTGGCGCTGGGCACCGACGTCAACCTGCGCCTGAGCGCGCTGATTCCGGACGACTACCTGCCGGACGTGCACAACCGCTTGATGCTCTACAAGCGCATCAGCAATGCGAAAGCGCAGGACGAGCTGGACGAGCTGCAGGTCGAGATGATCGACCGCTTCGGCCTGCTGCCGGAGCCGACCAAGAACCTGTTCGCGGTGACCTCGCTGAAGCTGGAGGCGGAAAAGTTGGGCATTACCAAGATCGACGCCGGCGCCAGCGGCGGCCGCCTGGAGTTTGGCAGCGAGACCCGGGTGGACCCGATGCGGCTGGTCCGCATGATCCAGGCCCAGCCGCGTCGCTTCAAGCTGGACGGGGCGGACAAGCTGCGCTTCACGCTGGACATGAAGGAG
This sequence comes from Pseudomonadota bacterium, assembly GCA_040385265.1. Classification (GTDB taxonomy): domain Bacteria; phylum Pseudomonadota; class Gammaproteobacteria; order Pseudomonadales; family Moraxellaceae; genus UBA2031. The sequence continues at coordinate 67,404 of JAZKHS010000021.1, read as the reverse complement.
CCGGCGGAACGCCTGCAGCGCCTGCGCGATTTGCTGCACTCATTGCAGTAACCGCTCCCTGTGCCGACCTGGCGCAAGCGGATGGCCATCCCCGACCTGACCCGGCACCTTGCCGGGTCGGGGCTCCTGCCGGGCCCGGCCCCGGGGGCGCCGCTGGCGGGACCCTTCAAGGGTCGAAGCTGACCCGCCTTGCCGCCTCCCGGCCCCTCCCCTCCATCATGCCGGCCGAGCGGCCTGTCCGCGCAGGCCAGCGCTGCGCCCCCGGGCCCGGAGCGGCCTTTCTTGTCCAACAATTCCCTGCCGACCCTGCCATTACCAAATGGCAATATCTCTACACTATATTTGTACATATGATGCACAGTTCACACTTTCTCCCAACAAAGTGCCTATTCCTTGGGCGTCAGGGCGCGCGAGCAGCCAATCATGAATGACATTCTGATCATCAACGGGACCCGTCCCGAGATCATCAAGCTTGCCCCCCTGCTGCACGCCCTGCGCGCCTGCCCGGGCCTCAAGCCGGTGTGGCTGCATACCGGCCAGCACGCGGAGATGGCCCGCCATACGCTGGACTGCTTCGGCATCACCCCCGATATCGTCCTGAGCCGCCGCGGCAGCTCTCTGTCGGACTTCAGCCTGGGCTGCCGCGAGCAACTGGAAGCCGTGCTGACCGAACGCCCCTGGTCCCTGGTCATCGTCCAGGGCGATACCGAGAGCGCCTTCCTCGGGGCTCTCGCCGGCTTCTATCACAAGGTGCCGGTGGCCCATGTCGAAGCCGGCCTGCGCACCGGCGACCTGGCCAGCCCCTTTCCCGAGGAAGGCCTGCGCCAGATGATCGGCCGCATTGCCCGCTTCCACTTCCCGCCGACCACGGGGGCCCGTGATGCCCTGCTGGCCGAGGGCGTGCCGGCCGCGCGCGTGACGGTCACCGGCAATACGGTGATCGACGCCCAGCACTGGATCATGCGCCACCACGACATTGCCCCGCGCCCGCCCGAGGCGCCGCGCCGGCTCCTGGTCACCGTGCACCGCCGCGAGAACTGGGGCACCGAGGTGGAGGAGATCTGCCGCGCCCTGGCCGAGATCGCCCGCCGCCATCCCGAGGCCGAAATCCGCTTTCCGGTGCACCTGAATCCGGTGATCCAGAAGCCCGTGCACGACCTCCTGGGCGGTCTGGCCAACGTCACCCTGATGGCGCCCGTGGACTATCTCGCCATGCAGCGGGAGATCGCCGGCGCCTGGCTGCTGCTGACGGACTCCGGCGGCCTGCAGGAGGAGGCGCCCACCTTCGGCGTCCCGGTGCTGGTACTGCGCAACGAAACCGAACGCCCCGAGGCCGTGGCGGCCGGCTGCGCCCGCATCCTCGGCACTGACCGGGAACGCATCTTGCAGGCCGTGGAAGAGCTGTGGACCGACGCCGCCGCCTACGAGCGCATGCACCGCGCCGGCAACCCCTTCGGCGACGGCCAGGCCTGCGCCCGCATCATCGATACCCTTTACCGCGACGGCGTCCTCGCCTGAGCACGACACGACCCGGTCGACCCTGACGACAACAAGAAAGAGTGAATCCCATGTGGTGGGTGGACATCTTTGCGACTTATCTTTACGGCCTCAAGCTGATCGCATTGGCCGTTGCCGTGCTGATCCTGATCAGTGGCGTCGACGACCTGTTCATCGACTTCTACTACTGGGGGCGCCGCCTGTGGCGCGCGCTCACCATCTACCGCAGTCACTCCCGGCTGGGGCCGGAGGCGCTCTACCAGCCCGCCGAGAAGCCGCTGGCCATCATGGTGCCGGCGTGGCACGAGACCGGCGTCATCGGCAAGATGGCCGAACTGGCCGCGACCACGCTGGACTACGAGAACTACCACATCTTCGTCGGCACCTACCCCAACGACCCAGACACCCAGCGCGACGTGGACGAGGCCTGTGCCCGCTTCCCCAACGTGCACAAGGTGGTCTGCGCCCGTCCCGGCCCGACCAGCAAGGCCGACTGCCTGAACAACGTGCTGGACGCCATCCTGCAATTCGAGAAAGCGGCCAACCTGGAATTTTCCGGCTTCATCCTGCATGACGCCGAGGACGTGATCTCCAGTATGGAGCTTCGCCTCTTCAACTTCCTGGTCGACCGCAAGGACCTGATCCAGCTGCCGGTGTATCCCTTCGAGCGGCGCTGGACCAACTTCACCAGCATGCACTACATGGATGAGTTCGCCGAGATCCATGGCAAGGACATCCTGGTGCGCGAGGCCCTGGCCGGCCAGGTGCCGAGCGCCGGCGTCGGCACCTGCTTCAGCCGCCGCGCCGTGCTGGCCCTGCTCGCCGACGGCGACGGCATCGCCTTCGACGTGCAGAGCCTGACCGAAGACTACGACATCGGCTTCCGCCTCAAGCAAAAGGGCATGAGCGAGGTCTTCGTGCGCTTCCCGGTGGTGCGCGAGGAAATGCCGCGGGTGTTCGGACGCAGCCGCCGCGAGGCCAGCGTGATCTGCGTGCGCGAGTTCTTCCCGGACACCCTGGAGACGGCGGTGCGGCAGAAGTCGCGCTGGATCATCGGCATCGTCTTCCAGGGCTTCAAGACCCACCACTGGTCCAGCAGCGGCATCATCAACTACTTCCTGTGGCGCGACCGCAAGGGCGCCGTCACCAACTTCGTCAGCTTCGCCGCCATGGTGCTGTTCCTGCAGCTGCTGCTGATTGCCGGGGTGCAGGCGCTGGTGCCGGACAGCTACCACTTCCTGTCCATCTTCGAGGGCGACCGCCTGCTGATGGCGCTGCTGCTGGTAAACACCGGACTCATGCTGAACCGCATCGTCCAGCGCGTGTTCTTCGTGAGCGCCTACTACGGCCTCTTCCAGGGCCTGCTGTCGGTACCACGTATCTTCTGGGGCACCATCGTCAACTTCCTGGCCAATCTCCGCGCCATCCGCCAGATCATCGAGCACGGCAGCCCGCGTCGCGTCGCTTGGGACAAGACCACCCACGACTTCCCGAGCCTCGGCGATGAAAGCCGCGCCCGCCTGCCGCTCGGCCAGATCCTGATCGAGCAGGGCGTGCTGACCCCCGAGCGACTGGAGCACGCCCTGCTGCACCGCTCGCGCGCCCTGCGCCTGGGCAGCTGGATGGTGCACAAGGACATCATCACCGGCGAGCAGCTGGCCGCCGCCCTCGCGGCCCAGGCGCACCTGGACTGGGAGCGCATGGACGCCTGGACGCTGGCGCCGGACCTGGTGCTGCAGGTGCCGCCCGAGCTGGCGCTGCACTACGCGGTGCTGCCGCTACGCGAGGAAGGCAATACGCTGGTGGTGGGCGCGGAAAGCGCGCTGGATCCGGTGGCGCTGGCGGCGCTCTCGCGCAAGCTGGGCCGCCGCATACGCTGCGTCATCGTGCCGACCGGAGAGGTCACGGTCGGCCTGCGCCACTGGCATGCCCGCCGCCGCAGCGAGGATCCTCGCCGGCAACTCGACGCGGCCGTGGCGGAAGGCCGCCTGCTGCCGGCGCAGGCACCGGCCCTGTGGCGGCGCTATGTGTCGCGGCAGGTGTTGCTGGCCGAGGTGCTGACCTCGCTGGGCTATCTCAATAACGCCGCGCTCAAGTCCCTGCTGCTTCGGCAAGAGCGACAGCCTGGCAGCATCGGGGATTTCCTGGTGCAGCAAGGCGTGATCAGCCGCGAGACGCTGGAGCAGGCCGCCCAGGTACAGCGCACGCTGCAGCCGAACATGGCGATGCTGCTGAGCGCCGCCGAGATCACTGCGCCCGCGGCCGTACGCCCACAGGAAAAGAAAGCATGAAGTGCCTTGCCCGCTACGCCCTCCCCTTGCTGGCCGGCCTCGTGCTGGCACCCGTGGCCGGCGCGGACGCGCCCGCCACCGGCTTCGACCTGGGCGCCGGGGTCAGCGAATACCGCCGCTTCCTGGTCTACCCGCACGTGCAGAAGGGCTTTGCCGCGATGGCGGCGGGCCAGCGCGAGACCGCGCTGGCCGAGTTCGGACGTGCCCGCCAGCTCCTGCCGGGCAATCCGCGGCTGGCTGTGTACCACGCCGAGGCCATGCGCCACTTTGGCCAGCCGGCCGCCGCGCGGCAGTTGCTGACGGCGCAACTGCGTACCACGCCGGACGATGCCGGCGTCAAGCTGGCCTTGGCCGGACTGCAGCCCGCGGCGGCCGCGCAGGCCGCCGCCACTGCCAGCAGTGCGCCCGCGGCAGCCGCCGCGCTGCGGGCAACCGACGCGGGCTCCGCCCGGCGGGAAGGCCCGGCGGTGACGGTGCCACGACGGTCATCGCCAAGAACACCAAGGACAGCCTTCT
>JAZKHS010000021.1:60378-63090 GCA_040385265.1 Pseudomonadota bacterium | reverse complement strand
CTGTCGGCGCGCGTTGCGACCGCGGCCAGACCGGCGGCGGCCCCTCCTGCGCAGGCCGCCGCACCGGATCCGGCGGCAACAGTTGCGCAGACAGCGCCCGCAATGTCGCCTGCTGCGCCCGCCCTGCCGCTGTCCGCGCCGGCCGGCGCGGAACTGGACGCCCGCAGCTACCGCCTGCTCAGTGCCGGTGCCCGCGACCAGGCCCTGCAACTGCTGCTGCAGGGCTATCCCTTTGCCGACGCCACGCCGGCCTTGCGCCTCACGCTGCTGCAGCGCATTACCCTGCTCGCCGATGCCGAGGGGCTGCGCGATGCCGCCATCCGGGCCCGCCTGGCGCGGCCGCTGGAAACGCCCGCGCTACGCAGCGCCCAGGCCGGCCTTTTTGCCGCCTGGCAGGACTGCGCCACGGTGCGCGAGCTACTGGGCGATCTTGCGCCGGAATACGGGCGCGATGACTGGCTTCGACTTGGCGACTGCTACCGCGACAGCCAGCCGGGGCTGGCCCAGCATGCCTACGCGACGGCGTGGAAGCGCTATCCGGACGCCCAGACCGCGCGCGCCCTCGCCTACCAGGCCTTCACCAACCGGGACTATTCCGTCGCGCTTGCCACCTGGCAGTCGCTGACGCCGGAGAACCTGGCGGCCGATGACCTGATGGCGGCCATCACCACCGCCATTACCGCGGAGCAGCCCACGCTGGCGCGCGACTGGCTGGCGGTGTACGCGCGCCGTTTTGGCACCGGCGGCGATGCCTACTGGTGGCGACTCGCCCAGGCGCAGGCGCAGGTAGCCCCCCAGCAGGCGGAGATTGCGGTGCAAGAGGCGATAGCGCGCCAGCCGCGACTGGACTATTACCTGCTGCTGGCCGCCCTGCAGGAAAAGGCCGGCGCCTCCGAAGACGCCCTCGCCACCCGCCGCACCGCGCTCGCGCAGGACCCGGGCAATGCCATGGTGCTGCTGGACCTGGCCTATGCCAGTGAGCGCGCCGGCCGCCTCGACGAGGCGCGTCGGCTGTTCGAAGCCGTGCGCCGCGAGCAGGAGGAGACAGGAGCCCTCACCGAGCAACTGGTCTACCTGGCGCTGCAGCAGGGCGACTTCACCGCCGCGCACCGTTACACCCGCGAGGCGATTGACCTGCGCCTGGACCGCCCGGTGACGGACAGTGAGGCCCAGGCCCTGTTCGGCCTGCGCCGCCTGCATGAGGACCTCGGCCGGCGCTGGAACCTGAACGCCGACCTGTTCACCGGCGCCGGCCTGGTCAGCGCCGGCACCTCGCCCGCCACGAGCGGCACCTCCTACCGCAGCTATATGCAGCTGGAAGCCGAGTACCGCCTGGAGGGCAAGGCCCTGCCGCCACGCCTGCTGGCGCCCTATGTGCGCCTCTTTGCCGGCAGCGGCGAAGAGGACTCCGCGCTGCCCCTGTATTCCCCCATGCTGGGCGCCGGCCTGCGCCTGCGCCCCTGGCGCCGGCAGAACGTGGCCTTCGCCCTTGAGCAGCAGCTGCCGCTGGATAACGGCCCCGACGTCGAGGCCGATGTCATGCTGCGCGCCAGCGGCTCCTGGCTGGACGGCGGCCGCTTCAGCGCGGACTGGCATGCGCTCGGCAACGGCTGGGCCAGCCAGAGCCTCTACCTGGACCTGGCGCACTTTGTGGACGCCCGCCGCAGCGCCGCCACGGCCGACTACCGCCTGGCCTGGCAGCACAAGACCGGTAACGGACATACGCTGGAGCCCTACGGCCACCTGCAGTACAACGTCACCGAGGCCGACGCGCGCGACGAAGACGTGCGGGCCGGCCTCGGCCTGCGCTGGAACCGCTGGTTCGGTGAAACCCGCCACGACGCCTGGCGACACAAGGCCAGCGTCGGCCTGGAGTTCCAGCATGCCTTCCACACCTGGCTCGCGGACCAGGACAGCCTGTCGCTGAACCTCGGCCTGCACTGGTAAGGATCCTGCCCATGCGCGCAAGGACTGCGCTGCTCCTGCTGGCGCTGTGCCTGCTGCCGGCGCCTGCCGCTGCCCTGACGGGCATTTTCTACCAGCCGCAGCTGCGCGACCGGGTCGTCAGTGACCACCAGTGGCGCGCCCTGCTTGACCACGTCCGCACCGAGGGCATCGATACGCTGGTCCTGCAGTGGTCGCGTTACGGCGAGGCCTTCGCCGACACCGACGGGCATGACTGGCTGGCGGGACGGGTGCGCTCCGCGCGGGAGGCCGGGCTGGATGTGGTGCTGGGGCTCGCCTTCGACCCCGACTTCTTCCGCCGCCAGGAGCTGCCGGACGCCCTGGTGGGCGACTACCTGCGGCGCCTGCACCGGGACAATGCCGAGATGGCGCGGCAGTGGCGCGAGCGGATGCCCCCGGAGGACATCGCCGGCTGGTACCTGCCCATGGAAGTGGATGACCGGCGCTGGCGTGCCCCCGGGGCGCGGGCACTGCTGCAGCGCTACCTCGCGGGCGAGGCGGCGCTTCTCGGCCGCGACGGCAAGCCGGTGTACGTCACCGCCTTCTTCACCGGCAACATGGCGCCGGCAAGCTATCAGGACTTTCTTGCCGGCCTCGGCGCCAGCGGCGTGCGCCTGTGGGTGCAGGACGGCGGCGGCACCGGCAAGCTCGGCGATGCCGAACGCCAGCTCTACCTGCGCAAATCCGCCGGCTGCGTTGGCGGCCGCGGTCGGTGCGGTCGGCGTCAGCAGCACGTCGCACTTCTCG
>JAZKHS010000021.1:42959-60368 GCA_040385265.1 Pseudomonadota bacterium | reverse complement strand
CACTTCCATGATCGACAGGATGGCGGCGATACCGATCGCCGTCAGCGCCGCGGTCGAGTTCCACGTTGGTATAGAGGGGGGCTGCGTTGGCGGCCGCGCGGCCGGGGTGGTCTACGAAATCTTCCGGCAAACCGGCAGCGACAATGCCTTCGCCGCCACGCCCCTGCCCGCCACTGAAGCGGCGCGGCGCCTTTCCCTGCGCGCGCCCTGCGGCCGCGATACCCTGTTTTTCTCGCTGCGCTACCTGCCGGGGGTGAGCGCCACGCTCCCGGTCAGTCCCTGACCGCGCGTCCGCCGCAAACGACAACGCCACCCGAAGGTGGCGTTGCGGGCCGTACGCGGATCAGGCCGTCAGTGCCGCCAGGGCATCCCGCGCATGCGCCCAGCTGGCATCGGCATGCAGGCTGTCCCAGCCATGACGGAACTTGCCGCGCAGGGCCTCGAAGCGGCGCTGCTCGGGGAACTGGCCGCGCGCCTCCAGGGCCTGCAGCACTTCCAGCGCGCCGACGCGGTGGTTGCACACCAGCACCATGTCGCAGCCGGCATCGAGGGCCGCATTGGCGCGCTCGCTGAACGAGCCGGTGGCCACCGCGCCTTCCATGCTGAGGTCATCGGAGAAAATGACGCCGTCGAAGCCCAGGCGCTCGCGCAGGATGTCCTGCAGCCAGAACCGCGAGAAGCCGGCCGGGTTGGGGTCCACCTTCGAGTAAATGACATGCGCGGGCATGATGCCCTGCAGTTCGCGCGCCAGGGCGGTGAAGGGCACCAGGTCGAGTGCCTCGATCTCCGCCCAGGAGCGGTCGTCCACCGGCAGCGCGACATGGGAATCGGCCGCCACCGAGCCGTGGCCGGGGAAGTGCTTGCCGGTGGCCGCCATGCCGGCGTCGTTCATGCCGCGGATGAACTCGCGCAGCAGCTTCACCGCCACCTGCGGGTCGGCGTGGAAGGCGCGGTCGCCGATCACCTGGGACAGGCCGCAATCGACGTCCAGGATAGGGGCGAAGCTGATGTCGACGCCGGTGGCCAGCACCTCGGCCGCCATCAGCCAGCCACACTGGTAGGCGCGCTGGCGGGCCAGGTCGGGGTCGCGGGCAAAGAGGTCGCCGAACACCTTCATGGGAGGCAGCTTGACGAAGCCCTCGCGGAAGCGCTGGACGCGGCCACCCTCCTGGTCCACGGCCAGGATGAGGCCGGGACGGATGGCGCGGATAGCCTGGACCAGGGCGGAGACCTGGGCTACGTCGCTGAAATTACGGGCGAAGAGGATGACGCCGCCCACGTGGGGGTGGCGGAGCAGGTCCTTTTCGGCCTCGGTCAGGGCCAGGCCTTCGAGGTCGAGCATCAGGGCGCCAAGAGTCATGGAAAGTCCTCGCGAAGGGCCAGCCGGAGCCGGCCGGGTCGTTGGGGAGGCGCCGCGGGGCGCGAAAACCCGCGACACTAAACAGGCGGCTCCGGGAAGTCAAAAGCCGCCTCCGCGGTCTACGCGAGGCCAACAATAAAGGCCTCAAAAGGGCCTGTTCCCACCTGACACTGCCTTAGACTGACTTGCTATAATGCCCATTGCCTCCGGCGCATCGCCGGCTTCAGACGACGGTTCGCGCATGCCTGCCCTGCTCTCCCGCAAAACCTTGCTTGCCACCATTGCCGCCAGCAGCCTGGTGGTATTCTCCGGCGTGTTTGCCAAGCAGGCCACGGCCCCCACCTCGCAGCTGCAGCTGGCGCCCTCCAAGGTCCAGACCCGCACCACGCGCGACACGGTGGCCCTGCTCGACGAGATGCACTACGAGCACCGCGTCCTCAATCCCCAGCTCTCCGCCCAGGTATTCGACCGCTACCTGAAGGACCTGGACAGCCAGCATATCTATTTCCTGGCCAGCGACATCAAGAGCTTCGAGCCCTATCGCCTGGTGCTGGACCAGGCCATCAAGAAGGGCGACCTGCGCATTCCCTTCCTGATCTATAACCGCTACCTGCAGCGGACGCGCGAGCGCCTGGAATTCACCCTCGCCGAACTCGACAAGGGCGTCGGCGCCATGGACTTCAGCAGCACCGACGTCATCGAGGTCGACCGCGAGAAATCGCCCTGGGTCACCACCCGCGCCGCGCTCGACGACCTCTGGCGCAAGCGCATCCGTGCCGCCTCGCTCAGCCTGCGCCTGGCCGGCAAGGCCGACAAGGACATCCAGTCCACGCTCAGCAAGCGCTACAAGAGCCAGCTGGCCAACCTGACGCGCACCAAGCCCGACGACGGCTTCCAGGCGTTCATGAATTCCTTTGCGGAATCCTATGATCCCCACACCGAATACTTCTCCCCGCGCACGGAAGAGAACTTCAACATCAACATGAGCCTCTCGCTGGAAGGCATTGGCGCCGTGCTGCAAAGCGAAGACGAATTCACCAAGGTCGTGCGCCTGGTGCCCGCGGGTCCGGCTGACAAGGGCAAGCAACTCAAGACCGGCGACCGCATCGTGGCCGTGGCCCAGGGCGCCCAGGACTTCGTCGACGTGGTCGGCTGGCGCATCGACGAAGTGGTCGAGCTCATCCGCGGCCCCAAGAACACCACGGTGCGCCTGCAGGTCATCCCCTCCGGCAGCGTGGACGAGACGCAGACGCGCCAGGTCAGCATCGTGCGCAATACCGTGAAGCTCGAGGACCAGGCCGCGCAGAAAAAGATCTTCACCGTGAAACAGGGCGAGGCCAGCTACAAGATCGGCGTCATCCGGCTGCCGGCTTTCTATGCCGACTTCCAGGGCATGCAGAACGGCGATCCCGAGTACCGCAGCACCACGCGCGACGTGAAGCGCCTGATCAACGAACTCAAGGCCGAGAAGATCAATGGCCTCGTCCTCGACCTGCGCAACAACGGCGGCGGCTCGCTGTCCGAGGCCAATTCCCTGATCGGCCTGTTCATCGGCACCGGCCCCACGGTGCAAGTGCGCAATGCCATGGGCAAGGTCGAGCAACTGGTCGACCCGGACCCGTCCGTCATTTATTCCGGCCCGCTGGCGGTCATGACCAACCGTCTTTCCGCCTCCGCCGCCGAGATTGTCGCGGGCGCCATCCAGGACTACGGCCGCGGCCTCATCATCGGCTCCACCAGCTTCGGCAAGGGCACGGTGCAGTCCCTGCGCGACCTCGAGCATGGCCAGCTGAAACTGACCGAGGCCAAGTTCTATCGCATCTCCGGTGCCAGCACCCAGCACCGAGGCGTCAACGCCGACGTTTTCTTCCCCAATATCTTCGACGAGGATGAAGTGGGCGAGTCCGCCCTGCCCAACGCGATGCCCTGGGATACCATTCCCTCGGCGCGCTACGTGCCCTACCAGGACTATTCGCGTCGCCTGCCCGACCTGCGCAAGCAGTCCGAAGGGCGTCAGGCCCAGGATCCGGACTTCCGCTACCTGAACGAATCCATCGCCCTGGCGCGTGAGCTCAAGAAACAGAAGACGCTGTCGCTCAACGAGGCCCTGCGCCGCAAGGAAAAAGCCGACCTCGACACCCGCCGCCTGGCCATGGAAAACCGCCGCCGCAGTGCCAAGGGCGAGGCCCTGCTGAAGAGCTGGAAGGAGGCCGAGGACAAGGCCGAGAAGGAAGCGCAGGCAGCCGAAGACCCGGGCAGCGAGAAGCCCGAGGAAGAGGCCTTTGCCCTTGAGGCGGCGCGCATCCTCGTCGACAGCCTCGCCCCGCAACTCAGCAAGCGCTGAGCCGCAACGGACTCCCGCCTGGCGCGGGGGTCCGCATTTCGCCTGATGCCGGGGCGGCGCCTCGGCCATCCTTTTACTGTATCCATACGCATTGCCAGCACGCTTCACCGCAATGGTGGATGCCGTAGCCGGCCGCCGGCTGGCACCTTGCACACTGGCCCCGCTCCCGGGGGCTGCCGCAAGGAGCTCCGCGCATGCATGGTGTCCTGCTCTCCGGTTTATTGCTCAGCCTGGCGCTGCCCGCCCGCGCCCTGACCACCCTGGAGGCCGATGGCGTGACGGATCCCGCCCGGCTGGTCGAGGCCGCCCTGGGCGCCGGCAGCCTGGACTCGCCCGACTGCAGCCACCCCGGCTTCGGTCCGCACCTGGGACAGCTGCAGGACGCCACGCTCGGCCGGCCGGTGTTCACCTTCACCCTGCATGTGCAGCCTGACCACGATCGCTGTCTCTTCACCGACCGCCAGCGCCTGGAGGTCAAGGCCGGCGACACCGCCCCCGAAGCCCTGCACATCCGTGACGGCGAAACCGTCTTCTATCGCTGGCGCTTCCGTCTCGACGAGGGCTTCCGCAACTCGCCCGGCTTTACCCACCTGCATCAGGTGCGCCCCTTCGATGGCGATGCTGCCCAGCCACTGCTGATGCTCACCTCCCGGCTCAAGGGGGAGGACCGCATCGAGCTCAGCCACATCGACTCGGCCTCGCGCCAGCACCTGCTCGCCCTGGCCCCCTTTGCGCCCTTGCGCGGCGCCTGGGTAGAGGCGGAAAGCCGGCTGCGCGCGGGCCCGGAGGGCAACTACACGCTGCGCCTGCGCCGCCTGCAGGATGGCGCCGTCCTGCTGCACGAGAGCTTTCCAGCGCTTGACCTGTGGCGCGCGGGCACGCGCTTCATGCGCCCGCGCTGGGGGCTTTACCGCAGCCTGGCGTTTCGGGATTTCCTGCGCGACGAAGTCATTCGCCTGGGCCGCTTCTGCCTGGCCAAGGGCGAGGACGACTGCCGTCCCGATACCCAGGTAGCCGCCCCTGTGCTGAGCCCCGCCGGAGGCCGCTACGGCGGCCCGCAACGGGTGACGCTGGCCTCGGCGACGCCGGGTGCCACGCTGCGCTACCGGCGCGACGGGCAACTGCCGGACTGCAGCAGCGGCACGGTCTATACCACGCCCCTCAGCCTCGACAGCAACACGACGCTGAAGGCCATCGCCTGCCGCACAGGCCTGACGGACAGCCTGGGCGCCAGCGCCCGCTATACCTTCGTCAATCCCGTCGTGCACTTTCTGCCGCGCAACGCAGCCAGTGCGAGCAGCAATGCCGACCAGGCCGGCAGCACCGTGGACGGTCGCCTGTGGACGCGCTGGTCGGCGCAAGGCGACGGGCAATGGATACAGTACGACCTGGGCAGCGTTCGGACCCTGGCCGGGGTGGACCTCGCCTGGTACCGGGGCAGCGACCGCCGCTACCGCTTCGAACTGCAGGCCTCGAACGATGGCGTGACCTTCCAGCCGTTGCTCAGCGCCGAGAGCAGCGGCCGCACGCGCGCGCGCGAGACCTATGCCGTGCCTGCCACCCCGGCGCGCTGGCTACGCATCATTGGCCACGGCAACACCGCGGACGACGGCATTGCCCTCACCGAGGCGCTGTGGCGGGTGCTGCCCTGAGCCAGTCACCCCCCGGCAGCGGCTCCAGCCCCGTCACCGACAGGCGGTACCAGTAGGCATGGGCATGGGCCTCCCCCCCTTCCGCCATCACCACGCGGCAGGGCCGGCAGGCATATTCATCATCAGGCGCGCCCGCCAGGGCTTCGAAGGCATCCAGCTGCGGCCAGCAGGCGGCCGGGTCGAGCAGCCGGTAAAGATCGCCCCGTACCTCCTCGCCCGGCGCGCCCGGCACCAGCGCCGGGTACCAGCTCACGCGGAACAGGCGGCTTTCCTGGCAGGCGGCTGCCCCCAGCCATTCGGCGTGCGCGGCCAGCCACACGGCCATGGCATGGCCCGACCCCCGACGCAGGCTGCCGTACACAAACAGCAAACGGGTGGCATGATGCAGTTCAGCTTCCATCCAGTTTCCGGACCTCCCCGTCCCGGCCCGGGCCGGTCAGGATTTTTTCACTTTGCCAAGGATGCCCCGCGCATGCCCGCCAACGGAAGCCGTCTCCCGCCTCGCCCCGAGGCCCTGCCCCAGCGCCTGCTGGCCGAGCAGGCGTTCTCCCGTGCGGCGGGCGCTCCGCTGTGCGCGGGCAACCGCCTGCGCCTGCTGCGCGATGCCACCGGCAACTACCCGGCCTGGCTCGCGGCCATCGCCAATGCCCGCCACAGCATCCACCTCGAGAACTACATCATCGAGGCCGACGCCGTGGGCCACGACTTCATCGCGGCACTGGCTGAGCGCGCCCGCGCCGGCGTCACCGTGCGCCTGCTTTACGACTGGATGGGCAGCCTGTTCACGCGCACGCCGGGCTTCTTCCAGCCCCTGCTCGCGGCCGGTGGCGAGGTGCGCGCCTTCAATCCCCTGCATCCGGCACGTCCGCTGGGGTGGCTGGCGCGCGACCACCGCAAGTCGCTGGTGGTGGATGCTACCACCGGCTTTGTCAGTGGCCTGTGCATCAGCGCGCGCTGGCTGGGCAATGCCCGCGAGGGCCTGGCGCCCTGGCGCGACACCGGCCTGGAGATCCGCGGGCCTGCCGTGGCCGACCTTCTCGCCGCCTTCCGCCAGACCTGGGACCTGGCCGGCCCGCCCCTGCCCAGGGAAGAGCTGGTGCTGGCCGAAGAAATGCCCGGCGTCGGCGAAACCCTGCTGCGGGTGATTGCCAGCAGTCCCTACACCAGCGGCCTCTATCGCCTGGACCAGCTCATTGCCGCCATGGCCCAGGAAACGCTGTGGCTGACCGATGCCTACTTCCTGGGCACGCCGGCCTATGTGCAGGCGCTCTGCGCCGCCGCCCGCGACGACGTGGACGTACGCCTGCTGGTGCCCAGCACCAGCGACCTGCCCCTGGTGTCGGCGTTTTCGCGCGCCGGCTACCGTCCGCTGCTGGAAGCCGGCGTGCGCGTCTTCGAGTGGAACGGCACCATGCTGCATGCCAAGACCGCGGTGGCGGACGGACGCTGGGCGCGCGTCGGCTCCAGCAACCTCAACGTGGCGAGCTGGATCAGCAACTACGAACTGGACGTAGCGGTGGAGGACGAGGGTTTTGCCCAAGCCATGGAGGCCATGTACCTGGAGGACCTGGAGCAATCCACGGAGATCGTGCTGGGGCCGGAGCAGCGCATCCGCCCGCGCGAGCAGCGCCTGCGTACCCGGTCAAAAGGGCGTCCGCGCACTGCCGCCGCCTCGGCCCTGCGCCTGGGCAACACGCTGGCCGCGGCGGTGCAGCAGCGGCGCGAGCTGGGCGGCGTGGAAGCGGCCACCCTGCTGCTCATCGGCCTGCTGCTGCTGGGGATCGGCACGGCGCTGGTGCTGCGCCCCGAGCTGCTGGCCTGGCCGGTGGCGGGACTGGCCCTGTGGTTCTCCGGCACCGTCTTGCTGCAGGCCTGGCGACTGTGGCGCCGGCCCTCGCGCCGGCAGGGCGCCAGCGGCGATCGCCCGGGCCAGGCGTCGCCCCCGGACTGAGCACTCCTCCCGCGCCGGCAGCCGGTCCAGCGCCTGGCTGGCGCCCCGCCGCAACCGCGCAAGCCTTCCCGGAGGGCGCCGTCATGGCGCGCCGTCGGTTGACTCGACACAACGCTGCGGTATCCTTCCCCGCTTCCTGCGCCGCTGGCGCCGGAACTGGAGGCGTGGCCGAGCGGTTTAAGGCACCGGTCTTGAAAACCGGCGACGGGCAACCGTCCGTGAGTTCGAATCTCACCGCCTCCGCCACTATGATAATTAAATCAATAACTTACTGATAGTTAATGATTTGAACCCACAAAGAAACCCACAATGACTCAGCGATTGTGGGGACCTTTCAGTCGTTGGATTAGTTGCTCTCAGACATCGAGGGTATCCGACCACGAACCACGTAGTCTCCTCTGCCCCTGCTTCTTGTCCGTTGTGTCCCAGAGGTTCAGCCTGTGTGTCCGGATTAGCCGGTATACCGCTGGAGCCACGAAGAGGGGCAGCAACGGCGCCGTGACCATGCCCCCAACCATGGGGGGCACAATCCGCCTCATTACCTCAGCCCCGTTCCGCCGCCCCAGTGAAGCGGTAACAGGCCGGCCAGGATGACGGTCACGTCATCGCCTTTCAGCACCATGCTGCAGGCAAAACGAGGAGCGGACTTAGTTCCCGCCGGCCCCAAGCGCACCTCAGGCAAGTCTGCCCAGGAACAAGACCGTAGGGTCACAAAAAGAGACACCTACTTCCCTGCAAGGGGGTGACATCAAACATGAGCGCTGGTTCTATTGGTCGTATGACCAAATAAAGATAATGAGGCGCGAGACCGCCCATCCCTACGCCCTTGGCCAGTGCCGGCCCGCTAACGACAAAGAGAAAAAAGACAACAGCCCATGAAGCGGACAATCCCCCCAGCCCTGCTCCTCGCCGCATGCGCCCTGACGTTGGCTGCCTGCAGCCGCGAGCCCCCCCCCGCCGCGCCACTGCGCCCCGTCAAACTGATGACGGTGGGTGAAGGCGCCGGCGCCTTTACCACTGACCTCGCCGGCGAGGTCCGCGCCCGTGTGGAATCCGGCCTGGGCTTCCGCGTCAACGGCAAAATCGTCTCTCGCCGGGTCGAAACCGGCCAGCGCGTGCAGCGCGGCCAGGAACTCGCCCGACTCGACCCCCGTGACTTCGAACTCTCCGGTCAGGCGGCGAATTCGCAGCTCATCGCCGCCACGGCGCAGTTGGACAATGCCCGCTCGGAGTACGCGCGCTACCAGGAGCTTGCGAAGAAAGGCTTTGTCTCCGCGACCGAACTGGAGCGCAAGCGCGCCGAACTCTCTACTGCGGAGGCGCAGCATAAGCAGGCCGAGAGCGGCCTGTCGCTGGAGCAGAACCGGCTCGGGGACACTGTGCTGCGGGCCGACGCCAGCGGCGTCGTCGTCGCTGTCCAGGCCGATGTCGGTGAAGTGGTGAGTGCCGGCCAGCCCGTCATCCGCGTCGCGCAGGATGGACCGCGCGAGATCGAAGTCGAGTTTCCGGAAAACCGCACCGCACTGGCCAGGATCGCCAAAGCCCAAGTCGCGCTATGGGCCAATCCGTCTGTAAAGTTGCCGGCGACGCTGCGTGAACTCTCCGCCGCCGCCGACCCGGTGACGCGCACCTTCCGCGCCCGCTACACCGTGAAGGCGCCGCCCGGGACGCTCGCGCTCGGCCAGTCCGCCACGCTGCAGCTGCGGCTGCCCGCCATGAGCGCCGGCACCGTGCGCCTGCCCACTACAGCCATCTTCGGCAAGCAGGGCCAGACCCTGGTGTGGGTATATGACGAGAAGACCTCGACGGTGAAGCGCCATCCCGTGCAGAGCGCGGGCGTGGACGGCAACGACGTGCTGGTGGCCGGACTGCAGTCCGGCATGCGGGTCGTGACCGCCGGCGTGCACGTGCTTAGCGAGGGGCAGAAGGTGCAGCCCTTCGTTCCCGCCAACAAGCACTGAGCCGGAGAAGACTCATGTCCAGCGCATCGCACAACGGCGCTCCCGAGAAATTCAGCGAGCGCTTCAATCTCTCGCGCATCGCCATCCAGAATCCGGCGATCACGCTCTATATGCTCATCGTGCTGCTCATCGCGGGCAGCGCGGCTTACTTCCAGCTCGGCCAGGACGAGGACCCGCCCTTCACCTACCGCATCATGGTGATCCGCGCCTTCTGGCCGGGCGCCACCGCCATGCAGATGGCGCAGCAGGTCTCCGACCCCATGGAGAAGACGCTGCAGGAAACGCCCTATGTGTACCGCATCCGCAGCTATTCCAAGCCAGGCGAAACCACCTTCTTCCTGGAAGTGAGCGACTCGACGCCACCCGAGCAGGTGCCGCATCTCTGGTACACCGTACGCAAGAAGATCGGCGACATGCGCAACCACCTGCCTGCAGGCGTGCAGGGCCCGGTGTTCAACGACGAGTTCGGCGACGTATATGGCGTGATCTACGCGCTCTCCGGCGACGGCTTCTCGCAGGCGGAGCTGCGCGATCAAGCCGACCTGATCCGCCAGCAATTGTTGCACGTTCCGAACGTGGCCAAGGTACAGCTGCTCGGCGTGCAGGACGAGAAGATCTACGTAGAGATCTCGCAGCGCAAGCTGGCCCGGCTCGGCATCGACTTCCGCCAGGTCATCGCGACATTGAACGCCCAGAACGCCGTCGCCTATGCCGGCGAGATGCACACCCCCAGCGATACGCTGCAGCTACGTATCGGCGGCCAGTTCGACAATCTGGAGACGCTGCGCCAGCTGCCGCTGCGTTTCAACAACCGCACCTTCCGCCTGGGCGATCTCGGCACCATCGTCCGCGGCAGTGTGGATCCGCCAGCGCCCAAGGTGCGCCACAACGGCCGCGAGGTGATGGCGCTGGCCATCTCCATGGCCAAGGGCGGCGACATCATCAAGCTCGGCAAGCACCTCGCGGCTACCACGGCCGAGCTGCGCCAGCGCCTGCCGGCCGGTATCGAGCTCGAGCAGATGCAGGACCAGCCCGCCGCCGTCTCGCTCTCGGTGCACGAATTCCTGCGCGTGCTCGCCGAGGCGCTCATCATCGTGCTGGGAGTGAGCTTTCTCGCGCTCGGCCTGCACAGGAACCCCTGGCGCATCGACACCCGCCCCGGCCTCGTCGTCGCGCTCTCCATTCCCACCGTGCTGGCCGCCACCTTCATGGTCATGCACTGGTGGCATATCGACCTGCACAAGATCTCGCTGGGCTCGCTCATCATCGCGCTCGGCCTGCTGGTCGACGACGCCATCATCATCATCGAGATGACGGTGCGAAAAATGGAGGAAGGCCTGGACCGCCTCAAGGCCAGCACCTATGCCTTCAGTGCCACCGCCATGCCCATGCTGACCGGCACGCTGATCACGGCGGCGGGCTTCCTGCCCATCGGCATCGCCAACTCCGCCGTCGGCGAATACACCTTCGCCATCTTCGGCGTGACCACGGCGGCGCTCCTGATCTCCTGGTTCGTCTCCATCTATTTCGTACCCTATCTCGGCTTCAAGCTGCTGCGCGACCAGCCGGCCGGCCACAACGAGGTCTTCGACACGCCGTTCTACCGCCGCGTGCGCGCCCTGGTGGACTACTGCGTGCAGCGCCGCTGGCTCACCATCGGCGCCACGCTGGGTGCGCTGGCACTCGGCATGGTCGGCCTGCAGGGCGTCGAGAAGCAGTTCTTCCCCGATTCCAGCCGGCCGGAAATCATCGTCGACCTGTGGCTGCCGGAAGGCTCCTCCTTTGCCGCGAGCGAGAGCCTGGCGAAACGGGTGGAAGCGCGCATCGCGAAGATCGACGGCGTATCCACCGTCTCATCCTTCATCGGCTCCGGCGTGCCGCGCTTCTATCTGCCCCTGGACCAGATCTTTCCCCAGAACAATGTCTCGCAGCTCATTGTGCTGCCAGCCTCGCACGAGGACCGCGAGCGCATTCGCCGCGAGCTGCCGCAGCTCCTCACGCAGGAGTTCCCGGAGGCGCGCGCCCGCGCGCAGCTGCTGCCGAACGGGCCACCCGTGCCCTACCCCGTGATGTTCCGCGTGATGGGCCCTGACCCGGACCAGGTGCGCGTGCTGGCGGAGGACGTGAAGTCAGTGTTGCGGCAGGACAGCGACATGCGCGGCATCAATGACAACTGGAACGAAGAAATAAAGGTCATGAAGGTTGAGGTGGATCAGGCACGCGCCCGCGCACTCGGGGTCAGCAACGAGGCGTTGGCCACTGCCAGCGAGACGCTGCTCTCCGGCCTCCCTATAGGCCAGTATCGTGAAAACAACCGCATGATCGGCATCGTGCTGCGCCAGCCGGAAAATGAGCGCAGTGCAGTGAGTGCGCTCCCCGGCTCCTATTTGCCCACCGCCAGCGGCGCGTCCATTCCCTTTTCGCAGGTCGGCCACGCCTCCCTCGGCTGGGAGCCCGGCGTGATCTGGCGCCAGAACGGCAACTTCGCCGTCACCGTGCAGGGGGATGTGCGCGAGGGCATCCAGGGCACCACGGTGGCGCTCCGGCTGGACGAACAGCTGAACTCGCTGCGTGCAAAACTGCAGCCCGGCTACCAGATCGAGGTCGCCGGCACCGTTGCGGAATCCAGCAAGGGGACGAGCTCTATCTCGGCCAATGTGCCGCTCATGCTCTTCATCATCTTCACACTGCTGATGCTGCAGTTGCGCTCCTTCTCGCGCAGCCTGCTGGTTTTCCTCACCGGCCCGCTCGGCCTGGTGGGCGCCACGCTGACGCTGCTGCTCCTCAACAAGCCCATGGGCTTTGTGGCGACGCTGGGCGTGATCGCGCTGAACGGCATGATCATCCGCAATTCGGTCATCCTCATCGACCAGATCGAGCAGGACATCGCGGCGGGCGTGGACCGCTGGACGGCGGTGGTCGACGCCGCCGTGCGCCGCTTCCGCCCCATCATGCTGACAGCGGCCGCGGCGGTGCTGGCCATGATTCCGCTCATGCGCAGCGCTTTCTGGGGGCCCATGGCCGTGGCCATCATGGGCGGCCTGATCATTGCGACGGCACTGACGCTTCTGAGTCTGCCGGCCATGTACGCGGCGTGGTTCCGGGTGAGGCGTGAAGAATGAGCGGCGTGGTTCGAGGCGAAGCACCGGTGGAATACCCGCGCCATCAGGAGACTTTTCAACCCCGGGCGCAGGGCAGCACGGCAGGATACTGGCGCTTGAGGGGCTTGAGGGGCTTGAGGGACTTGAGGTCAGAGAAGGGAAGTTGCCCTTCAAACAGGCTTGAGCCTGGTGGCAACCAGCTCGCGCAGCTGATACGGCCTTAATGGCTTGGATATGACATCATCCATCCCGGCTGCCAGACAGCGTTCCGCATCTCCCTGCAGGGCCAGCGCCGTCATGGCGATAATCGGAACATGGGTGTCGGGTGACTCCAGCGCCCTGATAGTCCTGGTGGCCTCAAAGCCATCCATCACAGGCATGTCACAGTCCATAAGGATCAGGTCATAGGGGACCTGCCTGTAGACCTCCACAGCTTCCTGACCATTACCCACTGCTTCCACGCGATAGCCCAGCCGCTTGAGGATTTCCATAACCAGCATCTGGCTAGTGGGATTGTCCTCCACCACCAGGATACGCCCGAAACAGCGATGACCGTGAAGTGGCGTCTCCGGCAGCTCATCGCGGGTTACTGCCCTGGTACCCTCTTTCAGATACTCGAAGGGTAATTCCACCCAGAAGTCGCTGCCATGACCCGGCCCACTCCGAACCCCTGTAGTGCCCCCCATGGCCTCAGCCAGCCGCCGGCAGATAGCCAAGCCCAGGCCCGTTCCACCGAAACGCCTTGTGGTCGAGGCATCCGCCTGGACAAAAGGCTGAAACAATCGCGGCTGAATGGCTGTGTCGATGCCAATACCGGTGTCAACAACGTGGAAGCAGACGTTCAGGGAATGGTGGTCACGGCTTGCCACCTCAGACCGCAGGGTGACCGCGCCCCGATCAGTGAACTTGATGGCGTTCGAAAGCAGATTGAGCAGGATCTGTCGCAGGCGAGCCACATCTCCGCGAAGCAGATGAGCGGGTGCGGTGACGTGACTCCTCAATTCCAGCCCTTTCTTCTCAGCGCTATGCCGCACCAGCGCCAGTACCTGCGCTGCCTCCACTGCCAGGTCGAACTCCACCGGCTCCAGTTCGAGACGCCCCGATTCGATCTTGGAAAAGTCCAGGAAGTCGTTCAGCAAGTGCAGCAGTGATTCGCCGGACTCCCGAACGAGCTCCACATAGCGACGATTTTCTTCGGCAAGAGTTCCCTCAAGCAGCAACCCCGTGAATCCGATGATGCCATTCAGGGGCGTACGGATCTCGTGGCTCATCATGGCCAGGAAATCACTCTTGGCGCGATTGGCAGACTGCGCTTCCCGCAGTGCCTCTTCCGCCCTCCGGGTGGCATGCTGCAATTCCCGGGTGCGCTGCTCGACCTTGGCCTCCAGTTCACGTTGAAGCTGACGCAGGCCTTTTTCCGCCAGAACACGCTCGCTGACATCCCAGACCAGGACGATGAATCGTCCGCTCTCGGGACGATAGCTGTATACCTCGTAATATCTTCCCGTGTCCTCGTTGTACTCTTCAAAACGCAGCGTCTGGCCAAAAAGTGCCACACTGGCAAAGCGCGGCAGCCACAGTCTGGCCAATTCCGGTACATACTCATGTGCAGATCGGCCGAGAATATCCTTCGCCAAGCCCGTCTGTTGATAAAAAGCCTCATTGGTGATGATCAGGCGCATGTCTACCGGCGCACCCTGCGCGTCCAGGACGACCTCTCCCAGAGCAAAGCCCTCCGTCAATTTGGCAAAGAGCAAACGGTACTGTCCTATCGTCAGTCCAGCACTCTTCCTCGACATTTTTATGCTCTTCATTGCTTGCTTGCCGCACCGCCCGATCACTATCGGGAACGGTCTGCATTACGGTGATGGCGCCGGCTACCGGATACCTATGCCTGGGCGAGCGGCTGGTCCGGAACGTCGGCCTCAGCCAGGCCACAGGGTGCTTTACAGACCCGGTTTCGTCCCGCTGCCTTGGCGACGTAAAGCGCGGCATCTGCCGCTTTGAGCAGCTCATCAAGAGTGGATATTCCCGGAGCAGGATAGCAGGCCACGCCGAAGCTTGCCGTCAGAGGAATCCTGACTCCATCAGTCTCCACAGGACTGGCGGCCAGCGTTTCCCGGATACGCTCCGCCACCAGGGCGGCGTCGGCCAGCGTGATGCCCGGCAGCAGAAGGGCGAACTCCTCGCCACCGTAGCGGCCGACTTCGTCGTATTGGCGGGCGCTCTCGATCAGGATGCGTGAGGCTGCCACGAGTACCTGATCGCCAGCATGATGGCCAAAGCTGTCATTGATGCGCTTGAAGTGATCGAGATCCACCATGACGCAGGCCAGGCTTCCGGAACCTATGCGCTGGGCACGCATGAATTCGCTCTGACCGCGCTCCATGAAGGAGCGACGGTTGGCGAGACGGGTAAGGCCGTCAACGGCAGACATTTCGCGGTAGAGATTCTCGCGTTCCACCCAGCGCCGGATAGCAGCCATGCTGATATAGCCGATGGCGAGAAGAATGGCGCCGAGCGTTGCCTGCAGGGCCAGCCAGCCAAGTAACGGTGAGCCGTTCGGTTTGAGGGGCGCCTTGACGAACAACGGCGCTGACGGCGACAGGCCACTGAAATCGATAATCACAAGTACCGACAGGGCAATGCAAATATACACATAGGCGACCTGAACCTTGGCGACATTCGCCAGCGCCGAGGCAATGTTGATGCCGAGAAAGACCATCAGCAGGCCCTCGGTCAGGTGCGTACCGGTGGCAAAACTGCTGACCAGAACAATGATGACAAATGAGACGATGATGAAGTTCTCGAAGGCCGGCCAGTCATCGTCGTGATGGCGGCGGCGTAGCGCTGCGCCGATGTGGCCGGCCAGCATCAGTCCATGCAAGGCATACATGGCCAGCAACAGTCGGGCGATCGTGGAGGCAAGATAGTCGGGGGCAAAGGCCATGGCGGCCAGCAGCGCAAAACCGAACAGCGCCGGCGCGATCATCAGCAGCGCCCCCAGCAGGATGAAACGGTCGATGGGCCGCCAGTCGAGCGGGTTAGAGAGCCAGGTGAAATCTTCGGCCGGCCCCGAGGATGGAGGCGGTGCATACGCTGCTGGATGGTTCATGACGACCCTATAATGGTGCTGTATCACCCTGGAGGCCGATCTTCGCCGGCTTCCCATCGAACAGGCCGCCGGCCCTTGGCTCGCCTTCCTGCCCAACCTTGCGAAAACACGCCTCCCAACCCAGTTGAGCAGGCCTTGCGCGCTGAAGCGCTGGAGTGAGCGCCTGCGGAATGGGCCTACCGCTCCCCGGCCTGCGGGAGGTCATGCCTGGCCCGTTGCGCCTGCCCCGCCTCCCAGGTTCTTGCCACCCACGGGAAAGAGAAAGCGCCCGATGCATACCAGCTTGTTTTCAAGGCGCAGTTGCACCGAAACCGTCGTGATGCGCCGTCCTGCCCTCACGATATGAGGCACGGCGCAAATCGTGCCGGCGAAAGCCGGCCGCAGGTAATCGAAGGTCAGCGTGGAGCAGGCCGGTAGATCCTTCCTCTCCAGGGAGCGCGCAAGATGAATAGCGGCCACCACTTCGCCAAAGCTGGCCAGGACACCGCCATGGAAGGTCCGGATCAGGGGATTGCCGACATGATTTTCGCAAAAGTCCATGAGGTAGCGTGTCTCGCCCTCCACGACCTCCTCCCGCAGCCCCAGAAACCGGTGGAAGGGCTCCGCCAGGTCGACCGTTGCCGCCTCCGGACGCTCCGGTATTGTCCGCGCCAACTCCGTCATGCCGCACCCCTTCCCGTCGAGTCGAACGCCGGGCCCAGGGTATTGATGGCAAAGGAGCCGGCAACCGTGGCGAGCGGCATCTCGTCACCCTGCGCATAGCCCCGGCCGGCGATAAAGGCGACGCTGTCTGTCCAGCCGATGCATTCGACCACCGCGCGCAGGCCGCTGCCCGCCGGAATGGGACGCAGGTAATCGACGCGCAGGTCAATGGTGGCGATAGGCCGGAGCGAGCGCAGCGCGGAGAAGATGGCCAGTCCGCACGTCGTGTCGAGCAGGGTCACCAGCGGGCCCCGGTGCAACGCTCCACAGCCGTCGGCCAGCGTCTCGGAAAACGGCATCGTCATCTCGGCCCTGGCGTCGGCCACCGCCACCACGTCGATGCCGAAGGCGCTGAACAGCGGATGCTGGCTGCCGAAAAATGCCCTGGCCATGGCCGCGTGATCCAGTTCCAGCTTCAAATCAGACATGCCTACTCCTCTCTGCACTTCAACGGTGTTCAGTCAATACATCAGCGCCGCGTCGATATAGCGATGCTCCGCCGCCCGCACGGCTCGCAGGGCATCCGCGAGCTGTTCCGCCGGAAAGCATTCGCT
This sequence comes from Pseudomonadota bacterium, assembly GCA_040385265.1. Taxonomy (GTDB): domain Bacteria; phylum Pseudomonadota; class Gammaproteobacteria; order Pseudomonadales; family Moraxellaceae; genus UBA2031. Next base: position 43,628 of record JAZKHS010000021.1, on the reverse strand, counting down.
CTCGGAGCCGGCCTTCAGCGCCAGCGCCAACGCCGTCCAGCAGACGGCACTGTCCGCCATCAGCTGTGGCAGCCGCAGCTCACCAATGCGCGGATCCGCCTGGGCGGCCTCTTCCAGAAATTCCGCGTACATCTTGCGGAAGCCGCCACCGCCCGTGCCCCGCCGCTCGATGATTTGGTAGGCAAACCGCGTCGTCCAGCGCCAGTCGCCCTCGCGCTCCCAACGGCCGAGATCGGCCAGCCAGGTATCGAGCGCGGCCACCCCCGTATGGGGGCCGCCCTCCCGCAGCAGGCGGGCGTTTTGGCGTATGGCCGCGGCCACCCGCTCGACCGAAAGCCGGGCATGAATGGCGGGAGGGGCGAACAGGTTGCCGGCATGGAAAAACGGGGGCAGTTCCGCGAAGCGGGCGCGGGCCAGCGCGTCGCGGGGCACCGGGATGGGCGCAGGGCGCTCCGTGTCCGTCACCAGCACGCTGTCATCCGCCGGCTGGCGCTGCCAGGCGACGATGGCATGGCCGGGAAAATGCGTGCGGCTGGCAAAGTACGGCAGGTGGAAGATGTCGGTCAGCAACAGGGCCGGGCGCCCCTGGTCGAGCAGGTCGTCCAACGCCTGCGCGCCCTCCTCGATCGAGCCGTAGTCTCGTTCTCTGCCGAGCAGGCGGGCCGGATT
>JAZKHS010000021.1:0-42949 GCA_040385265.1 Pseudomonadota bacterium | reverse complement strand
CCTCCTCGATCGAGCCGTAACTGGTCCAGGCAAAGGGTACGTCGAGCGTCTGGAATACCCGCTCCTCGTACCCCAGCGAGCGCACGTGAACCAGAAAGGGAACCGGCGCGGCGGGCAACGTCAGGTACGTGATGCCCAGGCCCGAGCCCAGCCCGAAACACATGGCCTCGGTGAGGGTCGTGCCGTGGAACTCGAGCAGGTCCCGGATGGCCGAACTCCCGCAATGGCGCCCGGGCCGATGGGGAATGGCGTGGGCCGGTGCCGTGTCTGCTGCGTATGGTGTCACTATCGATTTACCCTTCCTGAAGACTAATGAATAAACCCGGACACCTGCCGTTCCACCGCACTCGGCGTTGGCGCGACGGTTGTCCGGGTTACCCGAAAACGTTTCACGGGCAGCCGGTGAGTCCGGCGCTCGACTCAGGCGGCCTGCGCCAGCGCCGGGTCGCCGAACACCATGTCCGAGGCCAGCATCGGATCCTCGTGCTTCCGGTACTCAGCCAGCCAGGCCTCGACTTTCTCTGGCATGCCAGTGTCCATGGGATGGAAGCCGGGCCGGAACCAGTCCAGGTAGCGCGGCACAAGACGGGTCAACAACCCTCTGGGCCCATACAACCGGTTGAGCCCCTTGGCGATGAGCAGAGGGCGGCGGCTCATGCCGTCGACCTTCAGCATGTGCCAGGCCACTGAACCGACCACCAGATGCACCACGGCGGTGCCGCCGAGCAACGCCGCAGCGCGCGTGAAATAGCCGCCTCCCGCCGCCGTCTCGTACACATCGAAGGCCACCGCCTTGTGCTCGACCTCTTCAACCCCGTGCCACAGGAACATGGCCCGCATGACCGGATGGGCATGGCGGAACATCTCCCCCTCGCCCTCCAAGAAACCCTCTCCCAGCGTGGCGGTGATGTGCTCGAATGCGGCGGTCAGGGCAAGCTGGTGCTTGGGCGGCAGATGGGTCTGGAAGAGGCGGATGGCCATCTTGAGGCGGGCAACAATCTTGTCGACGTTGATGCCCTGCGCCGCCATCACGGTGTTGTAGGTGTCGTGCACGATGCCATGATGGGCTTCCTGGCGGAAGAAGTGACGGATGTCTTCTTTCAGCTTCGGATCGGTGACCCGGTCCTGATAATTGCGCACGGACTGGATGAAGAAGCGCTCTCCGTCCGGAAAATGTACGGACAGGGCGTCAAAGAAGCGGGTGAGGACGGGATCGCCGTCGTTCCAGAAGACCGGCACGTCCCTGACATCGAAGGACGGTTTGCGGGGGGTGATAGCGTGTGGCTTGGCCATGGAATCAACTCCTGCACTGGCTGGATCGTGTGGGTCGCACTGAACGGCGATGCTCGGCCAGGGAAATCCCGCCAAGTTTGCCGATGAGACTCAAATATCTTGGTCAAGCGGCCAAATGTCAAGGTGAATTCCGCTGAATAGGCGCCGCCCGCGAGTTCATCGGCAGTTGCTGAAAAGGCAGCGACCGAGCGAGGCCGGGACAAGCGTGGTCCCGCCGTCGGATGGCCTAGCCGTTGCGGTCCGTGGCAACCGTATTGATCGTCCGCGCGAGGCGATCCGTGTAGAGCTGGGTAACCGCCTGTTCGATCGCCCGGTGGGCCTCGGCCAGCACCACGGGGTCCACCAGCCGGCGCAGCTTCAGGATGAGCTCGGCGATGCGGGCCACATCCTCGGCCGGAGGGATCTGCGTGCCGTAGCTGTCGATGGCCCTGGCCAGGCGCCACAGCACATCATCCGCCGTGCGCTGCATATGGGTCCGCAGCCGCTCCGCGACATCGAGCAGATCGGACAGGCCGATGCCACTGCGCACCAGGCCGGCAGCCGCCTCCAGCATCAGCACGTCAGCCACGCGAAAGCGGACTCCCTCGGGCTCGAGGTACTGCAGGTGGACAGCGCGCTCAAGCAGCTGGCGGGGCAGGCTTTTCAGCCCGAACATCCGCATGAGCTGGGCACGCGTCACGGTTCCCGGGGTCGCCCCCTGAGGCGACTGCCCGAGGGGCGCCGTGATTGCCTCGTCCAGACCGATCAGGTCGCGCACGTTGCGCCCGCTTTCCGCCGCGGCGATCAGCTCCTGGATGCTGGCGAGGCTGTAACCGCGCTCCTGCAGGCGCAGCACCAGGCGCAGACGGTACAGGTGGGCGGCGCCGTAGAGCGCGCTCCGGCCTTGCTTGACCGGCGGTGGAATCACGCCCCGCTCCTGGAACGCGCGCAGGTTACGCACCGAGGTCCCGGCCATTTGCGCCAGTTCATCGACCGTCCAGCCGCCTTCCGGCGGCAGGGGGGGTGCCTCCGGCTCCGCGCTCTCGACAGAGTGCTGTCGATCAGCGCGGGGGGGCCCGGAGCGGGAAGTTGTAGCCATCGCGAGGCTCCAGCATAAGGCGGCAGGAAGAGTCCCTTACTTTACAGGGCCGGTGCGGGAACGTCTTCCGCAGCGGCCTCGCGGTGCGGTCACCTGCCCTGCTTGCCGTTCACGGGGCCGGGCCGGAAGCGCTGCAGCGCCCGCGGAGGCGGGCCCCAGGCTCAGAAGGGACGCTGCCGCCGGCAAGCGATGCACGAGCACCACGGCTACCGCCCCCCCCCTGAGTCTCCGGACTCTGGCTTTTCCCTGTGGAGCAACGACCTATCAGCGCCGCAGTTGCGTCACGCTTCCGCCAGGATAAAGCGTGCGGCCTGCTCGCCGATCACCATGCAGGGGGCATTGGTGTTGCCCCCGATCAGGGTCGGCATGATGGAGGCGTCCGCCACGCGCAATCGGCTGATCCCGTGCACGCGCAGGCGGCTGTCCACGACGGCCAGGGCGTCGTTGCCCATCCGGCACGTCCCCACAGGGTGGTAGATGGTCTCGGCCCGCTGACGGATGTCTTCGCGCAGCGAGTCGTCGTCCTGCTGATCCGCGCGCGGGGAATCGTCGCCGGCATAGGCGGCCGAGAAGGCGGCGGTATGGAAAAACCGCCGTGTCAGCTTGACGCCCTTCAGCAGGGTTTCCATGTCCTCCGGATCGCTCAGGTAGCCAGGATCGATCAGGGGGGCGGCGCGAGGATCCGCGCTGGCCAGGCGGATACTGCCCCGGCTCCTGGGTCGTAGCTGGCAGACATGGATGGTGCAGCCGAAGCCCATGGTCAGCTGCCGCCCATGATCCCTGAGCAGGGCAGGGATGAAGTGAAGCTGGATGTCCGGACGCTGCGGATCGCCGTTGACACTCAGGAAGGCCCCAGCCTCCGCGGCGTTGCTGGCCAGAAAACCCTTGCGCGCCGTGAAGTAGCGGAAGAGGTCCCGGAACAAGCGGGGCAGGAACAGGGGGGACACGGCGATGGCGTGACGCGTCTTCTCTTTGACAATGAGGGTCATGTCCAGATGATCCTGGAGATTCAGTCCCACGCCGGGCAGATGATGGTGGCAGGCGATCCCTTGGCTGGCGAGGTGCTCGCGGTCGCCGATGCCGGAGAGCAGGAGCAGATGCGGGGAATTGATGGCCCCCCCGCAGAGGATGACTTCCCGGGTGGCACGCAACAGGCGCCGCTCGCCGGGTGCGCCGGCAGGCTCGTACTCCACGCCAACGGCGTGGCCGTTCTCGATGACGACACGCCGCACCAGGGCATGGGTCAGTACGGTCAGGTTGGCGCGCCCCCTGGCCGGCGCCAGGAAGGCCTTGGCCGCGCTCCAGCGCCGCCCGTCCTTCTGTGTCACCTGGAAGGGACCGACCCCGGCCTGGGTGGCACCATTGAAGTCCGGATTGAAGGGAAAGCCCAGCTCCTGGCCCGCCTTGATGAAGAGCGCCGCCAGGGGGTTGGGCTCGGCCACGGCCGTGACGTTCAGCGGGCCGCCCTGCCCGTGATAGGCGTCGGCCAGCAGCTCATTGTGTTCCTGCGCCTTGAACAGGGGCAGAACGTCCTGCCAGGACCAGCCGGGGTTTCCCGCAGCGGCCCAGTCATCGTAGTCCTGCTGGTGGCCGCGGATATACACCATGGCATTGATGGAGCTGCTGCCGCCCAGTGTCTTGCCCCGGGGCGTGTAGAGCCGGCGATCCTTCAGGGCGGCTTGGGGCTCGGTGTTGTAACCCCAGTTGTGCCGCCCCTCCCGGATGAGGCCAATGACCCCGAAGGGAATATGGATCAGCGGGCTGGTATCCGGCGGGCCAGCCTCGATCAGGCACACGCGGCACGCCGGATTCTCGCTGAGCCGGTTCGCCAGCACGCAGCCGGCGGAGCCCGCGCCCACGATGATGTAGTCAAAGCTGTTCATTTATTCCCCATAGGCACGCGGCAGGTGACTGTCACAACTGCTCTGCACATGCGTCAGATGCCTGACGTTTTAATAATTCTGCCCGGCGCGCGCTCTGCCGCCACCGTGGGCCCGGATGGGCTGCCGCCCCTGGCCGGGCGCCGCTTGCCCGGCCAGGGTCAACCGTTAGGCCGCCTCGCGGTTGCGGTAGCGGGCGTGGAGCGTCCCGCCCGCGCCGAACAGCGCGTCCCGCCAGGTCTGCTCAAGAGCCTGCGTGTTGTGCTGGCAGGGGTGAAAGCGCTTGCCCAGGAACTCGGGCAGCTTTGGCAGGATGCGGGTGACGAAGCCCTGGCGACCAAACAGCATGTTCAGCCCGGCCACGTTGTCCTTCAGATTGCCGAGCTGGCCGTCCTTGTACACCATCCAGCCCCAGGTGATGCCGAGCATGGGCAGCAGCACCGCCAGCGAGGCCACTGCCGCGACGGCGCGCTCGGCCTGGCTGTTGCCGATGGTCTCGTAGACGTCATAGGCCACGGCCTTGTGCTCGAGCTCTTCCAGCGCGTGCCATTGCCAGAGCGTGATCAGTTCCGCATCCGCCCTGGCCCGAAATTCCTCATCGGTCAGCAACTGCTCGGCCAGCAGCGCCGTGAAGTGTTCCATGAAGGTGGTGGCGGCGAGCCGGGTGCTGGGCGGCAGCTTGCCCAGCAGCTTCAGCGCCGCCGTCACGGTCCGCTCCGGCGTAGCCATGTCGAAGCCGCGCGCCGCCAGCAGGGCGTTGAAGAGGTCGTGCTCGCGGCCGTGGATGGCCTCCTGCCCCATGAAGCCGGCAATGCCCGCGCGCAGGCGCTCATCGGTGATCCGCTCGCGGAAGTGGCGCACGGACTCCATGAAATAGCGCTCGCCGGGCGGAAAGAAGCCCGACAGCATGGCGAAGAACAGCGTAGCGGTGGCGTTGTTGGCGAAGAAGTAGCGCGGCGAATCCGAGTTGAAATCGAAATCGATGTGGCGGGGCGGAATGCCGACCGCATGACCGCTGAGACGGCGACGACTCGACTGGGCAGAGACTTCATTCATGGTGCAATTTCCTCAAGTGATGACAGCGCAACATAATCAAACCGGTGTCAGGCGCCATGACGCCGGCACAATGTTCCTCTTCCCTGAGGGACTGCTCCGGGGCTTTTCGTCGTTGTACCGCTGCCAGGACAGACGTCCCTGACGACAGCGGCCTTCCTTGAAAAAGCCCTGTATCGAAACGCGCCGGGCTAGCCCGGCAACAGCGCCAGCAGGCCGCGCCGGGGGGCGCGCTCCTGCAACTCCTTGCCCTGCCGGTAGAAGCGCAGATGGCCATCGCTCAGAGGGCCGAAGCGGAGGGCCGGCAGGTCGCGCAGGTAGTCGTTCAGGTTCTGCCAGGGAGCCCGGCTGCCCTGGCGCGGCAGGCGATCATTGGCGCGCTGCACATACCCGGAACTTAGGTTGAGAAAGTTCGTCTCGGTGCGACAGTTTCCGGCGTCCACCGGCATCACCTGGTCGGCGCCGGCGGCGCGCATGTGGTTAAGCAGACGGCAGACGAACTCGCAGGCAATGTCGGCCTTCAGCGTCCAGGACGCGTTCGTGTAGCCGAACACGAGGGCGAAATTCGGAATGCCTTCCAGCATCACGCCCCTGTACATCATCCGCTCCTTCACCTCAGTCTTGCGCCCGTCGACGTACAGGTCGGCGCCGCCCAGCATCTGCAGGTCCAGACCGGTCGCGGTCACGATCACGTCCGCCTCCAGCCGTTCGCCGGATGCCAGCTCGATGCCCTTGCGGGTGATGGACCGGATGTGGTCCGTGACCACGGAAGCCTTGCCCTCGCGTAACACCTTGAACAGGTCGCCCCGCGGCACGGCGCACATGCGTTCCTCCCAGGGGTTGTAGCGCGGCTGGAAATGCCGCATGTCGAACCGCGGCCCCAGCTGCCGGCGCGCGGCGGCCAGCAGCAGCCGGCGCATGGCCTTCGGGCGCCGGATCGAGAAATTGAACACCGCTCGCTGCAACAGGATGTTGCGGGTCCGAGCCATGCGGTAGACCACCATCTCCGGCAGAAAGCGGCGCAGGCCTTCGGAAATGAGGTCCTGTGCCGGCACCGTGGCCACATAGGTCGGCGAGCGCTGCAGCATGGTCACGTGGGCGGCGCGGTCGGTCATGGCCGGCACCAGCGTGACCGCGGTAGCGCCGCTGCCGATGACCACGACCCGCTTGCCGCTGTAGTCGTAGTTTTCCGGCCAGTGCTGGGGATGGATGACGTCGCCGCCGAACTTGTCGAGCCCCGGCAGCGCGGGGGTGAAGCCGGCGTCGTAGTTGTAGTAGCCCGTGCACCCGAAGAGGAAATCGCAGGTGAAGACCTCCTCCTCCCCGCCGGCCTCCTCCCGGACCCGTACCGTCCAGCGCTTGTCCGCGCTGGACCAGTGGGCGCTCGTGACCTTGAGGCCGAAATGGATGTGCTTCTCCACGCCGAACGCCTGCGCGGTGTCCTCGATGTAGCGGCGGATCGATGGCCCGTCCGCGAGCATCCGGGTGTCGGTCCAGGGCCGGAAGCTGTAGCCCAGGGTGAACATGTCGGAATCGGAGCGTATGCCCGGGTAGCGGAACAGGTCCCAGGTGCCGCCCATGCGCTGCCGTCGTTCGACGATGGCATAGCGCATCCCCGGGCTCTCCCGGCTGAGATGGCAGGCGGCGCCGATGCCGGACAATCCTGCCCCTATGATCAATACGTTGACGTGCGGATGACTCATCATTTCCTCGTTAAACCGTTAACAGCGCTTGTCCAGCAGGTCCGTCGACCCCGTCACCAGCACTTGGTTGGTTGGTCGCCCGACCAAAATAAGGCCGAATTGTCGGGCATTTGTCAACCGTCCCAACGACGGGTGTGACGACGGCAGCCCCTCCACTGCCTCAGTTGACGCCCCGGCCGCGGCCCTCCCAGAAGGGCTGGCGCAGATCGGCCTTCAGGATCTTGCCGGCACCGCTGACCGGCAGCGGCTGGGCGCGTATCTCGACGCTGCGGGGCAGCTTGTAGCCGGCGATAAGGGCGCGGCAGTGGTCGATGATCTCCTCCGGCGTGAGCCGGGCCGCCGGCCTGGGCACCACGATGGCATGCACCGCCTCGCCCCACTGCTCGTCGGGGATACCGATGACGGCGCACTCCTGCACGCCCGGATGCTGGTAGATCGCCCCTTCGACCTCGACCGAATAAATGTTCTCGCCGCCGCTGATGACCATGTCCTTGGCTCGGTCGACGATGAACACGAAGCCCTCCTCGTCCATGTAGCCGAGGTCGCCCGTGTGCAGCCAGCCACTCCTCAGCGCCGCCCGGGTTTGCTCCTCGAGCTGCCAGTAGCCGCGCATGACATTGCCGCCGCGCGCACACACCTCCCCCACGGTGCCGGGCGGCAGCTCGCGGTCATCGCCATCGAGAATGCGCACCTCGACGCCCAGCGCGGCCTGGCCAGCGCTGCGCAGCCGCAGACTCCCCTTCACGTGGTGCTCGGGCGCCAGCACGGTGATGACCGGCGCGGCCTCGGTCTGGCCGTAGCCCTGGGTGAACTGCACCCCCGGCATCAGCTCCAGGGCGGCGGTGAGCACGGCCTCCGGCATGGGCGAGGCCCCGTAGAGCAGCCGCCGGAGGCTGCCGATGTCGTAGGCGGGCACCTTGCCGGAGGTCACCAGCAGGTTGACCATGGTCGGCACCAGCAGCGTATGCGTCACTCGCTCGCGCTGGATGGTGGCCAGCACCGCCTCGACATCGAAGCGGGGAACGAAGCTGTGCGTGGCGCCGGCCAGGGTGACGGCAAAGGTGCTGGCCATGTCCGCCAGGTGGAACATGGGCGCGGCGTGCAGATAGACGGAGGCATCGTCGTAGCCCATCAGGGGCACGACATTGAGCGCGTTGTAGACCAGGTTGTCGTGCGACAGCATGACGCCCTTGGATTTTCCGGTGGTGCCGCCGGTGTAGAACAGGCCGGCCAGCTGGCTGCCGCCGGCCTCCGCATCGGGCACCGGCGCGGAGGCGCGGATCAGCCCCTCGTAGTCCAGACAGCCTTCGGGAACGGCGCCCTCGCCCATGAACACGATGTGGTCAACACTGTGCAGCAGCGGACGCAGCACCGGCAGCAGGGCGGCAAAGGCGTCATCCACGAACAGCACCCGGCTCGCGGAGTCCTCCAGCGTGTAGGCGATCTCGGGCGCCGCCAGGCGGATATTCACCGGGTTCGCCGCGGCGCCGGCCCAGGCCACGGCGTAGAGGTATTCGAGGTAGCGGTCGCTGTTGAGCGCCAGGATGGCCACCCGGTCCTCCCGACCGATCCCCAGCCCCTGCAGCGCCCCCGCCAGCCGGGCCACGCGCTCGGCGCACTCCGTCCAGGTGCGGCGGCGGTTCCCGAAGAGGGTGGCGGTGCGCGGCCCGGCGGTCTGCACGGCGCGGCGCAGGGTTTGGGTGAGATACATGGACAGATTCTCCTGGCGAGGTTAAAGGGTCCGCCGGGCCGGGCTCGGCACGGGCAGGTTCATGCGGGCGCGCAGGTGCGCGACCAGGCGCGGACCGGAGCGCCGGCTCCGCCTGACATGCAGGCGCAGGAGCATCTTCAGCATCACGGTCTGCAGTGAGGTCATTCGCCAGTCTCCGGGTCAGCCGGCAAACAGCCGGTAGGCCTCGCCCACGGTGCGGGCGTACAGGGAAGGGGCCGCGCGCTTGAAGCGCCAGGCGAGGCGGCCGTCGAGCTGCGGCAGGACGTAGAGCCGGCCCTTGTCGAAGTCGTCCAGCGTCATGCGTGCCACCGCATCGGCGGAGGTGAAGGCGAACCGGGTCATGGCGGCGCGGGCGAAGGCCTGGCGGTGCGGGGGCAGCCGGCCGTCGTTGGCGATATTGGTGGGCACGACCGTGGGGCAGAGCGCCGTGATGCGCACGCCAGTACCGGTCAACTCGGCGGCCAGGGTCTCGGACAGCGCCAGCACCCCGGCCTTGGTGACGTTGTAGGCGCTCATCTCCGGCGCCGCGCCGAAGGCGGCCGCCGACGCCACATTGATGATGCCGCCATAGCCCAGGGCCTTGAGCCGGGGCGCGAAGAAATGGCAGCCGTGGACGACGCCCCACAGGTTGACATCGACGCACCAGCGCCAGTCCTCGAGCGAGACCTCTCCTATCGCGCCGCCGACGCCGACGCCAGCGTTGTTCACCAGCAGGGTCACCGGGCGCCCGAGCAGGCCCTCCGCTTCGGCAGCGAGCGCCGCCATCTGCGCCGCGTTTCCCACATCGCAGACATAGGGCACGGCATGGGTGGCCAGGCCCTGCAGCAGGGAGGCCGTCTCCCGGGCACGGGCCTCGTCGATATCCACGCAGACGACCGCGCCGCCGCGCCGCGCGATCTCGTAGGCAAAGCTGCGACCGATGCCGCTGCCCGCGCCGGTGACCACCGCCGCCGCGCCGCGGGAAGGTTTCTGCATCCTGGGCTTCATGGGTATCTCCTCGGTCTCAGGCGGCCGGCAGGACCGGGCGCCGCCAGTCCGGCCGGCCCTTGGCCTGGCGCAGCGCCTGGTAGGCCAGGCGCACATCGCCGGATTTCTCGAACTCTTGCTTCCAGACCCGGATCACCCCGCGGTTATCGTCGTCCCAGGGATGGAAGTCCGGCCGGTAATACGGCAGGTAATGCAGGAACACCCCGCTCAGGATGCCCGGTCGACGGAGCAGGATGTCCGCCAGGTAGAGCGCCGAGCGCAGGTTGGTGAGCTGGCGGTCCTGGTAGAGCAGGTAGGCATGGTTCACCACCAGCAGGGGAAAGCCGATCACCGTGGCCAGCGCCATGCCGCCCGTGCGTTTCAGGTAGCCGCGCACGCCGCCGCCGCTGGCGTCGCAGAACACGTCGAAGCTCACGCTCTTGTGCTCGGTTTCCTCGACAAAGTGCCAGAAGAGCAGTGCGGCAAGCTCCGGGTGGGTATCGTCAAAGACCTCGGGGTTCTCCAGCATGACCGAGGAAATGGTCGCGGTCATGTGTTCGAAGGCCGCCGCCACGGCGCTTTGCATGTCATCGCTCAGGCGCTCCTGCAGGCCCTTGCGGATGCGCTTGAACAGCTGCTCCAGCCGGTCCATGCGTATGCCGTGCGCCACGGCCAGGGCATTCATGGCGTCGTGCTCGCGGGCGTGGATGCGTTCCTGGCGGATGAACTCGAGGGCCGCCTTGTGCACCTTGGGGTCCTGCAGCTTATCCAGCTGGCGCCGTGCCGAGTGCATCACCCAGCGCTCGCCGTCGGGCACGGCCACCAGGATGGCGTTCATCCAGTGGGTGGCCCAGGGGTCCCGGTTGAACCAGTGCCGGTCAACCATGTCCGGCGTCAGGGTGAAGTGAAGATCGCGAGTTACCACCTCGTCATAGCCGATGGCTCGATTCGCTAGTGCCATGATGCCTCCCGGACGGATTACCCGCCCGATCCACTGCGCCATTGGTTGGTCGACCAGCCAAATTCAGGCTCCAAGAAAAGCCGTCAGTAACAGCGCGCTACAGACAGCCCTTCACTCCGACACCACATTTACATATTTTCATGGTGCCATCATCTGATGTAATTATTAACCTGCAGCTTTGTCAAGTCCGCGCCGGACAGGTGGCAGAAATTCCATCACGGCATTGGCGAACACATCATTGCGATCGCCGGCCACCATATGGCTGGCACCAGCGATATCCACCGCGCGGGCGTGGGGAATCAGGGTCAGCAGTTCCTGCAGGCCTGCCTCGCTGACGACATCGCTACGGCCACCGCGGATCAGCAGGACGGGAAGGGCAATGGCACGCGCCGCCGTCAGTCGCCGTGCCAGCAGGGCATCCTCGACGCCTTCGCCGGGACGGGGAGCATGGTCGAGAAAACGCGGATCCCAATGCCAGCGGTAGCGGCCGTCGGGGCCGCGGCGCAGGTTCTTGCGCAGCCCGGACATGTCCTGCGGCGGCGGGCGGTGGGGGTTGTAGGCAGCGATGGCGTCGCGGGCCTCCTCCAGCGAGGCAAAGCCGTCGGGATGGGCACTCATGAAGGCGATGATGCGCGCCACCCCGGCCGCTTCCACCCGCGGTGCAATATCGACCAGGACGAGGCCGCCGGCCGCGGGCACCCTGCCCTCGCCGATCGCCACCATGGCCGTGATGCCACCCAGCGAGGCGCCGACAATGGTGGGCCGGCCACCTGCGGCGGAAACGACCCGGCATAAGTCCGCGATCATGGCGTCGAGTCCGTAATCGCCGTCGGCGGCCCAGCCGCTGTCGCCATGGCCGCGGCAATCGACCGTCCAGGCGCAGTAGCCGGCGCGCGCAAGGCAGGCCGCCGTGCTCGCCCAGGCATGACGCGTCTGCCCGCCGCCATGCAGCAGCAGCACAGGGGGCGCGCCGGCGTCGCCGTAGCGGTCGGCAGCCAGTTGCACGTTGCCATGGCCGGCCAGCGTCAGGGTCGCCACCTCCTCCGGTGGCGGCTCATTCACTGGCATCTCGGTTGCGCTGCCGGCCGGCAGTGGCCCGGGCAGCTCGGACGCATACAACGAACTCATATGCATCCCGCCGGGGTGGCGAGCCGAACGCCGGCACCCGGCCCGAGACGAGACCAGGACTGGTGAGACAGGGCAGGCAGGGACTTCACGCCGCCTCCCGGTCCAGATCGGCCAGCATCTGCTCGCCGCTCAGTTCCGGCGCGGACTGGCCACCGAAGTAGGCCCCGAGGCCCGCCTGCTCGTAATGCGGACGGATACGCTCGGAGAGCAGGCCAATGTCGCGGATGTTGGGCACCAGGCGGGTGAACATCACCTTGCGGAAGCGCTGCATGCCGGGCGAATTCATGATGAGCTGGCGCCACTGGTCGCGGGTCACGCTGGTGCCGTCGAACCACTCCTCGTACACCTCGTACGCCATGAAGCGGTTGCGCATCAGCAGTGCCACCTCGTAGGCCCAGTCCTCGCGCTCCGCGCGCTCGTTTTTGGACAGGTGACAGTTGACGTGCTCGCGCAGGGCCAGCACGCCATAGTGCACATGACGCGCCTCGTCCTGGATCACGTAGCGCAGCAGCTCCTTGAGCAGGGGCTCGCGGGTGTTCTGGTAGAGGAAGCCGAAAGCGCCGAGCGCCAGGCCTTCCACCATGATCTGCATGCCGAGGAACTTCAGGTCCCAGCGCGAGTCGGTCATCAGGGCGTCGATGATCACGAAGAGATTGTCATTGACGTGATACAGCCGGCCGAGCTTTTCGGTGAGGTAGCGATGGAAGACCTCGACATGACGGCCCTCGTCCATGACCTGTGTCGCGCCATAGAGCTTGCCGTCGAACCACTGCACGCTTTCCGTGACCTGGGCTGCGGCGAGCAGGGCCCCCTGCTCACCGTGCAGGAACTGGGACAACATCCAGCTCGCCATGGAATGGATCATGCGCTGCTGATCCTTGCCTTCCAGTTTGATACCCAGCGCCTTTGCCGCCGTCGGGTCAATCAGGTCGATGGGCGCAATGGGAACATTGGGATCGAGCGGATCCACCGAGGTATGCCAGGGCAGGCTGGAGCCGTTCCATTGCCCAAGCTTGGCGCGCTCGTAGAGCTCGTGCATTTCAGGATGGTCGTGCGGATAAGCCCAGTTGAAGTGCGCCGCATGCGAGGCCTGCATTTCCGCGGTGTCGCTCTGCTTGCCGACCTTGAGCAACAGGCCGCGCACGGCGGACGGCGCCATCGACCGCAGGACACGGGGGTTTTTCATCTCCGTGAAAATCTCGGCTGACTCCATAAAGGCGTCGATCCGGTTCCGGACATGGTTGGGAAGGATGTTGCGGATGCTGTTGAGGGGATGGTTCATTTCGGAAAGCCTCCAGTTCAATGTTTCGGCAATACACGTAACAACGGAATAGCGACTGGCCTTACCCCGCGGGAGGGGCGACCTCCAGCACGACAGGACCCAGAGGGCGCGCTATACAGGCCAGCGCATAGTTGGCCTCCCGCTCCTGCGGCAGCAGGCAGTTGGGCTCCGGCATCTCCACCTCGCCCGATACCAGCCGGACCCGGCAGCGCCCACAGCCGCCCAGCGTGCATGAAAAGGTCATGGGCGCCCCGGCGGCCAGCCCGGCCTCGAGCAGCGTCTCGCCCGGCTGGGCCGTTCCCGCCCACTGCCCACCCTGGGCGAGTATCTGCAGGTGCTGCGCGGCATACCGGGAGGCTTCCACCGGCTTCTGGGCCGGCGTGAAGCGCTCCTGATGCAGCCTCGCCTCGGGCACGCCGCGCGACAGCATTTCCTCGCGCACGCCCGCCATCATGGGCTCGGGGCCGCACTGGTAGAGCGTGATGTCCTGCAGGGCGGTCGTCTCGAGGAGGACGTCCAGCTCGCGCCCGAAGGCTTCGCGGTCCAGGCGCCCTCGCCCACCCCGCCAGCCCTTGGGCGGCGCCTCCAGCACATGGCGGACCACCAGGCGGCCCGCATGGGATTTGACCAGCCGGCGCAAGGCCTCGTGGAAAATGATGTCCTCCACGCCCCGGTTGCCGTAGAGCAGCACCACCCGGGAGTCAGGCTCGGCCAGCAGCACGCTCTGCAGGATGGACATGAGCGGGGTGATGCCGCTGCCGCCTCCGACCAGCAGCAGGTGGCGTGCCTGGCCGGCGTCCGGCGCCAGCGTGAACGTGCCGGACGGGCCCAGCACCTGTAAGGTATCTCCGGCCCGGAGGTGCTCGTTGAGCCAGCCGGACACCCGTCCGTCCGCAATACGCTTGATGACGATGTCTACCTGATGGGGCTGCTGCACCGGGCTGGCGAGCGAATACGCCCGCCGGTGCTCCTCGCCATCAATGGTCACCACGACCGTGAAGAACATGCCGGGCGTGAAAGTGATCGGCTGGCTGTCCGGCCGGGCCAGGACCACGCGGATGGCATCCGGTGTCTCCCTGACGACCTCCAGCACGTTCATCGGAATGGGCTGGAGGAGTTCGTGCGGGGGAGCGGCCGGCTGCGCGGGTCGCTGGGGCTCGAACGTCCTGAAAGTCTTGCGATTGGACGATGAGGTCGCGGCAGCCGACTGTTCAGGCCGCCTGTTATTGATGATGTTGACCATATCCCGGCGGAGATGGTTGAGCCTGCGCAGCAGCGACAATTGATCTTCCCCCTGAGCTGAACAGCTTTCATGACACATGGTCACACGACCAAATTATTTGGTCAAGCGGCCAAATACCCATGAACTAACAGGGGAGCCGGAGCCGCCACTCAGGACGGTTCACCCCTCTCGACCTCGGGGAAGATGCTGTGGCGGGCGAAGCACCTGCCTATGGACAATTACCTGTTCCTGAAGAGCAAAGATACGGGAGCATATTTCAGACCAGAGACTTCAAATCGGTACCCGAATCACTCAATGCTTCAGCGCTGACGCTCTTGCAGTGCTGGACCAGTTGCTTGCCGACCATGAAAGCAATGGGCAGATTGACCGCGTCAACAGCAATGACACAGCCCTCGCGGAGATAGAACACCGCAAATTCCCTATCCTCGGGGCTGCCGCGCATCACACGCTGATCATGATTTTGCGACAACCCCACCATCTGCAGGCGTACGTCATACTGGTTCGACCAGAACCATGGGACGCTATCGTAAGGTTTCTCCTCTCCCATCAGAGTCGCCGCCGCAGTACGAGCTTGATCGACAGCGTTGGCGACAGACTCAAGCCGTTGCATCTTCTCGAAGAAAAGATTCCGGTGACGGGTACAGTCGCCAATCGCCAGGATGGCGGGATCGCCGGTGCGTGTAAACTCGTCCACGACAATACCGTCATCACAAGGTAAGTTGGCGGCCTCAGCCAAAGTGGTTTCCGGTGTGACGCCGATCGAGACGAGCACGATATCGGCCGGCAAAGTGCCTCCATTCGCCAACGTCACGCCGGCCACACGACCCTGATCATCCGCTTCAAAGCCGGTTACCGCTGTGTTCAGGCGTACATCCACGCCGGCGCCACTGTGTTTGGCGTAAAAGAACGCCGACATCTCCGGGCCCGTAACGCGCTGCATAAGACGCTCTGCGGCTTCCAGCACCGTGACATTAACGCCTTTTTTTATAGCGCTGGCTGCCACCTCAAGGCCGATAAAACCGCCACCCACAATGACCAGACTCTTCCCCGGGACTAATTGTTCACGCAGGGCATCTGTGTCAGCTATGTCATGCAGATAATGAATGCCTTTCAAGTCAGCCCCGGGCGCTTTCAGACGTCGGACGTGTGAGCCCGTGGCCAGGACCAGTCGATCGTATTTCAACGTGCTCTGGTCCGACAAGCTGATGGTCTTGTTGTCTCGATCAATTTGTTCGACGCGCACACCGAGCCGCAACTGATGGCCTGCCTTCTCGTACACCGAGCGCGGCTTCAGGTACAGCGACTCCTGATCAACATCTCCTGCCAGGTAATTCTTGGACAAAGGCGGTCGCTGATATGGTGGATGGGGTTCTTCGCCCACCAGAACCACCTCATGTTGATATTTTTTTTGCAGCAAGGTTGTCAGGAGCGCACCTGCTGCATGCCCGCCGCCAACGATGACTGTGGTCTCCTTCCGTTTGTTTACCATAGCCTCTCTCTTTAGCTGTGCCTTGGGATCGGATTGTTCAGGAAAATGCCAACCGAGACGAGCACAAGGTCGGCTGGCACGGTGATGTCAACCGCGCCCCGCGACACCCCGCACGCGGCTCTCAGCCGCCGGAGGTCTCGGCATCCTCAAGCATCATCGCGGCGCCCTTCTCGCCGATCATGGTCGCCGGCTGATTGGTGTTACCGCCGACCAGCGTTGGCATGATGGAGGCATCAATCACCCGCAGACATTGCAGTCCATGCACGCGCAGACGCGAATCGACCACCGCCATCGGATCCACACCCATCTTGCAGGTGCCGACAGGGTGATATGCCGACTCACCGCTGCGCCGCACCCATGCGGCGAGGTCGTCGTCATTCTGCAGCGCCGGCCCGGGCGACATCTCGACCTCGTGGTGCGGGGCGAAGGCCGTCTGCGCCAGGATCCTGCGCGCCAGATGAACCCCGCGAACCAGTTGCTCGACGTCGGCGGGCTCAGCCATGTAATTGGGGTCGATCAGCGGCGCCGCGAACGGGTCGGCACTGTGCAAACCAATCCGGCCGCGCGACAATGGCCTGAGCCCGTAGATCATGACTATGTAGCCATAACCACTCATTGCGGTCCTCAAGTCCCGCCCGTGATCGGCGTACAACATTGGCCCGAAGTGCAGTTGCAGGTCGGGTATCGGCTCCTCCGGCCGGGAACGGATGAACCCGCCGGCCTCGGCGCCGTTGCTCGACAGCACTCCGCGTCTACTACTCAGGTATTGCAGCAGGGCCCGCAGGCCCTTGAGCCAGTAGCTCGGGTGCATCGAGATGCTCTGACGGCTGCGCGCCCTGACGCGCATGAACACGTCGATATGATCCTGGAGGTTCTGCCCAACCCCCTCCAGCGCATGACGCAATTCGATGCCGTGCCGGGACAACTCCTCACGCGGACCGATGCCGGATAGCATCAGCAGTTGCGGCGAGTTGAACGCCCCGCCGCAGAGCACAACCTCGCGCCCGGCACGGACCTGCACCAGCCCGGTCGCGCTGCGGTACTCGACACCGGTGGCGCGAGTGCCATCGAGCAACACACGGGTAACGTGCGCGCCACTGCGGACAGTCAGATTGGAACGCCCTGCTGCGGGTTCGAGATAGGCGCGCGCATTGCTGCAGCGCGCGCCGTCCTTCTGGTAGGCATAGTAGAAACCCACGCCTTCCTGCTCACTGCCGTTGAAATCCGTATTGCGCCGGTACCCCGCCTGTGTCGCCGCCTCGACGAACACCTCGCTCAGCGAATTGGTATAGCGGCGCTCGGCAACATTGAGCGGACCATCCTGGCCATGAAATACTGCCTCGGCCGAGGTCAACTTCGGCTCGAAATGTTCGGACCTGCGAAAATACGGCAGCACCTCGGCGTACGACCACCCGTCGCAACCCAGCCGCGCCCACTCGTCGTAGTCCCAGGCATGCCCGCGGATATAGACCTGCGCGTTCATGCCGCTGGAACCGCCGAGCATCTTGCCCCGCGGCTGGAACAGCGCGCGGTCGTGCATGTTACGCTGTGGTTCGGTATTGAACTGCCAGTTGTAGCGGCGGCTGAACATCAATTGCAGGAAACCCAGCGGCATGTTCACGAAAGGATTGCGGCGGCTCTCAGGACCGGCTTCGAGCAGCAGTACCGAATAGCGGCCGCTCTCGGACAGGCGGTTGGCGACGGCACATCCGGCCGAGCCCGCGCCGACCACTACATAATCGAATTGTTCAGACGCCATCTTGGTCAGCCGGTTCATTAACTCTTAGGCGTCAGTTTAACCATCAGCTTAGAATAGCCCCGCACGAAGTTGGACTGCACTCGCTCAGGCTCGCCGACAACTTTGATGTCGTCAAAGCGCTTGAGCAATTCTTCCCAGAGGATGCGTAGTTGCAATTCAGCCAGACGGTTGCCCATGCAACGGTGAACGCCGTAGCCAAACGACATATGATTTCGCGCGTCCTTGCGATCAATGATGAATTGATCTGGGTCTTCGAATTTGCGCTCGTCCCGGTTGCCCGAGGCATACCACATCACCACGCGATCTCCCTTCCTGATGGTCTGGCCATGCAATTCCACATCCTGCGTGGCGACCCGGCGCATATACGCCAGCGGGGTTTGCCAACGGATGATTTCAGAGACCATGTTGGGAATCAGCTCCGGATTCATCTTTAGCTTAGCGAATTGCTCCGGGAACTGATTTAAAGCCAGTACACCGCCGCTCATGGAGTTGCGCGTAGTGTCATTGCCACCAACGATAAGCAGCGCCAGATTCCCGATAAACTCCAACGGACGATTAATCAAATCCTGCGTGTCTTCACTGCTCTGTAGCATGCTGATCAAGTCGAAACCGGGCGCTTCGCCTGCCTTGCGGCGTGCCTCCTTGTCGCGCCAAAGCCTGGAGAAAGCCCAAGCCATATCTGCGGCGTCGTCAAAAAATACATCTTCACTGGTAAACTCGCCGCCAGTCGCCGATGATGCGCCGGACAATCGATCCGACCAGCCAATCAACTCGTGACGTTCATCGTAAGGGAAATCCAGCAGCGTCGCCAACATGCGGCCTGTCAGTTCTTTCGAGACCGTCGGCACCCAGTTGAAGGGCTTGCCCAGAGGCAGGCTGTCAAGCACTTCACCGGTGCGCTCCCGAATCAGCCCTTCCATTTCCTTCAGATTCTGCGGTGCCACCACCCCCTGGACCGCTCGGCGCTGCACGTCATGCTTGGGCGGATCCATGGCAATGAACATTTCGACCGATAGCCCTTCCGGGGGATCACCCAGGATAATTTGCGGCTCGGAGGAAAAATGCTCATGATTCTTGTCAACGAACAAAATGTCCTCATAGCGCGTCACCGACCAGAATGGCCCAAAGGGGCTGTTCTTCTGATAGTGCACCGGCGCCTCATCACGCAGCCGCTTGAAGTAGGCGCCCCACTGGCCCTGCCGATACAAAAAAGGGTTGCTGGTATCGATATCCACGAGCGCCAGAGTGTTGACGTCAGGCAAAGGGACTTCGACAAAGTTGATCTGAGGTATCTTCGTTCCGACGGCCTTTCTCTTTGCCTTCATCAGCACCTTTAGTGCCTTGATCTGCAAGTGCATAGGCACCACCCTGGATGTGGTGTTGATCAATTTTGTCTGGATCGCACCAGTTGCGCTTGATTTCGTTGACATGGCGTTCTCTCTGCTTACATCTGGAATTCGGGCAAATGCACGGTCATGCCGTCCATCGCCTCGGTGGCTTTGACCTGGCAGCCAAGGCGCGAGGTTTTCGCCCGCTCCGGGGTCATGGACAGCATCTGTTCTTCAGCGTCGCCGATCGATCCGGTCTTGCCGAACCACTCATCCGCAACGATCATGTGACAGGTGCCGCAGGCGCACTCCCCGCCACAATCGCCGTCGATACCAGGAACGGCGTTATCTACGGCGACCTGCATCAGCGTGGAGCCAGCCTCGAACTCTGTGACATGTTCAGTGTTGTCATGCTCAATAAACGTGATCTTGCCCAATTTCTCTCTCCTGCGAATAACTTATGCTCGGATAGTGATTCCACGCCGGTATGACGGCGAGGTCATTTCTTGACATGCACGGGTCATTTAAAGACAATATATCCTCTGTGCAATGGGCCGCGCCAATGAAACAAAAGGCAGAGGGTTGGCAAAATCTGGCAGCCGATATTCCGTCGAACTATTCGCGGCTTATCGCCCGTGAGCTGGACATGACGACCAGGCAATTGCCCGTTTTACTGCGTGGCACCGGTCTTGACGTCGAACAGTTCCTGAGTGAGGACGGCCTGCTCACGCCGGCTCAGCAGGTACGGATCCTGCGTAATGCGCTGTTGCTGTCAGGCCAGCCGGCATTCGGATTACGGCTTGGCAAGCGACTGACCCCGGCAACCCACGGTGCGATGGGCTTTGCCGCCTCCAGCAGCCCGGATCTGCTCAGCGCGCTACGGGCGATACAAACCTTCCTGCCCACCCGCGCCAGCGTTATCCAGTTGCATTTACGGCAGGTTGAAGAGCACCTGGAATGCAGGCTGGATTTCCAGGTACCGCTAGACGCCGACCTCCAGCGCTGCCTGGCTGACACGATGATCAAGGTACTGCTCGAATTCGGCGAATTCATTGTCGGCCGTCCTCTGTATGAGGCTGAAATATGCTTTACCCATCCGGCGCCCGAATACCACGCGATCTATTCCGAGTATTTGTCCGGGCGGATTCGCTTTGGTTGTAATCAGTTGACCCTTAAACTGCCGATGACGTTGTGCCAGGAACCGAACGCCTCCGCCAATCATGAAAACTATCGTTTGGCCCTGCAGCAGTGCGAAGCCATGCTTGCGCAACTTCAAACCCAGAAACCGAGCTACCAGACCCGGCTCAAGAAGATGATGTTGTCCCGCCCCCCCGGCACGCTCAGTGAAGAAGAAGCTGCGGCCTCCCTGTTCATGAACAAACGCACCCTGGCACGCAAGCTGAAACAGGAGCACAGCAGTTTTCGTCAAGTTCGTGACGACATCCTGTCCCAGCAGGCGGCGAGCTACCTGTGTGACAGCAAACTGTCCGTCGAGGCCGTCGCCGCGTTGATGAACTATCACGACAGCGCCAATTTCAGACGTGCCTTCAAACGCTGGTTCGGCCATCCGCCCGAGCAGTACAGGCAGCGTTTCAGTTCACGAGAGTCAATTTTTGATGCAAACCCTGAGGGTCAGTTTTAAGTGCAAAACAGCACCGTGGAACATAGGGAAGGAGAACTTATGATAAGTATCATGCCCCCCTATGTCATTGAAATACATGCATATCCCCCCCTGCATGCCGGGTTCTAATTCGCCCCGTAGCGCGCCACTCCGGGCGCTACACCGAGAAAACTCAATGAGCGAAATAGCACCAAGCGAAGACGGACCCAGCGACACTATTGGAGACACTGAGCAACACCAGGCGGATGAGATCACCACTGACACCGAAGCCGATATGGCCAATGCGGTGCCGGACGACGAAGACTCTGACGCCGGCGGCCCAAGCGACAACGCAGAGCCGGAAGTCTTCTCGACCGACGGAGAATTCACTAGAAGGCAATGCGCTCTACTTCGAGGGGGCGGAGGCACCCGAGCGCATCCTGACAGGGCAGGCCACCGTATGCACTGTTATCGAGAAGGATGACGGCTCGACGCTGTACAAGGCCCGCTTCCGCAAAGCCAGTGGACGCGAAGGCGCCCCTCCTGATCAAGGGCGAAGACCTTACAGGAGACATCACAAAGCTGCTGTCGAAACACGGCCTCAGGCCGCCAGCCTCTCCTGCTCGGCCAGGAACTCATCGATCTGCTGCAGGTACTGGCGGTTGTCGTGGTCCCAGGGATGGAAGCCGGGACGGAAATACTCGATATAGCTGCGCAGCTGGATGCGCAATATGCCGATGGCGCCAAAGTTGTAACGGAGCCACTGCCGCCAGCCCTCCACGTCGGAGAGCTTGCCTTCGCTGCGCAGCACCTGCACGAACACCGGCATCACGAAACTCCAGAAAACCACCGTGGCCAGCACCAGTCCGCCGCAGCGCAGGGCATAGGAGGTCAGGCCCCGCCCCATCACCGCCTTCCAGGTATCGAAGGCCACCGCCTTGTGCTCGGTTTCTTCCAGCGCATGCCAGCGCCAGAGCGCGGCATAGTGCGGCTCCGATCCTTCCATGAGGCGCGGTTCGCGCAGCAGGCTGTCCGCCAGCAGGGCGGTGAAATGCTCCAGCGCGATGGTGCCGCTCAGCCCGAACGACTTCGGCAGGTGCCGGGTGATGCGGGAAAGCACGCCCTGCACGAAGCGCTCGAACTTCGGCGCCACCGGCGTACGGGCGAACAGGGCAGCGTTGTACTCCTCATGTTCGCGGCCATGCATGGCCTCCTGGCCGATGAAGGCGGAGATGGCCTTTTTCAGCTCGGGATCGGTGACCTGGTCGCGGTAGGCGCGCACGCTGTCGATGAAGAAGCGCTCGCCCACCGGCAGCACGATGGAAAAGGTGTTCAGCCAGGCCGTCATGATGGGGCCGCCGGCGTGCCAGTCGGCGATGCGCGCGGCCGGCGGGTGGAAACGGACGTCGCGGCGCGTCGGCAGGAGCATGGGGGACGGCTGTGTCTTCTTGCGGGTCTGGCTCACAGGATTTCTCTCCGAAGTGGAAGCGGGCAGCGCCCGGTGCAGGGCGCCGCCGCTCGGGCAGGGCCTCAGTCGCGCCGGTACAGCGTCACGACGCAGGCGCCGCCCAGGCCCAGGTTGTGCTGCAGCGCGACGCGCGCATCCTTCACCTGGCGCTGGTCGGCGGTGCCACGCAGCTGCCACACCAGCTCGGTGCACTGCGCGAGGCCGGTGGCGCCCAGCGGATGGCCCTTGGAAAGCAGGCCGCCGGAGGGATTGGTGACGTATTTGCCGCCGTAGGTGTTGTCGCCGTCCCAGATGAATTTCTCGGCGCCGCCTTCGGGGCAGAGGCCGAGGCCCTCGTAGGTGAGCAGCTCGTTGGCGGTGAAGCAGTCGTGCAGCTCCACCACGTCCACGTCCTCGGGGCCGATGCCGGCGGCTTCGTACACCTGCCTGGCGGCCTGCTTGGTCATGTCGTAGCCGATCATCTTGATCATCGACTTCTCTTCGAAGCTGGAGGCGTAGTCCGTGGTCATGGCCTGCGCCGCGATATACACGGCGTTCTTGATGCCGTGCTTCTTCGCGAACTCGTCCGAACAGAGGATGGCGGCGCCGGCGCCGCAGGTGGGCGGACAGCACTGGAAGCGCGTCAGCGGATCGAAGACTTCATCCGAGGCCATGATCTCCTCCAGCGACAGCACCTGGCCGAAGAGCGCGTAGGGATTGCGGCTGGCGTGCTGGCGCGCCTTCTCGGCGATCTTGCCGAAGGTTTCCTTCTTCGTGCCGTGCTGCCAGCGGTATTCGCGGCCGGCGCCGCCGAACATCTGGGCGGCGGGCGGCGCGCTGCTGAAGCCCTGCGCGTCCACCATCACCTGCGCGTGCTGCGCCATGGGGTTCTCGCGATCGTTGAACTTGGCGCCGAGCGCGCCGCGCTCCATCTTCTCGAAGCCGAGCGCCAGCACGCACTCGGCGAGGCCGCCCTCGATGGCCTGGCGCGCGAGGAAAATCGCGGTGGAGCCGGTGGAACAGTTGTTGTTCACGTTCACCACGGGAATGCCGGTGAGGCCGAGCTCATAGACGGCACGCTGGCCGCAGGTGGAATCGCCGTAGACATAGCCGACGAAGGCCTGCTCCACCTCGGCATAGGGAATGCCGGCGTCCTTGAGCGCGATCTGGCCAGCCTCGCGGGCCATCTCGTGGTAGTCGGGGCTGCTGCCGGGCTTGGCGAACTTGGTCATGCCCACGCCGATGACGTTTACGCGACGTTTCATGGTTTGTGTCCTCACTCTGTTGATTCCCTCCCCCGGAGGGAGAGGGAATGGCTCAGTGCCTCAAATCAGGCCTTTGAAAATGCCGAGCGCACGCGCCGGCGCCAGATCGCCGTCCACGCGCAGCTTGCCATGCTGGTAGAGATCGCGCGCATCGGCTTCACCGCGCGCCAGCACCGCAAGATCGGCGTCGTCGATGCCAAGCTTGGTCGCCGCCTTCGCGCTGTCGCCGCCGGTGATGGCAGGCGGTGAGACGCTGAAGTCCACCGTCCAGCAGGCCTCCGGGTCTCGCACCTGGAACTGCACGACCTGGTTCAGGCCGCTCACCTTGCCTTCCTTCGCCAGCTTCGCCTTCAGCGCGGCGAAGATCGCCGGCGCCTGCGCTTCGCGCGCGCTGCCGCTCGCCGCCGCGACCGGCGCCGCGCCGCCGGAGGCGACACGCTTCTGGCGGGCCGCCTCCACCAGTTGCTTGTCCATGCCGGAAAGCACGCTGAGCTTGTTGGAGGCCATGACGTTGCCGGAAATCTTGAGCTGGCCGCCGAAGAACAGCTTCTGCACCTTGGCGACATCGCCGCCGAACAGCGTCTCGACGTGCTCGGCATCGAGCTCCAGGGTGACGTCGGGCTTGTCGACGCTACCGGCGCCGGCGCTGCCCTTGCCGTTCTTGAGGTCGATGAACCAGCTCGAATCGGGCTTGCGGAAATGGAACTGGAAGGAGGTCCTGGTCTTGTCCACCAGCGACGGCTCGCGCTCGATGTAGGCGGCGATGCCGGCAAACACGTCGGCCAGCGTGACGCCTTCGTCGGCGGCGGGGGCGGCAGACGCGGCGGCCGGCACGGTATCGTTGCCCGTCGTCAGGCGCTTGGCCTTCGCTTCCTCGAAGCGCTGCGGCTTGATGTCCTGCAGGATGATGAGCTTGTTGGAGGCCATCACATTACCGCCGATCTTGAGCTGGCCGCCGAAGAAGAGCTTCTGCACGTCGGCGAGCGAGCTCGTCACCACAGTGCCGAGATACTCCTCGTCCATCTCCAGCGTGACATCGGGCTTCGCGGTCTCGCCGGCGGCGCAGCTGCCCTTGCCGTTCTTGAGATCCAGCGTCCAGATGGAATCAGGATTCTTCAGACGGAACTGGAATACCGTCTTGGCTTTCTCCGCCAGCTCCGGATGCTCGGCCAGGTATTCCGCCAGCACGCCGAAGACATCGGCGACGGTCAGGCGCTGCGGCGGCGCGCTAGCGGTAGCGGTAGTCGTCGCAGCAGGAGCCGCGTCCTTGGGCTTCGCCTGCGGGATTTCCTTGTAGAGCTCGATGGCGGCGTTCTTGATCACCACCTCGTTGCGTTCCTTCACCAGCGTCTCGAACACGATGCGGGTATCCGACTCCTTCCACATGCGCGTCACCAGGGTGTCGCCCGGGTAGACGCTCTTGGCGAAGCGCACCTTGATGCTCTTGAAGTAGCGCCCGTCGTTATTGCAGAACGCCTTGATCACATGACGGCCGCAATAGCCGAAAGTGCACATGCCGTGCAGGATGGGTTTCTCGAAGCCGAAGGCCTTCGCGAAATCCGGATCGGCGTGCAGCGGGTTCCAGTCGCCGGAAAGACGGTAGAGCAGCGTCTGGTTGGCGTCGGTCTTCTCTTCGATGACAGCGTCGGGCTCGCGCGAAGGCGGTACGTTGATCTCGCCCGAGGGGCCGCGATCGCCCCCCCAGCCGCCAGCGCCGCGTACGAAGGAGGTCATCTCGTTGTAGGCGATCTCCTCGCCGTTCTCGTCCTGCGTGGAGATGGCGAAGGTAACGACGGCGTTGGGATCCTTGTCATACGCATTCTTGAACTTGAACACATGCTTGAGCTTGGCGCGCGGCGGCAGCGGGCGCTTCAGCTCCATGTACTGCTCGCCGTGCAGCAGGCGGTCAAAGCCGAAGTTCATGCCGGGCAAGGCGAAGGTGCCGGTCTTGGCGGCGGCCAGCATGGCGTTGAGCTGCGGCATGGCGCCGTAGGTCGGCAGCGCGGCAAACTCGCTGCCGAGCTCGTAAACGTATTTCAGCTCGCTCTTGTCGAGCGGATTGCGCGCGGCGCCGACGCCGAGCGCATAGAGCGAAAGATCGCGCTCGTCATAATTCGATTCCAGCACCAGCTTGGCCTTGGCGGCGGTGTCGAGATCGATGAATTCGTTGCCGCCCAGCTTCGGATTGTTGACGCCCTCCAGGATGGGCTGGAAGGACTCCGTCGTGGTCGTGGGGTGCGTGGACTCAGAGAAATCCGTGATCTTGCCCCAGTGCTTCGCAACGTCGTCGGTGCTGAAGGCGCGGCCGTTGGGGAAGGCATAGCCCGCGGTGCGCTCCCAGCGCAGCTTGGCGATGAAGCCGGCGCCAACCTCGAAGAGGCCCTTGGTCTCCGGGCACTCTTCGTGGCAGAGCCAGGCCACCAGCGGACTCACCGCCTCCGGCTGCAACAGCTTCAGCAACTCCGGCGGCATGACGGTCTCGGTGAGGCGCGAGGCCGCCAGCGGCGCGATGGTATTGACGAAGATGTTCTTGCTGCGGCCCTCTTCCGCCAGGCAATTGGCGAGGCCGAGGATGCCGAGCTTGGCGGCGCAGTAATTCGCCTGCCCGAAGTTGCCGTAGATGCCGGCGGCGGAGGTCGTCATCACGATCCGGCCAAAGCCCTTCTCGCGCATGATGGGCCAGGCGGCATGCGAGACGCTCATGCTGCCGTCCAGGTGCACGCGCTGGATGATGTCCCACTCGGCTTTCGTCATCTTGGCGAAGCTGACGTCGCGCAGGATACCGGCGTTGTTGATCACGATATCCACCGTGCCGAAGGCGTCGAGCGCGGTCTGCACGATGGCGGTGCCGTTTTCCACGGAATCGTAGTTGGCGACGGCCTCGCCGCCGGCGGCGCGAATTTCCTCCACGACCTTGTCGGCAGCGGAGGACGATTTGCCGGCGCCATGGGCGCTGCCGCCGAGATCGTTCACCACCACCTTGCAGCCGCGCGCGGCCAGGGTCAGCGCATGCTGGCGGCCGAGGCCGCCGCCGGCCCCGGTGACGATGGCGACGCGGCCATCAAAACGCAATTCGGACATTTTTCCTTTCCTCGGTAATTCCTGTCGGGGATACCTCCCTCTCCCCGGTTACAGGGAAAGGGAGCAGTCATGCCACGGATGAGCGCCCTCAGATGGAGCGCGAGATGAGTTCCTTCATGATCTCGTTGGTGCCGCCGTAGATGCGGTTGGCGCGAGTGTCGATGTAGGCGCGCGCGATCGGATACTCCAGCATGAAGCCGTAGCCGCCGTGCAGCTGCACGCACTCGTCGACCACCTTGGAGAGCAGGTCCGACACCCAGTACTTGGCGGCGCAGGCGGCCTCCACGCTGAGCTCGTTCTTCAGTACCTGCTCCATGCAGCGGTCCACGAAGACGCGCGCGATCTGGATCTCCGAACGCATCTCGGCCAGCTTGAAACGGGTATTCTGGTAGGCGGCCACCGGCTTGCCGAACACCTTGCGCTCCTTCACATACTCCGCCGTGATGGCCAGCGCCCCCTCGGCGCCGGAGGCGCAGCCGATGGCGATCAGCATGCGTTCCCAGGCGAGTTCCTTCATCAGCATGATGAAGCCCATGCCTTCCACGCCGAGCAGATTGGCCTTGGGCACGCGCACGTTGTCGAAGAACAGCTCGCAGGTGTCCTGGCCGCGCATGCCGACCTTCTTCAGCGGCTTGCCCTTGGTGAAACCCGGGCTCTTGGCATCGATGATGAGCAGCGAGACGGCCTGCGCGCCGGCGTTGATGTCGCCGGTCTTCACCACGACCACGACCATGTCGCAGAGGTAGCCGTTGGTGATGAAGATCTTGGAGCCGTTGACGATGTAGTCGTCGCCGTCAGCCACCGCGGTGGTGCGGATGGCCTGCAGGTCGGAGCCGGTGCCGGGCTCGGTCATGGCGATGGCGGTGACGCATTCGCCGGTGGCCATCTTCGGCAGCCAGGTCTTCTTCTGCTCTTCGTTGCCGAAGTTGTTGACGTAGTTGGCGACGATGTCGGAGTGCAGCGAGAAGCCGGAGGCGGAATCGCCGACGCGCGCCTGCTCTTCCACCAGGATCATCGAATAGAGGCGGTCGACGCCGGAGCCGCCGTATTCCTCGGGCATGGTGGCGCAGAGCAGGCCGAGTTCGCCGGCCTTGTTCCAGAGGTGGCGGTCGATGTGCTGCTGCTCCTCGAAGCGCTCCAGGTGGGGCGCCATTTCGGTCTCGAAAAAGCGGCGCGCCGTGGCGCGAAAGGCCTCGTGGTCGGCGTTGAACAGGGTGCGGGGAATCATCGGCGCCACCGGGGAAGGAATGTGAACAGTGCTCATGTCGGGCTCCAGGCAGAAAGGTTCGCGATGGGACGGCCGGAATAGAGGCCTCGCGTTGGTTCAGGGGTGCTGCACATCATATACAATACGTACGTACAACATGTTTAACTAGTAGCAGCCGCCCGGAAGCACTGTCAACCCGGCGCGGAATGCCCGTGGGCCGCGCTGGCGCCCGGCTCGCCCCTGGAACGGCGGAGCTAAGTAATTGATTGGCCAGGGTTAGCGGCCGCGGCCAGCCAAGCCCGGGAACGCGAAAAAATACCCTGCGGTCGTCCGATTGCAGGCGGCTCCCACCGGGAGCGGCTGGCCTACCGAGAGAGCTATGAGCAGTAACGCGACGAAGCCGAAAGCCAAACCCTCCCGCCGCACCCAGGCCGAGCGCAGCGAGGCCATGCGCGTCGACGCCACCTTGCAGTGCCTGGTGACGGCGGGTTATGCCGGCACCACGGTGAGCCGCATCGTCGAGACCGCGCAGGTCTCGCGCGGCGCGCCGGTGCACCACTTCCCCTCCAAGGCCGCGCTCATGGAGGCCGCGGCCGAGCAGTTGCTGCGGCGCTTCTATATTTCGATTTCGCTGGGCAAGATGATCAAGGTCATCGAAGCGGGCGACCGCGTGCACGACCTCATCATGGCTGGCTGGCGCAACCTGCTCACCACGCCAGAAGCCACGGCCCTCCTGGAGCTGCTGGTGGCGAGCCGGCACGAGCCCGAGCTCGCGGCCACGCTGCAGAAACTGTGGGCCGTGTCCTACCGCACCACACGCGCCGCGGCCGAGCACTACCCGGAGCCGGCAGGCCCCCACGACAGCGTCGGCGACCTCATCATCCTCCCCCAGTGGCTGCTGCGCGGCATGGCCGAGGACCGCCACATCAACGCCGCCGCCGCGGACTCCGCCCTCTTCTTCGACCGCTACCTGAAACTGTGCATGACCATGCTGGCCGGCCACCTGCGCGCCCGGCCCGGCATCTACACACCACCGCCCAAACCAGCGTTCTGGGACGTACATCAAAGTACCTGAAGCAAAGTTTCCTGACATTTTGTGCGCTAAGTCATTGATTCTAATGGCCATAATGTCGGTGAACTTCCGTTCTCCTACTTAACCGCGAAGCACCAAAACGCCCGTCATCCGCGCAGGCTTATTATTGTCTTCCATACAGGGAGCCATAGACGCCCATCCGCTTCTTCCCACCTACTTCTCGCCAACCCAGCACGTCCGGCCGACTCTTCCAGCAGAAATTGCCTTTCAGCCATGGTCACAAGCACCGATAGAACGCATCCAGCAGCGCGCGCGGCCGTGGGTCCACCAGCAGGTAATTGCCGAGGCAATTGGTCACATAGCCGAAGCCCACTTTGAAGTCGGGATCGGCCACAGTGAGCGTGCCGCCCAAGCCGTTGTGGCCGAAGCTGCGTGTGCCGGGGCCAAAGGACGCATAACGGTCCGGCTGGCTCAACATGAAGCCGTGACTGAAGCGCGTATGGCGCTTCAGCACGCGGTCGGGGCCGCAGGACTGCTCCTGCCAGCACAGCGGCAGCAGGCGCTCGGAGAGCAGCACGAAGCCGTCCCGGCTGCGGCCGCCGTTGGCCAGGATGCCGTAGAGCTTCGCGAGATCGCGCGCCGTGGCCATGCCGTTGGCGGCCGGCTGCTCGATACGGCTCCAGGTGGGCGAGAGGGTGATCGCATGCAGGCCCACGCTGAGCGGATTGGCCAGTGCCTTGAGCGTGACGGCGTTCCTGCCGTCGCGCAGCACGCCGGCCAGCAGCGTCAGCAGGTCGGGATGCGGCTCCAGCAGCGCCAGGGAGTAGACGGGGCGGCTGATGCGGGAAAAATGCGCGCGGTCGGTGCCGATATGAATGTCGAGCTGGAGAGGCTTCGCAATCTCATCCGCGAAATAACGGCCCAGGGTCTTGCCGGTGACGATCTGCACGATCCGGCCCAGCAGCCAACCGATGGTCAGCGCGTGATAACCGTGCGCGGTGTCTGGCTGCCAGCGCGGGCGCGCACGCTCCAGATGCGCCTCGAAATGAAAAGGCTCGAGTCGCTGCGTGAAGGAAAGCAGCGGATCGATCGCCGGCAGGCCGGCACGGTGGCCGAGGATATGGCGCAGCGTGATGCCTTCCTTGCCGTTCTGGGCGAAGGCCGGCCAGTACTGCGCCACCGGCACGTCCAGCTCCAGCCTGCCCTCGTCCGCCAGGCGCAGCACGCAGAGCGCGGCCAAGCCCTTGGTGCAGGAAAAGATATTGGTGAGCGTGTCCTGCTGCCAGGCGCGCGTCTTGAAGACACTGGTCCAGCCGCCCCAGAGATCGACAACGGTTTCGCCCTCGACCTGGAAGCTGACGCCGGCCCCGATGTCGCGCCCCTCTTTCAGGCTGCGATAAAGCACATCGCGGACGGAATGGAATTCGGGACTGCAGGTGCCGGCAATTTCCGGCGACGTTTTTCTGAAAGTCATGAATGGAACCACGTGTTCAATCGGGGCCGGGCCAGCCCGGCGTCGTGCTTCCCTGCCGGTCGCGAGCCGTGATGTCAGCTCGCGCCGGCTCCGGAAAAGCGGTAATCGCTCAGCGGAAAAGTCATGCTGCGCAGATGCGCCTCCACGCTGGTGGCGGGACGGAAAGGCACGTCGCCGTGCTTGTCGAAATAATAGCTGTTGGCCGTGGCGCAGCCGTTGCTGAAGAAGACCTGGTTGCCGGTGCGCGCCTTCATCGCGCGGAAGTAGCGGGCATTGGCCTCGGCCGTCACTTCGACGCGGCTGGCGCCCTTTTTCCGTGCCTGCGTCAGGCAGCGCACGATGTGGCGGCACTGCATTTCGATGAGCTGGAAATACGAGGCGCCGTTATAGCCGTTGGGGCCGAGAATCAGGAAGGCATTGGGAAAGCCCGGCACGGATACGCCTTCATAGGCCTGGTAACGGTTCGCGTCCCACCAGGCCTCCAGATCACGGCCGCCGAGGCCCTTGAGGGGGAAGGGCGGCATGTTGCCGTTTTCAAAGACCTTGAAGCCGGTGGCGCAAATCAGCACGTCAACCTCGTGCAGCCCGCCCTCCCTGCTGCGCACGCCGCTTGCCGTGACTGCCTCGATAGCCTCGGTGACGAGCGTCACGTTGTCGCGATTGAAGGCCTGCAGATACGTGTTGGAGGTGCTGGGGCGCTTGCAGCCGAAGCCGTAATTCGGG
The DNA here is from genome assembly GCA_040385265.1 of Pseudomonadota bacterium. Classification (GTDB taxonomy): domain Bacteria; phylum Pseudomonadota; class Gammaproteobacteria; order Pseudomonadales; family Moraxellaceae; genus UBA2031. Next base: position 12,224 of record JAZKHS010000021.1, on the reverse strand, counting down.
GTGAGCTTGGCGCGGATCACGGGGTCTTTCACCTGTTTCTGCAGATGATCGCGCGCGATCCTCTCGTACAGCCTGGCCACCTTGAACTGGCGGTGGTACTGCCCGGCGAGGACGAAGCCGACTTCCACGATGGCCTGGCTGATCATGCGCGTCGACCACTGCAGAAGCGTCGACTTCGCCATGACGCTCTGCAGCAGCGGCGCAATCGGCACATCGGGCTTGGGAATCACCCAGATCGGCGTGCGCTGGAAAACGGTGAGATGCCTGACGACCGGCGCGATTTCCGGAATCACCTGCAGGGCCGAGGCACCGGTGCCGATGATGGCGACGCGCTTGCCCCTGAGATCCACTGCGTGATCCCAGCGCGCCGTGTGCATCTTGATGCCTTTGAAGGTATCGATGCCGGGAATGTCCGGATTCCTGGGCTGGGTCAGCACGCCGGTGGCGCCGACGATGTAACGAGCCGTCAGCACCGTCCCGTTATCCGTCGTGATGTGCCAGACGTCGTTCTGCTCGTCGAATTCGCAGCCGGTGACGCCGGTATTGAGGCGGATGCGCGCGCGCAGGCCGTATTTGTCGACGCAATGCTCGGCATAGGCCTTGAGCTCCGTGCCCGGCGCAAAGACGCGCGACCAGTACGGGTTGCGCTCGAAGGAGAAGGAATAGCTCAGCGAGGGGATATCCACCGCCACGCCGGGATAGGTGTTGAAGTGCCAGGCGCCGCCGACGCCGTCGCCCTGCTCCAGGATGAGGAAATCGCTGAAGCCTGCTTCGTCGAGCTTGATACCCGTGCCGATGCCGGAGAAGCCGGCGCCGATCACAATGACATCGTGGTGCTCGCGGAGGCGGCTGGGTCTCTGCCGGGCCTGGGTCATGGTTGAAGTCCTCACGGTTGGCGGGGCTGGCTGCAAAAAGGAGCTACACGGTCTTCCATACTGCTGCAGGCATTTCTAAAAAAAATGAAGTCAGAGACAGGCGTGGAGAAAGGCCGCGCTGAAGCGAAGCCCGGAGCATGCCTGAGTATCGCGTCGGCCATGGCCACTAGGTCGACGTCCAGCGGGTCAGGAGGCGGCTAACCCGGCCCGGCAGGAGCTTGACCGAACCGGCCAGCACATGGGTTCGCCAGCCCACCGGCCAGTGCAGCCGGCCGCCCTTGTCCCGCGTGATCCTCAGGATCGTCCGCGCCACATCCTCGGCCGTGAGCGTGACCCCCAGTGTCTTGATGCTCCGGGCCTGCAGGTTGTCCACCATCGCCGTGCTGACATAGAGCGGCCAGACGTCCCTCACCTTCACGCCGTATTGCTGCCATTCCAGGTCCAGGGCCTCGGTCAGCGCGCGCACGGCGAACTTGCTGGCGGAATACGAGGCCAGGGAAGGATGCCCGTAGATGGCGCCGGCCGACGCCATGTTGATGACGCGGGAGTCCGGGGTCCGGCGCAGATACGGCAGGGCCGCATGGCAGCCGTTGATGACGCCGTTGATGTTGACGTCGACCAGGCGGTGATGCTGCTCCGGCGTGATGCTTTCAAAAGGGCCGGAATAGAGGATGCCGGCGTTATTGAGCAGCACGTCCAGCCGGCCGCCGGCGGCGGCGAAGAATTCCGCCATCCCCTTTTCCCATGCCGCCACGTCACGCACATCCAGCACGCCGGTCACCAGGCTGCCAGTCCGGACTTCCTGCTGCAGCGAGTCGAGCCCCGGGCGATCAATGTCGTAGGCCCCGACCAGCCAGCCCTCGGCGACAAACAGTTTGGCGGTGGCGCGGCCGATGCCGGCGGCGGCGCCGGTGATGAAAATGCTGGGACGTGCCATGACGGTGCCTCTCCAAATGATGTTTCGGCTCAATCTGCCGGAAGCGTAGCGTTGCGGGGCGCCCCGGCAGGACGAAAGAACTCGTAGTCGCCCGGCTCCAGGCGGCGCGTGATGTGCCGGTAGGTAAAGGTGAAGCCGGGCCAGTTGGCCACATTCCTGCCGCGGGCCGTCGTGTACCAGGAGCTGCAGCCGCTGGCCCACACGCTTTTCGCGAGGCGCGCCTGCAAGGCGTCCACGTAGGCCCGCTGCCGCACCGGCTTCACATCCATGCAGCCGGCCTGCGCCGCCCTGAGCTGCTGCAGACAGAGCAGCACATAGCGGATCTGCGCTTCCAGCATGAAGACGATGGAGCTGTGCGAGAGATTGGTGTTGGGACCGTAGAGCATGAAGAGATTGGGGAAGCCGGCGACGGAGATGCCTTTGTAGGCTTCCGCGCCGTCGCGCCAGGCGTCATTGAGGTCGAGCCCGTTGCGGCCGGTGATCCGCAGGGGGGACAGGAATTGCGTGGCCTTGAAGCCGGTGCCGTAGATGAGGGCGTCGACCTCGTGGCGGCTCCCATCCGTCGTGACCACGGCATCTTTCTCGATGCGCGCTATGCCGGTGGTGATCACCTCCACATGGCTCTCGTTCACGGCCGGATACCAGTCGCTGGCCATCAGGATGCGCTTGCAGCCGATCCGGTAATCCGGAATCAGCTTTTTCCGCTTCACCGGGTCTTTCACGTGGCGCCACGCCAGCGCGCGCGCCTCCAGCGCGAAGAGATCGAGCAACCGGTCAACCCGGGTGAAGGCCAGCGCGCGGCTTTCGTTCTTCCAGTAGATGAGCGAACGGTAGACGCGGTCGGCCAGCGGCAAGCGCGCGAACAGCGCCTGCTCCCAGCGCCTGAACGGCCGGTCGGGCTTGCCGATGACCCAGGCCGCCGAGCGCTGGAACAGGTGCAGCGACTTCACCCGGGGCACGATCCGCGGCACGAACTGGATGGCGGAGGCGCCGGTGCCGATCACGGCCACGCGCTTGCCCGTCAGGTCATAGTCGTGATCCCACCGCGCGGAGTGGAAGGCCTTGCCGGCAAAGGCGTCGATGCCGGGAATATCCGGATAGGCCGGCTGGTTGAGCTGCCCGGTCGCGGTAACGAGCACATTGCTGCGCAGCGTTTCGCCCGAACGCAAGGTGATGACCCACTCGCCGCCGCCGTCGAAAGCGGCGGCCGTCACTTCGGCATTGAAGCGAAGATGGGATGCCAGCTCGTACTTCGCCACGCAGTGCTCCATATACGCCTGGATCTCGGCCTGCAGGCCGAACTTGCGCGACCAGTCGTGCCTGGGCTCGAAGGAGAACGAATACAGGTGCGACTGCACGTCGCAGGCGGCGCCGGGGTAAGTGTTGTCGCGCCAGGTGCCGCCGACGCGGCCGGCCTTCTCCAGGATCGTGAAGGAATGGATGCCCGCTTTCTTGAGCTGGATGGCCATCCCCAGGCCGCCAAAGCCGGTGCCGACGATGACGATGGAGGGCGTGCGCGAGGGGACGGTCATGGCGGTCACACGGCCTCGCCCGCCAGGGAGGCCGGCGCCGCGCTCATGTCGCCTGCAGCGGTGCCAGCCGGCTGCTCCGCGCCCCGGCTCTCGCGCCAGAAACGCCGTAGCAGGCGCGCCGTGACGCGCGGCCGCTCCACCATGGGCAGATGCCCGACCCCGCGCAGGCGCTTGAACCGCGCATGCGGAATCAGCGTCTTGAAGGTATCGCCGCAACTGACATGCAGCACCCGGTCCTGCTCGCCCCAGAGGATAAAGGCGGGCGCGGCAATGGCCGAAAAAGTGGCCAGATCCGGCGCCGGCTCGTGCTGCAGCAGATGCCGGAACATGTGCTCGTTGACATCGCGGCGCGAGACCAGGTCCCAATACATGGCGGGGGCCATCAGCAGTGCCAGCGCGCGGTTTTCCATGACCGAATTGAGCAGGCCCAGCACGCCCATCATGTTGTGGGCGATGAGGCCGTTGCGCCCCTGCTGCAGGCCGCGCTCGAAACGCGTGGTGGTGTGGCCGGCCACGCCCGCCGCATTCATGAGCGTGACGGTGCGCACCAGGTCCGGGTGGCGGGCCGCCAGCAGGCCGGCAATGCCGCCGCCCATGGAACTGCCCACCACATGCACGGGGCCCGGCAGCTTCTGCCGCATCCACTCGGCCAGCCGCGCCACCTGATGGTCGAGACCATAGGCCGCGTCGGCATGAAAATGGCTTTCGCCCCAGCCGGGCAGATCCGGCATGAAGAGCTGATAACGGCGCGCAAGAAACGGCAGCAGGGGCAGCCAGTTCTCCTTGCTGGCGCCGAAGCCATGCAGGAGGAGCACCGGCTCGCCGGCCGGATTGCCGCCCTGCAGCCAGACCAGCTTGCGCCCCTCGATCAGGCAGTGGCAGCTCCGCAGGCCGGTGAGCGTGCCATGCAGGCGGTGCAGCAGCGGCATGAAGCTCCGGTAGCGCCAGCTCCGCACCCGCTCGGGGCAGGGCGCTTTGGCTCGGGCCAGGTAGGCCGGCCCCACCGCATCGATAAAACCGCGTTCAAGATTGCTGAGGAGATTGCTCATACGGAGGCCGGCACCGTCAGGTAATCATCGAGTTCCAGCGTCTCCATCTGCTTCGCATATTGCGTGGCGAAGCCGGGGTACATGGTAGCGTTGTAGCCGTCCTCCGTGAGGTACCAGCTCTTGCAGCCGGAGTTCCAGTTGGTCCTGGCCAGGCGTTTCTGGATCTGCTCGTTGTAGCGCTCCTGCACCTGCGGCTTCACGTCCAGGGCCTTGAGGTTCCGGCCGAGAATCGCCTGGATGCCCTGCACCAGGTAGTCGATCTGCGATTCCATGTACACCAGCGCCGAGTTGTGGCCAGGGCCGGAGTTGGGGCCGAAGGTGAGAAAGAGATTCGGGTAGCCCGCGACATTGATGCTCTTGTAGGCCTGCGCGCCGCGTGACCATTCCTGGCTCAGCTCGCGTCCGCCCACCCCGCTCACGGGAAACGGCGTGCCGCTCTTGCTCACGTCAAAACCGGTGGCGAAGACGATGCAGTCGAACTGGTGCTCGACGCCCTCCACCGTGCGCACGCCTTTCGCCGAAATACACACGATGGGCCAGGTGATGAGCTTGCAGTTGGGGGCCTGCAGGGCCGGGTAGTACTCGTTGGATACCAGCACGCGCTTGCAGCCCAGGCGGAAGTTCGGCGTGAGCTGGCGGCGCATCCAGGAATCCTTGACCTGGTGTTTCAGGTGGGCCAGCGCCAGGCGCTCGCCCACGGCGGTCAGCGGCGAATTCCAGATCACGCTCAGCGCCATGGATTCGTGCGTCCAGTACAGCGCCTTGCGCAGCGCGGTCTGCGCCGCCGGTACCTTGCGGAACAGGGTCTTGTTCCATTGCGGCGTGCTGAAATCGGGGCGCGGAAACACCCAGGCCGGCGTGCGCTGGAAAACCTTCACCAAGCCGGCCTGCTTCACCAGCTCGGGAATGATCTGGACGCCGCTGGCGCCGGTGCCGATCACGGCGACGCGCTTACCGGTGAAATCGTAGTCGTGGTCCCAGCGCGCGCTGTGGATCTTGTGGCCTTCGAATTTCTCCAGGCCGGGAATGGCGGGCCAGCTGGAATTGGAGAGCGGGCCCTGGGCCATGACCACGGCGCGCGCCTGCAGGCTTTCGCCGCCTTTGATGCTCGCCGTCCAGAGGCCGGCCTTTTCGTCGAAGCTCAGGCCCGTGACATTCTTCCGGAAGCGGATCAGCGGACGCAGCTGGAAGGCGTCCACGAGGTGATGGATGTAGCCGAGAATTTCTTTCGCGCCCGAGAAGCTGCGCGACCAGTCCGGATTCTGCGCAAAGGAATAGGAATACAGGTTGGACGGAATGTCGCAGGCGGCGCCCGGATACTGGTTGTCGCGCCAGGTGCCGCCGACGTCGCTGCCGCGCTCCAGGATGACGACGTCGTCAATGCCGGCCTGGCGCAGACGGATGGCCGAACCCAGGCCGGCAAACCCGGCACCGATGATGAGCACCTGGTGCAGCGGCGTTTCGGCTGTGGCCTTTACGGCCGACTTCGCAGTCGCGGCCGACTGCTTCGTTGCGCTGGCCGCCTTGCGACGCGCCGGGAACTTTTCTGCTGTGGTCATGATGTCACTCACGCTCAGGATGTTCAGTGTGCGAGGGGCGAAGGCCCGCTTCTCGTCACGAAAAAGGATTCATTGCCGCCGCAGGCCCGGATTTTCGCTGGCGCGCCTGGCCCGACTGGGGCCGTGGAAACGACATGGCGGCAGGTTCAGGCGCCGCTGCCGGAGATCCATCCCGACCTGCAAACGCGGAAGTTCCCGCGGGGCGCCGGGCAAGCCGCCTGCCCACGCGGGACACGTCAGGCGGCGGTCTTGTACGTCAGCTCCTTGATCCAGCTCGGCACGGCCGGCAAGGCCCGGGCCGGAATATAGCTGGTGAGCTTGACCAGGGCATCGACCGGCACGTGGTAGAGCTTGCGGTCGCGGTTCATCACCTGGCGCGAATGCCAGGCGGTGAACTGGTACCAGGGATTGCGCCGGCCGGCGGCCGTGCGGCCGCCAATCTGCTCGAACTTCTTCATCGCCTTGCAGAGCTGCTCTTCGGAGAGACCCATCTCGACGATGTTGTCGCGCATCTTGTTGAGCAGCGGGAAATAGATGAGGACGCCCAGGATGAGGCGCGGATCCACCATGGGGCCCATCATCTTCACCACCTTGAGCAGGGGCTTGCCGTAGACGGTGGACTCCATCACGGAGAAGCCGACGCCGAGGTGGCGGGATTCGTCGCCGTTGATGAGCGCGAAGGCCTGGTGGCAAACCGGATCGTCCACGGTGTCCAGCAGGAACTTGCAGAGCGCGCCGTCGAGCGCGATCTCCAGCATAGGGATGACGGTGCCCAGCACATAGAACGGCATGTCATCCGCATAGGCGTCCAGCCACTCGATCACCAGGCGCAGGTTGATATTGGGCTCGGGCAGGTCGTCGTCGCCGTCCAGCATGCCCCAGCGTTTCATCAGCGCCATTTCGGCATTGGCGTGGCGCTGCTCCTCGGCATGGAAATAGCTGTAGATTTCGCGCAGCGTGTCGGTCGGCGCCGACCTCGCCATGGAGGCGAAGGCGCGCGCGCCGACGTGCTCGATCCACATGAGATCGGCCATGAAGGGCTTCAACTTACGGTAGAGCTCCGGGTTGCCAGTGACGAGTTCGGCGCCCGGCGCCTCCCAGTCGATATCGGCGAGCGCCCACTGCGTGTTCTTGATCTTGCCGAGCATGTGATCGAGATCGATGGTTGCCATGAAATATCCTCTTGTTCTTGTGTAGTCCCAACAGACGTCAGGAAAGGTCAGGCCACGCTGCGCACCGGCGGCAGCACGGTCTTGCGCAGCTGCGCGTTGAGCTCACCCTGCGCACCGAAGAATTTCTCGCGAAAGCGCGCCAGCAGCTCCTCGGTGTCGTGGTGGTTGGGGTGGAAGCCGGGCTTGAAGTAATCGAGCAGCTGCGGCAGCACGCGGCCGAAGAGGCCGCGCGGGCCGTAGACCTCTGCAAAGCCGCGCAGGTGCGCGCGCCACTGCCCCGGTCGCCGCAGCGCGCCGTCGTGGTGCAGCAGGTAGAACTGCAGGTTGGCCAGCGCCGCGATCAACGCCAGCGTGGTGGGCACCATGACGCCGGCGCGCAGCGCATAGCTGCCGACACACTTATCATACACATCGAAGGCCACCGCCTTGTGCTCGGTCTCTTCCATCATGTGCCAGAGAATGAGGGCGCCGATCTCGGGCGCGAACTTCTGCTGCACCGCCTCGCGGCGCATCACGTCCTCGGCAATGATGGCGGTGTAATGCTCCAGCGCCACGGTGAAGGCGAGCTGTGCCGGCTTCGGCAGGGTCTTCGCAAGCAGCTTCAGCGCCTCGCGCACGGAGCGGTCGATGCGACCGATGGGGTAGCCCATTTTCTCGTAGGCGGCGTTGGCGGCGTCGTGCTCCTTGCCGTGCATGGCCTCCTGGCCGATGAAGCCGGTAACGCGCGCCTCCAGCTCGGGATCGTTGAGCTGGTCGCGGTACTGCCGCACCGAGTGGATGAAGAAGCGCTCGCCCTGCGGAATCACGGCGGAGAACGCCAGGAAGAAGGCCGTGGCCACCGCGTTGTTGTCGTAAAAATAGCGCGTGAGCGGCGCCGTTTCGAAGCCGAAGTCCATGTGCCGAACCGGCACGGTCGGGTTGTGCTCGCGCAGGGTGGCGATGTGGTCTGGGCGCAGGGTGACATTGCCCTTATGGGCAGCGTGGGTGAACTCGGGCGGGGCAGCGGTGGCGGAGGTCACGGGCGGCAGTCGGCTCATCACAGTCATCTCCGTGGGGGGTGTCAGTGCGGCGCCATGAAGCGGGCCATCAAGCCGGAGCCGCGGCTGTAGCTCACCGGCGCATAGCGCTTGAGACGCCAGATCAGGCGTGCGTCGATCTGCGGCAGCACATAGAGCTGGTTGCGGTCGAGCGCGTTCAGCGTGGTCACGGCCACGCTCTCGGGCGAGCGGCCGGTCCACTCCATGAGACGCTGGGCGACCTTCGAGGTGGACGTGGGAATGCGGCCGCCCTGCACGATGTTGGTTTTGACGAAGGTCGGACAGAGCGCGGTGACGTGAATGCCGGTGCCGCCCAACTCCGCCCTGAGTGTTTCGGAGAGCGCGAGCACCGCGGCCTTGGTGAGGTTGTAGGGGCCCATCAGGGGGGCGGCGGCGAAGCTTGCCGTGGAGCAGACGTTGATGATGCCGCCACGGCCCAGCGCACGCAGTTTCGGCGCGAACACATGGCAGCCGTGCACGACGCCCCACATGTTCACGTTCACGGTCCACTGCCAGTCCTCGATGGATATCTCGCCGATGGGCCGGCCACCGATGCCGACGCCGGCGTTGTTGATGACGAGATCGACCGGCGCGCCAAAGCCTCTTTCGGCCTCGGCCGCCATAGCCTCCACCTGGTCCAGTACGCCGACATCACAGCCCAGCGCCCAGGCCTGGCCGCCGCTGGCGGAGATCATGGCCGCGGTTTCCTGAGCGGTGGCGAGGTTGATGTCCGCGCACAACACACGGCCGCCGCGCCGCGCCAGCTCCAGCGCAAAGGCCCGGCCAATGCCGCTGCCAGCTCCGGTGACAACGGCGCTCGCCTGGCGGCTGATCTTTTTTCCAAACATGGGGACTCCCGGTTCAGGGATGGTGGTAGGGACGGGCTTGACCAGTACACTGAATGATGTCAGCGTAAACCGATTGCTTGTTCGGATTCAATTCGGAAACCCATGCCCAGAAAGCCGCAGCAGGCCCGCGCCAGGGCCACCGTCGACGCCATCATCGAAGCCGGCTTCATCGCCGTCTCGAAACGCGGCACCCATGCCACGACAACGCGCCAGATTGCTGAGATTGCAGGGATCAGCGTGGGCTCGCTCTATGAGTACTTTGCGGACAAGGAGGCCATCTTCGAGGCGATGAACCAGCGCTTCGTGGCCGAGGTGGTGGCCCTGGTGCAGCCCCTGGTGCCCACGCTTGTTCGGATGCCGATAGACCAGGCCGTGTATGAGCTGCTCGTGGCCTTCGGGGCGTTCCTGCGGAAAAACGACGAGCGCTACCTGAAGTTCGCACGCGACAGCATGCAGGCCGAATTACAGCGCCACCTGGAACCGGTGACCCGGCTCCTGATGGACCTGGTCACGCACTACATCATGCACAACCCGGCCAGCGTGCGAATGCGCAACGTGCCCACTATGGCCTACATCTTCATCAACGGCGGCATCTTCGCCGTGGTGAAGCACCTGTCCGACCCCAACCCGCCCATGAGCTACGACGAGCTCTCGCGCGGCCTTGCCGACATGGTGGGCCATTATTCGAAGCAGGAACTGGCTTCAAAGGCTTGAAAAGAATGTCCAGGTCGCGCCGCATGGCAGAGCAACCGACAGATAGCGCACCGAAAATTAAGTCCCAGCAGAAATAGTGAAACTCGCGCCTGCCCGTAAGCCTTGCCTTACGCAGCCGCGCTCGCGGATCAATGCCTCCGCAGGAACATCTCCACGCGCCTCATCGTCACGGCCCATCAGGACGGCATCGAGCACCGCCACCGCGCGCTTGACAGGCGTTTCACAAGGAAGGCTCACGGGCTCTCCCTAAGACCCTATTTCAGTAGGGCAGTCTGCCTCCGGCAAGTCGGGATAAATCCCGACCTACTGAAATAGGCTCTTAAGTAGGAGAACGGAAGTCCCCCGACATTAGAGCGATTAGAATCAATGATTTAGCGCCAAAAATGTCAGGAAACTTTGCTTCAGGTACTTAACACCGAGCCTGATTTGATCGGTCAACCAAAATTTTCAAGAATTTGATGCAGCGCCACGGGGCGGCCAAATGCCAGCCAACGCAAGTAATTTTTGTATTTACTAAGAAAAAACAAAGGGTTATAATTTGCAACTGTTTGCTTATTGGCGAGCCTCCATTCGCCCTGTAGTGACACTTCGCCGTTATGGTTGTTCAACCAACAATCAGGAGACGTCAGCAGATCATCGGTTCATTATTGGGTCAGCACTGAATGTTTGATCCGTCTCTTGATTGAGTCTGCAGTCCCTGAGAACTGCAGGGCTTGTGATGATCACGGCTCGTCATGAAACAATGGAAAACAGTGCCAAGTGCATCAGCACTAAGTAGGAGAACGGAAGTTCCCCGACATTAGAGCGATGAGAATCAATGACTTAGCGTAAAAAATGTCAGGGAACTTTGCTTCAGGTACTTAGCGCCAAAAATGTCAGGAAACTTTGCTTCAGGTACTTAGCTTTACAGTCGCCGGATGGTTGCACGCTGCCAGTTACCCAATCGCGCCCTTTGTCGAGCCCCTCCATGAGTCAGCCGCCGTCTTCTCCTGAGAAACCCCGTATCGACGCCTCAGACCGTGAACACATCCTGACGGAAGCCGCACGCCTGTTCCGTGAAAACGGCTATGAGCGCACGACTGTGCGGCAGATCGCCGACGCTTGCGGCCTGCTGCCAGGGAGCCTGCATTACCGCTACCCTGCCAAGGAGGCCATACTGCTGGACATGATGAGGGTCGCGATCGGGCAAACCATCCGCGCCATCATCGACGCGACAGCCCCTGTCACTGATCCCCTTCAGAAATTGCGTGCTGCCATGCAAGCCCATATCCAGGCGCTGCTGTCCGGAAACGACATGTTTTACGTGCTGCTGTTCGAGTGGCGCTCACTGAGCGGAGAGGCCCGTGACGCAATGATTGCCGAGCGTGACCGCTATGAGCGTTACTGGGCAATCATGCTGGATACACTTAAGGTGCAGGGCTATATCCGGCCGGAAGTAGATTTGCACATGCTGCGGCTGATAGGGCTGGGAGCGCTGAACTGGGTAGCCACCTGGTACCAGGAGGATGGACGCTACACCGCCGAGCAGATTGGAGACATGGTGTGGACAGTCCTCACTCGGGGCGCGCTGGTAGGCGCCCAGCACGATCAGGCGGGGCGCATCTGACGGTCTTGCCCGCGCCGCCGGAAAAATCTTTTCAGAGATTCCAAATGTAACTGTCACGTTGTGGCTGATCTCAGGCGGAGTCGGCTTCGCGCTCATCATAGGCATGGCGGACACCACCGCATCCAGATGGCGGGATAAGCCCAGCAGGACCTCAATATTCTGGTACACGTCTACCAGGCGCAGTTCCCTCTCCCCCGACTTGGTGAGCCAGACGGGATGACGGAGGTTCATGCCTGCTAATCCCCTGGGATTAGCAGGGCCCTGCAAAAGCAGTCGGATTTCATACTTCTGAGATTTGTCAGGGTTGCGATCGAAGACTCTCCGTCGAAGCCCAGGCAATTCGTCTACCATCAGGCAGGCACCGCTCTGCAGTTCCAAGCCCTCCGCATCCTCATGGCTCATCTCGTCGAAACCATGGCCTACGTCGGCGCCACCCCGTGGAACGGCCTGGGCAATCAGCTGGGCACCTGCCAGCCGCTCGAGGTCTGGGCAAGGCAGGCCGGCATGGACTGGGACGTTCGAAAAACCCCGGTCCGCTTCATCACGGAGAGCGCCGGCACTCTGGGCGCGATCCAGTCCTTCCCGAACCAGAAGATCCTCTTCTGCTCGGATACGCAGGTGCCACTCTCGGTAGTCAGCCAGCGCTTCCAGGTCGGTTCAGAAACATAAAAAGTTCATCCGATATATCTCGATTCAAAATCGTTTCAGATACATACCACCCAAGTGAGAGGGTAATTTCTCACTGGTTCATGAGCTAATCCTCGCCTCCCCGTTTCGCTCAAAGCCCGCACTGGCCATCCAGTCGCGGGCTTTTTTATGCCCTGAAAAAGGAGCCTTCATGAAAAACCCAACGCACTGCCCGTTCTGTAAATCAAACCATGTCGTCACGCACCAC
>JAZKHS010000020.1:51385-112910 GCA_040385265.1 Pseudomonadota bacterium | reverse complement strand
GGGCTCAACCGCGGCATCAAGCAGAAGCCGGCGGGGTTGCGCACCCACGCCCTGGTCGCCATCGGCGCCGCCTTCGCGGCATGGATGGTCTTCAGCCTGGCGGGCCACGACGCCTCGGCCGTCAGCCGCATCATGGCCGGGGCCATGACCGGTGTCGGCTTCCTCGGCGCCGGGGTGATCCTGCGCGACGAAGCCCGCGGTCGGGTGGAAGGCCTCACCACCGCCGCCTCCATCTGGGTCGCCACCATCCTCGGCCTGGGCGCCGGCGCCGGCCTCTGGCGCGAATGCCTGCTGACCCTGCTGGTCACCCTGCTGGTGCTGCAGGTCAGCGCAAACCTGCAGGAAAAGATGGTGGCCCTGCTGAAGCCGCGCCGGCAGCCGCGCCCGGGCCGGCGCCCGGAGGCGGCCCGGGCGCGGGTGCATCCCGCCGCGCCCGGGCCGCCCGTTGCGGGTGCCCGGGATACCGGATCGCCGCCGCCTGACCAGGGGCAAGACCGGGCCGGGCCTGGGCGCCGTCCCCCTTGAAACAGGGGAGCCCCAGCGCCATTTAGCCCATAATCTCCTGGTCCATTCCTGGCGACTGCCGCCCCGCGGCTGACGCCCCCGGCCCTTTAGGCTATCCTGACCCCCCGAATGGAGCGGCTCATCCCAGCTTGAACACCAGTGCCCAATCCCGCCGCCAGCTCACGCTGGAGCCCAACGACACGCGCCGGCTGAGCGAACTCAGTGGCCAGTTCCACGAGCACATCAAGCTCATCGAACAGCGTCTTGGCGTATCCGTGCACAGCCGCGGCAACCATTTTCGCGTGGAAGGCCCGGCCGGTCCCGTGAATGCGGCCGTCAACGTCCTCGAAACCCTCTATGCCGAGACCGCCCAGCGCGACCATCTGGACGCCGAGGCCGTGCACATGCTGCTTGCCACCCTCGACGAGGGCGTCGCCGACAGCGGCCCCGCCGTCCGGCAGGACGAGGACATCTCCCTGCACACCAAGCGCGGCGCCATCCGCGCCCGCGGCGAGAACCAGAAGCGCTACGTCGAGGCCCTGCTCGACCACGACATCAGCTTTGGCGTCGGCCCCGCCGGCACCGGCAAGACCTACCTGGCCGTCGCCGCCGCCGTGCACTTGCTGGAAAAGGACGAGATCCGCCGCATCCTGCTGGTGCGCCCGGCCGTCGAGGCCGGCGAGAAGCTCGGCTTCCTGCCCGGCGACCTCACCGAGAAGATCAATCCCTATCTGCGCCCGCTTTATGACGCCCTCTATGAGATGCTGGGCTTCGAACGCGTGGCCAAGCTCATCGAGCGCCAGGTAATCGAGATAGCGCCGCTGGCCTATATGCGCGGGCGCACACTCAACAACGCCTTCATCATCCTGGACGAAGGCCAGAACACCACCAAGGAACAGATGAAGATGTTCCTGACCCGCCTGGGCTTCGGTTCCAAGGCGGTGATCACCGGCGACATCACCCAGGTCGACCTGCCGCGCGGCATGGAATCGGGCCTTGCCCACGCCTTGCGCGTGCTACACGACGTCAAGGGCATCCACATCACCCGCTTTACCTCGCGCGACGTGGTGCGCCACCGCCTGGTGCAGGCCATCGTCGAGGCCTACGAGGCCTTTGATGCCCCGGCGCCGCGCGCGGTTCGCCCGGACAGTGCCGTAGTGCTGCCGACGCAGGCCACCCCGCCCGACCTGGCCGCCGACAGCGGCATCGGCGACGAGCCAGCGGCGGATGCCCCCGCGCCCGGCAACGGACCGGAGGCATGACCGGCATGACATCTGCTGGCACTACCCTGGTCGATTTGCAGCTCGCGGTCCCCGGCCACCACCTCCCCGGCGAGGAAGACTTCACGCGCTGGGCCGACGCTGCGCTGGCCGAGGCCGGCCGCGAGGGCGCCGTGGAAATCACCGTGCGCGTGGTCGACGCCGACGAGAGCCAGGAACTGAACTGCGACTACCGGGACAAGGACAAGCCCACCAACGTGCTCTCCTTCCCCAGCGAGATTCCCGACTTCGTGCTCGCCGAGCTCGACTGCGCCCCGCTTGGCGACCTCGTCATCTGCGCGCCCGTGGTGGCCGCGGAAGCCGCGGAGCAGGGCAAGGCGGAGCATGACCACTGGGCCCACCTCACCGTGCACGGAGTGCTGCACCTGCTCGGCTTCGACCACATCGAGGATGCCGAGGCGGAAGAGATGGAGGCCATGGAAGTCCGCGCGCTGGCAGCGCTGGGCATCGCCAACCCCTATGAATAAGACCGGCGCCACGCTGGCCACGACAAGCGAAAACGAGGGAAATCCCGCATCATGAACGATGGTCGACCTACGGCCGAACAGCCCCGATCCTGGCTGAGCCGGCTCACGCACGCCCTTTCCGGCGAGCCGCAGAACCGCGAGGACCTCGCCGAGGTCATCCAGCACGCCAGCGAGCGCGGCCTGCTCGACGCCGATGCGCTACGCATCATCGAGGCCACCCTGCAGGTGTCGGAGCGCCAGGTGCGCGAGATCATGATCCCGCGCGCGCAAATGGTGGCGGTGCGTTCGGACATGGAACCGCGCGAGTTCCTGCCCATTCTCATCGAGTCGGCGCACTCGCGCTTCCCGGTGCTGGACGCCGACAACTCCGACGAGGTGATGGGCATCCTCTTCGCCAAGGACCTGCTCAAGCTGGTGCATCCGGAGCGCGCCGAGCGCTTCGCGCTCAAGGACTACCTGCGCCCGGTGTTCTTCGTGCCGGAGTCCACCCACCTCGATCGCCTGCTCAAGGAGTTCCGCTCCAAGCGCAACCACATGGCCATCGTGGTGAACGAATACGGTGGCATTGCCGGGCTGGTGACGCTCGAGGATGCGCTCGAGCAGATCGTCGGCGACATCGACGACGAACATGACTTCGAGGTGGACGAGGACGCGCTGATCCGCGAGATCGGCCCGCGCGAGTTCAGCGTCAAGGCCATCACGCCGATTGCCGACTTCAACGAACACTTCGGCACCTACTTCAGCAACGATGACTTCGACACTATCGGCGGCATCCTGATGAACGCCTTCGAGCGCCTGCCGGAACGCGACGAGCAGATCATCCTGGGCGACCTGCGCTTTACCGTGCTCGCCGCCGATTCCCGCGCCATCCGCCTGCTGAAGGTCGAGCCGCGCAAGTAGGCCGGCCCGCTGCCCTCGAGGACGTGGCTGAGCCGTGATAGTCCGGATATCCGGGACTATCGCGGCCAGGCACTCCCCGGCTGGCCACCCCGGCCCAATCCGTTTCCACCGCCAGAATCCCATGCCCCGCTTCCACGAACTACTCGAACAACTCCGCCACCACCGGCAACTGCCCTGGGCCATGCTCGCCCTGGGCGTGCTCGTGCCTTTCGCCTTCTCGCCTTTTGACCTGTGGCCGCTGGCCCTGCTCGGCATCGGCCTGGCCGGCGAGCTGCTACGCGGGCACAGCCCCCGCCGCACTGCCTGGCTGGCCTGGTGCCACGGCTTCGGCCTGTGGGGCTTCGGCACCTGGTGGCTGTACGTCTCCATCCACGACTATGGCTATACGCCGCCCTGGCTGGCGACGCCCATGGTGGCCGGCCTGGCCGGTTTCATGGCGCTGCTGTTCGCACTGCTGGGCTGGCTGTATGCGCGCTTCCGTCTCACGCGCGCGCCGCTGCTGGCGCTGCCGGCATTGTGGGTGCTCGGCGAATGGCTGCGCTCGTGGTTCCTGACCGGCTTCCCCTGGCTTTTCACCGGCTATGCCTTCATCGACACGCCGCTGGCGGGATTTGCGCCGCTGACCGGCGTCTTCGGCGTCAGCCTGATCGCCGTGTTCACCGCGCTGGCGCTGGTGCGCGTGGCGGCCGACCGTGGCGCGTGGCGCGCGGTCGCGGTGGCCGCGGCGCTGTGGGCGGCGGGCTTCGGCCTGCAGCAACTGGAGTGGACGCGGCCCACCGGCGAGTCGCTCTCGGTCAGCATCGTGCAGGGGAATATTCCGCAGGAATCCAAGTGGCAGCTGGAGTGGCGCGACAAGACCGTCGACATCTACCGCCAGCTCTCGAAGAGCGAGTGGGGCCGCGACCTGGTGATCTGGCCGGAGGCGGCGGTGCCCATGTTCTACCACGAGGCCGTGGACGCCATGGCCGAGATGGAAGACAACGCCCTCACCGGCCACTCCGCCTTCGTCACCGGCATTCCCTGGCTGGAGGTGGACGAGGCGCGGCGCGAATTCCGCATCTATAACGCCATCATGGCCAGCGGCGAAGGCAGCGGCGTGTTTTTCAAACAGCGCCTGGTGCCCTTCGGCGAGTACATCCCGCTGGAGGCCTGGCTGCGCGGCGCGATTCCCTTCTTCGACATGCCCATGACCAGCTTCACCGAAGGCCCGCCCGAGCAGGCGCCGCTGACGGTGCAGAAGCTCGCCCTCGGCCCCATGATCTGCTACGAAATCGCCTACCCCGACCTGGTGCGCCGCATTGCCAGCCGCAGCGACGTACTCACCACCATCTCCAACGACGGCTGGTTCGGCCGCTCCATCGGCCCGCACCAGCATTTCCAGATGGTGCGCATGCGCGCCCTGGAAAACGGCCGCGAGGTGATCCGCGCCACCAACAACGGTATCTCCGCCATCATCGACAGCCGTGGCCGGGTGCGCGAGCAGGCGCCCTCGTTCCAGCGCCTGGTGCTGCGCGCCGACGTCCATGGCTACCGCGGCCTGACGCCCTTCATGGTAGTGGGCAGCGTGCCGGTGCTGGCGGCTTGCGCGCTGCTGCTGGTGCTCGCGCGCCGGCGCAAGGAAGTGAGCGGCGGCGGCTAAGGCCACTGCCGGCCCGCCTCAGTCCTCGCGTGCCGCCAGCAGCGCGGCTTCCAGCGTCGGCCAGTCCAGCGCCGCAGGAGCGATCACCTCCAGGCGGCTGTCGCCGCGCGGCGGCTCGCTGTTGACGGCCGTCTCGCGGCGCGTGGCGTTGAAGAAGATCCAGCCACTGCCGGTGTGGAACACGCCCTTCACGCGCAGGGTGTCGCGCAAGCCGAAGAGTACGTTCAGCAAGGCGTCATGGCGGAACACCCACTCGCGCGGGAACACCCAGCCGGCAATGGCGGCCTCGGGCAGGTTTTCGCTGTAATGGTAGGGCGGCTCGATCTCCCCACCAAGCGGCAGGCCCCCGGCAGTCGCCGCCGGAATGGCGGCCGCGCTTGCACCGGCCGCCGCGGCCAGGACAACGTCCCCACCCTGCCCGTCGGGCGCCAGCTCGCTGCGCGACCGCGCAGCGAGCGGCAGGCCTTGCGGCATGTGCAGCAGCGAACGCTTCACCGGCCGCATGCGTCCCGGCAGGTCCAGCCATGCCCGCGGCATCTCGCCGC
This sequence comes from Pseudomonadota bacterium, assembly GCA_040385265.1. Lineage (GTDB taxonomy): Bacteria > Pseudomonadota > Gammaproteobacteria > Pseudomonadales > Moraxellaceae > UBA2031. Next base: position 107,575 of record JAZKHS010000020.1, on the reverse strand, counting down.
CCTTCAGGAAATGCACCTGCGCCTTGGGCGGCAGCAGGCCGGCGGCAAAGGCGCGCGCCCGCTCGCGGTCGGCGTCGGTGAGCACGTCGTCCTTGCTGAACACCAGCACATCGGCCGCCTCGACCTGGGCATTGAAGGTCTCGTGCGCCAGCACGCGCGGATCGGCCAGCTCGCGCGCATCCACCAGCGTGATCGTCGCGCGCAGCACCAGCGCTTCGCGCCAGTGCGGCTCGCGCAGGCTGTCCAGCACCCGTGCCGGATGACCAAGGCCGGTGGGCTCGATCAGCACGCGGTCGGGCCTCGCCTTCGCCAGCAGTTGCGCCAGCGCCACCTGCAGCGGCAGCTGGTTGGCACAGCACAGGCAGCCTCCCGGTACTTCCTTGATGGCGATACCCTCGCCGCCCAGCACGGCCTGGTCGATGCCAACCTGCCCGAACTCATTCACCAGCACCGCCCAGCGCTCGCCGTCACGGCGATGCGCCAGCAGATGACGAATCGCCGTGGTCTTGCCGGCGCCGAGAAAGCCGGTGATGAGGTTAAGCGGGACGGCACGGATGGGCAGCATGGGTCACCCCGTGGGAAAAGCGCGCATCTTGGCGGCATCGTGCGGCGCTGTACAGTTCAAGGCGGGCCTTAGCGGGCGTAAGGTAAGGCCCTGCCCCTCGACGGAGGCCCAGCCTCCAGGAAGCGTCCCATGCACATCCTGATCACCGGCGGCACCGGCTTCATTGGCCAGGCCCTCGTGCCGGCCCTGCTGGCGGACGGCCATACCCTAACCCTGCTGTCGCGCCAGCCGCAAAAGCATCGTCCCCGCCTGGGCGGCAAAGTGCAGCTGATCGCGCGGCTGGCGGAGATCGCCGACCACGCCCGCCTGGACGCGGTCATCAACCTGGCTGGCGAAGGCATTGCCGACCGCCCCTGGACGGCGGCGCGCCGGCAGCTTCTTTACGACAGCCGCATCACGCTGACGCAGGACCTGGTGCGCTGGCTGGCCAGGCGAGCGGCGCCGCCCGCCGTGATGATCTCCGGCTCGGCCGTGGGCTGGTACGGTGACCAGGAGGATGCCGCACTGACCGAAGCTTCGGCCGCCCATGACGAGTACACCCATACCCTGTGCAATGCCTGGGAGAACGCTGCGCGCGCCGTGGAGGCACAGGGCACGCGCCTTTGCCTGCTGCGCATCGGCGTGGTGCTGGGCCGAGAGGGCGGCATGCTGAAGCGCCTGCTGCCAGTGTTCCGGGCCGGCCTTGGTGGCCGCATCGGCTCCGGCCGGCAGTGGCTGTCGTGGATTGCCCGCGAAGACCTGCTGGCGCTGATCCGCCGCCTGCTGAGCGACGCCTCGCTGTCCGGGGTCTTCAACGCCACCGCGCCCACGCCGGTCACCAATGCCGACTTCACGCGCACGCTGGCGACACAACTGGGCCGCCCGGCCCTGCTGCCGGTGCCGGCCCTGGCCCTGAAGCTGTCGCTGGGGGACATGAGCAGCCTCTTGCTGGGCGGGCAGAAGGTGCTGCCGGCGCGGCTGCAGGCGGCCGGCTTCACCTTTGCCGCGCCCACCCTGGAGGCCTGCCTGCGCCGCGAACTGAGGTGAAGCGGGCCTCGCCGCCGCAGCGCGGCAGCCGTCCGCCGGCGAGGCGTTGCGCTGGCCGGCCCGCACCCCAACAGCCCTGGCCGGAGCTCTCGCGCCGGCAGCGCAGGGCGGTCAGTCCGCCAGCATGCGCAGGCGGTAGGCGGCGAGGCCCGCGTACTCGTGCAAGGCCTGGCCCGAGATCATGAAGGCCTCCGGCGAGGGCGCCAGCCGCAGCAGCCAGGGCCGCCGCGCCACCGCCGGCGCCACGAAATCCAGCGGCGCCGGCACCACCGTAAAGCCGGCGTGGCGAAAGGCCATGACGGCGCGCCTCATGTGCAGGCCCTGGGTCACCAGCAGCACCCGCTCCACCCCGTCCCTGGCCAGCAACTGCCGCGTCAGCATGGCGTTTTCCCAGGTCGTGCGGCTGTCGCCTTCCTCCCAGCGCACATTCACGATGTAGTCCTCGCGCAGGCTGCGCGCCATCGCCGTCGCCTCAGGCTCGGCATCCCCCTCGCCCCGCCCCCCGGTCACCGCCAGCGGCAGGCCCGAGCGGCGGTAGAGGAAGGCGCCGTAGCGCAGGCGGCTGGCCGTCCACCAGCCAGGCTTGTCCTGGCCGCCGAATTCGGGCGCAGGATCGCGCCCGCCGCCCAGTACCACGATGGCCTGGGCGCCCTCCCAGGCGCGCGGATCGGCCGTGAGGGCGGGGTAGCGCTCCAGGCCGCGGGCCAGGCCCAGCGCCCCCATCGGGGTGGCCATCAGGTACAGGCTGCCCAGACCCAGCGCGAGCAGGGCCGCGCCCAGCCAGCGCCGGTGGCGGCGCTGGCACCAGAGGCCGGCCAGGACCAGCAGGAGCTGGGGCCCGGGCGGAGCAAGCAGGCTGCGAAGGAAGAGATAAAGCGTCATGTCTTGCCCCATCCATGGGAGGGATGACCCGCCGCGCACGCACGGCAAGGCCGGAACCCGGCCCGGGACTTCAGGTCATGGCCTGGAATAGCCGCCTACGCTATGCTACGCGCCTTTGATTTTCCACGAAATTTCCCTTTCCGGGTTGCCCGCGCCATGCACGAACAGTATCGCCCGCAAGACATCGAACTCGCCGCCCAGCAGGAATGGGAGGCCACGCAGGCTTTTGCCGCCACCGAGAAGGCCGGCCAGGAAAAATTCTACTGCCTGGCCATGTTCCCCTATCCGTCCGGCAAGCTGCACATGGGCCATGTGCGCAACTACACCATCAGCGACGTGATCGCGCGCTACCAGCGCATGCAGGGCAAGAACGTGCTGCAGCCCATGGGCTGGGATGCCTTCGGCCTGCCGGCGGAAAACGCGGCGATGAAGAACCAGGTGGCGCCGGCGGCGTGGACCTACTCCAACATCGACTACATGAAGATCCAGCTGAAGTCGCTGGGCCTGGCCATCGACTGGACGCGCGAAGTCACCACCTGCAAGCCCGATTACTACCGCTGGGAGCAGTGGCTGTTCACGCGCCTGTTCCAGAAGGGCGTGATCTACAAGAAGTCCGGCGTGGTGAACTGGGATCCGGTGGACCAGACCGTGCTCGCCAACGAGCAGGTCATCGACGGCCGCGGCTGGCGCTCGGGCGCGCTCGTGGAAAAGCGCGAAATCCCCATGTACTACTTCGCGATCACGAAATATGCGGAAGAGCTGCTCGCCGACCTCGACCAGCTCGACGGCTGGCCGGAACAGGTGCGCACCATGCAGCGCAACTGGATCGGCAAGAGCTTCGGCGCCGACATCGTGTTCGATTATGACGAAGCGTCGACCGGCACGAGCGGCCAGCTCAAGGTCTACTCCACGCGTCCGGATACGCTGATGGGCGCCACCTATGTGGCCGTGGCCGCCGAGCATCCGCTCGCCACCCGCGCCGCGGAGCAGAATCCCGCGCTTGCCGCCTTTATCGCCGAGTGCAAGGCCGGTTCCGTGGCCGAGGCCGACATGGCCACCATGGAAAAGAAGGGCATGGCCACCGGCCAGTTCGTGGTGCATCCGCTGAATGGCCAGAAGCTGCCGGTGTTCGTCGCCAACTATGTGCTCTGGGGCTACGGCGAAGGCGCCGTGATGGCCGTGCCGGCGCATGACGAGCGCGACTTCGAGTTCGCCAACAAGTACGGACTCGAGATCAAGCAGGTCTACGACAAGATCCAATTGGTTGGCGACAAGCATCGTGGTGAGCCTGCCGACAAGGCCGACAACTTTGATTCACAGGTGTGGAAGAGCTGGTACGCAGACAAGGAAGGCCTCTACACCATCAACTCCGGCAAGTATGACGGCCGCGATTTCACCGCCGCCTTCGACGCCATCGTCGCCGACATGGAGTCCGCGCAGCACGGCGCGCGCAAGACCCAGTTCCGCCTGCGCGACTGGGGCATCTCGCGCCAGCGCTACTGGGGCTGTCCGATTCCCATCATCCACTGCGCCGCCTGCGGCGACGTGCCGGTGCCGGAGCAGGACCTGCCGGTGGTGCTGCCGGAAGACGTGGTGCCGGACGGCGCCGGCTCGCCGCTGGCGCGCATGCCCTCGTTCTACGAGTGCAAGTGCCCGAAGTGCGGCGCCGCCGCAAAACGCGAAACCGATACCATGGACACTTTCGTGGAATCGTCCTGGTACTACGCCCGCTACGCCTCGCCGCAGAGCACGGACGGCATGGTCGAAAAGGAAGCCGCGAAATACTGGCTGCCGGTGGACCAGTACGTGGGCGGCATCGAACACGCCATCCTGCACCTGCTCTACGCGCGCTTCTTCCACAAGCTGATGCGTGACGAAGGCCTGGTGCAGGGCGACGAGCCTTTCAGGAAGCTGCTCACGCAGGGCATGGTTGTCGCCGACACCTTCTATCGCGAGGAAACCAACGGCGGCAAGGACTGGATCAATCCCGCCGACGTCGTCATCACCCGCGACGACAAGGGCCGCATGACCGCCGCCACCCTCGAGGCCGATGGCCTGCCGGTGCAGATCGGCGGCATGGAGAAGATGTCCAAGTCCAAGAACAACGGCGTCGACCCGCAGACCCTGATCAACGAATACGGCGCCGACACCTCGCGCCTGTTCATGATGTTCGCGGCGCCGCCCGATGCCTCGCTGGAGTGGATCGACACCGGCGTCGAGGGCGCCAGCCGCTTCCTGCGCCGCCTGTGGAAGACCGCGTTCCGCTTCCAGCGCCGCGCCGAGCTGGCGGCAACGCCAGGCGCCCGGCCCGGCACCGGCAGTGATGCCCTCAAGGCGGTCCGCTTCGAGCTGCACAGCGTGCTGAAGCAGGCCAATGCCGACTACGAGCGCAACCAGTTCAACACCGTGGTCTCCGCCGGCATGAAGCTGCTCAACCTGATGGATGACGACGTCTTCGCGGAACACGGCGAGGCCGGCCTGGTGCTGGAGGCGGAAGCGCTGCAGATGCTGGTCAAGCTGCTGGCGCCGGTGACGCCGCACATCTGCCACGCGCTCTGGCAGGACCTGGGCGCCGCCTTCGCCAAGCTGCTGGGCACCCCCGCCACGTCCCTGCTGGATGCCGGCTGGCCCGTGCACGACGAGGCTGCGCTCAAACGCGACAGCATCGACCTGATGATCCAGGTGAACGGCAAGCTGCGCGGCAAGATCACGGTGCCCGCGGAGGCCGACAGTGCCACCATCGAGGCCGCCGCGCTGGCCAATGCGGACGCGCAGCGCTTCATGGAAGGCCGGCCCGCGAAGAAGGTCATCGTCGTCAAGGGCAAGCTGGTCAACATCGTCGCCTGAGGCGACACGAGCGGTCGGCGGGCTTGTCCCGCCGACCGGGGTGGCCAAGGCCGCCATTGCACTCCACGGGCGCGGCCACGGCGGCGCCGGCACTGCCAGGCGCGGCTCCGGCCGCAAGGGATTCCGCCGCATGAAGAACGCCTTGTCACCGCACTGCGCCGCCACCTGCCCGCCCCGCCGCGCGGCTCGCCTCGCCGTGGTCGCGCTGCTGTCCACCCTGCTGGCCGCCTGCGGCTTCCAGCTGCGCGGCAACTACCACGTGCCGGCCTTCCTGACCGCGGTCGACCTCAAGCTGCCCGCCGGCAGCCAGCCCCTGGCCACCGAACTGCGCCTGGCCTTGGAGCGCAAGCACATCGCCGCCAGCGGCGGTGACATGGAGCTGGAGGTGGTGTCGGACGAGCTCAACCGGCAGGCCGCCAGCGTGGACAGCCGCGCCCGCGCCGCCGAATACATCCTGGTCTACACCGTGGGCTTCCGCTTCAACAGCAGCGACGGCCGTCGTACCGGCCCGCTGGAAACCCTGATCCTGCGTCGCTCCTACCAGTACAGCGACGTCAACGTCGTCGGCAAGAACACGGAGGAGGAAACCCTCCTGCGTGAGCTGCGTGCCGATGCCGCCCAGCAGATCGTGCGCCAGCTGGCGGCGCTGGAAGCGCTGCCCGGCGCAGCCGATGCCGATGCCGGTGACCGCGCGGCCGCGGCATCCATGCCGGCCGGCGCGCCAGCGCCGGCCCAGCCCGCCGGGGCACCGCAGCCATGAAGCTGCGCTGGGACCAGCTGCCGCGCCATGTGCGCGAGCCCCTGCTGCCGGTCTACCTGCTGTACGGTGATGAAATCCTGCTGCAGCAGGAAGCCGGCGACCTGATGCGGCAGGCCGCCCGCGCCCAGGGCTTCAGCGAGCGCGAGCTGTTCCACGCCGAACGCGGCGCCGACTGGAACGAGCTGCTGGCCTCCGCCAACAACCTCTCGCTGTTCGGCGACCGCAAGCTGATCGAGATCCGCTTCAGCGGCAAGCCCGACGCCGTTGCCGCGGCCGCGCTGGAGCGCTACGCCGCCTCGCCCTCTCCCGACACCCTGCTCCTCCTGGTTCTGCCCAAGCTTGACGGCAGCGCGCAAAAAGCCAAATGGTTCGTTGCCTGCGAGAACGCCGGCGCCTCGCTGCAACTGCCGCAGATCGACGCGCACAGCCTGCCGGAATGGCTGCGCGGCCGCCTGCAGCAGATGAGCGTGACCATGGAGCCGGAGGCCTTCACGCTGCTATGCGAGCGGGTGGAAGGCAACCTGCTCGCGGCGCAGCAGGAAATCCAGAAGCTGCGCCTGCTGGCGCCGCAGGGCGTGCTGGACGTCGAGACGGTGCGCGCCGCGGTGGGGGACAGTGCCCGCTACAACGTCTATGACCTGGCCGACAGCGCACTCGCCGGCGACCTGGTCCGCACCGCGCGCATGCTCACCGGCCTGCGCGCCGAGGGCCAGTCGGAATCCTCGGTGCTGTGGGCGCTGGCCAAGGACGCGCGCACCCTTGCCGCCCTGCGCGAAGGTGTCGACGCCGGCCAGGCGCCGGGCGCGCTGATGCAGCAACTGGGCATCTGGCAGAAGCGCCAGGGCCTGTTCCAGCGCGCCCTGCAGCGCACCAGCCCTGCCCAGGCGCAGCGCCTGGTGGACGAATGCCTGGCCGCCGACCTCGCCATCAAGGGCCAGAGCCAGGAGTCGGCCTGGGATGTGCTGCTGCGCCTGGCCCTGCTCATGGCCGGCCGGCCGCTGTTCGCCTGAGGCCCGCCATGTCACCCCAACGCCCGCCGCTCACCCCGCAACTGCGCCGCGACATGGTGATCGACTTCGTGGGCAACCTCGCCCTGGCGCTGGGCGTCTGGGGCTGGCTGGACGCCGGCGAGGGCGGCAGCGGCTGGCTGCAGGAGCCCGCCGTCTTCATTGCCCTGGTCGCCACCGGGACCCTCAACCTGCTGCATTTGCCGGCGCGCCTGCGCCGCCTGCGCGAGTGGCGCCAGCAATTCCCGCCCCGGGACTGAGCGCCACCCGCTTCCGCCAGCTTCCCGCCCCCCGCGGCCGGCCTGCGCCTCCCGGTCTTGTCGCGGCCGCGGTTGTGAGCGGCGCGGATACCCTCTCCTGGCCCAGACAGCCTCTCGACAACCCTCACCGGCCCTCCGCTCTTCACGCACAGGGACCGTTCATCACCTGTTACCCCTGGACACTGGTCAGGACGGCCGGCCCTGCCTCAGTATTTCGCCGCCGCCCGCCTACGGGCATCACGAGGACTCACCGAGGCCACCATGAAACATCATCGCAAGACCGCCGGCGCCAAGGCGCTCGTGTTCGATCCGCTGTTCCGCCCTCGCCAGGAAAAGGCGAAGAAAGGCAAAGGCAGCTACCACCGCAGGCCCCGCAATCAGCCCACCGATTCGGGGCCTTCGGCTTTCTGCGCCCGGCGCGCGCGCAGCGCTGCCTGAACCTGCCCCTGGCGGTTGCCCGGCTCCGCCGCACCCGGCATCATCGGACGCCTTCGCCCCCGAGTGCCGCCATGCAAAACAACAACGACACCTCCAGCATTTCCTTCACGGCGCATTACACCGGCTACGTCTGGCATCACTACGGCCTGTCCGAGGCCGCCTTCGCCACCCCCCGGGGCAGGCTCTACTTCCAGTTGCTGCGTCCCTTTGAGTACCTGGCGCGCTGCCTGATCGGCTCCGACATCAAGACCACCCTGCTGCAACGGCATTTCCTGATCGACCGCGAGCTGACGGCAATGATCGCCGCCGAGCCGCGCCTGCAGGTCCTGGAGATCGCCTGCGGCCTGTCGCCGCGCGGCCACCGCTTCAGCCGCCGCCATGCCGGCCTCACCTACGTCGAGGCCGACCTGCCGGGCATGGTGGTGCGCAAGCGCGCCCTGCTCGCGTCCCTGGCCTCGCTGGATGCGCGCCACCGCCTGGTCACCTGCAACATCCTGAACCAGGACACGGCGGACAGCCTGGAGGCCGTCATCGCGCGCGAATTCGACCCGGCGCTGCCGCTGGTGGTCATCACCGAGGGCCTGGTGAACTACTTCGCCCTGCCCACCATCAGCGCGGTCTGGCAGCGCCTGGCGCAGGCGCTGGGCGCCTTCCCCTCCGGCACCTACCTCACCGACATCTACCCGGAAGTCAGCGGCCACCGCTTTGCCGGCGCCATCCGCGCCGCCAACCGTTCGCTGCGCACCGCTTCGCGCAGCGCCTTCACCCTGCATTTCGACGATGACGCCGGCATGGCCAGCCATTTCCTCGCTCAAGGCTTCGCCTGCGCACGGGTATTCAATCCCGACCATGAGCCGACCGGCGCCCCGGTGGCGCGCGGCGGCGCCATCGTGCGCGTGATAAAGGCCGACAGCGCCGCCTGATGCCCCTCCCCGGCGGAGTCGCCAATGCCCGGGACAAAGGCCCAGGGGCAGCGGGAGCCGGGTCTCCCGCTGCGCCCACCTCGACAGTCGTATCGCAGCCGGGGCAGCGACCGTCCCTGCCCTGCCCACGTCCGCCGCCACCCGCGCAATAAAAAGGGCTGCCCCTGGCAGCCCTTCTCCCCCACGGCGCCGCTCAGCTCTTGGCCAGCGCCTCGTTCCAGCGCGACATCAGCTCGGTCAGCGCCCGCACCTGGCGGTCCTGGCTCAGCAACTCTTCTTCGGAGCCCTTCTCGCCCGTGAACGCCTCGATCTTGGCCAGTTCCGCCGCCAGCGGATGCTCCGGGTTCTGCATCTTGTAGACGTTGAGCTTCCAGCGCGTGTTGTTGGCCACCATGCGCCACAGCGCCAGCTTGGCGCCCAGGTGCACCCTGCCGTAGTCGGTGAGGTCGCCGAAAGGCGCGAAGTCGGTCCCAATGAGCTGGCAACGGCCGGCCTTGGGGTCCACCACCAGGGTGGCGGTACGCGGCGACTTGCTGAGCAGGGCCAGCACGCCCAGGGGCTGGCCGGCCGAGAGGAAATTGACGGCCTTCTTGGACTTCTTGCCATCCGGGTAGACGATGAGTTGCCCGCTGATCAGGAAGTAGAAGATGTTGTCGGTAGCCCCCTTCTCGATGACCGCCTCGCCGCCCTCCGGCTCATAAATGCTGGAGTGCTTGGCCAGCAGGTCCATGAGGTCCGGGTCGTTGAACATCATGTCCTTGAAGAAGGGGATGCCGGAAAGCAGGCTCTCGAGCGCGCCGGGCGAAAACTGGCTAAGGGGAATGGACTTCATGTCGGGCCTCCTGGAAAGGTCGAGCATAGCGAGGGGGGCGCTCCAAGGCAAAGCGCCGCGAGCCTCGCCGGCGCGGCCGTACCAGGGAAAGCGGACATTCCACCAGGAACTTGCGCTCCGTCACACTCGCCGGGGAGGCCGCAGGAGGTACCAAAGAAACCGCCCCTCGAGGGGGCGGTCACTGCATCAGCCGTAGATCGTCCGGATCTTTTGCTGCCCGCCGGCAACATCCTGTTCAGCGGGTCGTCGGAAAAAACGCTCATCATCGAGCAGGGCCTTGAGCTCGGCGGCGGTATCGAAGCTGCCGTGCTTGAACAGGCAGCGCATGGAGTTGCTGTCTTGCTCGAATACCAGCATTTCCATGCGCAGCGCCGAGCCGTCCGGGCAGAGCACGAGGTCGCGGGCATGCTTTTCCAGCGGCGAGTCGGTGTGATCGAACTCGAGCACGCAGCCAAAGAAATTCATGTCGCGGATGCGCACCTTCATGTCGATGGACAGCGAACCGTCCAGGCGCGAAAAGCTGATCACGCGCGCATGCGGGTTCACCGGCACATAGCGGGCTTCGCCCCGGCGCTCCAGGGTTTCGCACTGGTGCTTCGTCAGCACCTCGATGCCCTTGACCGTGCGCAGGTCGTCGCCGCGCAGGAAGGCGGAGAACATGGCCACGGACTCGTCGCGCTTTTCCAGTTGCGCGACGTGGTCGGCGCCCTTGATGAGGGCGAAGGTGGCGTTCTTGCAGCGCGCGGCGAAGACGGCATTCTCGTAGGGCAGCGTGAAGCTGTCGTATTCGCCGGTGGCGACCAGGGTGTCGCAGTCCGGGTAGCCGAGAATGGACTCCACCTCGAGCAGGCGGCCGGCGTTGATGCGGTAGCGCTGCTGCTCGTTGGCGTGGAAGCCGCGCATCTGCCGGTGGAACAGCTTGCGCGTGATGTCGGTGATTTCCGTTTCCTTGAGGCGGGCATGGTTCACCAGGTAGAGCACCACGGCCTGGCCGAACTCGTCGAGGCGGCCCTCGTCCAGCACCTTGAGGGATTCCTCCAGGGTCATGCGCCAGCTCTTGCGGGGGCGGATGACGATGCCGGTGACGATGAGCTTGTGGGTATTGGACGGGCGCTTGTAGGCGTAGGTGGAGGCCACCACCGAGCCCAGCGACAGGCCCATCAGTGACACCTGCGGCAGGGCATGGAGCTCGGTCCAGTGCCAGAGCAGGTCGGCAAGGTCTTCCATGCCGAGCTCGGGCGCGAGCTGGTCGTTGTTTCCCAGCGACGGCAGGTCGACCAGGATGACCGGTACTTCGTGGAGGATGTTCTCGACGCAGTACTTGTAGGAATTGAAGTTCTGGAACGCGCCGCCCAGCACGATCAGCGGGGTCTTGTGCGCATTCTCCGGCTGGCTGAAGGCGAGATAGTCCACTCGCCACTTGCCGATGAAGTCCTGCTTGGGGGGCTGCTTGAGCGAGGAGCGATTATAAAGCTCGTAGGCTAGGGCCATGATGGCGTCTTCCTGTTCGTCGTGGGCGGCCGCTATCCAGCGGTCCTGTTGTTCTTGGTCTTACCCTGACGGTGGCGGGCCTGCGCGGGCACCGCTTCTTGTACCTGGAGGGTCGATGCTATCACCGCCCGTGCCGGCTGCCCAATGGGCTGCGGAGGCCAAATTCTGGCCCGAATCGGCCAGTCGGTGCGGTCGGCGCCCGGGGACGGCGGGTGGCCGGCCCCCATCCTCGGGGCCGCGCTCACCTCCGGCAATCCCCCGGAAGCGTGATCTGCCGCGGGGCAGGGCCGCCCTTGCGGCGCTGCCCTGCCCGTCTCGCGGCCCCGTGAGGGCCCTCACGGGGCCGTGAAACTCCCGCCCGGCCGCGCCCCTCCCGTCACGGCGGCCGGCCTGTCCCGCCGGCTGGCCGCCGCCCTGGCCGAATGTCCGGCATGTTTGCCGTTGCCGGACACTCGCGGTAGGGCCGGCGCGCCGTTCCCGCTATACTTCGCCGCCTGGATTCCAGCCGAGGTTCCCGTGAACACCCCCGTCGACGTCACCACCTACATGCAGACCCTGGGTCGCGCCGCCCGCGCCGCCTCGCGCGCCACTGCCCGCGCCAGCACCCGCGAGAAGAACGCCGCCCTGGCCGCCATCCATGCCGCCCTGGAAGCCGCCCGGCCGGCGGTGCTGGCCGCCAACGCGAAGGATGTGGACGCCGGCCGCAGCAGCGGCCTCGACGCCGCCATGCTGGACCGCCTCACCATTTCCGAAAAAACCTTTGCCGGCATGCTGGAAGGCCTGCGCCAGGTCATGGACCTGGCCGACCCGGTAGGCGCCATCACCGACCTGGTCTACCGCCCCAGCGGCATCCAGGTCGGCAAGATGCGCGTGCCCCTGGGCGTCATCGGCATCATCTACGAGTCCCGCCCCAACGTGACGCTGGAGGCCGCCGCGCTCTGCCTGAAGTCCGGCAACGCCACCATCCTGCGCGGCGGCAGTGAGGCCATCCATTCCAACCGTGCCATCGCCGCCTGCATCCAGGACGGCCTGGCGGCGGCCGGCATGCCGCGCGAAGCGGTGCAGGTGGTGGACACCACCGACCGCGCCGCGGTGTCGGCGTTGATCACCATGCCCGAGTTCGTGGACGTGATCGTGCCCCGCGGCGGCAAGGGCCTGATCGAGCGCATTTCGGGTGAATCCCGGGTGCCGGTCATCTACCACCTGGACGGCAACTGCCACGTCTTCATCGAGCGCGAGGCCGACCTGGCCAAGGCCGTGCCCATCGCCCTCAACGCCAAGACCCACCGCTACGGGGTCTGCAACGCCATGGAATCGCTGCTGCTGGACGTCCCTGTGGCGGAAGCGGCGCTCCAGGCGCTGGTGCCGCTCTACCGCGAGAAGGGCGTGGAGCTGCGTGTTTGTGAGCGCACACTAACCTTTGTGCCGGATGCCGTGCCCGCCACCGAGGCGGACTGGTCCGAGGAATACCTGGCGCCGGTGCTGGCCATCAAGGTGGTGGACGGCCTGGACGAGGCCATCGCCCACATCAACCGCTACGGCTCGCACCACACCGACTCGATCATCACCGAGAACGTGACCCGGGCAAGGCGCTTCCTCAACGAGGTCGACTCCAGCTCGGTGATGGTCAACGCCTCCACGCGCTTCGCGGATGGCTTCGAGTACGGACTCGGCGCCGAGATCGGCATCTCCACCAACAAGATCCACGCGCGCGGCCCGGTGGGCCTGGAAGGCCTCACCTCGCAGAAGTGGGTGGTGCTGGGCGACGGGCATATCCGCCAGTGACGGGGCTGTTCGGCGGCTCCTTCGATCCGGTGCACCTGGGCCATGTGGCCACGGCCGAGGCGCTGCGCGACACCCTGGGGCTGCGCGAGATCCGCTTCCTGCCCGCTGCGCGCTCGCCGCTGAAGGCGGCGGCCACGGCGGATGTCCACCGCGTCGCGATGCTGGAGCGGGCCCTGGCCGGCCACCCCGGCCTGGTGCTGGACTGCTCCGAGCTGGAGCACCCCGCCCCCTCCTACACCATCGACACCCTGCGCCGGCTGCGCGCGGCGCTGGGCCCGGCCGAGCCGCTGGTGTTTATCCTGGGCCTGGACAGCTTCCTGGAGTTGCCGCGCTGGAAAGACTGGCAGGCCCTCACCGACGTTGCCCACCTGCTGGTGGTGAACCGCCCGGGCAGCCACCCGCGCTTCGTGGCGGCCCTGGCCGAATGGCTGGACAGCCGCCTGGCGCCGGACATCGCGACCCTGCGCACCAGCCCGGCCGGGCGCGTGCTGCTGGTCGACACCCCGCCCCGGGACATTGCCAGCCGGACCATCCGCGCCGCCGTTCGGGCCGGCCGCGACACCGCCGGCTGGCTCAACCCCGCCGTGCGGGACTATATTGACCTCCATCACCTCTACTGCGGAGAAGCAGACCCCCAATGAATGAACTCGATTCCCCGACCCGCCAGCTTGTCGATACCGCCCTCGCCGCCCTCGAAGACCTCAAGGCCAAGGACATCGTCTCCCTCGATGTCCGCCCCATGACCAGCCTTGCCGATGTCATGATCATCGCCTCCGGCACCTCCTCCCGCCACGTCAAGTCGCTGGCCGACAACGTCGTGGAGAAGATCAAGGAAGCCGGCTTCCGCCCCTACGGCATGGAAGGCGAGAAGGACGGCGAATGGATCCTCATCGACCTGGCGGGCGTGATCGTGCACGTCATGCTGCCCGCCACCCGCGCCTTCTACGACCTCGAACGCCTGTGGACGCCGGCCGCGCCGGCCACCGCCACCGCCGCCCGCCCCTGAGCCGGGCCCGCCATGCGCATCCGCCTGCTGGCGGTCGGCACCCGCATGCCCGGCTGGGTGGAGGAAGGGTTTGCCGACTACGCCAAGCGCCTCTCCGGTGACATCAGCCTGGAGCTGGTCGAGATCACGGCCGGCAAGCGTCTCAAGGCCACCGACCTGGCCCGCGTCAAGGAGCAGGAGGGCGAGGCCCTGCTGGCCGCGCTCCGCCCGCAGGAGCGGGTCATCGCCCTCGACGTGCTGGGCCGGCAGCTCGCCACCGAGGACCTGGCCGCGACCCTCAAGGACTGGCAGGTGGACGGCCGCCCCGCCGCCCTGCTCGTGGGCGGGCCCGAAGGCCTGTCGAAGGCGGCCCTGGACCGGGCCGACGAGAAGTGGTCGCTGTCCCGGCTCACCCTGCCGCATCCGCTGGTGCGCATCGTGGTGGCGGAACAGGTCTACCGGGCGTGGAGCCTGCTCAGGGGCCATCCCTACCACCGCTAGCCTGGCCCCTGCGAACGCAGCCGGCGGGCGGGGGATGTCCGTACAGGGCTACAAGGTCGACACACTCGTCACCCATCCCGAACACAAAACGATATAGCTTTTACCCGCAGCCGCGTCGACAATCGCCCGCTTGAGCCATCCCTACTAGCCATGTCCCGATTCGACTCCAAACCCTTCACCCTGAAGGACAATCAGCAGGAAGCAGCCCTGTTCCGGCGCCGCGCCACCGTGGCCTCGGTTTTCGTGCTGCTGATGTTCGCGGTGCTCTTCGGCCGCTACTTCCACCTGCAGGTCAACGAGTACGACACGTATTCCACGATGTCGGAGAACAACCGCGTCCATCTGGAGGCGATTGCGCCGCCACGCGGCTTTATCTACGACCGCAAGGGCAAGCTGCTCGCCGACAACCAGCCCACCTTCACGCTCACCATCAACCGCCAGCAGGTCATCGACGTCGAGTCGACGCTGCAGCAACTGGTGCCCGTGCTGCAACTCAATGCCGACGACATAAAGCGCTTCCGCACCCGCCTGAAGAACTCGCGCAAGTTCGAGGAAGTGCCGGTCAAGCTGCGCCTGAGCGAAGAAGACATTGCGCGCTACTCCGAGATGAAGCACGAACTGGTCGGGGTGAACGTCAATGTCGAGCTGTCACGCTATTACCCGCACGGCGACCTGTTTGCCCACGCCATCGGCTACGTCTCGCGCATCTCGGAAAAGGAAGAGGCGACGCTGGACCCGGTCGAGTACGCCGGCACCAACCTGATCGGCAAGATCGGCATCGAGAAATTCTACGAGTCGGTGCTGCACGGCAAGGCCGGCTACCAGCATGTGGAAACCAATGCCCACGGCAAGCTGATCCGCGTGCTGAAGCGCACGCCACCGGTGCGCGGCAACGACCTGACGCTGCACCTGGACTACCAGTTGCAGAAAATCGCGCATGACCAGTTGGCGGGGCGCCGCGGCGCGGTGGTGGCCATCGATCCGCGCACGGGCGGCGTACTGGCCTTCGTCAGCAATCCCAGCTTCGATCCCAACCACTTCGTGGGCGGCATTCCCTACAAGATCTACGCCGGCTACCGCGACCACATCGATCGTCCGCTCTACAACCGCGCGCTGCAGGGCATCTACCCGCCGGGCTCCACCATCAAGCCCATGGCGGCGATGGGCGGCCTGCACTACGGCCTTGCCAACTGGACCTGGAGCATCGCCGACCCCGGCTTCTTTACCCTGCCCGGCGATTCCCACCAGTTCCGTGACTGGAAGAAAGGCGGCCACGGCATGGTCGACATGCACCGCGCCGTGGTGCAGTCCTGCGACACCTATTTCTACACCCTCTCCGACCGCATGGGCGTGGACCGCTTCCACGACTGGATGAAGCACTTCGGCTTCGGCGAGAAGACCGGCATCGACCTGGTCGACGAGAAGCGCGGCTCGCTGCCCTCGGTGGCGTGGAAGCGGGAGCGCCTGAAGGCGCCCTGGTACCGCGGCGAGATGATGTCGGTGGGCATCGGCCAGGGCTATTTCACCGCGACGCCGCTGCAGCTGGCCATGGCCACGGCCATCCTCGCCAACAACGGCAACCATATCCGCCCCCACCTGCTGCGGACCACGACCGGGCCGCGGCCGCTGAAGGTCGCCAACCAGCCGGACTATGCCGTACCCTTCAACGGCAAGCCCGAGGACTGGGGACTCATGCGCCAGGCCATGCGCGACGTGGTGCACGGCGATGGCGGCACCGCGCGCGCCACCGGCTACCGGATCAAGGGCTACGAGATGGCCGGCAAGACCGGTACCGCCCAGGTGCGGGGGATCAAGCAGGGCGCCAAGTACGACGAGAAGGCCATCGACCAGCGTTTCTGGGACCACGGCTGGTTCATCGGCTTCGCGCCGGTGGACAAGCCCACCATCGCGGTGGCGGTGCTGGTGGAAAACGGCCGTCACGGCTCCAGCATGGCGCCCATCGCCAAGGCGCTGTTCGACTACGAGATCCTGGGCGAGGTTCCGCCCCCGCCGGTGCTTGAAGCGCCCGGCAGCAGTGAAGAATGAGGGCCGCGACGTGAGTACCCAGGACCGTTTCCTCCGGACCATGCCGCGCGACGGCACCGGCTTCAAGCGCAAGTTCAACGTCTGGCGCTTCCTGCACCTGGACCCGGTGCTGCTGCTGGCACTGCTGGCCACCGGGCTGCTCGGCCTGTTCGAGCTGTACTCGGCCTCCGGCCAGCACCTGGACATGACGCTGAAGCAGATGATGAGCTTCAGCATTGGCATGGCGGCGATGTTCGTGATGGCGCAGATACCGCCGCGCACCTATCAGGCGCTGTCGCCCTGGTTCTATGCCGGCGGTGTCGGCCTGCTGGTGGCCGTGGCCTTCTTCGGCGAGGTGCGCCTGGGCGCACAGCGCTGGCTGGACCTGCCCGGCATCGGCTCGGTGCAGCCCTCGGAGTTCCTCAAGCTGGGCATGCCCATGATGCTGGCCTGGTTCCTCGCCAGCCGGCCGCTGCCGCCGTCGCTGGGAGTGATAGCAGGATCGCTGCTGCTGATCGGCATCCCCTGGCTCCTGATCGCCGAGCAGCCCGACCTCGGCACTTCCCTGCTGGTCATGGCCGCCGGCATGTTCGTGCTCTTCCTGGCGGGCCTGCCCTGGTGGCTGATCGGCGGCTTTGCCGGCTTCGTCGCCGCCACCGCGCCCATCGCCTGGGGCCTGCTGCACGACTACCAGCGCCAGCGCATCATGACCCTGATCGACCCCGAGTCCGACCCGCTCGGCACCGGCTGGAACATCCTGCAGTCCAAGACCGCCATCGGCTCCGGCGGCATCACCGGCAAGGGCTGGCTCAACGGCACGCAGTCGCACCTGGAGTTCCTGCCGGAAGGCCACACCGACTTCATCATCGCCGCCTACTCGGAAGAGTTCGGCCTCATCGGCGTGATCACGCTGTTACTGCTCTATCTCGTGATCCTGGGCCGCGGCATCTATATCGCCAGCACCGCCCAGGACAGCTACAGCCGCCTGCTGGCGGGCGCCATCACGCTCTCGTTCTTTGTCTATGTATTCGTGAACATGGGCATGGTCAGTGGCATCCTGCCCGTGGTGGGGGTGCCGCTGCCCTTCATCAGCTACGGCGGTACCGCCATCATCACCCTGATGTCCGGCTTCGGCATCCTCATGTCCATCCAGACCCACAAGAAACTCATCGGCTGAACCGCCCGCCCCCAGGGGCCCGAACAGGAGTCGACCCATGCTCAAGTCCCTGCTCTGTGTCTTCATCAGCAGCTTCTGCGTCCCCACCCCGGCCAACGCCGGCGGCGACTTCATCGCCTACGAGGAGCTGCGCGGCGTCATCGAACAACTCGAGCGCGACAAGGTGTATGCCCCCGGCGAGCTTGACGCGATCTTTGCCCAGGTGGCGCGTGACGAGGGCGTGCTCAAGGCCATCGCCCGCCCCGCCGAGGGCACCAAGGAGTGGAAGGACTATCGCCCCATCTTCATGACCGCCGAACGCGTGGACAAGGGCGTGGAATTCTGGCGCCAGCACGCCGACACGCTGGCGCGCGCCGAGCAGACCTATGGCGTGCCGGCCGAAATGATCGTGGCCATCCTGGGCGTCGAGACCAAGTACGGCGGCAACAAGGGCCGTTCGCGCGTGCTGGATGCGCTCACGACCATCGGCCTGGACTACCCGCCGCGCGCGCCCTTCTTCCGCAAGGAACTGCGCGAGTTCCTGGTGCTGTCCAAGGAAAACGGGCTGGACCCGCTCAATACCTACGGCTCCTACGCCGGCGCCATGGGCTACCCGCAGTTCATGCCCTCGAGCTGGCGCAAGCTGGCGGTGGACTTCGACGGCGATGGCCGCCGCGACCTCATCAACAACCCGGTGGATGCCATCGGCTCCATTGCCAACTACTTCAAGGCCAATGGCTGGAAGACGGGCGAGCCGGTGGTGACACGCGCCCGCATCATCGGCCAGGACTACGACAGCATCCTCAGCAAGGAACTGTCGACCAACAGCAGCCTGGACGAAATCGCGAAGAAGGGCCTGGTGCCGCGCCTGGAAGGCGCCTACCTGGCGCAGGCGCCCGCCTCGGCCATCCGCCTGCAAGGCGAGAACGGCGGCGAGTTCTGGCTGGGCTTTACAAACTTCTATGTCATCACTAAATACAACCGTAGCGTGATGTATGCGATGGCGGCCTTCCAGCTGAGCCAGGAATTGCGTGCCGCCTACGAGCAGGCGCCCACGGCCAATGCCGACGCCAGCGCGGTCACCGGGCAACCGGTGGTGACTCCGGCAGTGGTGCCGGCGGCGCCGCTGAAGGTGCCCGCCGCGACGTCGACGCCCGCCAGCGCGCCCGTCCCGTCCAAGCCGTAGTCGCCCGCGCCCTGACGCCGGGGGCTGCCGCCCCCTTTTCCGCACAAGGAGTTCCCATGGCGCGTTCCCCCTTGCTACCTGTCGCAGCCTTGCTGGCGCTGACGCTGGCCGCCTGCAGCAGCACACCGCCTGCTCGCGTCAATCCCATCACCCGGCTGCCGCCGCAGACCCTGCCGGTGCCGCCGCCAGGCAAGATGCCGGCCTTTGGCAGCGACGAGTTCAACCGCATCAAGGACACCCATCCCGACAGCCCGCCCGACGTCAGCCAGGTGCCGGACGCGGAGCCGAAGGTGGAGCCGTTGGCCAGGTACGGCAACAAGAATCCCTATACCGTGCTGGGCGAAACCTATCGGCTGCTGCCGAGCGCCCGGGGCTACACTGCCACCGGCACCGCCTCCTGGTACGGCAAGAAATTCCATGGCCTGCGCACTTCCAGCGGCGAGCCCTATGACATGTACCGCATGTCCGCCGCCCACCGCACGCTGCCCCTGCCGAGCTATGTCCGCGTCACCAATGTCGCCAACGGCAAGAGCGTGATCGTCAAGGTCAACGACCGCGGCCCCTTCCATTCCGAACGCATCATGGACCTGTCCTATGCCGCGGCGCATCGCCTGGACATGCTGAAGGCCGGCACCGCGCGCGTGAAGCTGGAGGCCATCGACCCGGCTACCTGGCCGTCCGCGCAGGGCAGCCATCCCGCGACCAGCGCGACCGTGATGGTCGCGGCCGCGGCGCCCGTCACCGCCCTGTCCAGCACGCCATTGCCTGTGGAGGCCGACGGCCCGCCACGCTTCTTCGTGCAGGTTGGCGCCTTCAGCTCGCCGGCCAATGCCGGCGTACTGCAGTCGCGCCTGGTGGAGCTGGTCTATGCGCCGGTGGACATCGCCAGCAGCGGGGAACCGGCGGGGAACCGCGTCCAGGTCGGCCCCTTCTTCACGCGCGAGGATGCCGACAAGGTCGCGGACATCATCCGCAGCAATGCGCTGGGCCAGCCCATCGTGGTGGCGCGCTAGGGCTGCCGCCCCCTACCCGCAAAGGAGATGCGCCCGATGAAGAAGCTGCTGCGCCTGGCCGCCTGCCTGCTTCCCGCGGCGCTGATCCTGACGCTTGGCCCCGAGCCGCTGGCCTTGCGCCAGGGCCTCGCCCTGCTCACCCTCATCGGCATGCTGTGGATGACGCAGGCGCTGGACATCACCGCCACCGCGCTGCTGGTGCCGCTGCTGGCCTCCCTCGCCGGCCTGCTCGAGCCGAAGGCGGCGCTGGCCGCTTTTGCCAATCCCATCATCTTCCTTTTCCTGGGCGGTTTTGCGCTGGCCACCGCCCTGCAACGCCATGGCCTCGACCGCGAGTTGGCCAACTGGGTGCTGCGCCGCGCCAGCGGCCACCGCCGGCGCGCGGCCTGGCTGCTGTTCGCCCTGACCGCGGCGCTCTCGATGTGGATCAGCAATACCGCCACCGCCGCCCTCATGCTCCCGCTGGCACTGGGCCTGCTGGGCCGCGACGCGGCGTTGGACGATGATGTCGCCACGCGCACCAACACTTTCCTCCTGCTCGGGGTCGCCTATGCCGCCAGTCTCGGCGGCCTCGGCACGCTGGTGGGCAGCCCGCCCAATGCCATCGCCGCGGCGCAGGCGGGCATCGGCTTTGCCGAGTGGCTGGGCTACGGCCTGCCGCTGGTGCTGGTGCTGATGCCGCTGATGGTACTGGTGCTGACCGTGGTGCTGCGCCCGCAACGGGCAGGGCGCGTGGCCGTGCCCGCCGGCGAGTTCCAGTGGACGCGGGAACGCCGCCTCACCGTGCTCATCTTCGTGCTGACCGGCGCCGGCTGGATCGCGGGTGCGCCGCTGGCGCAGGCGCTTGGCCTCAAGAGTGACAGCGACAGCCTGGTCGCCGTCGCCGCCATCGTGGCGCTGGTGGCCACGCGTACGCTGAGTTGGGAAGAGACCGAGCGCGGCACGCAGTGGGGCATCCTGCTGCTGTTCGGCGGCGGACTCGCGCTGGGTCAGGTCATGGAGAAGAGCGGAGCCAGCACGTTCCTCACGCGCGAGGTGCTGGCGCTGGTCGAGGGCGCGCCATTGGTCCTGCTGCTGCCGGTGGTGCTGGCCTTCATCGTGTTCCTGAGCGAGCTGGCCAGCAATACCGCGGTGGCGGCGCTGCTGGTGCCGGTGCTGGCCGGCATGGCCGGCGGCCTCGGCCTCGATCCGGTGACACTGGCGGTGATGATCGCCACCGCCGCCTCCTGCGGCTTCATGCTGCCGGTGGCAACACCGCCCAACGCCCTCGTCTTCGGCACCGGCCTGGTGCCGGCGCGGCTCATGATGCGCGCCGGGCTGGCGCTCAACCTGGCCTGCATTGTCACGCTGACGGTGGCCACCCTGCTCTGGCGCTGAGCGCCTCCGTAACTACTGTCGCAGGCCATGGCCTGCCTCAGGCCAGTACGCAGACGCGCCCGTCGATCACCTGTACCGCCCATACCGGCAGGCGCACATCCGGCGTCTCCAGGCACTCGCCGGTGACCAGGTCGAAGTGCTGCTTGTACAGCGGCGAAGCGACCACCTTGCGCCCCTTGAGGTCGCCGGTCAGGCCACGTGAAATCACGTTGGCACCGGAGAAGGGATCGTGGTTGCCAATGGCGAAGATGTCGCCGTCGCGCAGGCGGAACAGTGCCACCTGCTGGTCGCCCACCAGGGCGCAGACCCCCAGTCCGGGCTTGAGGTCGTCGAGTGCGCACACGTCGACGCGCTGGAGGGATTCGGCAAGGTTGTTGCGAGCGTTCATTCAGTTCTCCTCATGAGGCCGGCCGCACGGGTGCGGAAGGCCGGGATGGCAAGTGTCCGGACGGGCTCCGGAAGGGTGCGAAAATCCGCAGGCGGCGCCCTGAACAGTGCCGCCACCCGCGACGTGACACTGCAACAATGGCCGCGCGCCGGGCCGGCGGTCAGGCCGGCACCGTCACGGTCCCGATCCGGCCCTGCTTTTCAGCGGCCGTGGCCGGGCGCACCTGGCCGCGCTCCGGCACCAGCACGACGTTGTCGTCGGGCGCATCGCTGTTCACGAAGTGCGTGAAGCGCTTCAGCTTCTCGGGATTCTCAAGCGTGGATTTCCATTCGCACTGGTAGGTGCTGACCACGTGCGCCATGTCGGCCTCGAGCTCCGCGGCCAGGCCCAGCGAATCGTGGATCACGACATCCTTGAGATAGGCCAGGCCGCCTTCCATGTTGTCGCGCCAGACGCTGGTGCGCTGCAGACGGTCGGCCGTGCGCACGTAGAACATCAGGAAGCGGTCGATGTACTGGAGCAGCGTGTCGGTATCGAGGTCGCCGGCCAGCAGTTCGGCGTGACGGGGCTTCATGCCGCCGTTGCCGCAGACATACAGGTTCCAGCCCTTCTCGGTGGCGATCACGCCGACGTCCTTGCCCTGGGCCTCGGCGCACTCGCGGGTGCAGCCGGACACCGCGAACTTGATCTTGTGCGGTGCGCGCAGGCCCTTGTAGCGATTTTCCAGGTGGATGGCGAGGCCGACCGAATCCTGTACCCCGTAGCGGCACCAGGTCGAGCCGACGCAGGATTTCACCGTGCGCAGCGACTTGCCGTAGGCATGGCCGGTCTCGAAGCCGGCGTCGATGAGTTCCTTCCAGATCAGCGGCAGCTGCTCCACGCGCGCGCCAAAGAGGTCGACGCGCTGGCCGCCGGTGATCTTGGTGTAGAGGCCGTACTTCTTCGCCACCATGCCGACCGCGATCAGGCCCTCCGGCGTGACTTCGCCGCCGGCCATGCGCGGCACCACGGAGTAGGTGCCGTCCTTCTGCATATTGGCCATGAAGTAGTCATTGGTGTCCTGCAGGCCGGCGTGTTCGTCCTTGAGGATGTAGTCGTTCCAGGTCGAGGCCAGGATGGAACCGACGGTGGGCTTGCAGATGTCGCAGCCATCGCCCTTGCCGTGGCGGGCGATCATGTCGTCGAAGGAACGGATGCCTTCCACCTTGATCAGGTGGAAAAGTTCCTGGCGCGAGAAAGGGAAGTGCTCGCAGAGATCCTTTTTGACCTCGACGCCCCGCTTGCCCAGTTCGCACTTGAGCACCTGGCCGACCAGGGCGGTGCAGCCGCCGCAACTGGTGGCCGCCCGGGTGGCGGCCTTGAGGTCGCCGACCTCGAGGGCGCCGGCGTCGATGGCGGCGCACAGATCGGACTTGCTGACGTTGTTGCAGGAGCAGATCTGCGCCGTCATGGGCAAGGCGTCGGCGCCGATGCCCACCGCCGCGGCGCCGTCACGCGCGGGCAGGATGAGGCCATCGGGGTGCTCCGGCAGCTCCATCCGGTTCAGCATCAGCTGCAGCAGGGTGCCATAGGCGTCGACATCGCCCACCATCACCGCCCCCAGCAGCAGCTTGCCGTCGCCGGAGACCACGATTTTCTTGTAGATCTCGTTCGGCTCGTCAATGTAGTAGTAGCTCTGCGCGCCGGGCGTCGCGCCCATGGCATCGCCAATGGAGCCCACGTCCACACCCATCAGCTTGAGCTTGGTGGACATGTCGGCGCCCTGGAACTCGCTGGCAGCGTTGGCGGTGAGGTGGTCGGCGACGACGCGGGCCATGTCGTAGCCCGGCGCCACCAGGCCGTAGATGCGGCCGCTCCACAGCGCCACCTCGCCGATGGCGTAGATGTCCGGCTCAGAGGTCTGGCAGTGATTGTTCACCACGATGCCGCCGCGCGGGCCCATCTCCAGCTCGGCCTGGCGGCCGAGCTCGTCGCGCGGGCGGATGCCGGCGGAGAACAGGATGAGGTCGGTCTCGAGCTTGTTGCCGCAGGCAAAGTTCATGACGTGGCGGTGGGTCTCGCCATCGACGATTTCCTTCGTATTCTTTTCGGTGTGCACGCGCACGCCCAGCGCCTCGATCTTGCGCCGCAGCACCTTGGCGCCACCGTCGTCGAGCTGCACCGCCATCAGCCGCGGCGCGAACTCCACCACATGCGTTTCCAGACCGAGGTCGCGCAGTGCCTTGGCGGCCTCCAGGCCGAGCAGGCCGCCGCCCACCACCACGCCCACCTTCGACACGGCGGCGCCGGCCTTGATGGCCTCCAGGTCCTCGATGGTGCGGTAGACCAGGCAGTGCTCGCGGTCGTGGCCAGGCACCGGAGGCACGAAGGGATAGGAGCCGGTGGCCAGCACCAGCTTGTCGTAGGCAATGGTCTCGCCGGCGGCGGTGGTTACGGTCTTCGCCGCCTTGTCGATGGCCACGGCCCTGGTATTCAGCTTGAGCGCGATCTGCTTCTCGTTGAAGAAGTCGCCCTCGACCAGGCTGAGGTCCTCCGCGGTGCTGCCGCTGAAGTACGAGGACAGGTAGACACGGTCGTAGGCGGCGCGCGGCTCCTCGCAGAGCACGACAACCTCGAAGGCCTCGTGGCCGTGGCGGTCGGCCAGGGCTTCCAGGAACTTGTGGCCGACCATGCCGTTGCCGATGACGACGATACGGGACTTGCTGCTCATACCCACCTCCGAATGCACCCGCTGTGCGGGAGTTGCGTTCGGCCCGCAGGCTTTTCGGCAAGGAAAAGACGCAGGCGGGCCGTGTTAACTGCAAGCCCCGTTGCCTGCGAATCTGTTGCTGACACCGGACGACGACGCTGCCGCCCGGTGCTTGATGTTGGTGTCCTGCGGGCCTTCGCCCCTCAGGAAGGGGACAGTCGCCTCAGGCGTCCGTCCCGGCCTGGCAACTTGCCAGGATGACTTTCAGCTCCGGCTGGCAGGAGCCGCAGTTGCTGCCGGCCTTGCAGGCCTTGCCGATGGCCGCCACCGAGTCCAGTTGCTGACTGGCGATGGCGCGGCGTATCACCTTTTCACCGACGCCAAAACAGGCGCAGATGATGCGTCCCGGGTCGGCGGCCGGATCGGCAGGCCGCCCCGAGAGCAGGGCGCGCCGCTCCAGCGCCGTCAACTCCCGGCCGATCAGGCCGGACAACCACTGACGATCCGGCAGGCTGCTGTCCGGACCCAGGAAGCACACCGACTGCAGCCGCCCTTCTGCGATGACCGCCCGGCGATACACGCCCCGCGCATCGTCGCAGTACTCCAGGGTGTCGATCGGCACCCCCGGAGCGGCTGCTCCCTGCGCCTCGCTTACCCCTTCCCCAAGCAATTCGTTTGCCAACTCTTGCCGGGAGCCCGCGGCAGATGCCCCCGCCAGCTCGAAACGCCAGAATTTTCCGCCCCTTATCGCCACCGCATAGTCGGCACCCGGCAGCGGCAGCGGCCCCATGCTCAGCAGGAAGCCCTGCCACGCCGCCTCAAAACGGCGCACGCGCACCGGCGTATGCTTGTTTTCGGGCTGCCCGGACAGCGGATCCACCGCCGGGTTCACCACGGCGCCGACGCGCGAGGCGGAACTCAGCACGCCCGTCCAGTGCATGGGCATGAACACCGTCCCCGCCGGCTGGTCGCTGCTGACCTGGGCACGGGCCAGCGCCCGCCCCCAGCGGCTCTCGACCGCCACCAGCGCGCGCTCGCCGATGCCCAGGCGGGCCGCATCTTCCGGGTGCAGGGTGCAGAAGGGCTCGCCGATATGCTGCAGCAGCCGCGGCGACAGCCCGGTGCGGGTCATGGTGTGCCACTGGTCGCGGATGCGGCCGGTGTTGAGAACATAGGGCCAGTCGGCGTCGGTGGGGTGAGCCGGGCCACGCGGCGCCAGCGGCAACAGGCGGGCGCGGCCATCCGGCGTGAAGAACCGCCCGTCCGCAAACAGGCGCTCCTGCCCGGCCGGCTCGCCGCGGCGCCACGGCCACTGGAAGGGCGCCAGCGTCGCGTAGGCCGCGGCGTCCAGGTCCGCCACCGCACCGATATCGAAGTCGCGCCGGCCATGGTGGCCGCCGTTCTCGAAGGCTGACAGGGCGGCATGCTCGCGGAAGATGGCGGCGGCATTGGCAAAGCCGAAGCCGTCGCCAAAACCCATGCGCCGGGCGACCTCGCAGACCGCCCACCAGTCCGCGCGCGCCTCGCCCGGCGCGGGCAGGAAGGCGCGCTGGCGCGACACGCGGCGCTCGGAGTTGGTGACGGTGCCGTCCTTCTCGCCCCAGGCCAGCGCTGGCAGCTTCACGTGCGCCAGGCGCGTGGTGTCAGTGTCGGCAATGCAGTCGGACACCACCACCAGCTCGCACTTGGCCAGCGCCGCGCGCACGCGATCGGCGTCGGGCAGCGACACGACAGGGTTGGTGGCCATGATCCAGATCGCCTTGATGCGGCCGTCGTGCACCGCCTCGAACATGTCCACGGCCTTGAGGCCGGCACGGTCGGCGATCACCGGCGCGTCCCAGAAACGCTGCACACGCTCGCGATGCACGCCGTTCTCCAGGTCCATATGCGCCGCCAGCATATTGGCCAGGCCGCCCACCTCGCGCCCGCCCATGGCGTTGGGCTGGCCGGTAAGCGAGAACGGCCCGCTGCCGGGCTTGCCGATGCGGCCGGTGGCAAGATGGCAGTTGAGGATGGCGTTGACCTTGTCGGTGCCGGCGGAAGACTGGTTCACACCTTGCGAATACAGCGTCAGCGTGCGCGGCGTGGTCGCGAACCAGCTGAAGAAACGCTCCAGGTCCAGGGCATCGACGCCGGTATCACGCGCCAGGTGGTTGACGACGTTGTCCTGCGCCTGCGCCGCCGCCAGCGCGCCCTCGAAGCCTGAGGTGTGCGCCGCCAGGAAGGCATCGTCCAGCACGCCATGGGTGGCCAGGTAGGTCAGCAGCGCATTGAACAGGCGCACGTCCTCCCCTGCCCGTACCGGCAGGTGCAGGTCGGCGAGATCGCAGGTCGCGGTCCGGCGCGGGTCGATGACCACGATGCGCAGGGCCGGGCGGCGCTCCTTCTCCGCCTTGAGGCGCTGGAACAGGACGGGATGGCACCAGGCCGTGTTGGACCCCACCAGCACGACCAGGTCGGCGAGCTCGAAGTCCTCATAGCAATTGGGCACGGTGTCGCTGCCGAAGGCGCGTTTGTGCCCCGCCACCGACGACGACATGCACAGGCGTGAATTGGTGTCGATGTTGGCGCTGCCGAGATAGCCCTTCATCAGCTTGTTGGCGACGTAGTAGTCCTCGGTCAGCAACTGCCCGGAGACGTAAAAGGCCACGGCCTCGGGGCCGTGCTCCCGCACCACGCGGGCAAAGCCGGCCGCGACATGGTCGAGCGCGGCATCCCAGTCGCAGCGCTCCCCGCGGATTTCCGGATGGAGCAGGCGCCCCTCCATGTGCACGGTCTCGCCCAGGGCGGCGCCCTTGACGCAGAGGCGGCCCCGGTTGGCGGGATGGGCCGCCTCGCCGGCGATCTCGACGGTGCGCGCGTCCACGTCGGTGACGGTCGCGGCGACGCCGCAGCCGACGCCGCAGTAGGGGCAGGTGGTGCTGACGGGAACTACGGTCGTGGCGTCAGCAAGGGGCAGCCTGTTCATGCTCTGATCTCCCGAACAACAGGGATTCGCGCATGGACGCTACATTGCGTTGCTCACGAATCAGGTCGAAGTACCAGACACCATCATTGGTGTCGCCGTACAGGACTGAACCGATCACGCGATCGTTCTTCACCAGCAGGCGCTTGTACACGCCGCCGGCCGGATCGCGCAGGACAAGGGACTCCGCCTCGGGATCACTGAAGTCCCCGGCCGAGTAGAGATTGACGCCGCTCACCTTGAGGGTGGTGGCGGTACTGCGTTGCACGAAGCGGGAGTGGCCCCGCTCCGCCAGATGGTTGGCGCAGACGGCGGCCTGCTCGAACAAGGGCGCCACCAGGCCAAACAGTGCGCCGCGGTGCTGCACGCATTCGCCGACCGCGTAGATACAGGGATCGAAGGTCTGCAGGGTGTCGTTGACCAGGATGGCCTTGTCCACCTGCAGGCCGATCTTTTTCGCCAGCGCCACATTGGGGCGGATGCCGACCGCCATCACCACGAGGTCGACCGGCAGCTCGCTGCCGTCCTTGAATACCAGCTTCTCCAGGCCCGTGCCGTCCGCGCGATGCACGATTTCCGCCGTCAGCGCCCCCAGGCAGAAGCCCATGCCACGCGCGGCCAGGGTCTCGCGCAGCAGCGTCGCGGCCTCGACATCGAGCTGGCGATTGAGGAGCCAGGTCGCATCATGGATGACGGTGACCTCCATGCCTTGCTTGAGCAGGCCATTGGCGGCCTCCAGCCCGAGCAGCCCGCCCCCGACCACGGCTACCCGGCGCTTGTCGCGGCAGGCCGAGAGCAGGCGCTCGACATCATGGATGTCGCGGAAGGTGACGACGTCGGGATGCTGGTGGCCCGGCACCGGGATCACGAAGGGAAGCGAGCCCGTGGCCAGCACCAGGCGGTCGTAGGGCAACTGGCGGCCGTCGTCCAGCACCACCTGGCGCGCGGCACGGTCGACGTCGGTGACAGTGCTGCCAGCCAGCAGGGTGACGCCGTGGGCGGCATACCAGTCCGCGGGATGGGTGACGATGTCATCAAAGCTCTTCTCGCCCGCCAGCACCGGCGACAGCATGATGCGGTTGTAGGCGGCGACCGGCTCGCTCGAGACCACGGTGATGGCGTACGTCTCCGGCGCCAGCGCCAGCAACTCCTCCACCGTGCGTATGCCGGCCATGCCGTTTCCGATCACGACGAGATTGCGTTTCATGGGCACTGCTCCCCTGGAGCTGCGGTTTTGCCAGGACCTCTGCAACCCCTGTGCCAGTCGCGGTGGCAAGCCTGCCACCCGCGCGCCATCGCGTTATAGAGAAGCCCCCGCGGCGCGCCGCCGAGCGCTCCCGACCACAACCGCACCATCCTGCGGCACGCACCGCCCCCTTAGGGTGCAGCGCCCCGCGCGCGTGCACGCCGCGCCCCCCGACGCGCCGCCATCCCTCCTGTTTCGGGGAGTGGCACGTGGTTTGCAGATCAGCTTCGTATATCGCCGGGTGCAACGAGGCAACTGGCGAAGGCAAGGCTTGCCATCCATTGCTTTCGTCCGGAGAACCTTCATGTCCTCGTCACGCCCCGCCTTTCCCCTGTTTTCCGTGTCCGAGCCGCGCATCCGCGTGCTGCACTTCACGTGGCTCGCGTTCTTCATCACGTTCCTGATCTGGTTCGCCCATGTCTCGCTGATGCCCTTCATCAAGGCAGACCTGCATCTCACCGATGCGCAGGTGAAGGCCTTCCTGATCCTCAACGTCGCGCTCACCATTCCGGCGCGCATCCTCATCGGCATCCTGGTGGATCGCTATGGCCCCCGGCTCAGCTACAGCCTGCTGCTGGCGATCTGCGGCGTGCTCTGCCTCGGCTTTGCCGCGGCACAGACCTTCGAGCAGCTGGCGGTGATGCGCTTCCTGCTCGGCTTCACCGGCGCCGGCTTCGTCATCGGCATCCGCCTGGTGAGCGAATGGTTCCCGGCGCGCGAAGTCGGCATCGCCGAAGGCATCTACGGCGGCTGGGGCAACTTCGGCGCCGCCATCGCCAAGATCGGCATGCCGGTGCTGGCGGTCAGCGTGTTCGGCGGCGAATTCGGCTGGCGCTATGCGGTCGCGCTCACCGGCGTCATCGCCATCGTCTACTCCGTGATTTTCTACCGCAACGTCACCGACACCCCCAAGGGCGCCACCTACTTCAAGCCGAAGAAAGCCGGCGGCCTTGAAGTCACCAGCCGGCGCGACCTCGCCTTCTACCTGCTGATGAACCTGCCCATCTACCTCATCCTCTACGTGCTCGCCTGGCGCCTGTCGCCCACCGGGCTCAACATCATCTCGCAGCCGTTCACGCTGGTCTGCTACGCCATCATCACCGTCCTGGTGGTCTGGCAGTCCTGGAAAATCTGGCAGGTGAACCGCCACCTCATGACCGAGGACGTGCCCCCGGCCCAGCGCTACAAGTTCAAGCAGGTGGCCATCCTCAACCTGGCCTACATGGCCTGCTTCGGCTCCGAGATTGCCGTGGTATCCATGCTGCCCATGTTCTTCGGCGAAACTTTCAATCTGTCCATTACCGCCATGGGCCTCATGGCCGGCTCCTTCACCATCATGAACATCGTGGCCCGTCCCGCGGGCGGCTACATCTCCGACCGCATCGGCCGCCGCACCGTGCTGGTGACCTGCCTCGCCGCGCAGACGGCGGGCTACCTGCTGCTGTCCAACGTCAATGCCGGCTGGGGCGTGGCGCTCGCCATCACCGTCACCGTCGCCACCTCGGTGTTCGTGCAGGCCGCCTGCGGCGCCGTCTACTCCATCGTGCCGCTGATCCAGCGCCGCATGACCGGACAGATCGCCGGCATGGCCGGCGCCTACGGCAATGTCGGCGGCGTGTTCTTCCTTACGGTGCTGTCCTTCGTCAGCCCGCAGAGCTTCTTCTACGTGATCGCCGGCATCTCGGCGCTGGCCCTGGTCGCGGCGCACTTCATCGACGAGCCGCGCGGCCACATGGTGGAAGTCGACGAGCAGGGCAACGTGCAGCTGATTGCGGTGGAGTGAGGCAAGCATGACCCTGGCCCCTCCCCACCCGTCGCTTGCCGCGACCCTGCGCGTACGCGCCGGCCAGGCCAGCCGTGCCGGTCGCAAGGCGGACAACGAGGACGCCATCGGCATCCGCCTGGCCGACGCCGGCCTGCTGGCGAGGCGCGGCATCGTCCTCGCCCTGGCCGACGGCGTCAGCGGCAGCGGCGCTGGCCGCCAGGCCGCTGAAACCTGCGTGCAGGGCTTCCTCTGCGACTACTACGCCACCCCGGACACCTGGAGCGTGCGCACCGCCGGCGAACGCGTGCTGGCCTCACTCAATCGCTGGCTGCACGGCCAGGGCCAGCACTACTCCCAGATGCACCGCGGCTTCCTCGCCACCTTTTCCGCACTGGTGCTGCGCGGGCAGACGGCGCATTTCTTCCATGTCGGCGACAGCCGCATCTGGCGCCTGCGCGGCTCGACGCTGGAACCGCTGACTCGGGATCACGCCACGCGGGTCGGCGGCGGCGCCACCTATCTCACGCGCGCCCTCGGCATGGAGCACGGCGTGGAGATCGATTACGGCCAGGCCGACGCCCGGGTGAACGACGTTTTCCTGCTGACCACGGACGGCGTGCATGACGTGCTGCCGCCAGCGCAGCTGCGCGCGCTGCTGGCCGACGCCGCCGCCGACCCCCAGGCCGCCTGCGAAAACATGCTGGACGCCGCCCACGCCGCCGGCAGCGACGACAACCTGTCCTGCCAGGTGCTGATCGTGGATACGCTCGCCGCGAGTGATGCCGATGACAGCCGGCAGCAGGCCGCGCGCCTGCCGCTGCTGCCCGACCTGGAGCCGGGCCACCGCGTCGACAGGCTGTGCGTGGAGGCCGAACTGCATGCCAATGCCCGCAGCCAGGTCTATCTTGTCCGCGACGAGGAGACGGGCCAGCGCCTCGTCCTCAAGACCCCGTCACGATTGCTGGAAGGGGACAGCGAAGCCCTGGAGCGCTTCGCCCTCGAGGACTGGCTGGGTCAGCGCATCGATCATCCGCACCTGGTGCGAGGCCTGGCGCCCCGGGGCGAGCGCCATGGCCTCTACCTGCTGCAGGAATACCTGGAGGGCGAGACCCTCGCCGCCTGGGCCCGGCGCCATCCGCAGCCCCCGGTGCAGACCGTGGTGGCCTTTGCTGCCCAGGCGATCAAGGGCCTGCAGGCCCTGCACCGGCGCGACGTGCTGCACCAGGACCTGCGGCCCGACAATCTCTTCCTGTGCGCCGATGGCCGCCTCAAGCTCATCGACCTTGGCGCCGCCCGCATCGCCGGCCTGGCCAGCAGTGCCGTGGACGACTGCCCCGGCGCCGCCGAGTACGCCGCGCCCGAGTGCCTGCTGCGCCTGCCGCGGGACGAGCGCGCCGACCAGTTCGCGCTGGCGGTGACACTCTATGAACTGCTCACCGGCGCCCATCCCTACGGCGAGGACTACACCCGCGCCGATACCCTTTTCCAGTTGCAGCGCCTGCGCTACCGCAGCGCCTGCCGCTTCAACCCGCACGTGCCGCTCTGGCTGGATGCCGCCCTGGGCAAGGCGCTGTCGCTGTCGCCGGCGGCGCGTTACGACAGCCTGAGCGAATTCCTTGCCGACCTGCGCCGCCCCAATCCCGCGCTGGGCCCCGTCGCCTCGCGGCCATGGCTGGAGCGCGATCCCGCCGGCTTCTGGCGGGCCTGGGCCCTGGTCATGACCCTCCTCGCCCTGCTGCAGTTCTTCTGGCACCTCGGCCCCGCGGCGCCCTGACCTTGCCCGGGCACACCACGGTCTGGCGGCCCGGAGCGATGCCGTACCCTCTCCAGGGTCCCGGCATTTCCCGCGACGGCCGGCATTGGTCGCGCCCTCCCGGCGGACCCGATTCACAACAATCGCCTGACAAACGCAGGCTTCTCCCCTAAAGGCCCGATGCTACAATCCGCGCCTTCTTAAGCCCTTGAACCCCTGCCTTCTGCTACAGGAATTGCCAATGCGCCGCTTTTTGCTTGCCGGGATCGCCCCGCTCCTTTTCCTGGCCGCCACCGCCCATGCCGCGCCGCCGGCCCCGCCCGAGCTGGATAACCGCGCCTACCTGCTGGTCGACTTTGATTCCGGCCGCGTGCTGGCGGAAAAGAACGCCCACGA
The DNA here is from genome assembly GCA_040385265.1 of Pseudomonadota bacterium. GTDB lineage: Bacteria > Pseudomonadota > Gammaproteobacteria > Pseudomonadales > Moraxellaceae > UBA2031. The sequence goes on along the minus strand of JAZKHS010000020.1, from coordinate 75,314 downwards.
GCGCCTGGCCCCGGCCTCGCTGACCAAGATGATGACGAGCTACATCGTCGAACAGTCCCTGACCACCGGCCGCATCAAGGAAAACGACCCCGTGTTCGTGTCCGAGCACGCCTGGTGCCGCGGCAGCAGCACCGAGTCCTGCATGTACCTGCCGCTGAACGGCCAGGCCTCCGTCATCGACATGCTGCGCGGCGTCATCATCCAGTCCGGCAACGATGCCTCCAAGGCCCTGGCGGAACACATCGGCGGCAACGAACCGGCCTTTGCCGAACTCATGAACCGCGAGGCGGCGCGCCTCGGCATGAAGGATTCGCACTTCGTCAACGCCACCGGCCTGCCCGACCCGGCGCACAAGACCACGGCCTACGACATGGCCATCCTCGCCCGCGCCATCGTGCGCGACAGCGCACACTACTACCCGATCTACGCCGAGAAGGAATTCACCTACAACAACATCCGCCAGGGCAACCGCAACGCCCTGCTCTACACCGATTCAAGCGTCGACGGCCTCAAGACCGGCCACACCGAGGAAGCCGGCTATTGCCTGGTCGCCTCCAGCAAGCGCGGCAGCATGCGCCTGATCTCCGTGGTGATGGGCGCCAAGAGCATGCAGGACCGCGCCGACCAGACCCGCGCGCTCTACAGCTGGGGCTTCGCCAACTTCGAGAACGTGAAGCCCTACGCCGCCGGCACCGTCCTGGGCAACCCGCGCGTCTGGTTCGGCCAGGCCGAGGCGGTCAAGGTCGGCCTGGCCCAGGACATGGCGCTGACCCTGCCCCATGGCGACGCCAGCCGTCTCAAGGCCGCCATGCAGATGGAGCCGGCCGTGAAGGCTCCCCTCGCCAAGGGCCAGCCGGTCGGCACCCTCTCCCTGAGCCTGGATGGCCAGGTGGTGGCGACCCAGCCCATCGTGGCCCTGGACGCCGTCGAGGAAGCCGGCTTCCTCACCCGCCTCTGGCACCACATCAAGCTGTTCTTCAGCTCGCTGATCTGAGGTCGGCAAGGTCAGCGGCGGTGGTCCGGGATACCGGGCCCCGCCCCTTTTCATTTCATTGCCGCGCCCCTTTTCCTGAAGCCTCCCGCCTGCTCGCCGCCCCTTTTCACCAGGGCGCCTCGCCCGGCAGGGCAGCAGCCCGAAGCCCTGCAAGGCGCCGGCAAAAGCCCGGACTCAGCCGGGCCTGGCGCCCCCGCCGGGTCGCCCTTGTAAGCCGCGACCGGCGACTCCATATTGGCACTCATCACTGATTGCGGTTTCTCCGACAGGTTTCCCGACATGAGCAACTTTCGTCCCACCGACATCCAGAACGAAGCGCTTTGGGAATTCCCCATGCACTACCCGCTCAAGATCATGGGCGAGGCACAGCACCCCATGCGCGAGATCGTGGCCAATATCCTGCTGCGCCACTGCCCGGACTTCGATCCCTCCGGCATCAGTGAGCGCGCCTCCAGCGCCGGCAAATACGTGTCGGTGACCGCCACCGTCTATGTCGAGCGCAAGGAGCAGATCAACGGCCTCTATGCCGACCTGGCCGCCTGCGCACAGATCCGCATGGTGCTGTAATCCCCGGCGAACTGCCGCCGCATGATGACCTGACGTGCGTGCCGTCCCGCCTACTCCAGTCGCCGGCGCAGGGTGAACGCACCGCGCAGATCACCCAGCGCAAAGCCCGTGGCGGCATCGCCGGGATACTGCTGCCGCAGCGCCGCCTGCACCGGCGCCGCCAGCGTCTGGCCATGGCAGGCCAGGCAAGGCTCGCCGGTAGCAATGGCCTGCATATAGCGATACTCCCCCGCCACCACTTCACCCAGGCGCAACTCGGACAGCGGCGCGCCCTGGGCCGCCGCCACCACGAAGCGCGCCAGCACCTCCCGCTCCCAGGCATCCGGCGCATTGGCGGGATTGCGCACGCGCAACGCTGTCCGCCCTACCCGCCAGGGTTGGCGACTGTGGCGGCTGGCGATTGCCGGCGCCGCCACCTGGCAGGCGGCCATTGCGGCCACCGGACCACCCGCCGTCATGGCCTGCTGCACCGTGGCCAGCAACTCGCCGGCAAAGGAGGGCACCAGCAGACGCGCCTCGGCCTCGAAGGCCGAGACGTCCGGCGTGGCGGGCGCCGGCGGCACCATCGGCGCCACCGGCCCGGCCAGCACCGGGGCCGGCGGCTCGCCCGGCGCCGGCGCCCGGGTGGCGGGGCCGCAAGCGGCGAGGGCCATCAGGGCCGCCAGCAGGGAGGGTCGCGCGAACGAGCGCATGAAAGTCTCCGGAAGTGAGCGCAGGCCTCGACGCTAGCGCAATCACCGCGCCGGGAAAACAGGTCCCGTCACAGCGCGAATGCCGCATCTGCGGCATAATGACAGGATGTCCATGCCCGCCTCCCCGCTCTGCCTGCGCCCTCTCGGCCTGGCCGACTACGCTCCCACCTGGGACGCCATGCGTGCCTTCACCGAGGCGCGCACGGCCGCGACCCCGGATGAGCTCTGGCTGCTCGAGCACCCTCCGGTTTTCACCCTGGGCCAGGCCGGCAAGGAAGAACATGTGCTGGCCGCCGGCGCCATTCCGCTGCTGCGCACCGACCGCGGCGGGCAGGTCACCTACCATGGTCCCGGCCAGCTCACCGGTTACTGCCTGGTCGACCTCAAGCGTCTCGGCCTCGGCCCGCGCGCCTTCGTCGAGGCGGTGGAGGATGCGCTCGTGGAGGTCCTCACTGCCCTCGGCATTCCCGCCGAGGCCAACCGCGACGCCCACGGCGTCTATGTGCAGGGGCGCAAGATCGCCTCGCTCGGCCTGCGCATCCGCAAGGGCTGCAGCTACCACGGTTTCTCGCTCAACGTGGACATGGACCTGGAGCCTTTCACGCGCATCAATCCCTGCGGCCATGCCGGCCTCGCCATGACCCAGGTAAAGGACTTCCTGGGCGAGCGCACGCCCGCGCCGGCGGCGCTCGGCGAGCGGATCGCGACCGCCCTCGCCGAACGCCTCTACCCTCGCGGCCCGGAGTAGCCATGTCATTTCTCCTTGCCGCCCAGGTCGTGATGCTGCTGCACTATGCCTTCCTCGTCTTCGCCACCTTTGGCGGCTTCCTGCTGCACTGGTGGCCCAAGCTGGCGTGGCTGCACCTGCCGGTGGTGACCTGGGGCGTGCTGATCGCCGCCATCGGCTGGACCTGCCCGCTGACGCCGCTGGAGAACCGCCTGCGGGTCGCCGGCGGCGCCGCGCCCTACCAGGGCGGCTTCATCGAGCACTACATCACCGCCGGCCTTTACCCGGACGGCCTGCCGAGCCGCGTCCTGCTGGCCATGGGCATCGCCCTGCTGCTCATCAACGCCGTGGCCTATGGCCTCTTCTGGTGGCATTCCCGGCACTGATGCCCCGGCGACCTGCGCTCCCGCCGTGCGGGCCCTTCGCCTCCGGCCCGCTGCAGGCAAGGCCCTGCCGTTTCCCTATGGCTGCCAGAGGCTTTCCTCGCCACTGCATCGAAAGCCGCTACACTCCACGGCCGAACCGTCCCTGCCGATCCTGACTCCGGAGCCCCCGCGCCCATGCCCCATGACGTCACGCTGATCACCACCATTGCCGCCAGCCTGGGCCTCGCCCTGCTGCTCGGGCTGGCGGCGGCGCGCCTCAAGCTGCCGCCCCTGGTCGGCTACCTGCTGGCCGGCATCGTGATCAGCCCCGCCACCCCTGGCTTCTCCGGCGACCTCGCCCTCGCCCAGCAACTGGCCGAGATCGGCGTGATGCTGATGATGTTCGGCGTCGGCCTGCACTTCTCCCTGGCCGACCTCTGGAGCGTGCGCCGCATTGCCATCCCCGGCGCCATTGTCCAGATCACGGTGGCGACCCTGATGGGCGCCGGCCTTTCCATGTTCTGGGGCTGGTCGATGGGGGCCGGCCTGGTCTTCGGCCTCGCGCTATCGGTCGCCAGCACCGTGGTACTGCTCAAGGCCCTGGAGCAGCAGGGCATCCTGCAATCCATGAATGGCCGTATCGCCGTGGGCTGGCTGGTGGTCGAGGACCTGGTCATGGTCCTCGCCCTTGTGCTGCTGCCGGCGCTGTCGGGCTGGCTGGGCGGCAAGACGGCCGCCACCGGTCCGCTGCTGGAGACACTGCTGCTCACCCTGGGCAAGGTCGCCGCCTTCCTTGCCTTCATGCTGCTGCTCGGCAAGCGCCTGTTTCCCTGGCTGCTGTGGCAGGTGGCCAAATCCGGCTCACGCGAACTGTTCACCCTGGCCGTGATCGCCGCCGCGGTCGGCATCGCCTTCCTGGCCACCAAGCTCTTCGGCATCTCCTTCGCGCTGGGCGCCTTCTTTGCGGGCATGGTCATGCGCGAGTCCCCGCTCAGCCATCGCGCGGCCGAGGACACGCTGCCGCTCAAGGACGCCTTTGCGGTGCTGTTCTTCGTGTCGGTCGGCATGCTGTTCGATCCTGCCATCCTCACCGAGCAGCCGCTACGCGTGCTGGCGGTCGCCATCATCATCATGTTCGGCAAATCCATCGCCGCCTTCGTGATCGTGGTGGCCTTCCGCTATCCGCTCAACACCGCCTTCACGGTGTCGGCCAGCCTGGCGCAGATCGGCGAGTTCTCCTTCATCCTGGCCGGCCTGGGCCTTGCCCTCGGCCTGCTGCCGATGGAAGGCCAGAGCCTGCTGCTTGCCGGCGCCATCCTTTCCATCTCCCTCAACCCGGCGCTGTTCCGCCTGATCGCCCCGGTACAGGACTGGCTGCGCCAGCACAGCGCGCTGGCGCGGCGCCTGGAACTGCCCGATGACCCGCTGGCGGTCTTGCCGATGTCGGTGGACGCCGAGCAGCTCACCGGCCACGTCACCCTGGTCGGCTATGGCCGCGTCGGCCGCCACATTGGCGAAGCGCTGCGCCGGCATGGCGTGCGCTTTGTCGTGGCCGAGCAGAACCGCGAGGTGGTGGAGCAACTGCGCCGGGAGGGCGTGCATGCGGTGGCGGGTGAAGGCGCCGACCCGGCGGTGCTGATCCAGGCCCATATCGCCCGCGCCGGCATCCTGGTGATTGCCACGCCCGACACCTTCAAGGCGCGGCAGATGATCGAGATTGCGCGCATGCTGAACCCCGGCGTGCGTATCCTGGTGCGGACCCACAGCGAAACCGAGGCAGCCCTGCTCGAGAAGGAAGCGGTGGACGGCGTCTTCCTGGGCGAATACGAACTGGCCAACAGCATGACGGAAGAGGTGCTGGAGAAGCTGCGCACCGACACGGCGGTGGTGCCGCACTGAGCCCGGGCCTCCGCCTGCGGACCGGCCCGGGCTTCTTCATGCGCGCGGGCGCGGCGTCAGAACAGGCGATTGAGGCCGTTCAGCGCGGCCACCCGGTACGCCTCGGCCATGGTCGGATAATTGAAGGTGGTGTTCACGAAATAGCGCAGCGAATTGGCCCCGTTCTTCTGCTGCATGATGGCCTGGCCGATATGCACGATCTCGGCGGCGCTGTCGCCAAAGCAGTGGATGCCCAGGATCTCCAGCGTCTCGCGGTGGAACAGGATCTTCAGCATGCCCGCCGTCTCGCCAGTGATCTGCGCGCGCGCCAGGTGGCGGAAGAAAGCCTGGCCCACCTCGTAGGGGACCCTGGCCTCGGTCAGCTGGTGCTCGGTCTTGCCGATGGAGGAGATCTCGGGAATCGTGTAGATGCCGGTCGGCACCTCCTCCACGCGCGGCACATCACTGGAGCCGACGATATGCGCTGCCGCGCAGCGGCCCTGGTCATAGGCGGCGGACGCCAGCGCCGGCGGGCCGATGACATCGCCCGCCGCCCACACATGCGCCACCTCGGTGCGGTACTGCTCGTTGATCGGGATCTGGCCACGACGATTGGGGGTCACGCCCACATTGCCCAGGTTCAGCGTCTCGGTGTTGCCGCTGCGGCCATTGCACCAGAGGATGGCGTCGGCCTTGATCTTCTTGCCGGACTTGAGGTGCAGGATGACGCAGTCATCCTGGGTCTCCAGCCGGTCATACTCCTCCTGGTTGCGCACCAGCACCCCCAGCTCGCGCAGGTAGTAGGACAGGGCGTCGGCGATCTCGTCGTCCAGATAGGACAGCAGCTGCGTCTGGGTATTGATCAGGTCGACCTTGTAGCCCAGGCCGACGAAGATGGAGGCGTACTCGCAGCCAATTACCCCCGCGCCATAGATGATGAGCTTTTGCACGGGGTAGTCGAGGGACAGGATCTTGTCCGAGTCGAACACGCGCGGATGGCTGAAGTCGATATCGGCAGGACGATAGGGCCGGCTGCCGGTGGCAATCACCGCATGCTCGAACTCCAGCGTCTCCTGCACGCCGCCCTCGCGCGGTGTGATGTTCAGGTGGTGCGGATCCAGGAAGGAGGCCGTGCCGAAGTAGATGTCCACGGCATTGCGATCATAAAAATGGGTATGGACCGCCACCTGGCTGTCGATGACCTTGCGCGCCCGCGCCAGCACCCGGGACAGCGGCACGTTGCGCAGCTCGCCGACGCGCTGGAACAACGGGTCGCGCTGGTAGCGCATCAGGTTCCACACGGTCTGGCGCAGGGCCTTGGAGGGAATGGTGCCCACATGCACACAGTTGCCGCCCAGGCGGCCGCGCTCGTCCACGATGGCCACGCGACGGCCCTCCTTGACCATTTTCATGGCCGCGCCTTCGCCGGCGGGGCCGGCCCCGATCACCACCACATCGTATCGACCGCTCATCGCCTGTTTCCCGCTCCCTTGTGCCTTGGCGCAAAAGCATACTCCGCCCCCGTCCCTCCGTGGCATGTCTACGACTAATTGGTCATAAGCGAAGGGGCCGCCCACGGTGTCCCGCCACGGCAGCACCCAACCTTTGCGGTATACTCGGGGCCATCAGCAGCCGGAGCCCGTCCATGAGCCAGCCCCCCGAATCCGCCCGTCCCGCCCGCGTCGAACAGGGCGTCAAGTTGCGTGGCGCGGAAAAGGTGGCCCGCATTCCGGTCAAGGTCATCCCCACCGAGGAACTGCCGCGCAAGCCGGACTGGATTCGCGTGCGCGTGACCAATCCCGGCGAAGTGCAGCGCATCAAGGGCCTGCTGCGCGCCCAGAAGCTGCATACCGTGTGCGAGGAAGCGGCCTGCCCCAACCTGCCCGAGTGCTTTGGCGGCGGCACCGCCACCTTCATGATCATGGGCGATATCTGTACCCGGCGCTGCCCCTTCTGCGACGTCGCCCACGGCCGCCCCAACGCCCTCGATACCGACGAGCCGCGCCACCTGGCCGAAAGCGTCAGCAACCTCAAGCTGAAGTACGTGGTGGTGACCTCGGTCGACCGCGACGATCTCAAGGACGGCGGCGCCCGGCATTTCGCCGACTGCATCGACGCCATCCGCGACAGCAACCCCGACACGAAGATCGAGGTGCTGGTGCCCGACTTTCGCGGGCGCATGGACGTGGCCCTGGATATCCTCACCACGACGGCGCCCGACGTTTTCAACCACAACATCGAAAGCGTACCGCGCCTGTACAAGGCCATCCGTCCGGGCTCCGACTACCAGCACTCCCTGGATTTGCTCAAGCGCTACAAGGCGGCTCGCCCCGACATCACCACCAAGTGCGGCCTGATGGTTGGCCTGGGGGAAACGAAGGAGGAAGTGCTGGCCGTGCTGGAGGACCTGCGCGCCCACGACGTCGATCTTGTGACCATCGGCCAGTACCTGCAGCCCTCGAAGAGCCACGCGCGAGTGGAGCGCTTCGTGACGCCCGAGGAATTCGCGGAATACGCCGCCTACGGCAAGCAACTGGGCTTCCGCAGTGTGTGGAGCGGGCCACTGGTGCGCTCGTCCTATCATGCTGACCTGCAGTTTGCCGGCGTCTCGGTTGACGACGTCAAGCAAGCCCGCCGCGATCAGGCCTGAGGCCAGCGGCCCGCCGCATCCCCATGGATTTCGCTGCCTGGTACCTGGAGCTGCGTGGCTGGCTCATCCAGCACCCTGACGCCATCCTGATCAGCATCTTCCTGGTCGCGCTGATCGAGGCCGTTGCGGTGGTGGGTGTCATCGTGCCGGCCGTGCCCCTGCTCTTCGTGCTGTGTGTCCTGGCCGCGCATGCCGACGTCGCGCTGCTGCCGGTGTTCATCGCCGGCATTGGCGGCGCCATGCTGGGCGACGGCATCAGCTATGCCCTGGGCAAGGGCTTCAAGGACAGCATTCATCGGGTGTGGCCCTTCACCCGCTTCCCCGCCTGGCTGGCACGCGCGGAAGAATTCGTGGCCAGCCACGGCGGCAAGAGCATCATCCTCGGCCGCTTCATCGGGCCCTTGCGCGCCTTCGTGCCCCTGGCCGCGGGTGTCTTCCGCATGAAGCCGCTGTATTTCCTGTGGATGAATCTCCTCTCCGCCCTGGCCTGGGCCCCCACCCATCTGCTGCCGGGCTACAGCCTGGGCGCCGCCGCCCGGAATGCCTGGCTGCCAGGCCGCGACCAGTTGCTGTTCGTGGCCTGCATCCTGATCCTCGTCGCCGTGCTGACCTGGCTGCTGCCGGTCCTGCAGGGCCGGCGGCAGCGTGCTGCCAGCCGCGCGCCCCTGGCCAACACGGGACGCTACCAGACCCGCGCCGGCCTGCCCGAAGAGCAGCGCGATGCGCTGCGCCTGGCCGCGGCGGCCGGTATCGCCTTTCTTGTGCTGGCCGTGGGCCTGCCACTGCTGCGCCCGCTGGATATCGAGTGGACGCAGGCCCTCTTCCGCTTGCGCCAGGACAGCCTGGACCACGTCTTCGTCGCCCTGTCCCTGCTGGGTGAGCGGCAAGGCCTGCTGGCATTCGCCACCGTTCTTGGCGGCTGGCTGGCCCTGCGCCGGCAATGGCAAACCCTGGTCCTGCTGGGCATGGTCTGTGTCATCGGGCTGACTGTCCCGGCCGTGCTCAAGCAACTGTTTGCCGTGGTCCGGCCCCAATGGGTCCAGGTCGTTCCCGCCGCGATGTCCTTTCCCAGCGGCCATGCCTTCAATGCCGTCATGGTCTGGGGCCTGGTGCTGGTCCTGGTGCTCCGACATGGCAACGACACCGTCAGCAATGTCGCACGCCCGCTACTGCTCAGCCTGATGTTGCTGACCCTGGCTTCCCGTCCCTACCTGGGCGTGCACTGGGTGTCGGACGTGGTGGGGGGCGGCTTGCTGGGCCTGGCCTGCCTGGCCCTGCTGCGCTGGGGTTGGCATCGCTTGCCGGCGCCGACGCCGGCCCTGCCGGAAACGCTGGCGGTGCTGGCCACCGCGCTCGCCGTCAGCCTGATCGTGGCGGTATTTCCCCACCTCGACATCGCCCTGCTGGACTACCGGCCGTTACCGTTACCACCCGCCCACCTCCCGCCCCCCTGAGGCGAACTTGCCGCGTCCGGCTCCGGCACAAGCCCGGCAGCAGGCCGCCACCTCAGGGCGTCGCCTTGGCCGCCGTGCGCGCCTTCTTCCCGCGCTTCCCAGTAGCAGTCTTGGTCCGCTTGCCCGCCGAGGCCTTGGGTGCCGTGGCCTTGGTCCTGGCCAGGGGCGGCAGGCTCCCCGGCGCCAGGTCGCCAGGCTGGGCCGGCAGCGCTTCCGCCTGCAAGGGCTGCAAGGCCTGGTGGGCCGCCTCCAGCGTGCCGCGGGTGGCGGGAATATCCAGGACCGCGACGGCGCGCTCGGCCAGCGGCATGGCTTCCAGCGGACGCCCGGTCTTGAGCAGAAGATCGGCGAGATTGTTGAGGCCAGCGCCGTATTGGGGGGCGCGGCGCACCAGCTCGCGCAAAGTGGATTCGGCACGGTCAATCTGGCCCAGTGCCAGCGAGGCGCTGGCGAGCCCCAGCCAGGCAGGCTTTTGCTCAGGCCAGTTGAGAACGGCGGCATTGAAGCCCGCCTGCGCATCGGCGACTGCCCCGGCGCGCTCCATGAGCGCGAGCTCGCGGATCACCATGCGGGCATCCAGCGTATCGGGGATTTGCCGGGGGTCGACCAGCAGCACACCCCAGCTCCCGCCCCGGGACCAGCTACGCTCGAAGGCGGCGAAGGGCTGGGCAAGACGCTCGCTTTCACCCGATCGCAACCAGAAGGTTTCCCCGGCGCGGTCCGCCCCCACCACGACGGCATAGCGCCAGGAGGGGAAGAAGGAAAGTCCGTTGTTCTGCCGGACCAGCACCGGAAAACCCTGGTGCAGCGCCGCCAGCACCGCATCCAGCTGCGGCGCGAGGGGATAGACCAGGCGGCCCTGGCGCCGCGCCACGGCCGCCATCTCGATCAGTCGTGCCTCCTCGCCGTCGGCGGCGCTCAGCTGGCCGGACAGCTCCTCGGGCGTCACGCTGCGGCCGGTATGACCGAGCAGGGCCGCGAGGGCCGCCGTGGCGCCGTTGCCATCGGCCTGGGGAAAGAACGGCACGGCCTTCAGCTCCACCACGCCGTTCTCGGCACTGGCCGGGGCCTGGCGCAGGGCAAGGGTCTGCGGCGTGCTGCAGCCCGCGAGCAGAAACATGAGCGAGAGGACGCAGAACCCGACTCTTTTCATGGAAAACTCCGCCTGTTGGAAAAACGGGACGCAGGCTTTCAGCCCGCCCCATGCTGGAACCGGTCATTTTGCCCGGCTTTGCGGACACTGCCATGACCGGGCTGTAAAAAATTGCCGGGCTGGTGCAACCGCGGCCCCGCAGCCTGTCGCCACCCGTCACCGTCCGGCTGCCGGAGTGTGACCGTGGCCACATCTCGGTGCTTCAGCGCTGGCACGCCGCACCCTCCGGCATATGCTGCTGGAAACGGATAACGGAGGCTGTCATGGCTCGTGTACTGATCGTGGACGACTCGCCCACCGACACCTTGGCGATCTACGGCATGCTGAAAAAGTACGGCCATCACTTCGTGTTCGCCAATGGCGGCAAGAGCGGCATCGCGGCGGCCAAGGCCAAGAAGCCTGACGTCATCCTCATGGACGTGGTCATGCCCGACCTGAACGGCTTCCAGGCCACCCGCCGCCTGAGCCAGGACAATGACACCGCGCACATCCCCGTGGTGATGATCACCAGCAAGACCCAGGTCAGCGACCGCGCCTGGGGCATGCGCCAGGGTGCCCGCGCCTACGTCTGCAAGCCGGCTTCGGAAATGGAGCTCGCCAGCCTGATCAACCAGCTCGTCCCGCAGCGCGGCTGAGCCCGCCGGCCGCGGTTCCGCGCCGTTCGGCCCTTCATTTCTGCCGCGCCTCCAGCGCGAGCCTTCCTTCCAGCAGCAACAATGCCACCAGACGGTCGCGCGTGAAGTACAGCGCCTGCGGCTGTACCCGCTGCACGCCCCCGCGCAGCGTCAGGTCCTGACCGGCCGCCTGTCGCAACTCGCTGACGCCGTTCACGGCGCCGGCCAGGCCGGGATCGAAGTCAAAGCGGGCTTCCGCCTCCAGTGCCGACAACAGTCCCGGCACCGCCAGCCAGGGGGCGACCCGCGCCAGGTAGCGGCGGGTAGCGGGCGCAAAGGCCAGGTCGCGCAAGCCCACTTCGTTGCGCTCGGGGTCATAGACCGCGCGCGCCAGCACATGCAGCTCCGCCAGCGCCGGCTCGCCAAAGCCGAGCGCCAGCACGGCCTGGCCGCCATGCCCCCAGATCCGCACTCGTTCCAGGCGCACGGGGCTCCCGCCGACCCGGCGCAGCGCCCCCCCAAGGCGCTGCTGCAGGCGCTGTCCCGCCTCACTCAGGGCCAGATCGCCACGCACGGCCAGCCGCAGGCCATCGCCGACATCCCCGCCCCGGCCGGGGACCGGCAGGGGCGGAATCCTCACCGCCGGTCGCGCCCCGCGCACGATCTCCGGCCGCGCCTCCACCAGGATGGCCGTACTCGCCCGGTTACCTCGGCCCACGAGATCGGCGACGCTGACCCGCGCCGGATGCGGCAGCAGCCAGACGCCGGGGCGCAACTCACGGGGCGAGTTGAGCTCCGGCCAGGCCCTCTCCAGTTGCAGCGCCAGGCGGGCGTTGCGAAGCCGCCCCAGGACCTGCCCCTCCAGCGCCTGCGCCAGGCGCTCGCGCAGTCCCGGCAGGTCCAGCATCGCCTCGGTGGAAAACGCCGTGACGGCGCAAGGCTGCAGCCAGCGCATGGAGCTTGTGCCCGCCGCCATCACCACTTCCCCTGCCGGACTCCAGCCCACATGGCCGTCCTGAAGCCACTCGAAACGGGCGCGCCGGCCGCGCTGGCCGCAATCCGTCTCGCCCAGCGGCTGTGCCCCCGCCGGCAGGCGCGTACTGAGCGTGACCTCGACCTGGGCCTGCAGCGCCAGCCGGCTGCCTTCCATGAACAGTGACAGCCGCCGCAGCTGCATTTCCTGGGTGACTTCGGCCACGACGGTCGCCACCGACTCCGCCGCGACGGTGTGCACCGAGTGCTGCTCCAGACAATCGAGCGCCATCACGCTGCAACTGCCGGGGCCGGTGGCGATGGAGGTTTGCAGTGAGCTGCGCCGCACCGGCAGCGGCTGCCGCCAGGTACGGCGCAGGAGGGGGCGTGGCAATTCCCGCAGCAACCCGGCGGCAACCTGGTCGAGGTCGATGGTGACAGGCATGCTGATCACGGAATGCTCCGGCGGCAGGGCGGCGGCGGCGAGCGGGGCATTGGCAGGCGCTTGTGGCGCCGGGGCGGACGCACAGGCCACCAGCAGCAGCGCCGGCAACAGGACACCGGGGCGATGCCAGCGGACAGGGACGCGAGGAACGATGAACCGGAATACTGTCACTTCCTGACTCCTGTCGGGAAAGGGACGCTCGGAAAGCCGCGGCCGGGCCGCAGCACAGCGGGCTGCCGATGGCAGCGCACCAAATCACAGCGCAAGTGAGTATGGATCACAAAATCGAGCAGCGCGGCGACAACGCAATTTTCAGAGTGGAACCGGACTACAACCTTCGACGCACACCCTGGGCAGGGCCAAGCGGAGCAGCCGGCGCCAGCGCCTGAAGACACGGGCCCCGCCCCGGCCCGGGCAGGGCGCAGGCTTACAGCATCTGCAGGCGGCTACGCACAGCGAAAGTCCGGACCGGCGCCAGCGTCAGGCTGACGCCTGCCGGGAAGCCACCGGTCCCGCGTCGCCGGCCCCTCCGCCCAATCCGGCAGCATAACGCCAGCAGTCGCGGCCGGCATGCTTGGCCTCGTACAGGGCATCGTCGGCCGCACAGATGAGCTCGTCCGACGACAGCATGGCATTGCCCGGCACCACCGCGGCCACGCCGATGCTGATCGAGACGAATTCCCGCGCCAGGCCGGGGGCCTGCGGCAGCTGCGCCTGCCGGAATGACTGCAACAGACGGTCAGCCAGCTGGCAGGCGGCCTCGCGTCCGGTGTCAGGGAACAGCAGCAGGAACTCCTCGCCCCCGTAGCGCACGGCAAGCTCCCCGGGACGCCGCGCATGTGCCGCGATCACGCTGGCGGCCAGGCGCAGGCAGTCATCGCCGCGCACATGGCCAAGGGTGTCGTTGAAGTGCTTGAAATGGTCAATGTCGATCATCATCACCGCCACCGGTGATTGCTGCCGCGCGCCACGCCGCCACTCCTGCTGCATTTCCTCGTCGAAGTGGCGGCGGTTGGCGAGTCCGGTCAGGGCGTCATGGCGCGAAAGGCGGTCAAGCCGTACCGCATACTCCTCGGTGCGGTCATGCGCGTCCCGCAGCAGATGCGCCTGAAGGAACAACTCGCGGTCGCGGCGCTCGGCGTGGTAGGCGATGAACATGCCCAGCAGGCTGCTGCCGGTGAAGGTGCGGTGCAACAGTCCCCACTCCACATTGCCATCCAGCAGCCAGGCCAGCACCGTCCCCGCCAGGCCGCCGAACCACACGGCATAGAATGCATGCTTGAAGCGCAGGCCGACCATGCTGAAGATGATGATGGTGGCATACATGATGGCCACCTGGGTGAGTTGGCCCGCCACCGGATCGGTGACCACGCCGGTTACTGCAACCGACAGTGCCACCGAGGCAAAGCTGCCCAGGCCGGTATAGATCTCGAAGCGCCGATCCAGCGCCGGGATGCGCGACAACACCGAGGCGCCGATGATGATCACGCCCACCCAGCCGTAGAGCGCCAGCCAGCGCGGCACTTCCTCCGGCGGCATGAGGTGGTAGATCCCCGTGCTCAGCAGCAGGAAGATGAGGAAAATGAAAATGGAAGTGTGGCGAAACGACGCGACCGAACGCGCGCGATGGTCCTCGCGATAGGCGCCCTCAAGGCGATCGCCCATGTCGAGACGCCAGTGCGTGCTCCTTGCGCGGGCCACGAGGGCCTCGAGGTCCGACTGTTCCTGCTCCGGGCCTAGCATCCTGCCCCCGTAGTCCATGTCTGTGTTGGCTTTCCTTGCCCTATCCTAGAGCATCCTGACCCCGCCCGGAGGGGAGCGCCATTCGTCGCCGACAAGCCATGCTGCCCCGTTGGCCGTCTTGCTAGCTCACTACCGATGTGGGATGACGGTCAAGTACCTTTCAGGAGGAAAGCGACCATGACCGCCCGGGAACAAAAAGAAGAATACGGTGACATTGCGATCACCCCCCATCCCGCCTGGGCCCAGCGCTTCTGGGACGACCTGGTTCCGTTCAAGGACGCCATCGCCCGCCACCCGCTATTTACCGACATGGCCGCCGGAGACCTGCCACTGGCCAGCTTCCGTCACGCCCTGCTTAACTTCTATCCGCTGGTGGGCAACTTCCCCCACTACATGGCCCTGACCCTGGCACGGGCCCACGAGGTGGACCGGCCCGGCGTCCTGGTGGCGCGCGACTGGCTGATCAACAACATCCGCATCGAGCAGCGCCACCTGTACTGGTACCGGGACTGGGCCATCGGCTTCGGCGTCAGCGCCGGCGAGCTCGACGCCTGCATCCCGCCGCCCGCCATGGACGCCATCAACCACTACCTCTGGCAGGTCAACCAGCGCGCCAGCATCGCCGAGGGCATTGCCGCCACCAACCTGGCCATCGAATGGGCCACCGGCGACTGGACCCGCTCCGTGGTCAAGGGCATGCGCCTCTACGCCGAGCGTGGCGAGGCCGTACTGGGCCGGCGCACCATGGCCTGGCTGCGCGCCCACGCCCACTACGACGATGCCCACCCCTACGAGGCCATGGAGCTGGTGAAGCAGCTCTGCGGTGACGACGCGACGCTGCAGCACAAGTGCTTCCTGGCCGCCCGCCGTGGCATGGAGTATTACCTGCTGGCCCTGGATGCCTGCCACGCCGCCGTCCCGGCGCCCCTGCCCCGGCGTTCCGAACCCGCCTGAGGCCTGGCCTCGCCGGCGTTGCCGGAGCGCCCGCCACGCGACCTCGCGCTTGCCCGGGCTCCGGCCAGAGTGAACTTGCACCGGGCGAGTCCCCCGTTATCTGCGGCCAGGCCGTTGGCGTTGGCGTTGGCGGGTCAGCCGAACCGATGATCCGCCACGAAGGGATTGCTGCGCCGCTCCGCGCCAATGGTGGACATGGGGCCGTGGCCGGGGATGAAGGCGACGTCATCGCCCAGCGTGAACAGCTGCTCGCGGATGGAGGCCACCAGCGTCTCGAAGCTGCCGCCCGGAAAATCGGTGCGGCCAATGGACCCGGCGAACAGCACATCGCCGACGATGGCCAGGTTTTCCGCCGGCACAAAGAACACCACGTGGCCCGGGGTATGACCCGGACAGTGCCGCACCTCCAGTGTCATATTGCCCACCTGCACCCGGTCGCCCTGGCCCAGCCAGCGGTCCGGCGTGAAGGGCTGCGACGGCTGGAAGCCAAAATGGCGCGCCTGCTGCGCCAGGCCGTCGATCCAGAACTGGTCCCCCGGATGCGGGCCCACGATGGGAATGCCCAGGGCGGCCGCGAGCTCGGCGGTGCCGCCGGCATGATCGATATGGGCATGGGTGAGCAGGATCTGCTTCACGGTGACGCCGGCGGCGCTGGCGGCGGCGTGGATACGGTCGAGGTCGCCGCCCGGATCGACCACCGCGGCCTCGCGGGTCTCGTCGCACCACAGCAAGGTGCAGTTCTGCTCGAAGGGAGTGACGGGGATGATGCGGTAACCCATGGCGTTCGACCTCTTGCGCCGGCTCAGGCCGGCGTCGGCTTTTTCTTGCGGATATACAGCGTTTTTTCCACGCGCGCGACCAGTTCGTCCCGCTCGTCGCGCACTTCCACGGTATAGACCGGGCGCAACGGCGCCCCTGCCTCGGCCTCTTCCCTGAGGTGCGCCACCTCCCCTGCCGCCAGGCGGAAGCGGGCCCACACCTTGCCCTTGCCCGGGCTAACGAACTCGATGCGCGCCGCCTGGTCCCAGACGATATAGCCCGGCCCCATGGCCTGCATCAGCATCAGCATGAAGAAGGGATCGGTCATGGCGTAGAGGCTGCCCCCGAACTGGGTACCCACGTAGTTGCGGTTATACCAGCGCAGGGCCAGCGACACGTCGATGGCCAGGAAATCGGCGCTGACACGCTCGACCCTGATCCCTGCCCCCAGGAAGGGCGGATAGCAATTCAGATAAATGCGGAACCATCTTGCCTGCACAGGCAACTCCTCATATGGGCCGGGCAGCGTCCGCAAGCCCCCGGCGAACGAACATCCCGACTGACTGCAGCATCCGCTGCCAGTCGGCCGGCCGGCGAATTCCCTGGCGCCGGCAGACTGTTAAACTGGCGCCCGCCACCCCTGTAAAGAGGGGTCGCGGGAGTATACGCGCAGCCAGGGACGCTGGCCTGCATGCCCCCGCCCGGCAGCCGTCCCCATCATCATCCCGAGGCCAGGCCACTCCATGTCCCTCTACCGTCACCGTGCCGACCTTCCCGCCTCGCTGCTGGTATTTGGCGTCTTCGCCCTCCAGCTCGGCGCCTTCTTCACCCTGCACGACCCCTGGCTGCTGGCCGCCGCCGTGGCCCTGCTCATGGTGGTCCAGGTCTCCTGCGGCGCCGTCTGCCACAACCATCACCACGTCAATGTCTTTACCCGGCCCGGACTCAACCGCCTGCTGGAAGTGCTGATGTACCTGCAAACCGGCACCAGCCCCTACTCCTGGACCCTCCACCACAATATCGGCCATCACGGCGAATACCTGGACCAGTCCCGCGACCCCGCGCGCTGGCAGGAGCCCGACGGCCGCACCATGGGCCGCCTCAAGTACGACCTCTACAACGCATTCATGATTTACCCCGAGATCTGGAAGATCGGGCCCCGCCACCCCGCCCTCTTCGCCCGCTTCCGGCGCTGGCTGTGGATCAGCAACGCCGTGCTGCTGGGCTTTGTGCTGATCGACCCGGTCAACGCCCTCATCGTCTTCGTGGCCCCCATGGCCTTCATGCTGGTGGTGTTGCTCGACAACACCTACCAGCAGCATTCCGGTCTCTCCACCGCCAACCACTACCTGGCCTCGCGCAATGTCGAGCATCCCCTCTATAACCTGACCTCCTGGAACCTGGGCTACCACACCGCCCACCACATGTACCCGGGCCTGCACTGGACCGCGCTGCCGGCCCTGCACGCCCGCCTCCGGGACCGCATCCCGCCGGTGCTGATTTCCCGTCACCTGCTGCCCGACCTGCACCACGAAATCCCCCGGGAAGCGCCCTCGCCGTCCGCCGCCGCCGCGACCACGGATTGATTCGTGGCCGGCGGCCGTTAAACTGCGCGCATCCGCCGACCCTGCGAGAACCACCCCATGCCCTCCTTTGACGTTGTTTCCGAACTCGAGTTCTTTGAAGTCAACAACGCGGTGACCAACACCGTGAAGGAAATCGCCACCCGCTTCGACTTCCGTGGCCACAAGGTCGAGGTCGAGCTCAAGGAAAAGGACAAGCTGATCAAGATCAGCGCCGAAAGCGACTTCCAGGTCGAGCAGGTGCTCGCCATGCTGGAAAACCACTTCATCAAGCGCAAGATCGATCCGCAGTGCATGGACCCGCAAAAGATGGAGGCCTCGGGCAAGGAAATGCACCAGACCATCAAGCTCATGGATGGCCTGGAGTCCGATATCGCCAAGAAGATCGTCAAGGCCATCAAGGAGGCCGGCATCAAGGCCCAAGCCGCCATCCAGGGTGACAAGGTGCGCGTGACCGACAAGAAGCGCGACACCCTGCAGGAAGTGATGGCCCTGCTGCGCGAGCAGAAGTTCGGCGTGCCGCTGCAGTTCAACAACTTCAAGGACTGAGCCGCGACCTAGGCGCCAGGCGCAGGCAGGGCCCGCCAGATCAGGAAGAGGCGCAGGTCGAACTCGAGCTGGGCATAGCCCGGCTGCATATGCTCGCAAAGCTGGTAGAAGGCGCGGTTGTGCTCCGCCTCACGCAGGTGCGCCAGCTCATGCACCACGATCATGCGCAGCAATTCCGGTGGCAGCTCCCGGAACAGGGATGCGATGCGGATCTCGCGGCTCGCCACCAGCCGGCCACCGTGCGGCCGCGACACCGTGGTATGGAGGCCCAGGGCCTTCTTCACCACATCCAGGCGGCTGTCGTAGCAAACCTTGTCGATCGCGGGGGCCCGGCGCAGGTGCTCCTGCCGGAGCTCGCTGACATAGCGATAGAGCGCCTTGTCGGTCTGGATCTCGTGCCGGCCGGGATAGCGCACCTGCAGATAACTGCCCAGCTGGCCACCGTCCAGCAACTGCCGGACCTGCTGCTGCAGGGCGGCGGGGTAGGCGCTGATAATCTCAAGCCCGGACATGGGTCAACCTGCGCTGAAGCCGCACCGGGACACCGGCGCTCGCTCAGCTTTCGCCATGGCGGAAGTTGAGGGGGGTCATGCCGGTCCACTTCTTGAACACGCGCGAGAAATTGCTGCTTTCCTGGAAGCCCAGGATGTAGGCGATCTCCTTGATGGACTTGTCGCTGTGGCGCAGGAAATGGATGGCCTGCTCCTCGCGCTCGGCGTCCAGCAGTTCCTGGAAGGAGGTGTCATGGCGGCGCAGGCGGTTGCGCAGGGTGCGCTCCGACATGCCGAAAGCGGCGGCGACATCCACCATGCGCGGCAGCGGCCCGTCGCCCGCCTTGAGCAGGCGCCGAACCGAATCCACGAAGGCGGTCTTGGCCATCACCCGCCCCATGCTCTCGCTGATCTGGCTGATCAGCAGGCGATGGGTATCGGGGTCCGCCGTAGGCACCGGGCAGGACAGCAACTGGCGGGGGATGGAAAAGCCGTAGCAGCTGGCGCTGAACAGCACATGGCAGTCAATGTAGTCCGCGTAGACTGCGGCATGCGGTGGCGCCGCATTGGCAAAGTGGAAGACCAGCTCCCGCGTGCGCTCGCCCAGGATAAGCTTCAGGACATTGAACGCGCTGAGCAGTGCAATGTCATAGAGCAGCACCGGATCCACGCCCGGCACATCGCTGATGATCTCCAGCACCAGCATGCGGTTATTGCCGCGATCCTCCTGGTGCATGAGCAGGAAAGGGGCGACCAGGCCCAGGTAGTCGTAGAAGAGGTCAAGGGCCGATTGCAGGTCGGCGCTGGTCAGGACCGCCGCCCCCAGGATGCCGTGTGAGCTGGTGCGCAGGCGGGCCGCATAGCGCAGGCCGATATCGCTGGCATCGCAAATAAGGTAGCCGTTGTTGAACAGGGTCACCATGTCGGCAAAGGGCACCATGAGGTCAGCCGACTCGAGCGCGGCAGAGTCCAGGCCCGTCCGCGCCAGCACGCGCTCCGGCGCAATGCCCCAGCCTTCCTGCAGCATCTCCACGTACTTGCGCGCATAAGCCCCAAAGGTGAGGAAGCGCCCGGGGGACGCAACGGGACCGACCTGGTTTTTCCGCACTGCCTGTTTTCCTTGATGCATTCTGGTTGTCGCCTGGACCTGTCCGCCCGACGGGGGCGGGCGCCGGCCATAGTGTCATCGGTCGGGGAGCAGCGGAATTGGCCGGGATGGCACAATTGCGCAATCCACAGTCACCCGCCCCGCCGCCTTGGCCGTATTGCCGAAAAGGTGAGGCCCGCGGGCATTGACCCACCCCGTAATTGCGGGTGTCATGGCCGGGCTTTCAGCAGGAGTCCCCCATGAGCTTCAGCAATAACCTAACCCGCGTGATTTCCAAGTTCCAGTTCCTGCCGCCGGCGCTGCGCGCCACGGTGGTATCCGGCATCTTCGGGCGAGTCGTCCCGTTTGTCGGCACCTCCGGCCTGCGCTATGAGGAGCTGACCCCGGAACGGGTGGTCGTGTCCATCCGCAACCGCCGTTCGGTACAGAACCACATCAAGGGCGTGCATGCCGCCGCCATGGCCCTGCTGGCCGAGACCGCCACCGGTTTCGCGGTGGGCATGAACCTGCCGGACGACAAGCTGCCCCTGATCAAGAGCCTGAAGGTCGAGTATCTCCGGCGCACCACCGGTGACATGCGTGCCGTGGCCACCCTCAGTGCCGAACAGGTCGACCTGATCCGCTCCACGCCCAAGGGCGAGGTGCTGGTGCCGGTCATGGTCACGGATGCCTCCGGCGAGGAGCCCATCCGCTGCGAGATGCTCTGGGCCTGGGTGTCCAAGCAGCGCTGAGGCCACGGCCGGCGGCGGGGCGCCGCCACCCCGGGCGTCCGCTGCCGGACAATTGACGAAAAAAGCCGGCTTGCGCCGGCTTTTTTCAGGGCGGCCTTGCGGCCCGGGCTCAATAATGCGGCGGACGCTCGTCCTGCGCCCCGGCAGGAGCATCGACCGGCGTCAGCGAGCGCAGCTGGTCATAGAGCATCTGTACCTGCTTCTGCAGAAGGTCGATCTGCTGCTGCTGCGCGACCACGATCCCGTTCAGGGTCTCGACGAGATCGTCCTGGAAGGCAACCTTGGTCTCCAGGTTGGTCAGTCTCGAATCCATGGTGGCTCCCCTGCGGCATCGGCGTCTGCCGTGATGGCTGAATTCTAGTACCATCCGCCGCCTGACCACAGCCGTGAATTCCCGCCATGTCCCTGCTCACCCTCCGCGACGTCACCCTTTCCTTCGGCGCCGCCCCGCTGCTCGACCATGCCGGCTTCACGCTGGAGCGCGGCGAGCGCGTCTGCGTCGTCGGCCGCAACGGCGAAGGCAAGTCCACCCTGCTCAAGGTGGTCGAGGGCCGCCTGCTGCCCGACAGCGGCGAGATCGCCCGCCAGAGCGGCCTCAGCGTCGCCAGCATGCCCCAGGAAGTACCCACCGGCATGGGCGGCACCGTGTTTGCCGTGGTTGCCTCCGGCCTGGGCGAGATCGCCGCCACGGTGACCTGCTACCACGAGCTGAGCGAACGCCTGGCGCAGGGCGATAGCTCGGTACACGACGCCCTGGCCGACGCCCAGGAAAAAATGGACAACGGCGACGGCTGGCTGCTGCAGAACCGCGTCGAGCAGATCCTGTCCCGCCTGGAACTCGACGGCGAAGCCGACTTCGGCAGCCTCTCCGGCGGCCGCAAGCGCCGCGTGCTGCTGGCCCGCGCCCTGGTCGCCGAACCCGACATCCTGCTGCTGGACGAACCCACCAACCATCTCGACGTCAGCAGCATCAGCTGGATGGAAGAGTTCTTCCGCAGCTATCCCGGCACTCTGCTCTTCATCACCCACGACCGCTCCTTCCTGCAGGCGGTGGCCACCCGCATCATCGAACTCGACCGCGGCATCCTGCGCGACTTCCCCTGCCGCTACGACCAGTACCTGGAGCGCAAGCAGCAGCAGCTCGACGCCGAAGCCCAGGCCAACGCCCTCTTCGACAAGAAGCTGGCGCAGGAAGAGGTGTGGATCCGCCAGGGCATCAAGGCCCGCCGCACCCGCAACGAAGGCCGCGTGCGCGCCCTCAAGGCGCTGCGCGAGGAACGCGCCGCGCGGCGCGAGCGCAGCGGCAACGTGTCGCTGGCGGTGAGCGAGGGCGAGAAGTCCGGCAAGCTGGTGCTGGAGGCCTCCCACCTGAGCCTGGCGCTGGGCGGGCAGACCCTCATCGACGATTTCTCTGCCTCCATCATGCGCGGCGACAAGATCGGCCTGGTCGGCGACAACGGCGTCGGCAAGACCACCTTGGTGCGCGCCCTGCTCGGCGAGATCCCGGTCGATGCCGGCAGCATCCGCCATGGCACCAAGATCGAGGTCGCCTACTTCGACCAGTTGCGCGCCCAGCTCGACGAGGAACGTTCGGTGCTGGAAAACGTGGCGCAGGGCTCCGACTTCATCGAGATCAACGGCGCGCGCAAGCACGCGCTGTCCTACCTGCAGGACTTCCTGTTCTCGCCGCAGCGCGCCCGCACCCCGGTGAAGGCCCTCTCCGGCGGCGAGCGCAACCGCCTGCTGCTGGCCCGGCTCTTCACCCGCCCCGCCAACCTGCTGGTGATGGACGAACCCACCAACGACCTCGACGTGGAAACCCTGGAGCTGCTGGAAGAGCTGCTGGTGAACTACAACGGCACCCTGCTGCTCATCAGCCACGACCGCGCCTTCCTCAACAACGTGGTCAGCAGCACCTGGGCCTTCGAGGGGAACGGCACGATCCGCGAGTACGTGGGCGGCTACGACGACTGGCTGCGCCAGCGCGGCCCGGTCATCAAGGACAGCGCGCGCAAGGGCGCCGCCGCCGGACAGCCGCAGGCGGCCAGCGCGCCGGCGCCCCAAGGCACCGCAACGGCCCCCGCAGACAAGCCCCGCCGGAAGCTGGCCTTCAAGGAGCAGCGCGAGCTGGAGGCCCTGCCCGGCGCCATCGCGGCCCTGGAGGCGGAGCAGGCCACGCTGCAGGCCGCGCTCAACGACCCCGCCCTGTTCGCGCAGGCCGCCGGGAAAGCCGCGGCCGCCGTCGCCCGCCTGGCGGCCATCGACGAAGAGCTGCTGCTGCTGCTTGAGCGCTGGGAAACGCTGGAACACCCCTGAGCACCGCCACGGGCCTCCGCCGGCGCCTGCCATTTGTTCTGATTCGGTTAACCGCCCCCGTCCGGGGGTGGGCTGCCGGGTTTCAGTCCGGCAAGCGGGCGGGTATCATCGGCAGGCTGCGGCCACCGCACCAGCGCCACATAACAAGAAACGGCCGCCACAGGAGAGTGACATGCGTCGTCAGCTTACCGGTCTAGCCCTGTCCACCCTGCTCCTGGCAGGTTGCGCCAGCCAGCTCGGGCCCCAGTCCGGAGGCCTCTACCATGCGCCCGCCCGCGCCTACTCCCTGTCCCTCGACAGCGCCGCCTTCCGCGGCGGAGTCACCCTGACCGAGCAGTGCGACAAGAACGGGGGCAGCCTGAATATCTGGGACAGCGCCAACCGCTTCTTCCGCATCGATTACCTGAAGACCGGCGAACACCCCATGGCCGACGTCCCGAGCTTCGCCTCGGAACGCACCATCACCGAACAGGTGTTGTCCAACTACCTGCGCGACGTCTTGCCCGACATGCCCAACATCGACGACTCCCAGACCATGATCCAGGAGTTCGTGGATACCGGCCGTGGCAGCGGCATGTTCGCCGTGGTCAGCCTGAAGATGAAGCGCAGCAGCCTGCCCGAAGGTGTCAGCAATCCCCGTTTCTACTACGGCTTCCTGGTGTTCACCCGTGGCGACATGGTCTACGTGGTGCAGAGCCGTTCGGACACCTACCAGCCCGACAACATGAAGACCGTGCTGTCCGGCCTGCGCCAGGACATGCTGGTGCCGGGCGTGTTGCGCCCGGCCGGCGCCGTCGAGGACCCCAGCCGCCAGTGCGGCTGATGCGGGCATGAGCATCTGCCAGCCACTCGCCCCCGAGGCCCGCGCCCTGCTCGAGGCGGAAGCCCGCACCGAGATGCGCTTCCTCGAAGGCTGGGAGCTGCGGCAACCGCACGGGCACTGGCTGCTCGAGAAAACCTACCGCACCGACAGCTTCCGGCAGTCGCTCGCGCTGGCCGAGCGCATTGCGCGCCTGGCCGAGGCCGAGCAGCACCACCCCGAGCTCACGCTCGCCTGGGGATACTGCACCGTGCGCTGGTGGACCACCCGCCTGGGCGGCGTCCACGCCAACGACGTGCGCATGGCGGCCGCCACTGACGAGTACCTCTTCGGCGGCTGAGACAGCCCGGGCTCCACTCCTGCT
>JAZKHS010000020.1:13750-51285 GCA_040385265.1 Pseudomonadota bacterium | reverse complement strand
GTCCCGTCTGTCCCGTCTGTCCCGTCTGTCCCGTCTGTCCCGTCTGTCCCGTCTGTCCCGTCTGCCTTGCCGCCGCCACCGGCCCCGCCGCGCCTTCCCCCCCGCGTGCAGCCCAAAAAAAACCGGCCCAGGGCCGGTTCTCTTGCTTGCCGAATCTCAGCGGTGGTACTGCGCCGACAGCTCGTGCACGGCATCGATAAAGACGCCGGCATGGGCCGGATCCACCTTCTGGTCAATGCCGTGGCCCAGGTTGAAGACATGGCCGTTGCCATGCCCGAACGAGGCCAGGATGCGCGCGACTTCGGCGCGGATCTTGTCCGGCCCGGCGAACAGGAAGCTCGGGTCCATATTGCCCTGCAGCGCCACCTGGCCGCCCACCTTCGCCCGCACTTCGCCGATATCCGCGGTCCAGTCCAGGCCCATGGCGTCGGCGCCGGCGGCAGCGATATCCGCCACCCACTGCCCGCCGCCCTTGGTGAAGAGGATCACCGGCACGCGGCGGCCCTCGTTCTCGCGGATGAGGCCGGCCACGATCTTCTGCATATAGGCCAGCGAGAACTCGCGGTAGTGCGGGCCGGGCAGCACGCCGCCCCAGGTGTCGAAGATCTGCACGGCCTGGGCACCGGCGCGGATCTGCGCGTTCAGGTAGTCGATGACCGACAGCGCGATCTTGTCCAGCAGCGCATGCGCCAGTTCCGGCGTGTCATAGACCATGCGCTTGAGGTGATGGAAGTCGCGCGAGGAGCCGCCCTCCACCATATAGGTGGCCAGCGTCCACGGACTGCCGGAGAAACCGATCAGGGGCACGCTGCCGCCCAGGGCGGAACGGATGGTTTTCACCGCCGCCATCACGTAGTCCAGGTCACGCTCGGAATCGGGCACCGGCAACGCCGCGATGTCGGCCTCGGTGCGCACCGTCTTGCGGAAGCGCGGCCCTTCGCCGGTTTCGAAGTAGAGGCCAAGACCCATGGCATCCGGAATGGTCAGGATGTCGGAAAACAGGATGGCCGCGTCCAGCGCATAGCGGCGCAGCGGCTGCAGGGTGACTTCGCAGGCCAGCTCCGGGTTCTTGCACAGGGCCAGGAAATCGCCGGCCTGGCCGCGGGTGGCACGGTATTCCGGCAGGTAGCGGCCGGCCTGGCGCATCATCCAGACGGGGGTGACATCCACGGGCTGGCGCAGCAGGGCGCGGAGGAAGCGGTCGTTCTTGAGAGCGGTCATGACAAGGTCCGGAGAAGCGAAGGGCGCATTGTAACGGCGTCGGAAGCAAGTTGCCGCCCCTCCTGGAGCGAGAGGGAGGGGGTGCATGTCATATAACCAAATTAACTAACAAGATTCCCATTAGATATTTCTGATTTTCAGGCATTTTGCGTACGGTAGCGCCTGCCCACAGGAGCCGCCATGAAGCCCCGCCGCATCGACCTTGAAGCCCCGCAAGCCGCCGAACACGAGCAACTGGGCATTCCCCCGCTGGAAGTGACCGTCACCCATCCCGGCTCCCACCCCTTCCGGCGCGACCTGCTCCTGCTGGTAGGCCTGCCGCTGCTGGCCCTGCTGGCCTGGAGCGCCGGGCACTGGTTGCTGCCGGCGGGCTGGCAGCCGGTGGTGGATCAGGTGGCGCACAGCCTCGGCCAGGAGGCCTTCTGGCTGGCGGTGGGCGTGGGCCTGTTCGCCCAGATCATCGACGGCGCCCTGGGCATGGCCTATGGCATCACCGCCACCACCTTCCTGCTGTCCACCGGCGTGCCGCCGGCCGCCGCCTCCGCCTCGGTACACATGGCCGAGATCTTCACCACCGGCTTTTCCGGGCTTTCGCACTGGCGCTTCGGCAACATCGACAAGGCGTTATTCAAGCGCCTGCTCATCCCCGGCATCATCGGCGTGGTGGTGGGCGCCTACGTGATCACCAGCATCGATGGCAATACCATCAAGCCCTGGATCTCCGCCTACCTGGTCGGCATGGGCCTGTACGTGCTGTCCAAGGCCTTCCGCAAGATCCAGCGCCGCAAGGAGCCGCCCAGGCACTTGGCGGCGCTGGCCGTCACCGGCGGCTTCGTGGACTCCGTCGGCGGCGGCGGCTGGGGCCCCGTGGTCACCTCCACGCTGATCGGCACCGGCCAGGATCCGCGCACCACCATCGGCTCGGTGAACGCGGCGGAGTTCTTCCTGTCCATTGCCGGCGGCATCTCCTTTGCCTTCCTGATCGGCTTCACCTACTGGGAAGTGATTGCCGGCCTCGTGGTAGGCGGCCTCTTCGCCGCGCCCTTCGCCGCCTGGCTCTGCCGACACCTGCCGGCGCGTACCTTGCTCATCCTGGTGGGCGTGCTCATCACCGTCATCAGCAGCTTCAATCTCTGGAAGTCACTGGCGGGCTGAGCGACTCCAGCGCGCGGCGGTCCGCCGCATCGAGCCGTCGCGCATCCCCGTCCAGGGCATAGTCGAAGAACTTCAGCAGCCGCGGCGCGGCCTCGCCGCGGAAGCGTGCAAACGCCTCGGTATGGCGCCCTCCCTCCAGCGTCCACAGCAAGCGCGGCGCGCGCGCCCGCTCATAGAGACGCTCGCTGTGCCGATACGGCACCACATCATCCTGGTCGCCATGAATGAGCAGCAGCGGCACCGGGGCAATCCGTTCCGGCTGCGGTGAGAGGCCCGGGCTGACGATCAGGGGACTGAAGGGCCACAGCAGATAGCCGAGCACCGGAATCTGCAGGATTTTCTCTCGACCGATGCGGTCATAACTGCTGAAGGGCGAGTCCGCCACCACCGCGCGCAAGCCCGGCAGCTGCTCTCGCCCCGCCAGCGCCAACGCATTGGCGCCGCCCAGGCTCTGCCCGAAGAGAATCATGCGCTGCGGATCAACGTCCGGGCGCGCGCGGGCGTAGTCCCACATCGCGCGCGCATCCTCGTAGACCCCGCGCCGCGACGGGTCACCCAGCGACATGCCATAGCCGCGGTAGTCAGCGATGAGCACGTGGTAGCCCGCCGCCGGCAACCAGTCCACATACAACACGTGGGACGTGAGGTTCTGCGCATTGCCATGCAGGAACACCACGGTGCCCCTCGCCTCACCCTTCGCCTTCAGGAACCAGCCGTGCAAGCGGGTGCCATCACGCGAAGTCATCCACACATCCTCATGCGGAATGCTATAGCCCACCTGCGCCTCGTAATCCCTGCGATCAGGATAGTAAAAAAGCCCGTTGGCGCAGCCCGCCAGCCACAGCGGCAGCAGCAGCGCCGCCAGCATCCTCAAACACCACCACATCAATCCTTCCTCCCCGCCCGTCCTGCCCCGCTCTGCCTGCCCTACCCTGTCCTACCCTGTTCTGCCCTGCTGCGCACGGTCCCGCACTGACGGGCCCGTCCTACCGCCTACCATTACCAAATCCCCGGCACAGCGCCACTCAATCAACCCGCCTCCCGAGGCGAAGCCGCCGGCCACCAGCCAATGGCGCAGCCGGGGCCCACGAAAAGTCTTGGGCGATGGGTGGGAGGTGTTCCTGCCGGAGGCGGGGACGCGTCCCGCCCAGCGCCCGAAACATCACGAAAGGCAGGGGCAGGGACCGATTCCGCCCTGGCCCTGGCCCCAAAGCCAAAGCCAAAGCCACTCTGCCGCAAAGAAAAAGCCCGCGGCAAGCGGGCTTTTTCACGACAACGAACCACCGCAACCATCAGACCTCGAGATAGTCCAGGATGCCGTCAGCCGCCTGGCGGCCTTCCCAGATGGCAGTCACCACCAGATCAGAACCGCGCACCATGTCGCCCCCCGCAAAGATCTTCGGATTGGCGGTCTGGAACTTGAACTGCTGCTGCTCCTTCGCCACCACGCGACCCGAATTGTCGGTCGCGATGGCGTGCTGGGCAAACCACGGCGCCGGGCTCGGGCGGAAGCCGAAGGCCAGGATGACGGCATCGGCCGGCAGCACCTGCTC
Organism: Pseudomonadota bacterium; assembly: GCA_040385265.1. Classification (GTDB taxonomy): domain Bacteria; phylum Pseudomonadota; class Gammaproteobacteria; order Pseudomonadales; family Moraxellaceae; genus UBA2031. The sequence goes on along the minus strand of JAZKHS010000020.1, from coordinate 47,356 downwards.
GGAGCCAGGAATAGGCTCGGGCGAGCGACGACCACGGGCATCCGGCTCGCCGAGACGGGTCTCGACCACCTTCACCCCGGTGACGCCGCTGGCATCGCCGACGATGGCCACCGGCTGGCGGTTGAACAGGAACTCGACGCCTTCCTCGCGCGCGTTCTTCACCTCGCGGCGCGAACCCGGCATGTTTTCCTCGTCACGGCGGTAGGCGCAGGAGACGCTGGCCGCGCCCTGGCGGATGGAGGTGCGGTTGCAGTCCATGGCGGTGTCGCCGCCCCCCAGCACCACCACCTTCTTGCCTTCCATGCTGACGTAGTCGGCCGGGTTCTTCTCGAAACCCAGGCAGCGGTTGACGTTGGAGATGAGGAAGTCCAGCGCGTCATGCACGCCCGGCAGGTCCTCGCCCGGAAAGCCGCCGGACATGTAGGTGTAGGTGCCCATGCCGAGGAAGACCGCATCGAATTCGCCGAGGATCTGCTCGAAGCTGATGTCCTTGCCGATCTCGGTGTTGAGGCGGAACTCGATGCCCATGCCCTCGAAGATCTCGCGGCGACGGGACATCACGCTCTTTTCCATCTTGAACTCGGGGATGCCGAAGGTCAGCAGGCCACCGATTTCCGGGTACTTGTCGAAGACCACGGGCTTGACGCCGCTGCGCACCAGCACGTCGGCGCAGCCGAGGCCGGCGGGGCCGGCGCCGATGATGGCGACGCGCTTGTTCGTCCACTTCACCTGCGACATGTCAGGACGCCAGCCCATGGCGAAGGCGGTGTCGACGATGTACTTCTCGGTGCTGCCGATGGTGACCGCGCCGAAGCCGTCATTGAGCGTGCAGGCGCCTTCGCAAAGACGGTCCTGCGGGCAGACGCGGCCGCAGACTTCCGGCAGGGTGTTGGTCTGGTGGCAGAGCTCGGCGGCCTGGAACAGGTTGCCCTCCGAGACCAGCTTCAGCCAGTTGGGAATGTAGTTGTGGACCGGGCACTTCCACTCGCAATAAGGGTTGCCGCAGCCGAGGCAGCGATGCGACTGGCCCTCGACCTCGTCCTTCTGGAACGGATGATAGATTTCCGTGAAGGTCGTGGTGCGCTGCTCGATCTCGGTCTTCTCGGGATCCTGACGCGCCACGTCGAGGAACTGGAAATCGTTGTTCAGGCGGTCTGCCATTTGCCTAGCCTCAAAAAAGTCGTTTCCTTTCCCTTGCCACCGGCCATCGGCGGCAAGGTGCCCGAAGGGCGGACGGGGCAGCGAGCCCCATCCCTGACCACTTCCCGGCGACGGGAAGCGGGAGACTGATTACATCGGGTTCTTGCGGGTGGAGTTCAGCAGTTCCTTGATGTTCGCTGCCTTCGGCTTCACCAGCCAGAACTTGCGCAGGTACTCGTCGAACTTCTCGAGGATCTCCCCGCCCCAGGCACTGCCGGTCTCGTCGACGTACTCGCCGAGCACTTCGCGCAGGTGGTGGCGATGGACTTCCATGGACTCGGTGCTGATGCGGTGAAGATCGATCAGCTCGTGGTTCACGCGATCAAAGAAGTCGTTGTCCAGGTCCAGCACATAGGCGAAGCCGCCGGTCATGCCCGCACCGAAATTGAGGCCGGTCTTGCCGAGCACGGTGACCAGGCCGCCGGTCATGTATTCGCAGCAATGGTCGCCGGCGCCTTCGATGACAGCGTGGCAACCGGAGTTGCGCACGGCGAAACGCTCGCCCGCCGTGCCCGCCGCCAGCAGCTTGCCGCCGGTGGCGCCGTACAGGCAGGTGTTGCCGATGATGGCGGTGTCCTGCGACTTGAACGGCGAGCCCTTGGGTGGAACGATGACGAGCTTGCCGCCAGCCATGCCCTTGCCCACGTAGTCGTTGGCGTCGCCTTCCAGGTACATGTCCAGGCCACCCGCATTCCACACGCCAAAGGACTGGCCCACCGACCCCTCCAGCTTCACGGTGACAGGAGCACTGCTCATGCCGAGGTCGCCGTGACGCTTGGCAATCTCGCCGGAGAGGCGGGCGCCGATGGAGCGGTCGCAGTTGCAGACCTTGAAATGGAACTCGCCGCCCGTCTTGCCCTCGATGGCCGGAAGCATCTCCTCCACCATGCGCTCGGCGAGGACACCTTCGTCGAAGGGCTGGTTGCGGGCGACCTGGCAGAACTGCGGCTTGTCGGCGCTGATGCGGTCGTTGCGCAGCAGCGGGGTCAGGTCGAGGTGCCGCTGCTTGTCGGTAGTGCCCGGCAGCACGTCCAGCAGGTCGGTGCGGCCGATCAGGTCCGCCAGCGAGGCGACGCCCAGCTTCGCCAGCCATTCGCGGGTTTCCATCGCGATGAACTTGAAGAAGTTGATGAGCATTTCCGGCTCGCCGATATAGTGGTTCTCGCGCAGGTTGTCCTGCTGCGTGGCCACGCCGGTGGCGCAGTTGTTCAGGTGGCAGATGCGCAGGTACTTGCAGCCCAGCGCGATCATCGGCGTGGAGCCGAAGCCGAAGCTCTCGGCGCCGAGGATGGCCGCCTTGACCACGTCGAGGCCGGTCTTGAGGCCGCCATCGGTCTGCACGCGCACCTTGCCGCGCAGGTCGTTGCTGCGCAGGGCCTGCTGGGCTTCGGACAGGCCGAGCTCCCAGGGGCTGCCGGCGTAGTGGATGGAGGACAGCGGCGAGGCCGCGGTGCCGCCGTCATAGCCGGAGATGGTGATGAGGTCGGCATAGGCCTTGGCAACGCCGGCGGCGATGGTGCCGACACCGGGCTCGGACACCAGCTTCACCGACACCAGCGCCGCCGGATTGACCTGCTTGAGGTCAAAGATCAGCTGCGCGAGATCTTCGATGGAGTAGATGTCGTGGTGCGGCGGCGGCGAGATCAGCGTCACGCCCGGCACCGAGTAGCGCAGGCGCGCGATCAGCGCGTTCACCTTGCCGCCCGGCAACTGGCCGCCCTCGCCCGGCTTGGCACCCTGGGCCACCTTGATCTGCAGCACTTCGGCGCTGGTCAGGTAGGCCGGGGTGACGCCGAAGCGGCCGGAAGCCACCTGCTTGATCTTGGAGTTCTTGAGCGTGCCGTAGCGCGCCGGGTCCTCGCCGCCCTCACCGGAGTTGGAGCGGCCGCCCAGGGTGTTCATCGCGATGGCGATGGACTCGTGGGCCTCCGGCGACAGCGCGCCGAGGGACATGCCGGCGGAATCGAAGCGCGGCAGGATCTTCTCGATGGGCTCGACGGCGTCGATGGCCAGCGGCTTCAGGTCGGCCTTGAACGAGAGCAGGTCGCGGAGGGTGGCCACCGGACGCGTATTCACGATGCCGGCGTATTCCTGGTAGTCCGCGTACTGGCCGGAGCGCACCGCCTTGTGCAGGGCGTTGATCACGTCCGGGTTGAAGGCGTGGTACTCCTTGCCGTAGACGAACTTGAGCAGGCCGCCCTGGTCGACCGCCTTGCGGTCCTTCCAGGCGTCGGCCGCCAATTGCCTCTGGTCGTTCTCGAGGTCGAGAAAGGAGGCGCCCTGGATGCGCGAGGCGACGCCGCGGAAACAGGTGTCCACCACTTCGGAGGACAGGCCCACGGCCTCGAAGAGCTGGCCGCCGCGATAGGACGCCACCGTGGAGATGCCCATCTTGGACAGGATCTTGAGCAGGCCCTTGTTGATGCCCTTGCGGAAATAGGTCTGGGCTTCCAGCGGGTCGCCAATGATCTCGCCGCTCTTCACCTGGTCGGCAATGACGTCGTAGGCGAGGTAGGGATAGATGGCGGTCGCGCCGAAACCGAGCAGCACGGCGAAGTGGTGCGGGTCACGCGCCAGGCCGGTTTCCACGATGATGTTGCTGTCGCAGCGCAGGCCGGACTCGATCAGGTGGTGATGCACGGCGCCGGTCACCATGATGGCGTTGGCCGGCAGGAAACCTTCGCGGATGGCGCGGTCGGAGAGGACGACCAGCACCTTGCCGGCGCCCACGGCGGCCGCGGCCTCGGCGCAGATGCGCTTGACCGCAGGCTGCAGGCCTTCCGCTTCCGGATAGTTGAGGTCAATGACCGCGACGTCGTAGCCGGGCGCCTTGATGTCCAGGACCTGGCGGAACTTGCCGTGCGACAGCACCGGGCTGGCCAGGATGGCGCGGTTGGCGTGCTGGGCGGTCTGCTCGAACACGTTCATCTCGGCGCCGAGACAGGTCTCGAGGGACATCACGATGCTTTCGCGCAACGGGTCGATCGGCGGATTGGTCACCTGCGCGAACTGCTGGCGGAAATAGTCGGCGACGTGGCGCACGCGCTGCGACAGCACCGCCATGGGGGTATCGTCGCCCATGGAGCCGACCGCTTCCTGGCCGCTCTCGGCGAGCGGACGGATGATCTGGTCGCGCTCTTCATAGGTCACCAGGAACATCTTCTGGTAGGCCTTGAGGCGGCTGGTGTCGGTCTGCGCAACGAGCTGCTTCTCGATCTCGTCGTCGTTCTCGATGCGGATGGCCTTCTCGCGCAGCCAGTCCTTGTAGGGCTGGGCGTTCTTCAGGCGCTGGTCCACGTCCTCGGTCTTCAGCACCTCACCGGTCTGGGTGTCGACGACCAGCATCTTGCCCGGGCCGACACGACCCTTGGCAATGACGTCTTGCGGCTGGTAGCCCCACACGCCGATCTCGGAGGCGACAGTGATGTAGCCGTTCTTCGTGATCACCCAGCGCGCCGGGCGCAGGCCGTTGCGGTCGAGCATGCAGACGGCGTAGCGGCCGTCGGTGATGACAAGGCCGGCGGGGCCGTCCCAGGCTTCCATGTGCTTGGAGTTGTACTCATAGAACGCGCGCAGGTCGGCGTCCATGGTCTCCACGTTCTGCCAGGCCGGCGGCACCAGCATGCGCAGGGCACGGAACAGGTCCATGCCACCGGCCAGCAGGATCTCGAGCATGTTGTCCATGCTCGAGGAGTCGGAACCGGTGCGATTCACCAGCGGCGTCAGCTCGGTGAGCCCGGGCAGCAGCGGGTTGGTGAACTTGGGCGTGCGCGCCAGCGACCAGTTGCGGTTGCCCGTGATGGTGTTGATCTCGCCGTTGTGGGCGAGGTAACGAAAGGGCTGTGCCAGCGGCCAGCGCGGCAGCGTGTTGGTGGAGAAACGCTGGTGGAAGACGCAGATATGCGACTTCAGGCGCGCGTCGGCAAGATCGTGGTAGAAGCGCGGCAGGTCCGCCGGCATCACCAGGCCCTTGTAGGAAATGATGCTGGCCGACAGGGTCGGGATGTAGAAGAGCGGATCGCTCTTGAGCTGCTGCTCGGCGCGGCGGCGCGCCAGGAAGAGCTTGCGGTTGATCGTCACCAGGTCGAGGCCGGCGCCGTTCACCAGCACCTGCTCGAACACCGGCAGCGAGCGCAGCGCGATCTCGCCGCAGATGGCGGGATCGACCGGCACCTTGCGCCAGCCGGCCACGGCCAGGCCTTCCTTTTCCAGCTCGCGGCCCAAAGTGTCGCGGGCCGTAGCGGCGAGGCCGGCGTCGGTGTTCAGGAATACCAGGCCGGCGCCGAATCGATCCGCGAGTTCCACGCCAAGTTCGGCCTTCGCTACTTCACGAAAGAACGTTTCCGGCATGGCCAACAGCACGCCGCAGCCGTCCCCCGTCTTGCCGTCCGCGGCGATGGCGCCGCGGTGGGTCATGCACGAGAGCGAGTGGATGGCGGTCTGTACCAGGTCATGACTGGCCTCGCCTTTCATATGGGCGATCAGGCCGAATCCGCAGTTATCGCGGAACTCGTCAGGATGGTAGAGACCGGCGTTCTGGACCGACTGCTCGTGCATCTGGATTTACCTTGTAAAACAGAGGGTTGCAAACAAGCCCGCAGCAAGTGGAAAACGGCGGACAAAAAGGGACGGGCATTTTATAGGCAAACGCCCACAGGCTCAATTACGGATCGTGCCTGCGGCGCGGGGAACTGACGCAAGGCGGCGGTGCGCCGCGTCCCGGTCAGGGGTGCGGCGCCACAGGCGCGGCCGGCAGCACCGGCGCCGGGGCCGGGGCGGGCGGCGGCGCCTGCACGGCAGCCGGCGCCTCGGCCGCCGGAGCCGCCGCGGCGCGCAGCGCCTCCTGGTAGGTGCCAAACCGGCGGGCGAAGCCCTGGCCCTGGCCGGCGCCCAGGCCCTTGCTGGCGGCCACCCCCTCGGCCAGCTCACGGCTGGGGAAGCTGCCTACCGTGACCACGTACCAGTAGCTGCCCTCCTGAGGGAAGAGAAAGTAGCTGAAGTCGATCCGGTCTTCGCGCTCAGCCAGGAAGCGCTTGACCGCCTCCTCCTCGCGCGCGGCCATGACCTGGATGGTCCAGGCCTCCGGGCTCTGGGCCACGACCCACTCGCCAGCACGGAATTCGGGAGCATGCTCGACCGGGATCACGCCCTCCGCCACCGGATTGACGCCGCCGGCAAAGGGTACCAGCTCGTCCAGGCGGCCAAAGCCGCGCGGGAAGGAGCCGCCGCCCGGCACGCCCTCGACCAGCAGCTCGGGAGACGCCGGCCCCGGGCGGGTCTGCAGCGCCAGCACCAGGGCCAGCGCCACCAACAGCGCCGCGCAGGCGCCGGCAATAGCCAGGAAGGGCCAACCACGCCCGCGCATCACGCCTCCGCCCCGAGCCGGTCGCCCAGCTCCAGGGTTTCACGCAGGCGATCCGCCGGCGCGCCGGAGACAACCGCCTCGCCCAGCGCCCTCATCAATACCAGCTTGAGCTTGCCCTCCTTCACCTTCTTGTCTACCGCCATGTGGCGAAGGAACTCGTCGGCGGGAAGGGCGGGCGGCACGACCGGCAGCCCGGCGGCCTGCAGCAGGCGGCGCACGCGCGAAACCTCGGCCGCGCCGAGCCAGCCCAGGCGGCAGGACAGGTCAGCCGCCATCAGCATGCCGGTGGCCACCGCCTCGCCGTGCAGCCAGGCGCCGTAGCCCATGCCGGTCTCGATGGCATGACCGAAGGTGTGGCCGAGGTTGAGCAGGGCACGGATGTCGTTCTGCTCGAACTCGTCGGCCGCGACCACAGCGGCCTTGTTCGCGCAGGAGCGCCGGATGGCCTCGGCCAGCGCTGCCGGCTCACGTGCCACCAGGGCCGCCATATTGGCCTCCAGCCACTCCAGGAAGGGCAGGTCGCGGATCAGGCCGTACTTGATCACCTCGGCCAGGCCGGCCCTGAGCTCGCGGTCCGGCAGGGTCGACAGCACGTCGGTATCGATCAGTACCGCATTGGGCTGCTTGAAGGCGCCGATCATGTTCTTGCCCAGCGGGTGGTTGACCGCGGTCTTGCCCCCCACCGAGGAATCGACTTGCGCCAGCAGCGTGGTCGGCACCTGCACGAAATCGACGCCACGCTGGTAGGCCGCCGCGGCAAAGCCGGTCATGTCGCCGATGACGCCGCCACCCAGGGCCACCAGGGTACAGTCCCGGTTGAAGCGCTGCCCGAGCAGCGCCGTGAAGATGGCATCGAGATGGGCGATGTCCTTGTACTGCTCGCCGTCCGGCAGGATGCACTCGGCCACGAGGCGGTCGCCCAGCAGCGCCTTGAGCCGGTCGAGATAGAGCGGCGCCACGGTGGTGTTGGAGACCACCATGACCTGGCGGCCGCGAATGGCGGCCGCCATCAGGTCGGCGCGGCCGAGCAGGCCGGCGCCAATGTGGATGGGGTAGGAGCGGTCGCCGAGGGCGACGGTCAGGGAATGCATGGCGTACGCACAGGCTGGCCGGATGGGCGCCTATTCTAGCGTTTCCCGGTCCGTCAGTGCATGGATGATTTTAAGGGCCACCTCGCGCGCGGAGCCGCCGCTGGTGGGGATGATGACATGCGCCGCCTCGCGGTAGAGCGGGTCGCGCAACTCCATCAGCTCGGTCAGTCGCGCCCGCGGATCGGCGGTCCGCAGTAGCGGCCGGTTGCGGTCGCGCGCGGTACGCTCGAGCTGCAGCGCTACCGGCGTCAGCAGGTACACCACGGTGCCGCGCTCATGCAGGGCGCGGCGGTTGGACTCGCGCATCACGACCCCGCCGCCGGTGGCGAGGACGATGCCTTCGCGCCGGGTCAGGTCGTCGATCACCGACTCCTCGCGCGCGCGGAAACCGCCCTCGCCCTCGACATCGAAGATCCAGGGAATGTTGGCCCCGGTACGCGCCTCGATCTCGTGGTCGGAGTCGACGAATTCCAGCCGGAGAAGCTCGGAAAGCTGGCGGCCGATGGTGGTTTTACCCGCTCCCATCGGCCCGATCAGATAGACGTTGCCACGGTACTTCTTCATCGCGCGGCAATACTCACATCAATCACTTGCTGGCCAGTACGTCCGCCGCCAGTCGCGGGGTCACGAAGATCAGCAGTTCCTGCTTGTTGTTGCTGATCGAGTCGCGGCGGAAGAGGCGGCCGAGGAAGGGAATATCCCCGAGCAGCGGCGTCTTGGTGACCTGCTTGGACGTGTTGGTCTGGAAGATGCCGCCCAGCACGACCGTCTGGCCATCGTCGACACGCACGGTGGTGGCGACCCGGTTGGTGTTGATCGCGCGGGTACCGTTGGCCTGCAGGTCACCCGGGCTGTCGTTGTTGATCACCAGGTCCATGTTGATACGGCCGTCAGGCGTGATGTTGGGCGTGACTTCCAGGCTGAGTTCGGCGTTCTGGAAGGCAATCGCGGTGGCACCGCTCGAGGTGGCCTGCTGGTAGGGGATCTGCGTGCCGGAGGCGATCCTGGCCTTCTGCTTGTCAGCGGTCAGCACCTTCGGGGTAGAGACCACCTCGGCATGGCCGTCGGACTGCAGGGCGGAAAGCTCGAGGTCCAGCATGTCCAGGTTGCGGTTCACGATACCGATGGCGAAGGAGGTCTGGCCGGCCTTGTCCACGCCGAGGTCAACCAGGAGGTCATCCGGCGCGGTGCGGGTTCGGCTCGGCAGGTCACCGGTGGCCCCAGACTGATTGAGGGCACCCATGTAGGTCCAGCTGTCACCGGTAGTGGTACGGGAGCCGCCGGTCACCAGCGCCTTGCTGCCGCTGTCCACCGAGTCGAAGCGGGAAAGACCCCACTTGATACCGATATCCTTGGCATAGCCGGCAGTCGCCAGCACGATGCGCGCCTCGATCATGACTTGCTTGACCGGCACATCGAGGCGCTGCACGACATCACGCACGGCTTCGATATTCTTGGCGGTATCGACGATGATCAGGGTGTTGGTACGCGGATCCATGGAGGCCTTGCCGCGATCGGACAGGAGGCGGTTGCTGCCGCTGACCAGGAGCAGCATGTCGGCAGCCTTGGCATAGTTGACCTGGATGAACTCGGAGCGCAGCGGCGACAGCTTGTCGGTCTGGTTGTTGCTTTCCATCTCGAGACGCTCACGCTGGGCAATCTCGTCGGCCGGGGCTACCAGCATCACGTTGCCGATGGTGCGCTTGTCCAGGCCCTTGGTCTTGAGGATCAGGTCGAGGGCTTGGTCCCAGGGTACGTTCTGCAGGCGCAGGGTGATCTTGCCCCCGACAGAGTCGCTGGCCACCAGGTTCATGGAGGTGAAGTCCGCGATCAGCTGCAGCACCGAGCGGACCTCGATGTCCTGGAAGTTCAGGGAGAGCTTCTCACCACCGTAGGCGAAGTCGGACTTCTTGCGCTTGTCATCCTTGTTGACCGGCTTGACGCTGATGGTCAGCTTGTTGTCGGTCTGGTAGGCCAGGTATTCGAACTCGCCATCGGGCTGGATGGACATCACGCCATTGCCGGCTTCGGCATAGGTATCGATGAGCTTGACCGGGGTAGCGAAGTCGGAGACATCCAGGCGGCGGCGCAGGTTGTCCGGCACCTTGGCGCCCATGAAGCGGGCAATGATGCGGCTGCCCTGCTGCTGGACATCAACGGGCAGGGAACCGGAAGACAACTCCACCACGATCTGGCCATCACCCTGCTCGCCGCGACGGAAGTCGATGCCCTGCACGGCGCGGGCAGCCGGGGCGGCGGTGCTGGCGGCCGCACGGGCAACCACGGCCGGCGCCGGCGCGCGAGAGGAGGCCACCACGTTCTTGCCGATGTTGATGATCAGCTGCTGGCCTTCATTGCGCAGGTTGTAACCCGCCAGCTCGCTGAGGCTGATGATCACGCGGGTGCGCTCCTGCGCATCCACCACCGTCAGGCTGCGCGCGTTGCCGCTGCCCAGCGCCTGGACCTTGCTGACCAATGCGCTGCGGGTATTGGGCAGGTCGAACACCAGGCGTGCCGGCTTGTCGATCTGATAGGCGGCCGGGCTTGGCGCCTGGCCGTCAAACGTCAGGCGGAGTTCGATCTCGTCCCCCGGCAAGGCCACAGAATCAACCTTCTGCAGCGCCAGCTTGTCCGCCGCCACGGCCAGTTGCGCCACCGCAACCATGCCGACCAGCGACACCTTTAACCAACGCATCAACATGTTGTTCTTCCCGATTTTAATTTTGTTGATCGTATTCATGCTCGCATACCCCAAGAATGTCGGCCCGTTATTCGCTCAGGTTCAGGCTGCGGGGGCGCTCCACCCAACCGTCTCGCCCATCCGGCACGATTTCCACGACAGCGACCTGGGTCGGGGTAATGTCCACAATCTTCCCCTGGTTCTTGCCCAGATAATTCCCCACCTTCACCCGCTGCGAGCTGCCGTTGCCGTCCACGATGATCGCGAAGAGAGGGCCGTCCGGGCGCTGCAGGGTGCCCTTGAAACGCAGGGCCTCCAGGCTGAAGCGCTCGAGGTATTCCTGCGGGCGGTTCAGGTCTGGCTCCACTTTATTGCCCGACGCGACCATCTGCAGGTCGACCGAGGCGGGCGGAGCAAAGGGACTGCGCAGCTGGTGCGCAGCGTAGGTATAGGTTGGCATCGGCGTGAACTCGGGCGGCGGATCCACGCGGCCGCGCGGCTTCTGGCGGATCGCCTCCATCTGCGACTCGACGTCGTCGAAGCCGGCGGAGCAGCCCGCCAGGGTGGTCGAGGCCAGCAGGCCCAGGAACAGGGTTTTGGCAATTTTCATTTGCTACCCCCCGCGCCAGCCACATCGGCATAACGATAGGTCTTGGCCTGGATGGTCAGATTGAGGACCGGCGAGGTGCCGTCGGCGGAGACAGCCCCCATCGGCGAGATACTGAAGTCATGCAAGGTCACGATACGCGGCAAGGCCGCGATGCCGCTGACAAAGGCACCAAAGGCATGGTAGTCGCCATGGGCCCGGATATTGATGGGCTGCTCGGCATAGAACTCCGCCTTGCCTTCCGCACCCAGGGCGATGGAGTCGAAGTCGACACCGCTGCCGATACCGGTATGGGTGATGTCCTCGAGCAGGCCGGGCACTTCGGTATCCTGCGGCAGCTGGCGCAGCAGGGCCCCGAAGGAGTCCTCCATGTCCTTGAGCTGGCGCTTGTAGACTTCCAGGTTCGTCGCCTTGAAGACCTTGGATTCAAATTCGCCCAGCAGCGTGACCTGCTGCTGCTTGCCCACGTCCAGGTTGGCACGGATAGCGGACAGGTCAAACATATAGCCCAGCACCAGCACCACCACGAACACGGCGATGTAGATGAAGATCTTCACGGCGACCGGCCAGGAACCGATGTTCTGCGGGTCCAGGGTATTCAGCGTCTGGATGAATTCCTGGAGATCAAAGCCCTTCTGGGTGGCATCTTTCATTTCGGGGCCTCCTTCTGGCCGGCGGCCGCCAGGTCAGGCTGCTCCAGGCTGACACTCATGGAGAAGCTGTTGCCAAGAGCCTTCTCATCGCTGTTCGCCGGCCTCGGCGCCGCCGAGGTGGTCGCCACGGTGGACAGCGCCGGATTACGGAACCAGGGCGAGGCCTCGAGGTTGCGCATCAGGGCAGAGACCTGGTTGGCGCTTTCGGCGACACCGGTAATGCTGAAGCTGTCACCGCGACGCTCCAGGGACACCAGATGGGTTCCCTCGGGCATCACGCGCACCAGTTCGTCGAAGATACGTACGATCACGGGGCGTCGGCCCTGCAGATCCTGGATCACCTTCATGCGGGAGAGCAGTTCCTCGCGACGCTTCTGCAGCGCGTCGATCTCCTGGATCTGCCCGTCCAGCTTCTGGATCTCGGACTGGATGTAGGTGTTGCGCTCTTCCTGGTCGCTGACCTGCTTGGAGAGGGCCATGTGGCCGGCCAGCACGAGGGCTACCGCCACCATCACGACACCCATCAGGATGGCTATGAACTCCTGCTGGCGCTGCTTGCGCAGCTCCTGGCGCCAGGGGAGCAGGTTGATCTTGGCCATGTCAGTCGAAGCTCCTCAGCGCAAGGCCACAGGCAATCATCAGCGAAGGCGCATCGTTGGCGATGGACTGCGCGTTCACCTTGGGGGAAAGGGCCATGTTCATGAAGGGATTGGCAACCGAGACCGGCGTGCCCAGCTTCTCCTGGATCATCCCGGCAAGGCCTTCGATGGAGGCAGTACCGCCCGCCAGCACGATGTGGTCGACATCGTTATACGAGCTGGACGAGAAAAAGAACTGTAGCGAGCGGGTCACCTGTTGCACCACGGCGTCCATGAAGGGGCGCAGCACTTCGGACTCATAGTCGTCAGGCAAGCCGCCCTGCTTCTTGGCCATGCCGGCCTCGTCGAAGGACAGGCCGTAACGGCGCTGGATTTCCTCGGTCAGCTGCTTGCCCCCGAACAGCTGCTCGCGGGTGTAGATGATCTTGCCGTCATTGACCACATTGAGGGTGGTCATGGTGGCGCCGACGTCGATGATGGCGACCGTGCCCTCTGGGCCGCTGGAAATGGAGTCGCCGATCAGCTGGAAGGCGCGCTCCATGGCGTAGGCTTCCACATCGACGATCTTGGCGCTGAGGGCGCCGATCTCGAGGGCATCCACGCGCAGCTCCACGTTCTCGTTGCGCGAGGCGGCCAGCAGCACACTTACCCGCCCGGGATTATTCTCCAGAGGCTCGATGACCTCGAAGTCAATGCTGACCTCTTCCATCGGATAAGGAATGTACTGGTCGGCCTCGAGGCGGATCTGGGATTCGCGCTCGTCATCGGAAAGGTCGGCATCCATCTCGATGACCTTGGTGATGACGGCTGATCCGGCCACGGCAACGGCGGCACTGCGGGCGGTCGGCTTGCACTTGGCGACCAGCTTCTTGATGGCCTCGCCTACCCCCTCAACGTCGTTGATGCTTTTTTCGACAACCGCATTCTGCGGTAGGGGCTCTACCCCGTAGGACTCCACGCGGTAGCGGTCCCCTTGCCGGCTCAGCTCCAGCAGCTTGACCGAGGTGGAACTAATGTCCAACCCCAGCAATGCCGAGTTCTTTTTCTGAAGGAAGGGCAGCACGATTGGGTTCCCTTTTATTTTTTTCTATGGAAAATGTGCACTTACGTCACATTTATGTACAACTACATTAAATACTAGTCTTATCACGAGCGCAATTGCTGCACAAGAGTCGAGACCGCGTATAATGGCCTCTCGCCCGACTAGCCTAGGCCAAGTGACTGAATTTTCATGCGAAATCCTAACGTACCCAAGCGCCGGGAATGGCTGCTGGCCCTTGTGGCTTTTCCGTTTTGTGGGGTACTACTCACTTTGGCGGGGCTCTACCTCTACCTCGCCCCCCAGTTGCCGGACGTGGAAACCCTCAAGGCCGTCAAGTTCGAGACCCCGCTGCAGGTCCTGAGCCGGGATGGGCGCCTGGTGGCCGAATTCGGCGAGAAACACACCACTCCCCTGACCTATGAGCAGATCCCGCCGCTGTTCATCAAGGCCATCCTGGCCGCCGAGGACGACCGCTTCTTCGAGCATGAGGGCATCAACGCCAAGGGCCTGGCACGCGCCTTCGTCGACATCCTGCGCACCGGTTCCATCCAGTCCGGCGGCTCCACCATCACCATGCAGGTGGCCAAGAATTACTTCCTGAGCCAGGAGCGCACCTTCAGCCGTAAATTCACGGAAATCCTGCTCGCCAAGCGCATCGAGGACACCCTGACCAAAGAGGAGATCCTCACCCTCTACGTCAACAAGATCTTCCTGGGCCACCGCGCCTACGGCATTGGCGCCGCCGCCCAGGTCTACTATGGCAAGCGCATCCATGAGCTGACCCTGCCCGAGATGGCCATGATCGCGGGCCTGCCCAAGGCCCCCTCGGCCTTCAATCCGGTCAACAACCCCAGGCGCGCCCTGATCCGCCGCGACTGGATCCTGCAGCGCATGCTGAAGCTCGGCTATATAGACAAGGAGGCGCAGGACCTCGCCCTTGCCGCCCCGGTCGGCCTCAACTTCCGCGCCACCTTCGCCGAGGTCAACGGCCCCTACCTGGCCGAGATGGTGCGCGAACGCCTGGTCGAGCAGTACGGCGAGGAAATCTACAGCTCCGGCTGGAAGGTCTACACCACGGTCAGCTCGGTACGCCAGAACGCGGCCTCGCAGGCCGTCATCGAGGGCCTCCTGGCCTATGACCGTCGCCACGGCTGGCGCGGCGCCGAGACGGCCGACAGCCTGACCGGCCTGTATCCGGTGGGCGGCCTCGAGGCCGCCCGCGTCACGGCCGTCCAGGACCGCGTCATCGAGGCCGAGCTCAAAAATGGTCGCGCCCTGCAGATTGCCTGGGAACAGATGAAGTGGGCGCGCCCCTACATCAACGTCAACCGCGTCGGCCCGGAGCCGAAAAAAGCCACTGACATCGTCCAGCCCGGGGACATCATCCGGGTCCGGCAGCGCCGCGACGGAACCTGGGAGCTGTCCCAGGTTCCGGCCGTGCAGGGCCAGCTGATTGCGCTGGATGTGGAGTCCGGGGCGGTCGAGGCCATCGTCGGCGGTTTCGACTACACCCAGAGCAAGTTCAACCGCTCCCTGCAAGGCTGGCGCCAGGCCGGCTCCACCCTGAAGCCCTTCGTTTATGCCGCCGCGCTGGAGCGTGGTTACCTGCCGTCCAGTATCGTCAACGATTCGCCACTCAGCTTTGGCGAAGGTGACTCGCTCTGGCAGCCCGGCAACTCCGATGGCGAGTTCCTGGGATCGATCACCTTGCGCCGCGCCCTCTACATGTCCCGCAACATGGTCTCTATCCGCCTGCTGCAGGCGGTGGGCGTGGAGCGGGCACGGACCTATGTGTCGCGATTCGGCTTCCCGGCTGCCAAATTGCCGCGCAACCTGACGCTGGCCCTCGGCACTGCCGAGGTCCTTCCGGTGCAGATGGCCGCCGCCTACGGCAGCCTGGCCAATGGCGGCTTCCACGTGCAGCCCTGGTTCATCGACAAGGTCGTGGACAAGAGCGGCAAGGTATTGTTCCAGGCCAATCCGCGGCGGGTCTGCCGTCCCTGCGAAGCGCCGCCCGCCGCGGCCGTGGCGCCCGCCGACGGGGAAGCTGCCGCGCCCGAAGCGGCCGCCACCGAAATCACGGGTGAAGGCGGCTCCTTCACCGTCACGGAGCCGCCGCCTCCGCCCAAGCCCTATGCCCCGGACTATCCGGTGGCGCCGCGCATCATGAGTGGCCGCGCCGCCTTCCAGATGCAGTCCATCCTGCGCGACGTGGTGATCCGCGGCACCGGGCGCGCCGCCCTCTCCATCGGCCGTGGCGACCTCTCCGGCAAGACCGGCACCACCAACGAGGCCAAGGACGCCTGGTTCGCCGGCTTCGGCGGCAAGGTGGTCGCGGTGGCCTGGCTCGGCTTCGACAAGCCGCAGACCCTCGGCCGGGTGGAATACGGCGGCTATGCCGCCGTGCCGATCTGGAACGCCTTCATGGGCCCGGCACTGCGTGGCACACCGGAATACCATCCAAAGGCGCCTGCCGGCCTGACCGCCCTTCGCCTCAACCTCGACACCGGCCAGCGCAGCGTCGAAGGGGATCCGCGCGGCTATACCGAGTGGGTACAGAACGAGAAGCTGGGGCAGATCCCCGAACCCGCCCCGGCCGAAGGCGAAGCCGCGCCCCAGGTCACGCCGGAAGAGATTTTCTGAGGCCGGGGCGCCGCGCCGAGCGCGGCCAGGACAGCATGTGCGCCAACCGCGCGCGCCGCTTGGCGGGGAGTGGACGCTGACTCTGGCGGAAACTCCCCCGCAAGGGCGGGCACGCCGGCAGCGGAAGCATCTGCCAGCCCCTGGCGGCGGTTTGCCCGCAAAGGCCCGGCGGCAGCAGAAACACGCTCCCGGCAACTCCCTGGCGCCGCCCGCCAGGCCAAATGGCAGGCATAAAAAAGCCCGGCAAATGCCGGGCTTTTTTGCTGCTGCTCGAGAAGGCTCAGGCCTTCTTGAAGCTGCGGGCGCCGAAACGCTGCTTGAACTTGTCGATACGGCCGCCGGTGTCCACCACCTTCTGGGTGCCGGTGTAGAACGGGTGGCAGGCGCCGCACACGTCCAGGTGAATGTTCTTGGCCAGGGTGGAACGGGTCTTGATCACGTTGCCGCACGAGCAGGTCGCGGTGATTTCTTCGTACTTCGGGTGAATATCGGCTTTCATGGCACTCTCCAGAGAATGGTAATGAGCGATCGCCCCCCCGCGTCATCCGCGCACCGGCGGACATAGCAGGAACGACTCGCACACTCTCTTGGCCCACCCCGACAGTCTCTTCGCCGGAGCCGGGCGCAACAAGGGCGCGAATCCTAGCAGAATGCGGGGCCCTGACCAAGCCCTGCCGACGGCCCGCCGGGCAGGCCTCGTTCACCGCTGCGTGCTCCTGCCGGCCGCACAGGGCCGCCCGCCGCCCCTCGCGAGTGCTCGCGCTGAGCGGCAACCGCTACGCCACCTTCGCCGGCGACCTGCCTCGGCGGCGCGGCGTCCTTGGCCTGCCGCCACGCGCCGCCGTTTGTCGCGGCGCCATTTAGCCCCTACCCTAGCACCACGCCCCCACCGCACCCGCGCCATGACCCGTCGCTACCTGCACCTGGCCCTGCCTTCTCCGCTGCGCCAGACCTTCGACTACGTGCTACCTGCCCGCATGGACCTGCCACCGGACGGAGGGCGCGTACGCGTGCCCTTCGGGCGCCAGGAGCAGATCGGCATCTGCATCGGCAGCAGCACCACCACCACGGTGCCCGAGGACAAGCTGCGCGCGGCCCTGGAGAGCCTGGATGACGAGGCGCCGCTGCCCCCTGCCCTGTTCCGGCTCTGCCAGTGGGCCGCCGACTACTACCAGCATCCGCCGGGCGAAGTCTTCGACACGGCCCTGCCCGTCTTGCTACGCCAGGGGGAACCGCTGGCGCCGCCGGGCGAGATGCGCTGGCGCCTGACCCGGCTGGGCGAGCTCTTCCCCCTCGACGGCGCCATCCGTCGCGCCCAGCGCCAGCTGCAGGCGCTGGTGCTGCTGCGCGAGCACCCCGAGGGCATGATCCCGCCGCTGCTGACCGGCCTCGGCATCGAGCGTCCCACCCTGCTGGCCATGGAAAAGAAAGGCCTGCTGGAGTGCATCACCCTGGCGCCGCCCGGCCAGGAGCAGCACGTCCAGGGCCTGCGCGAGCCGCCGCTGCCGCTCAACGTCGAGCAGGCCGCCGCTGTCGCCGCGCTCGGCGCCCGCCCTGGCCAGTTCCACCCCTTCCTGCTCTTCGGCATCACCGGCTCGGGCAAGACCGAGGTCTACCTGCAGGCCATCGCCGCAGTGCTGGCCCGTGGCGAGCAGGCACTGGTACTGGTGCCGGAGATCGGCTTGGCGCCGCAGACCGTGGCGCGCTTCCGCGCCCGCTTCCAGGCCGAGATCGCAGTGCTGCACTCCGGCCGCAACGAACGCGAGCGCCTGGACGCCTGGCGCGCTGCGCGCTCCGGCCGCGCCGGCATCGTCATCGGCACACGCTCGGCGGTGTTCACGCCGCTGGCACGGCCCGGCCTCATCATCGTCGACGAGGAACACGACCTGTCCTTCAAGCAGCAGGACGGGTTCCGCTACCACGCCCGCGACCTCGCCGTGCGCCGCGCCCAGCTGGAGAGCGTGCCGGTGCTGCTGGGCTCGGCCACCCCATCGCTGGAGACGCTGCACAACGCCCGCCAGGGCCGTTACCAGCTGCTGACCCTCAACGCCCGCGCCGCTGGCGCCACGCTGCCGCATTTCCGCCTGATCGACCTGCGTAACCAGGCCATGAAGGAAGGCTTTTCCGAGCCCCTGCTGGGGGCCATCCGCAACACCTTGGGCAAGGGCGAGCAGGTGCTGGTATTCATCAACCGGCGCGGCTTCGCCCCGGTGCTGATGTGTCATGACTGCGGCTGGCAGGCCGCCTGTCGCCGCTGCGACGCCCGCCCCACCCTGCACCGCGACCCCACCCGCCTGCACTGCCATCACTGCGGCAGCGAATCGCGGCCGCCGGTGCAGTGCCCCTCCTGCGGTTCCGCCGACCTGCGCCCGGTGGGCCTGGGCACCGAGCGCGCCGAGGATTTCCTGGCGCGCAGCTTCCCCAAGACCCCGCTGTTCCGCGTCGACCGCGACAGCACCCGGCGCAAGGACGCGCTGGCCAAGATCTACCATGACATCCACGCCGCCGGCCCGGCCCTGCTGGTGGGCACCCAGATGCTCGCCAAGGGGCACCACTTCCCCAAGGTGACGCTGGTGGCGCTGCTGGACATCGACGGCGGCCTGTTCGGGGCCGACTTCCGCTCCGCCGAGCACATCGCCCAGCTCATCATCCAGGTGGCGGGTCGTGCCGGCCGCGCCGCCCGCCAGGGCCTGGTGCTGCTGCAGACCCACCAGCCCGAGCATCCCCTGCTGCGCGAGCTGATCGGCAACGGCTATGCCGCCTTTGCCGACCGCGTGCTGGAGGAGCGCCGCGCCCTCGACCTGCCGCCCTGCGGCTATCTGGCCCTGCTGCGCGCCGAGGCCACGGACGCGGAAAAGCCCATGGCCTTCCTCAACGCCGTGGCCGCCCTGGTCGCCCCCGGCGAGCTGCAGCTCTGGGGCCCGGTGCCGGCCCCCATGGAAAAGCGGGCGGGGCGCTTCCGCGCCCACCTGCTGCTGCAGGACAGCCGGCGCGCGCCCCTGCATGCCGCCCTCAGTGAACTGCTGCCGCGCATCGAGGCCCTGCCCGAGGCGCGCAAGGTGCGCTGGTCGCTGGACGTGGACCCGCAGCAAATCACCTGAAAACCCCTTGCCGGGGTTAGGGTTTCCGGTCCGGCTTCGCTACAATCCGCCTCCGCTTTCCCTTGACCCTTGCGTGCCATGAAGACCCAGCTCGAATCGCTCCTCGCCCAGGCCCTGGCCACCCTCAAGGCCCAGTCCGTATTGCCAGCCGACTGTCAGCCCGCCATCCAGCTCGAGCGCACGCGCGACAAGGCTCATGGCGATTGGGCCACCAACATCGCCCTGGTGGCCGCCAAGGCCGCCGGCCGCAAGCCGCGCGAACTGGCCGAGGCCCTGGTCGCCGCCCTGCCGGCCGCGTCCGTGGTGACCAAGGTCGAGATCGCCGGCCCCGGCTTCATCAATTTCTTCCTGTCCGCCGACAGCCGCTTCGAGTCGGTGCGGCAAATCCTGGCCGACGTGGTCACCTTCTCCTCGCCCAACGTGGGCCAGGGCGAGAAGGTGCTGCTGGAATTCGTGTCCGCCAACCCGACCGGCCCCATGCACGTCGGCCACGGCCGCGGCGCCGCCTACGGCTCCGCGCTCGGCAACCTGCTCGCCGCCACCGGCCACCAGGTGCACCGCGAGTACTACATCAACGACGCCGGCCGCCAGGCCGACGTGCTGGCGGTATCGGTCTACCTGCGCTATCTCGAGGCCTGCGGCGAAACGGTGAAGATTCCCTCCCGCGCCTATCCCGCCGATTACGTGAAGGCCTGTGCCGCCGACCTGCTCCAGCACATGGGCCGCAAGTTCTACCGCCGCTACGCCGACGTGACGCAGGGCCTGCCGGAAGATCCCGATGGCGATGGCGATGACGTCAAGACGATGAAGGAAACCTATCTCGACGCCATCATCGACCGCGTGCGCGGCCTGCTGGCCGAGGACTACCGCACCGTGCAGGATTTCGGCATCAACGCGCAGTTGCATTCCATCCGTGGCACGCTCGACTCCTTCAACGTCCAGTTTGACGAATGGTTCTCCGAGCGCCGCCTCGCCGAGAGCGGCGCCATCGAGAAGGGCATCGCCCGCCTGCGCGAACGCGGTCACGTCTACGACCAGGACGGCGCCGTATGGCTGGCCACCAGCAAGCTGGGCGATGAAAAGGACCGCGTGCTGGTGCGCGACAATGGCATGCACACCTATTTCGCCGCCGACGTCGCCTATCACCTGGACAAGCTGGACCGTGGCTTCGACACGCTGATCGACGTCTGGGGCGCCGACCATCACGGCTACATCGCCCGCGTGCGCGCCGCCATCGAGGCGCTGACCGGCCAGAGCGACAGGTTCCACGTCGCGCTGATCCAGTTCGTGACGCTCTCGTCGGGCCGCATGGGCAAGCGTTCCGGCAACTTCGTGACCTTGCAGCAGCTCATCGAGGAAGCCGGCAACGACGCCACCCGCTTCTTCTACATCACGCGCTCCCCCGAGCAGCACCTCGAGTTCGACATCGACCTCGCGCGCTCGCAATCCGCGGACAACCCGGTGTACTACCTGCAGTACGCGCACGCCCGCGTGGCCAGCATGCTGCGCGAGCTCGGTGAGCGTGGCGGCGAGTTCAACCAGGACGAGGGCCTGGCCGCGCTGGCGGAGCTGCCGGAGGGCGCCGCCGAAGAACTCGCCAAGCGCCTGGGCAGCTGGCCGGAAACGGTGGCCTCGGCCGCCCGCAACCGGGCGCCGCAGCAACTGGCCAACGCACTGCGCGAAATCGCCCAGGAGTTCCACTCCTACTACAACGCGCACAAGATCCTGGTCGAGGACCTGCGCGTGCGTAACGCCCGCCTTGCCCTTTGCGTCGCCGTACAGGCGGTACTGGGCCAGGGCCTGGGCCTGCTGGGCGTGTCCGCTCCGGACCGGATGTAACCATGGCCCGCGCCGCGACCCGCAAGCCCGCCGCCCGCAAGAAGGGTGCCAGCCGCAATTCCGCCCCCGCGCGCAAGGGCGTGCCGGCAGCGCTTTGGGTGGTGCTGGGGCTGCTGATGGGGGCCTTCGTGATGTTCCTCTGGCATCTCTGGGAGCTGCGCCAGGACAGCGTCGCCAAACCGGCAACGTCGGCCACCGCGCGCAAGACTCCCGCGCCGGCGGCCGATGGCGACCCTGCAGCCACTGCATCGCCCCGGCCGGCGGCCGAGGAACCCCGCTTCGAGTTCTACACACTCCTGCCTAGCCAGGAAGTCATGCCGGGCAGCAAGCCCGCGCCGGCACAGCCCGAGGCCAGGCCCGACAGCGCCGGCCCGGCCTTCCTCCTGCAGGCCGGCTCCTTCAAGAGCGAGGCCGAAGCCGACAAGCGCCGCGCCGCCATTCTCCTGCTGGGCATGCCGGTGAAGGTGGTCAAGATAGGCAAGGACGGCGCCCCCTGGTACCGCGTCGTGGTTGGCCCCTTCCAGGGCAAGGCCGCGGCCGACAGCGCCCGCACCAGCCTCAAGGGCAATGGCGTCGATAGCCTGGTGATCAAGCAGGGCTGAGGCACCGGAGCGGCCTTGAATTCCCCGGTAGCACCCCCCATCTCGGCACTATTCTTCCGCAGCCGAGACCTCTCCGTGACCACCATCGTTTCTGTACGCCGCGGCAATCTCGTCGCCCTGGGCGGCGACGGCCAGGTATCCCTGGGCAACACCGTGATGAAGGGCAATGCCCGCAAGGTGCGTCGCCTCTACAACAACCAGGTCATTGCCGGCTTCGCCGGCGGCACCGCCGACGCCTTCACGCTTTTCGACTATTTCGAAAACAAGCTGCAGAAGCACTCCGGCCACCTGCTGCGCAGTGCCGTGGAGCTGGCCAAGGACTGGCGCACCGACCGCACCCTGCGTCGCCTGGAAGCCATGCTGGTGGTGGCCGACAAGTCCGCCTCGCTGATCATCACCGGCAACGGCGACGTGCTGGAGCCCGAACAGGGCATCCTCGCCATCGGTTCCGGCGGCAACTACGCGCAGGCGGCCGCCCGCGCGCTGTACGAGAACACCGAGCTCGACGCCCGCAGCATCGTGGAAAAGTCCCTGCAGATCGCCGCGGACATCTGTGTCTTCACCAACCACAGCACCATGATCGAGCTGATCGAGAGCTGATTGTCCGCGCGCTGCCGGCCCTCCTCCCGGCAGCGTGCAATGCCGGGCGCGACGTCCGCGCCCCTGAACGCAAAGGATCCGCCATGAGCCAGATGACCCCGCGCGAAATCGTGCACGAACTCGACCGCCACATCGTGGGCCAGACTGCCGCCAAGCGCGCCGTCGCCCTTGCCCTGCGCAACCGCTGGCGGCGCATGCAGGTGGAGGAAGCCCACCGCAACGAGATCACCCCCAAGAACATCCTGATGATCGGCCCCACCGGTGTCGGCAAGACCGAGATTGCGCGGCGCCTGGCGCGGCTCGCCAATGCCCCTTTCATCAAGGTCGAGGCCACCAAGTTCACCGAGGTGGGCTATGTCGGCCGCGACGTGGAAACCATCATCCGTGACCTCGCCGACCTAGCCTTCAAGATGACGCGCGAGCAGGAAGTGCAGAAGGTGGCGCACCGCGCCCGCGAGGCCGCGGAGGAGCGCATCCTCGATGCGCTGCTGCCGCCGCCGCGCCAGGACTGGAACGCCACCAGCACGCCCGCCGCCACCGACAGCAATACCCGCAACATCTTCCGGCGCAAGCTGCGCGACGGCGAACTCGATGATCGCGAGATCGAGATCGAGGTGGCGGCGCCGGCGGGCGGCATCAATCTCATGGCCCCGCCAGGCATGGAAGACATGGCCTCCCAGCTACAGGGCCTGTTTGCCAATATGGGCGGCGGCAAGGGCAAGGCGCGGCGCATGAAGATCACCGAAGCCTTTCGCCTGGTGCAGGAAGACGAGGCCGGCAAGCTGCTGAACGAGGAAGAGGTCAAGGCGAAGGCACTGCATGCGGTGGAACAGAACGGCATCGTCTTCATCGACGAGATCGACAAGGTCTGCCGCCGCGGCGAGAGTCACGGTGGCGCCGACGTTTCCCGCGAGGGCGTTCAGCGCGACTTGCTGCCGCTGATCGAAGGCAGCACGGTGAGCACCAAGTACGGCATGGTGAAGACTGACCACATCCTCTTCATTGCCTCCGGCGCCTTCCACCTGGCGCGTCCCTCCGACCTCATCCCCGAGCTGCAGGGTCGCCTGCCCATCCGCGTCGAGCTGGAGGCGCTGTCGCCCAATGATTTCGAGCGCATCCTCACCGAGCCGCATTTCTCGCTGACGCGGCAGTACCAGGCGCTGCTGGCGGCCGAGGGCCTGCAGGTGGAGTTCACGCCCGAGTGCATCCGTCGCATCGCCGAGGTGGCCTGGCAGGTCAACGAGCGCACCGAGAACATTGGCGCCCGCCGCCTGCACACGGTGCTGGAGCGGCTGCTGGAAGAGATCTCCTACCATGCGGCCGACCTGGCCACCGAACGCCAGGGCACCGTCCTCGCCATCACTGCCGAGGACGTGCAGAAGCACCTGGGCAGCCTGGTCGAGGACGAGGACCTGAGCCGCTTCATCCTGTAATCCAGGGCGGCGGGCGCGAACACGCCCGCCGCCCCGTCCCCGGACGTGTGCAGCAGGCGGCGCCGGCCTCCGTCGGGGCCCCCGGACGCACCCGCCCCCGCCAGGAGATCACCATGAAGTCCCCCGCTCCCTCCGAATTGCGCTACCACCGCGACCGTCATGAGCTGACACTGGCCTGGGGCGAGGAACGTCATGTCCTGTCTGCGGAGTTCCTGCGCGTGCACTCTCCCTCTGCCGAGGTGCAGGGCCATGGCGGCGAGGGCGGCACCCTCCCGGTCGGGAAGGCGGCCGTGGCCATCGTCGGCATCGAACCGGTCGGCAACTATGCGGTGAAGATCCGCTTTTCCGATGGCCACGACACCGGCCTGTACAGCTGGGACTGGCTGCATGAACTCTGCATGAATCGGGAAAGGCTGCAGGAGGAATACCGGCACAAGGTGGCTGCCCTGCCGCCGACAGCCGGCTCCGCACCGACAGCTGCCGCCATCCGCTTTACGCCAAGTAAGTAAGCGCAAACTTAGCAGCCAAATTCATCACAAAATCACCGCGATTGCGCCTGCCCTTTGACCGGCCGGTGGGTAGAATCGCGCGGCCGGCGGCAAGTCCGGCCGTTTCAGCCTGCGAGGCCCGACAATCATGCACAGCAGTTCCTTGCCTGCCGCCCCCGCGGCCGCGGAGATCCCCATGACCACTGGCGATGCCGAACTCGTCTACACCCCTGAAGGCCATGCCCTGCGCCGCGAGGACATCAAGACCCTGGCGGACGAGATGCGCTTCGAGCTGGGCCGCTTCCGCGCCTGGCGCGGCCACCAGGACGAGGACTTCCGCGCCCAGTTCGTGGCCATACAGAAATGGCAGGCCGAGCGGCTCACCCGAACCCACGCCGACTTCCTGGCCGACGAACGCTACGAGGCGGTTACCCGCTTCTTCCTGTCCGACCTCTACGGCGGCCTCGACCTCAACGAGCTGGCCCGCGAGATCGAGCGCGCCCTGCCGGTGGCGACCCGCCTGCTGCCGGACTCGGTCATGCGTACCTCGGCCGTGGCGCTAGAGCTCAACGCCCTGACCGGCGAGCTCGACGAGGCGGTCGCCGCCATGCTCTTCGAGACCCTGGGGCATAACGTCATCAACGAGACCACCATGCTCGAGGCCTACCAGGCCTGCGACCAGTTCGCCCTGCGCCAGCGCCAGCTCGACCTGCTGAGCGAGCTCGGCAAGGGCCTTGACCGCTACGTGCGCTCGCGCGTCATCTACGCCACCTTCAGGATTGCCCACCGCCCGGCGAAGATGGCCGGCCTTTCCAGCCTCTACGATTTCCTGGGCCGCGGCTTCGAGGTCATGCGCCCCATGGGCTCGGCCCAGGACTTCATCAACCTGTTCATCAGCCGCGAACGCGCCATCCTGGAGAACATCCGGACCGGCAAGCCAGACCCCTACACGGTCTGACCGGCATCAATGCCGGGGCCTGCCGCCCCGGTCCGCCCTTGCCAGCCCGGCGGGGACCGGCGGACAATGCCGGTCCCTTTCCAGGCCCAGTCCTGCAGCCCATACCATGTCCGATTCGCGCCCTGACCAGCCCGTCCCGAAGGACGGCAGCACCCACTTCGGCTATCAGACCGTCCCCACCGCCGAGAAGGCGAAGAAGGTCGCCGAGGTGTTCCATTCCGTGGCCGACCGCTACGACATCATGAACGACCTGATGTCGCTCGGCGTCCATCGCCTGTGGAAGCGCTACGCCATCGAGATGTCGGCGGTGCGCCCCGGCCAGCAGGTGCTGGATATCGCCGGCGGCACCGGCGACCTCGCCAAGGCCTTCAGCAAGCGCGTGGGCGCCAGCGGCCGCGTGGTGCTGGCCGACATCAACGCCTCCATGCTCGGCGTCGGCCGCGACCGCCTGATCGACGCCGGCCTGTCGCAGAACCTGGAGTTCGTGCAGGCCAACGCCGAGTGCCTGCCCTTTGCCGACAACAGCTTCGACCTGGTGACCATCGCCTTCGGCCTGCGCAATGTCACTGACAAAAACGCCGCGTTGCGCTCCATGTACCGCGTGCTGAAGCCGGGCGGACGTCTGCTGGTGCTGGAGTTTTCCAAGCCGGTGGCAGAGCCGCTGGCCAAGGTCTACGACGCCTACTCCTTCACCCTGCTGCCCATGATGGGGCAGATCGTGGCGCAGGACGCCGCCAGCTACCGCTACCTGGCCGAGTCCATCCGCATGCACCCGGATCAGGAGACGCTGAAGGGCATGATGGATAGCGCCGGCTTCGAGCGTACCGACTACCACAACCTCACCGGTGGCATCGTCGCCCTGCACCGCGGGTTCAAACTATGACTTCGCTGCCCGAAGTGCTGGCCCTCAAGACCCTGGAACGCATCATCCGGCAGGCGCTGGAGCTGGACCCGGCGACGCGCGGGCGACTCGCCGCCTATGCCGGCAAGCGCCTCTTCATCGAGACACGCGCCCCTGCGCTCGGCTTCCTGGTGTGCCTGGAGTCCGACGGTGTCCACATTACCCCCGAATCCGGCCTGCACCCGCACGCCACCCTCGAGGCCCCCAGCTTCGAGTTGCTCAAGATGGCCCTCTCCAACGACGCCCACTTCATCGGAGGCCCCGTCAAGGTCGGCGGCGACGTGGTGCTGGTGCAGGAACTGCATGCCATCGGCCGGCAGCTCGACATGGACTGGGAATCCGGCCTTGCCCGCGTCTTCGGCGACACTGTCTCCTATCCGGTTTCGCGTGGCATCAAGCACCTGTTCGGTTTTGCCAACCGCGTCGCCAACACCCTCCTGCAGAATACCGGCGAGTACCTGCGGGAAGAAAAGGAACTGGTGCCGGTGCACTGGGAAGTCGAGGAGTTCCTCACCGACAACCGCGACCTGCGCGTCGACCTCGACCGCCTGGAATCGCGCCTGACCCGTCTCAAGCGCCGCCTGGAAAAGCTCGAGGACAGCGGCAAGGACAACACCTGATGCTGCAGCACCTGCCCCGCCTGCTGGCCATCTGGGCCGTCATTGCCCGCTACCGCCTCGATACCCTGCTGCCCCCGCCGCCATCTTTGCAGGCGCGCCTCGTGCTGGTGCTGCTGCGCCTGCACCCCTGCTGGTGGCTGGCCGGCCGCCGTGCACGCTCGCCCGAGCGCCTGCGCCTGGCCTTCGAGGAACTCGGCCCGCTCTTCATCAAGCTGGGCCAACTGCTCGCCACCCGCCGCGACCTGCTGCCCGACGCCGTGCTGGACGAGCTCGCCAAGCTGCAGGACCAGGTCGCCCCCTTCCCGTCCCGCCAGGCCATGTCCATCATCGAGCGCGAGCTCAAGGCGCCGCTGGCGCAGGCCTTCGCGCGCTTCGACGAGCTGCCGCTGGCCGCCGCCTCCATCGCCCAGGTACATACCGCGGCGCTGCCGGATGGCCGCGAGGTGGTGGTGAAGGTCCTGCGCCCGGGCGTCGACGCCGATATCCGCCGCGACATGGCGCTGGTGCGCGATTTCACACTATGGCTGGAGGAGCGCTTTCCGGAGCTGCAGCAGTTCCACCCGCACCGCATTGCCCGCGACTACGAACAGACCCTCATCGACGAAACCGACCTGCTGCGCGAGGCCGCCAACGCGAAGCGCATGCGCGCCAACTTCCCCAACTCGCCGCTGCTCTACGTTCCCGAAGTACACGGCGACTACTGCACCTCGCGGGTGATGGTGGCGGAACGCATCTACGGCTCGCCCATCGACCAGGTCGCCACCTTTGATCGCCTCGGCATCGACCGCAAGGCGCTGTCGGAGATGGGGCTCACCATCTTCTTCACGCAGCTGCTGACGCATAACTTCTTCCATGCCGACATGCACCCCGGCAATGTCTTCGTGGAGACGGCCAATCCGCAGGCACCGCGCTATATCGCGCTCGACATCGCCATCGTCGGCCAGCTCGCGCGCGAGGACCAGCTCACCGTGGCGCGCCTGGTGCTGGCGCTGACCCAGCGCGACTTCATGGAGATCATCCGCGTCGCGCATCGTGCCGGCTGGCTGCCGCCCGGCGCCAACCTCGGCCAGCTCGCCGACGAGGTGCAGCGCATCGCCGGCCGCGCCCTGGACAAGCCCATCGACCAGGTCGAGTTCGGCCCCATCATGGTGGCGCTGCTGGACATGGCCCGCACCCATCACCTGGAGATCCCGGTGCAGCTGGTGCTGCTGATCAAGACCCTGATCCATGTCGAGGGCCTCGGCCGCTCGCTCTACCCGGCGCTCGACATCTGGTCACTGGCCCGCCCCATCGTCACGCGCTGGATCAAGGACCAGGTCGGCCCGGCGGCGCTGGCCAAGCGCCTGTCCGAGCAGGTACCGGCCATGCTGGCCGGCGCCCCCGACCTGCCGGAGCTGGTGCTGGACGCCCTCACCCAGATGCGCAACAGCGGCCAGTGGCAGGACCGCCAGCTGCGTGAGCTGGCCCGGCTGCGCCAGGAACTCCAGGCCGGCCGCCGCCGCGACCTGCTGGCCCTTGCCGGCGTGGGCGGCGGCATCGCCCTTGCCCTGGCGGGTAGCGGCGCGACCGCCACCCTCGGCGCCGTGCTGGCCCTGGGCGCCTTTGCCTGGCGCCTCGCCGCGGGCTGAGCGAAGGGGTATCCTTCGCTCCCACGTTTTTCGGATCACATGCAATGAGCTGGCTGGATGAGGTGCGCTGGGACAGCGACGGGCTGGTACCCGCGATTGCCCAGGACTTCCGTACCGGACGGGTGCTGATGGTGGCGTGGATGGATCGCGAGGCCCTGACCCTGACGGCCCGGGAAGGCCGCGCCGTGTACTGGTCGCGCTCCCGACGCAAGCTGTGGCGCAAGGGCGAGGAGTCCGGCCATGTGCAAAAGCTCCACGAGCTCCGCCTTGACTGTGACGGCGACGTCATCATCATGCAGGTCGAGCAACTGGGCGGCATTGCCTGCCATACCGGCCGCGAATCCTGCTTCTACCGCCGCCTGGTCGACGGGCAGTGGCAGATCGTCGATGCCGTGCTAAAAGACCCGGACGCCATCTATGCCGCCCCCAAGGGCCATTCCCATGAGTAACGACATCCTGACTGCCCTGGCGGCCGTGCTGGAAGCCCGCAAGCAGGCTTCGCCCGAGTCCTCCTACGTCGCCAGCCTGCACCACAAGGGCCTGAACAAGATCCTGGAAAAGGTCGGCGAGGAGTGCACCGAGACCCTTATCGCCGCCAAGGATGCCGCCGTCTCCGGCCAGCAAGACGATCTCGTGTATGAAACCGCCGACCTGTGGTTTCATACCCTCGTCATGCTGTCGCACTTCAATGTATCGCCCGATGCCGTATTGAACGAACTCGCGCGCCGCTTCGACCTTTCCGGCCATGCCGAGAAAGCGGCCCGCCCCTCCCCCCCCCCGACCCCTCTCGCGGAGTAAGCCATCATGCTGTCCGGACTTTCCCTTCCCCATATCATCCTGCTGCTGGTCATCGTCGTGCTGGTGTTCGGCACCGGCAAGCTGCGCAACGCCGGCAAGGACCTCGGCGGCTTCTTCAAGGGCTTCAAGGACGGCATGAAGAGCGACGAGGACAAGGCCGCCCAGCAGCCCCCGCAGCAGATTGCCCAGCAGGACAACGCCAAGGCCAGCAGCACCGCCGACAAGAAAGACAACGTCTAAACCATGTTCGATGTCGGCTTCAGCGAGCTGCTGCTCCTGGCCATCGTGGCACTGGTCGTGCTCGGCCCGGAGAAGCTGCCCCATGCCGCCCGCGTTGCGGGCGCCTGGGTGGCGCGCATCCGGCGCACCATCACGACCATGCAGACCGAGATCGAGCGCGAGGTCGCCGCAGAAGAAGTACGGCAGGCCCTGGCAAAGCAGTTCCAGGCCATGGGTGGCACGGACTTCGTGCAGGGACTGCAGGAAGAGCGCAGCGCCATCGAGAGCAGCCTGCAGACGGCGCAGCAATCCCTGCAGGACACCCCGGCACCGGCTGTTGCCCCGCTGACCCTGGCTGCCGGGTTCACGCCCGCGGTGCCGCAGGGGGTGTCGCCTGCCGTGCTCACCCCGCAACCCGATACGGCGCCCATGGCAGCCGCTGCCGGCCCCGAGCCGGTGCTCCCCGAGGCCGCCACGCCGCCTGACGAGGTTCAACTCGACGGCGAGCAGGCCTACCGCGACTGGCTGCTGTCGCAGCGCCGGGAACACCGCATCGCGCCGGACAATACCGACGCGCCCGCCCCCAAGGACCCGTCCGCATGACGGAAAACGCTTCCCAGATGCCGTTCGTGGCGCACCTCATCGAGCTGCGCAATCGCCTGATCCGTGTGCTGGCGGTACTGGTCATCGGCTTCTTTGCCCTGCTGACGTTCCGCAACGAGCTCTACTCGGCGGTGTCACTGCCGCTGCGCGAGTTGCTGCCCCCCGGCAGCTCCATGATCGCCACCGACGTGACCGGCGCCTTCATGGCGCCGTTCAAGCTGACCTTCTTTGTGTCGCTTTTCCTGGGCGTGCCCTACATCCTGCACCAGATCTGGGGCTTCATCGCGCCGGCGCTGTACCAGCATGAGCGCCGCATCGCTGTTCCGCTGCTGATCTCGAGCATCATCCTGTTCTACACGGGAGTGTCGTTCGCGCATTTCATCACCCTGCCGGCCATCCTGGGCTTCTTTACCAAGGTGGGCCCCGAGGCCGTGGCCATGATGCCGGACATCAATACCTACCTGGACTTCGTCCTGAAGCTCTACCTGGTCTTCGGCTTCACCTTCGAAATCCCGGTGGCAGTGTTCCTGATCATCTCCTCAGGCATCGTCAGCAGCGATGCGCTCATCGACAAACGCCGCTACGTGATCGTGCTCTGCTTCTTTGTCGCCATGTTCCTGACTCCGCCCGACGCCATCTCCATGGCCATGCTGGCGGTGCCGATGTGGTTGCTGTTCGAGGCCGGCCTGTTCTTCGGGCGGCTCATGGAAAAGCGCCGGACCGCCACGGCAGCGGAGTAATCCACCACCGCTCTCCCGGGCAGAAACCCAAAAAGCCGGCCATCGCCGGCTTTTTCATGTCGAATGCTGCGAGACCTGACCCTGCGCGCCACCGGCCAGTGGCGCTAACGCTGCCTGCGCCACGCCCAGCCCTGCGCGGCGGGTCACTCCGTGTCAGCGCGGTCCGAAGCGACGCGCGAAGTCATTGGTGGCCCGCACCAGGGCATCAATGATGCCGGGCTCGGCCGCCGCATGGCCAGCGTCGGGCACGATCTGCAGCTCCGCCTCCGGCCAGGCCTCCTTGAGTGCGAAGGCGTTGTCCAGCGGACAGACCATGTCGTAGCGACCGTGCACAATGAGGCCGGGGATGCCGGCCAGGCGGCGCGCCTCTTCCAGCAACTGGTTGTCGCGCAGGAAGATGCGGTTCACGAAGTAATGCGCCTCGATGCGCGCCAGCGCCAGCGCCACATGCGGATCGGAGAAATGCTCCACCACGTTGTGGTTGGGGCGGAGCGTGGCGCACTGCCCCTCCCATATGGACCAGGCCTTGGCCGCCGCCATGCGCGCGATCTCGTCCTCGCCGGTCAGGCGTCTGTGGAAAGCGGCAAGGAAATCGTGGCGCTCGGCCTCGGGGATGGGACGCACATAGTCGGCCCAATGGTCCGGGAAGACGTGGCTGGCGCCATCCTGGTAGAACCAGCGGATGTCCTGGTCGCGGCACAGGAAGATGCCGCGCAGGATGAGGCCGGTGATGCGCTGCGGGTGCGCCTCGGCATAGGCCAGCGCCAGTGTCGAGCCCCAGGAGCCGCCGAATACCACCCATTGCTCGATGCCGAGGAACTGGCGCAATTGCTCGATGTCGGCGATGAGCGCTGGCGTGGTGTTGCCCTCGAGGTGGGCATGCGGGGTGGAGCGTCCGCTGCCGCGCTGGTCGAAGAGCACGATGCGGTAGCGCGCAGGATCGAAGAAGCGGCGGTTCCAGGCCTGGAAGCCGGCGCCGGGGCCGCCGTGCAGAAAGAGCACCGGCAGGCCCTGCGGGTTGCCGCACTCCTCGACATGGAGCACATGCGGCGCATCCACGGCCAGGCGATAGGTGGCGTAGGGTTCGATCTCGGGAAACAGGTTCAGCATGAAGTCGCTCCGGCAGATACGCGCTGCGCGGGACGCCGCGCTGGCGCCGGGCGACGGACCTGGCTGTCGCCCGGGAAACGGAATCCGCAGTTTACATGCTCCGGCGACAGCCGGGGCACGGCCGGCGCCAGGCGCCGGGTGACACCGGCCTGGTCCGACCCGAACTGTCCGGCAAGGAAGGTTGGG
Source organism: Pseudomonadota bacterium (assembly GCA_040385265.1). Taxonomy (GTDB): domain Bacteria; phylum Pseudomonadota; class Gammaproteobacteria; order Pseudomonadales; family Moraxellaceae; genus UBA2031. The sequence continues at coordinate 15,650 of JAZKHS010000020.1, read as the reverse complement.
CCCTGCCCCGGGGTGCATTACAATCCCGCAGCTGCCTGATTGACCGGATGTCCCATGAGCCTGCCCCTGCTGCTCCAACCCGAAGAACTGCACGCCGTGCCCGCCACCCCCGGCCTGCTGGTGGTCGACCTCGGCAAGGAGTCGGTGTACCGCCAGGCCCATGTCCCCGGTGCGCTGCATTGCAACGGCCGCGACCTGCTGTGCAACGAGCTGCCCTCGCCCGGCAAGCCCGCCACCGAGGCACAGCTCTCGGCGTTGCTGTCCGCGCTCGGCCTTACCCCGGACACCCATGTCGTGGCCTGCGACGATGAAGGCGGCGCCTGGGCCGGGCGCTTCCTGTGGACGCTGGAGCTGGTCGGCCACCGGCGCTGGTCCTTCCTGGACGGCGGCATCCATGCCTGGCTGGCCGCCGGGCTGCCGGTGGAGAGCGCGTCGCCGGCGCGCACGCCTTCCGCGTTCACGGCACGCTACACCGACGGCGCCGCTGTCGACCTCGACTGGCTGCTCGCCCACCATCGCGACCCGGATGTCGCGCTGTGGGACTCGCGCTCGCCCGAGGAGTTTGCCGGCAGTGTCGTGCGCGCCCAGCGTGCCGGCCATATTCCCGGCGCCGTCAACTACGAATGGACGCGCGCCATTGACCGCGACGATGCCCTGCGCCTGCGCCCCCTGGACCAGGTGCGTGCCGAGCTGGCCACGCTCGGCATCCGCGCCGACCGGGACGTGGTGACCTATTGCCAGACCCACCACCGCTCCGGCTTCACCTGGCTGCTGGGCCGCCTGCTCGGCTTCCCGCGAATGCGCGCCTATGCCGGCTCCTGGAGCGAATGGGGTAACCGCCCCGACACGCCGGTGGAAAACTGATCCGGCCCGTACCGAACCCCTGAATTTCCCCCGTCCCGCCGTGGCGGGACTGACGAGAGCCCGAATGAAGCCCGAAACGCGTGACCACCTGCTGACCCTGATCCAGTACCTGCTGCCGCAACACCTGCTCTCGCGCCTGGTGGGCTGGCTTGCCGAAAGCCGTATCGGCCTGGTGAAGAACACCTTCATCGCCAACTTCGCCGCCAACTACAACGTGAACATGCGCGAGGCCGTCGAGGAAAACCCGCTGGCCTACGAGAACTTCAACGCCTTCTTCACGCGTCCGCTCAAGCCCGGCATGCGCCATATCGACGCCACCACAGGCGTGGTCGCCTGCCCCGCCGACGGCGCCATCTCCCAGCTGGGCGACATCGCGGGCAACTTCATCTTCCAGGCCAAGGGCCACCAGTACTCGCTGAACGAACTGCTGGGCGGCGACGTGACTCGCGCGGCGCCCTTCGTTAACGGCACGTTCGCCACCGTCTACCTGTCGCCGCGTGACTACCACCGCGTGCACATGCCCTATACCGGCACCCTGCGCGAGATGGTCTATGTGCCGGGCGACCTGTTCTCGGTGAACACCCGCACCGCCGAGAACGTGCCGCGCCTGTTTGCCCGCAACGAGCGCCTGGTCTGCATCTTCGACACCGACCTCGGCCCCATGGCCGTGGTGATGGTCGGCGCCATGATCGTGGCCGGCATCGAGACCGTCTGGGCGGGGCGCGTGGCGCCGGCCAAGCCGCGCAAGATCACGGTCACCGACTACCGCAAGGCCGCCCGCCCCGTCGTGCTGCAGAAGGGCGACGAACTGGGCCGCTTCTACCTCGGCTCCACCGCCATCGTCTGCTTCGGCCATGACGTCATGGCGTGGGACGAACGCTTCGCGGCCGGCACCGCCACCCGCATGGGTGAGCGCCTGGGCCGGCGCCGCGGCTGAGGTTCTCGCCACGCCGCTGCCCACCCCGGCGGCACGAACGGTCCACGGTCCACGGTCCACGGTCCACGGTCCACGGTCCACGGTCCACGGTCCACGGTC
>JAZKHS010000020.1:0-13650 GCA_040385265.1 Pseudomonadota bacterium | reverse complement strand
CACAAGGATGTGCCGGAACGGAGCTTGTTTTATATAGAAAAACAGGACTATCTTCAGGCCATCATCAGCGGGCCTGATAATCATGCGCATCACCCTGAAACAGCTGGAAGTCTTCATTGCTGTCGCCCAGAGCGGCAACGTCACGCGCGCCTCGGAAAGCCTGAACATCACGCAGAGCGCGACCAGCATGGCGCTCGCCGATTTCGAGAACCAGCTCGGGCGCAAGCTCTTCGACCGTATCGGCAAGCGCCTGCAACTCAACGACGCCGGCCGCCTGCTGCTGCCCAAGGCCCTCGACGCCATCGCCCGCGTCGCCGACATCGAGCACCTGGCCGGCCGCGACTCCGCCATGATCGGCCCGCTGCGCATCGGCGCCAGCCTCACCATCGGCAACTATCTGATGCCGGGCCTTATCGGCAGCTTCATGAAAACCCATCCGGGCGCCCGCCTGACCCTCGAGGTCGGCAATACCCGCCATGTCATCGAGGCCATCCGCCAGTTCCAGGTGGACCTCGGCTTCATCGAGGGTTTCTGCCATGAGCCCGAAATCGAGGTCCTGCCCTGGGGCCAGGACGAGCTCGTCATCTTTGCCGCCCCCGGCCACCCCCTGGCACAGCGGAAGCGCCTGAACGAAGACGACCTGGCAGGGGCCGACTGGATCCTGCGCGAGCCCGGCTCGGGCACCCGTGAAGTCTTCGACAACGCGGTGCTCGGCCGCATCCCGCACATCCGCCTGTTGCTGGAGTTCAGCCACACCGAGGCCATCAAGCAGGCGGTCGCCTCCGGCATCGGCATCGGCTGTGCCTCCCGGCGCTCGCTGGAAGATGCCTTCCTCACCGGCAGCGTGGTGCCCCTGCCCACGCCCTTCCTTGACCTGAAGCGGGAACTCTACGTCCTGATCCACCGCCAGAAGTTCCGTACCCAGGGCCTGGACCTCTTCCTGCAGCACTGCCGGGCCGGCTCGGCCGCCGCCTGAGGGCCATCCCCCCCTGAAACAGAGGTGGCGCTGGCCGTGTCCACTCTTCCCGCAGACTTGAGAAAGCTGCGGGAAGTACCTAAAAATCCGTGAATTTTCAGGTCCCGGGTTGCTCCGGGGATAAGGCTCGGATAAGAATGACTGTCTAAGATTGCCATCTCCCTGTCACTGGCCGTCACCTGAGCCCTTGTCAGGCCGTGTCCGCCACCGCCCCGCCCGTCCGGCAGGGCGCGCGCTGGTGGCCATGAAGCGCCCCACGAGGGCGCCGCTCACAATAACAAAGCAGGTACTTCGTTATGGTCAGTAGCGCCGAAATCCTCAGGCAACGCCTGCCCGCCCAGGACCAGGCCCGGCTGTCCCTGGTCAGCCCGCAGCCGCGCAAGATGCGCGAGTGGGTGGACGCGCTTCCCATGATCAACGTTGGTGAAACCTCGCGGCAGGTGTTCCAGACCTTGCAGGAGGTCACCCGACTGCAGGTGGACGCCAGTGTCCGTCTGGAACTGCTGGAACTCCTGCGCCCGGTCGCGCATACCCTCTGCAATGCCCTGGGCAAGCACTACCTCGGCCAGTCCGTGATGCTGCCGGAACGCGCCACCAAGGTGGCAACCCTGGCCCAGGCCATGCAAAGCCACCTAGCCATCGGCTACAAGCTGGTTGCCCTGGCCTTGGTCGACCGACTCGTCAGCGGTCGCCGCGACCCGGAAACCCTGCGCCAGGCAGCCCTGGCCCTGCACCGTGCCCTCAGCGAGCTGACCGGCAACCTGCTGCGCGCCACCCAGCTTTACCTGAACACGCCACCGCGCCTCTGGCTGGAACTGCACTCGCTCTACCTCTGTGCGGCCGAGAACCAGTTGGCCGCCATCCCGGTCAGCGACCCGGTACTGCACCGCGAAGTGGCCGCCTCCACCGTGGAAAGCGCTTATACCCGCGCCCTGCTGCTGGCCACCTGCAAGCCCAACAAGCTGCGCCAGACCGAGATTGCGCAGATCCACCAGCTGGCCGATCTGTGGGCGCCGCTGGTCACCCTGAAGGAAGTCGGCGGCACCGACGAACTGTTTGTCTTCGACCTCGCCCAGGATGCCCCGCCCACCTACCGCAACCTGGCCCAGCCCGGCGCCGCCAGCCATGTCCGCGCCATCGACCCGACCCGCCTGGTCAGCCGCCTCAACGACCTGCGCCTGGCCACCCCGGGCATTGCCGCCCGCGCCCATGGCGAGGCGGGGCTTTCCAGCAGCCTGCTACAGCACCTCGTGCAGGCCTGGAGCGAGCTCAGCGAGCGCAGCTTTTCCCGGGTTGCCGCCGAAGGCACCCTGCACGCCTGCATCGGCCTTACCGCCTTGCACTACTTCCTGTCCGGCGGTCGTGATTTCGAGACCATCATGCGCGGCGAACAGGGCCGCTTCCTGGTCAACGAAGCCGAAAATCCCTTCATGCGTGCCAAGCCGGTCGAACACCGCCCCGATGACCGCACCGGGAAGGACGTCTGGGCCATGGCCTTCGGCGGCGTCGAGAGCATCGAGAAAGAAGCCGCCCCCAAGGACCAGACCCTCAAGTTCAAGGAGAAGGCCGACGCCGCGCCCCGTTATGACGTCCACAACTGCCAGATCGTGAACACCAGCCCCGGGGGCTACTGCATCGAGTGGTCGGGTGAAGTGCCGCCCGGCGTCCGGGCCGGGGAAATCCTCGGCCTGCGCGAGCAAACCCAGCCCGCCTGGAGCATAGGGGTCATCCGCTGGGTGAAGCAGCTGCCCGGCCATGGCGCCCAGCTCGGCATCGAGGTGCTGGCTCCCAAGGCCAAGCCCTGTGGCGCCCGCGTGATCAAGAAGACCGGCGAGTCCAGCGAGTACATGCGCACCCTCATGCTCCCCGAGCTCAAGTCCATCGGGCGCCCGGCCACCCTGATCACCCCCACCCTGACCTTCCGGGCCGGCTACAAGGTCGGCCTCAATGTTGACGCGACGGAAGTAAAGATCAGCCTGTCCCGCCAGGTCAGCTCCACCCCCAGCTTCAGCCAGTTCGAGTTCAACCAGTTGCACAAGCCTGGCGCCGGCCCCGACGATACCCGCGGCCTGCAGGTCTCAGGCGACGACGAGGACTTCGACTCCATCTGGGCGAGCCTTTAGGATGGCGTGCTCCTCTGCTGCGCCACTCCCTGTCCGGCGCGCTTGCAAAACCGCTCGGGGAAAGGACAATAGCAGCCTGATTTACTGCAGGAAACCGTTCGCGCATGCCACCTAGAAACGACACGGTCCGCCTACTCGTGCTGCACGAGTCCCAGGACAACGCCGAACAGATCATCAATACGCTGAAGAACAAGGGCATCGCCACCCGCCCCGAGCTCATCAGCAGCGAAGATGAGCTGCTTGACGCCCTGAAGGATGGTGCCTGGGACATCATGCTGGCAGGGGAAGTCACCAACGGCGTCCCCTACGACACCCCCCTGCTGCAGATCCGCAAGCAGGACAAGGACATCCCCCTTATCGTCCTGCTCGACAAGTTCGACCAGGAGGTGGTGGACGAGGCCATGAAGGTCGGTGCCACCGATGCCGTCGTGTTCGACTCCCTGCCCCACCTCTCTGCCGTCATCCTGCGCGAGCTCGATAACCTCCAGCACCGGCGCGGCCGCCGCAAGGCCGAAGCTGCCCTGGTCGAGGCCGAGAAGCGCAACCGCCTGCTGCTCGACAACTCCCGCGATGCCATTGCCTATGTGCACGACGGCATGCATATCTATGCCAACAGCGCCTATGTCGAGCTGTTCGGCTACGAGGGCGCTGACGACCTCGAGGGCATGCCCGTCATCGATCTGGTGGCCAAGGAAGACCTGACCCGCTTCAAGGACTTCCTGCGCGCCTACGGCAAGGGTGGCGGCGCCTCCGAGGACCTGCGCTTCCATGGCAAGAAGGCCGACGGCGACACCATCGACGCCATGATGCAGCTCTCGTCTGCCAGCTATGACGGCGAGCCCTGCACGCAGATCATCATTCGCCACGACGATGGCGACGGTAATGCCGCGCTGCTGGCCGAAAAGCTGAAGGAAGCGACCAGCATGGACTCGCTCACCGGGCTGCCCAACCGCCAGCGCTTCGAGGAAGACGTGACCGCCGCCGTGCACAAGGCGCGCAAGGACAAGTCACGCTACGCCCTGTTCTGCCTCGTCATCGACAATCTGCCCCAGGTCAGCGCCGCCCACGGACTGGCCGGCGCTGACGCCCTGGTCAAGGGCCTCGCCACCACGCTCGGCAACTCCTTCGGCGCCGGCACGCTGTCCCGCTTCAGCGACTCCAGCTTTACCGCGATGGTGCCCGGTCTCGACCCCGAGAAAGCCCAGGAGCTGGCGCTGCAGGCCTGCCAGCAGGTGCACGACCAGCTCTTCCAGCTGCCCGGCGGCAAGACCCAGCAGACCACCCTCAGCATTGGCCTGGCCATGATCGGCGAAACCGCGCCGGAGCCCGAGGAGATGCTATCGCGCGCACTCGGCGCCGCCGCCAGGATCAAGCAGGGTGGCGGCAACGGCGTGCATACCTACAACCCGGCCGAACAGGCAGGGAGCTCCGACTCCGCCATGCTGGAGCTTCTGGTCGATGCCATCGACAACAGCAAGTTCAAGCTCTACTACCAGCCGCTGGTGGATGTGGAAGGCGGCAATGGCGAGTTCTACGAGGTCTTCGTGCGCATGCCCCTGCCCGACGGCAAGCTGCTGACGCCGGACGAATTCATGCCGGTCGCGCACAGACACCAGCTCGGCGCACGCATCGACCGCTGGGTGATGCTGAACGCGGCAAAGCAGTTGAAGGAACATACCCGCAACAGCCCCAACACGCGCATGCTGGTCAACCTGACCGCAGAATCGCTGCAGGACAGCAGCCTGCCGGCATGGATCAGCAAGCTGTCCAAGGCCATCGACCCCTCCGGCTCACCCATCGTGCTGCAATTCACGGAACACGACGTGGTCACCTACCTGAAGGCGGCCGCCGCCCAGGCCGAGGCCCTGACCCAGGCGGGCTGCCCGGTGGCCATCAGCTACTTCGGCACCACGTTGAACCCGCTCAACACGCTCAAGCACGTGCCGGCGTCCTATATCAAGCTTGACCGCTCCTTTACCCAGGACATGAGCAACGAGGAGGGCATGGGCAATATCCGCAAGCTCACCAGCGAGCTGCGTGACGTCGACAAGAAGGTCATCGTCTCCTATGTCGAGAACGCGCAGACCCTGTCCAAGCTGTGGACGCTGGGGGTGCAGTACCTGCAGGGTTATTTCCTGCAGCCCCCGGGCGAGACCATGCACTATGAGAACCAGGGCTGAGGCTCTGGCATGAAAAAAGCCGGCAATTGCCGGCTTTTTTCATGCTGGCCGCCGCCAGCTTCTGCCCGGGCATCCGGAGGCATGGACTCGCCCACCCCCTCCGCCCGCGCGCCTCAGCGCGAATGCTCGAGGTCGCGGTCACGCACGCCGAGCAGGTAGAGAATGCCGTCCAGGCCCAGAGTGGAGATCGCCTGCTTGGCATTCTGCTTGACCAGGGGCTTGGCGCGGAAGGCGATGCCGAGGCCGGCGATGCCGAGCATGGGCAGGTCGTTGGCCCCGTCACCCACCGCGATCACCTGCTCCAGGTCCACGCCCTCCTTCGCCGCAATCTCGCGCAGCAACTCTGCCTTGCGCTGACCGTCGACGACGCGACCCACGACATTGCCGGTGACCTTGCCGCCCTCGATTTCCAGCTCGTTGGCATGCACATAGTCGATGCCCAGCTTCTGCTGCAGGTAATGGCCAAAGTAGGTGAAGCCGCCGGAAAGGATGGCGGTCTTGTAACCCAGCGCCTTCAGCGTGCGAATGAGCTGCTCGGCCCCCTCGGATAGCTGCAGGCGCTCGGCGATGCCGGACAGCACCGCCTCGTCCAGGCCCTTGAGCAGGGCGACGCGGGCCTGGAAGCTGGCGGTGAAGTCGAGCTCGCCGTTCATCGCACGCTCGGTGATTTCCGCTACCTGGTCACCGACGCCCGCAGCTTTTGCCAGCTCGTCGATGACCTCGTGCTGGATCAGCGTGGAGTCCATGTCAAAGCAGACCAGGCGCCGATTGCGGCGGAAGGCATTGTCGCGCTGGAAGGCGATATCCAGGTTGAGCTCGTTGGCCAGGCGCAGGAAAGCGGCGCGCATGCCCTGGATGTCGCGCGGCTCGCCACGCACGGAGAACTCCACGCAGGCCTTGCGCGAGGCATCCGGCTTCTGCTCGCTCTCCAGCGGCACGCGCCCGGACAGCCGCTGCAAGCCGTCGATGTTGAGGCCGTTTTCGGCCACCAGCGCCGACACCGCGGCGATGTGCTCGGCGGTGATCTTGCGCGCCAGCAGGGTGACGATATGGCGCGGCTTGCCCTGTCCCGCCACCCAGTGCTGGTAGCTCTCGGCGGAGATGGGCGTGAACAGCGCAGTCAGGCCGAGGCCATGCGCGGTGAAGAGCACCGACTTCATGAGCAGCGCCGACCCGGTCTCCGACGGGGTCTCGATCAGCATGCCCAGCGAAAGATGGTCGTGGATGACGGCCTGGCTGATGTCCAGGATGTTGACTTCGTTATCGGCGAGGATGCGGGTCAGGCGGGCGCTGATGCCCGGACGGTCCGGGCCGGCGATGGTAATGAGGATGATTTCGCGCATGCTGGGCTGGATTCCCTGGAGTCGGCCGATTGTACCCAAGGCCACCGTAAAATGCCTGTCCCGGACGTAGGCCGCCCTGCCCGCCCCCGCTATAATCGCCGCCATCTACGGGGACCGGACAATGGCAAACAAGGGAAGCGGACGCTGGGCAGCGCTATTGGCGGCCAGTTTCGTGCTGCATGGGGCGCTGCTGCTGAACAGCACCGAGACCGCGCTCTGGAACGAGCAGGGGCAGGAAGGCTCGCTGCTGAGCCAGCAACTGGCCGACGCGGCCGCCCCGCTGGTGCTGTCGCGCGACATGGTCAGCCTGTCCGTGCTGGTCAGCCGCTACGAAAACCGGCCCGGCATCGAGAGCGTGCGGCTCTTCAGCCCCGGCCAGGAGCTTCTCGCCGAAACCGGTAACCCGCGCAATGACGGCCGCCTCTTCTCCGCCCCCATGGCGCTGCAGCAGCAGGGCCTGGGCCGGGTGGACCTGCGCATGGACACAGCGCCGCGCGGCATGATCATCCGCGAGAACCTGGGCAATATCGGTCTCTCCGCCCTTCTGCACCTGCTGGTCTTCGCGGCGGGGCTGGTGCTGGCCCGACAGGCACCTGCCGGAACGGGCGGCGCCACGCCGGCCGGGCGCAGTGTCACCGCCCCTGTCCCCGCGCCGGCGCCGGTGGCTCTGCCGGCGGCCCCCCCCGCGGTCACCCTGCTGCATATCGCCATCGACGACCCGAACAACCTGCTGCCGCGCATCAGCGCCAACCTGGCCGACGAAATGCTGGAGCTGTTCGACCAGTTCATTGACCGTGCCGCCCGTCTCTACGGCGGAGAAGTGGCTACGCCCTTCAGTGCCGATGGCGTGCTGGTCCGCTTCAGCCAGGCCAACCCCCGCGAGCGCGAACTCCAGGCCCTGACCGCCGCTGCGCTCTTCCTGCAGCTGGTCAATGACGCCTCCGAGGAACGCAGCCGGTACAACCAGCTTTGCCTGGGCGCCAAGGCCGGGGTGCTGCACGGCGAGGACGCACCGCACACCGCCGCCGTGCTTGCCCACACCGCACCGTCCGGCCGCATCCTGACCAGCCTGCCGCAGTCCCCACTCGGCGGCACCTGCCGGCTCGGCACCGCGTTCCAGCTCGCCGTCAGCGAGAACGAGGTGCAGCAGGTTGCCGTGGCGGAAGAGTTCGCGCCCGAATACCGCCGCCTCATCACCAACCAGAGCCTGCAGATCCTGACGCCGACGGACCGGGACTGAGGCGCGGAACGCAACGCTCAATTCCGACATTCGCAGCATGAAAAAAGCCGGCAACCGCCGGCTTTTTTCATGCCTCCATGCCCGAAGCGGCGCGACAGGCCGCCACGAAGACGGCCATGCCACCGCCGCGCCTTACTCCCCGAGGCGCATGCCATCCACCTTCTGGAAGCCGCGCGGCAGCTTGGCGCCGCGACGACCGCGCTCGCCGCGGTAGATCTCCATGTCGCTCCACTTGAGGGTGACATGACGGCTGCCGGCGACCACGGTGAGCTTCTGCCCCGGCTGCAACACCTGGATGGCAAGCACGCTCTCGTTCTCGTCTGGCGCAATGTTCATGAGCTTGTTGCCCTTGCCCTTGGACAGCTGCGGCAGGTCCTTGACCGGGAATACCAGCAGGCGGCCCTCGGTGGACAACACCGCCAGCAGGTCCTCCTCGCGATTATGCACCAGCACCGGCGTCAGCACGGTGGCGCCATCCGGCGCATTCAGCACCGCCTTGCCGTTCTTGTTGCCGGCCTCGAGGTCACCCAGCGTGGCGACGAAGCCGTAGCTGGCGCTGGAGGCCATTACCACCAGGGTGTGGTTCTCGCCCATGAGCACGCCACGGAAGCTGGCACCCGGCGGCGGATTCAGCTTTCCGGAGAGCGGCTCACCCTGGCCGCGGGCGGAAGGCAGCGACGAAGCCAGCAGCGAATAGCTGCGCCCGGTGGAGTCGACGAAGTGCGCCATCTGGTTGCTGCGCCCTTCGGCCTTGGCAAAGAAGCTGTCGCCGGCCTTGTAGGAAAGCCCGGCGCCATCAACCTCGTGGCCCTTGGCCTGGCGCACCCAGCCCATGGTGGACAGCACCACGGTGGCCGGCTCGCTCGGCGTCAGCTCGGTCTCGGACAGGGCCTGGGCTTCCTTGCGTTGCACGATGGGCGAGCGGCGCTCGTCACCGTACTTGTTCATGTCCTCGGTGAATTCCTTCACCAGCAGCTTCTTCATTTCCTGGTGCGAACCCAGCAGCTTTTCCAGGCCCTTGCGCTCGATGGCAAGCTCGTCCTGCTCGCCACGGATCTTCATCTCCTCCAGCTTGGCCAGGTGGCGCAGCTTGAGGTCGAGGATGGCCTCAGCCTGGATGTCGGAGATGCCGAAGCGCTCCATCAGCACCTGCTTGGGCTTTTCTTCCTCGCGGATGATGCGGATGACTTCATCAATATTGAGGAAGGCGACCAGCAAGCCGTCGAGGATGTGCAGGCGGTCATTCACCTTGTCCAGGCGGTGCTGCAGGCGGCGACGCACCGTCAGCAGGCGGAACTCCAGCCATTCGGTGAGGAAGTCCATCAGGTTTTTCACCTGCGGCTTTCCGTCCAGGCCGATCACGTTCATGTTGACGCGATAGGTGGTCTCGAGGTCGGTGGTGGCGAACAGGTGGTTCATCAACTGCTCGACATCGACGCGGTTGGAGCGCGGCACGATGACCAGACGGGTCGGGTTCTCGTGGTCCGACTCGTCGCGCAAGTCGGCCACCAGCGGCAGCTTCTTGGCCTGCATCTGGTCGGCGATCTGGGTCAGCACCTTGGCGCCCGACACCTGGTAGGGCAGCGCCGTCACCACGATGTCACCGTCTTCCACCTCGTACACGGCGCGCATGCGGTAGCCGCCACGGCCGGTGGCGTACATGTTGATGAGCTCATGGCGCGGCGTGATGATCTCGGCGCGCGTCGGCAGGTCGGGTCCCGGCACGATCTCGCAAAGTTCATCCAGCGAAATGCCCGGATCCTGCAACAAGGCGATACAGGCGCGTGCGATTTCCTTGAGGTTGTGCGGCGGCACGTCGGTGGCCATGCCCACGGCGATGCCCGTAGTGCCATTCAGCAGCAGGTTGGGCAGGCGTGCCGGCAGCACCTTGGGCTCGTCCATGGTGCCGTCGAAATTGGGCTGCCAGTCCACCGTGCCCTGTTCGAGCTCGGACAGCAGCACGTCGGCATAGGGCGACAGGCGCGACTCGGTATAACGCATCGCGGCGAAGGACTTGGGATCGTCGGGCGAGCCCCAGTTGCCCTGGCCGTCCACCAGCGGGTAGCGGTAGCTGAAGGGCTGCGCCATCAGCACCATGGCCTCATAGCAGGCGCTGTCACCGTGCGGGTGGTACTTGCCCAGCACGTCACCGACGGTACGCGCCGACTTCTTGTACTTGGCCGTATTCTTGAGGCCGAGCTCGCTCATGGCGTAGACGATGCGCCGCTGCACCGGCTTGAGACCGTCGCCGATATGCGGCAGCGCGCGGTCCATGATCACGTACATGGAATAGTTGAGATAGGCCTGCTCGGTGAACGTACCCATCTGGCGGCGTTCGCTGCCGTCCAGATCCAGATCCAGGGATTCGGTCATATTTATACTTCCACCTCAGCCAGGTTGCCCTTGGATTCCAGCCAGCTCTTGCGATCCGGGGCGCGCTTCTTGGCCAACAGCATGTCCATCATGTCGTGCGTCTGCTTGGGGTCATCCAGCACCAGCTTCACCAGGCGGCGGGTATCCGGCGCCATGGTGGTCTCGCGCAGCTGCAGCGGATTCATTTCGCCCAGGCCCTTGAAGCGCTGCACATTGGGCTTGCCCTTCTTCTTCTCGGATTCCAGGCGGTCGAGGATGCCGCGCTTCTCGTCCTCGTCGAGGGCATAGAACACTTCCTTGCCGAGGTCGATGCGGTACAGAGGCGGCATCGCCACGAAGATGTGGCCGCGCTCCACCAGAGGGCGAAAATGCTTCACGAACAATGCGCACAGCAAGGTGGCGATATGCAGGCCGTCGGAGTCGGCGTCGGCGAGGATGCAGATCTTGCCGTAGCGCAGGCCGTCGAGCTTGTCCGAGGCCGGGTCGACGCCGATCGCCACGGCAATGTCATGCACTTCCTGCGAGGCGAGGATCTCGCCGGAATCCACTTCCCAGGTATTGAGGATCTTGCCGCGCAGCGGCATCACCGCCTGGAACTGGCGGTCGCGCGCCTGCTTGGCGGAGCCACCGGCGGAGTCGCCTTCCACCAGGAAGAGCTCGGAGCGGGTGATGTCGGAGCCGGAGCAATCCGCCAGCTTGCCCGGCAGCGCGGGTCCGGCGGTGACCTTCTTGCGCGCCACCTGTTTGCTCTGGCGCAGGCGCTTCTGCGCATTGCTGATGGCCAGCTCGGCCAGCTGCTCGGCGACATCGGTGTGCTGGTTCAGGTAGAGCGAGAAGGCATCCTTCACCACACCCGACACAAAGCTGGCCGACTCGCGCGAGGACAGCCGCTCCTTGGTCTGCCCGGCAAACTGCGGATCCTGCATCTTCAGCGAGAGCACGAAGACGCAGCGCTCCCAGACATCTTCCGGCGACAGCTTGATGCCGCGCGGCAGCAGGCTGCGAAACTCGCAGAACTCGCGCAGCGCCTCCAGCAGGCCGGTACGCAGGCCGTTGACATGGGTGCCGCCCTGGGCAGTGGGAATCAGGTTGACGTAGGATTCCTGCACCAGCTCGCCGCCTTCCGGCAGCCACTGCACCGCCCAGTCCACGGTCTCCAGCTTGGCGCTGAAGACGCCGACGAAGGGCTCTTCCGGCAGCGTGATGTACTCGCGCGTGGCTTCCTTCAGGTAATCCTTGAGGCCGTCCTCATAAAACCAGGTATCGGTCTCGCCCGAGGCTTCGTCCGTGAACACCACGGTGAGCCGTGGGCAAAGCACAGCCTTGGCCTTCAGCACATGCTTGAGGCGGGTTACCGAATACTTGGGGCTGTCGAAATACTTGTCATCGGCCCAGAAGCGCACCGTGGTGCCGGTCTGCTTCTTGGGCGCGGTGTCGATGGTCGCCAGCTGCGTGGCGGCGTCGCCATTGCGGAATTCCTGCTGGTAGACATTTCCGTTGCGCCGCACCGTGACAATGAGGTGCTTCGACAGCGCATTCACCACCGACACGCCGACGCCATGCAGGCCGCCGGAGAACTGGTAGTTCTTGTTGGAGAACTTGCCGCCCGCATGCAGGCGCGTGAGGATGAGCTCGACGCCCGACACCTTGTGCTCGGGATGGATGTCCACCGGCATGCCGCGGCCGTCATCGCTCACCGACAGCGAGCCGTCCTTGTAGAGCACGACCTCGATGCGGGTGGCGTAGCCGCCCAGCGCCTCGTCGACGGAGTTGTCGATGACTTCCTGGGCAAGGTGATTGGGGCGCGTGGTATCGGTGTACATGCCCGGGCGCTTGCGGACCGGGTCCAGGCCCGAGAGCACCTCGATGGCTTCTGCTGTGTAGTTATTACTCATACGCTCTTCTGGCTGAGGAATTCCAAAATTGCCGGCAGCTTCTCCACGAAGCCTTCATAGGCATGGGAGCCGCCTGGCGCAATATCAAGATGGCAGCCGGCGTAGAAACGCTCGGCCAGCCGGTAATCCAGGGTTTCGTCGCCCGTCTCCAGCAGCACCCACAGGCGGCGCGGATAGGGCGGCGCCACCTCCATGTGCTCCAGCCAGCGGAAGTGGCCGGGCGTCACCATGCTCACGAGGTGGGTGTGGTAGTTGTGCTGTGGTCCCACGTACTCCGCCATCACCTGGTGCGGATGCACCGCCGGGTTCACCAGCACCGCGCGCAGGCCATGGCGGGAGGCAAGGATATTCGCATAAAAACCGCCTAGCGAGCTGCCAATCAGCCCGGGAGGCGTATTACACGACGCCAGGGTGGACTCGAGCAGGCCCAGGGCTTCCACCGGGTCCACCGGCAGGGCCGGCACATGCAGGGTGAGGTCCGGATGCCGGGCGCGCGCCCAGGCCACCAGCTGGCGTGCCTTGAGGGACTGCGGGGAACTCAGGAAACCGTGGATATAGACGAGATCGTTCATCGGAGCAGCGCGGGTGCAAGGACGGCAGCGGCGACGCATCGCCAGAAGCTCTCAGGGTAGCAGCGTGGGCGGGAATCAGTAGCCGGTGCTGGCCACATCGACATCGAAGACGACGCCGCTGACCCGGGACACGGCCGTGTCGATGCGCCCGTCGGCATGCAGGTCCAGCCAGCGATAGCCGGGCGCCGCCGAGTCCACCGCGAACTCGTGGCTGTTGGGCTTGAACTGGACGCAGGTGGACGGCGCCGACAGCAGGCGCACGCCGTTGCGGACACGGTCCGACTCCTGGTGCACATGGCCCCAGAGGATGCCGCGGACATGGTCGAAGGCATCGACGATGGACCAGAACTCGCCGGCATTCAGCACCACCTGGTTATCCAGCCAGTGGCAGCCCATGGGCAGGGGGTGGTGGTGCAGGCAGACCAGGGTATGGTGACCGCGGGTGTGGGCCAGGGCCTGCTGCAGGAACTCCAGCTCGGTAGGCTGGAAATAGCCGGGAACCTCATGCTCCACGCTGGAGTTGAGCATGATGATGCGCCAGTCGCCCATGCTGACCAGGCAGGGGCTGAGATGGCTCTCGCCACCCAGCACGTTGACCATGGGTTCGGTCAGGTCATGGTTGCCCTGCAGCCAGTAGCTGGGGGCGCCAATTTGCGACAAATGACCCTGGAAGCGGCGATAGGACTCCGGCGAACCGTCCTGGGACAGGTCCCCGGTCGCCAGGACCAGGTCAATCCGGGACTGCTCGCGGGCGACCAGTTGCAGCACGTGCAGGAGGCTGCCTTCGGTGTTCAGGCCGAGGAGCTTCCCTTCCGTATTGCCGAACAGGTGGCAGTCGGTGATCTGCAGTACGCGCAGGGGTCTCTGCTCACTGTGGCTCAAGGTACCATCCATAGACGAGGGGCTTCCGGCCGAATGTAACTTAAACCCGGCGTTTTTTTCCAGACA